>JAVKCM010000063.1:0-4047 GCA_040222735.1 Fuerstiella sp. | reverse complement strand
TCGCCACGACGTCCGGCCGGCTTCTTAAAACCAGATGAATATGGTTACTCATCACCGTATAGGTGAGACAGTCGATGCCGAAGGCCGAGGCGAGCAGCTCCAGCCGCTGTCGGATCCATTCCCGACGATGTTCGTAGGACTGTCCGGAAAACTGGTCGGTGCCGCACAGGAACGCCCGCCGAACACACCGCTGGCTGGCATGTACCACCTGAATTTCGTCGGGATTCAGATATTCACCACGAGCAAGCCTGGGCATGACGATTCTCCGTGCTGAAGGGTTTGGGGAGTACGCACGTACGTGTTGACTGTTGTAAAGGTAAGGGGTGTGCGTGTGGACTTCAAGCGGAATGTGCCAAATTTTGCCGATCGATGCCTGTCCCCGTACCGGATCTTCCCGTACCGGATCTTGGATCGATGCCTGTCCGCGTACCGGATCTTATGCCTGTCCCCGTAGCCGGAAAGCTGAGCCAGCCGCGCTCGTGATCGGCCGACCAGCGGACATTCTCCGGCCAGAGACTGACTCTGTCTGTGTGATACGCCTGGTGCATCCGGCCCGGCTGGAAAACCGGTACCCGAATCGACTTCGAATGGACGGCCGCTCCACGAGTGGCGATACCTGCGGGAACCGGCATGGAGGGAGGCAGGAGCCTGCTGCATGCTGGCCGGACTCTGACCACAGCGGCAGAAATCGCCGAAGCGGGCCGAAATTCCGACTCTGGCAGCGGTGCTCGGGCGGCACTTCCTGCGTAACTGCCTGAGTTGGTGTTGACGGGAATCGGGAAATCGACGCAAACTATGACAATCCTCTCAAGCTGTGGGTCCATTGAGGAATTCTTCCTCATTCCACAGTTCTCATTCGTCACGGTCGTGTGGCAACTATCCCATCTCCAGTTCTCAAAGCCGGGTGTCCTTGTGAAACCACTTCACCTGTCCCTTCTCACGTCGCTGCTGAGCCTGGTGGCTGCACCTGCTTCTGGCGGGCTGTTTTCTTCACCGCAAAGCCAGGCTTCAACGCAGTTTTTCCGGCCGGTTTCCGCAGTGGGCACGGTGTTCCGGGCACAATCGGAAGGTGGTGTCCCGGTTCCGCCGTCGGCGTCCGGTTCAGGAGCCGACGCGGCGGCCGGCACCGGTTCGTTTGCCGTGCCGGGCACCCAGGCTCCCTCCACATGGAATGCGTTTTCACCGCCGATCAACCCGGATCCGTTTGTTACGGACCCGGCGTACGGCGGCGCTGCGCCTTACGCTCCTTACACACCCTACGGGCCCGGCGCTGTCGGCAGCCCCTATGGCGGTTCCATGAATCAGCCGTTCAGCACCTACGGAACGGGCGGCATGCAGCCGTACCGTCAGGGCTGGATGTCGCGACTGGAAATGGAACTGCTGCCGGCGACCGATATCAATCAGCCCGGGCGAGGCGAATTCGAACAGTTTGGCGTCGATTACGATCTGGCCGTGACCGGGCCGTTTCTGCCGGGATGGATGTTCACGTGGACCAACCAGTTTCGTCTGAGAAACTGGGAGGGACCGGATGGCGTGACGCCGGGCGCCGGGCTGCCGGGCAAGGCCTTTCGTTTCGGTGTGGATCTTGAACTGGAAACTCCTCAGGCCGGTCCGGTGAGCCTGAGTCTGGGAATCAATCCGTCCATCAATACTGACCTGGATGCATCGCCGGGTTCGGCGTCGTTTCAGCTGGACGGTCGCGGTATGTTTATCTTTCAGCTGGATCAGTCGTGGAGTCTGGTGCTGGGAGCAGCCTTCTGGGATCGCGTTGATGATCGTGTGATTCCTTACGGTGGACTTGTCTACCGGGATGATCTGTGGGAATGGCGAATCATGTATCCGGAAAGCACCATCAGCCTGTTTCTGGGGAACGGAGCGGGCGGTTCCATGTGGATGTATGTGAGGGCCGAGTACCGTGTGGAGGGCTACGAGATCCGGACGACGACCGGTACGGATGAAGTGGAGTTGGAAGATTATCGAGCCCTGCTCGGGATCAGAACAGATAACGGCACCTCGTCCTGGTTCATCGAAGGCGGCTGGGTGTTCGATCGCAACGTTGAATACGACAGCCCGGTGAATGCATCGTTCGAACCCGATACCGGGTTCATCGTGCGGACCGGCTGGAGATATTGATGCCCCGTTCCTTCTTTTATTGTTGGTTGAAGTAATCACATGACCGCTGTTGTTGCTGTAATTCTGGCTGCCGGAAAAAGTACCCGAATGAAGTCCGGAACCCCCAAGGTTCTGCACCCGGTCTGTGGTCGGTTAATGATTGAATACGTTCTGGACGCCGCACGTGCGGCCGGTGCAACGCAGCTGATCGTCATCGTCGGGCATCAGGCCGACGCGGTTCGTCAGGCGCTGTCCGGGCATTCGGACGTGGTGTTCGCTGAGCAGGTTGAACAGCACGGGACCGGGCATGCCGTGATGATGGCCGAATCGCTGCTGGCCGAACATCAGGGCTCGGTGCTGATTCTGGCCGGAGATACGCCGTTGCTGCACGGGGCCTCGCTGAAGGCGCTGCTGGATGAGCAGGCCCGGCTTGGTGCGGCCTGCGTCATCGGAACAGCAGATACTCAGAACAACGAAGGGCTGGGACGGGTCGTGCGAGACTCAGCCGGCGGGTTTCAGTGCATTGTCGAGCAGAAGGACGCGACGGCTGAGCAGTGTCAGATAACAGAAATCAATACCGGCTGTTATGCTTTTGACGGTCCGTTGCTGCTGAGTGCACTCAGGAAGGTTCGACCGGACAACGTGCAGGCGGAATATTATCTGACGGACTGTCCGCGCATTCTGATGGACGACGGGCACACAGTGGCCGCCAGCTGCAGCCTGACCATTCAGGAAGCGATCGGTGTCAACAACCGAGTACAGCTGGCCGAGGTGCGGAGCCATATTCAGAGACAGTGGCAGACAGAGATCATGCTGAGTGGCGTGACGATCGAGGACCCCGTTCAGACAAGCATCGATGTTGGAGTAACCATCGGCCAGGATACCGTTGTCCGCCCCGGCTGCGTCATCGAAGGTGAGGTCACGATCGGAACCGGCTGTGTGATCGGTCCTCATGTCCATCTGCGCGGACCGGCCATGGTTCCTGATGGTGCACAGGTGACGGCCTGACTGCCTGCGGGTTCAGCCTGATGGAGTGGACTCAGGCCGTCGCGAAAGCCGCCACGGCTTTCGACAGTCGTATTCAGCTGTTGCGTGGCCTGACGAACACGGTGCGCGGCTGGATTCGACCGGCGGACCGTTTCCATTGTCCGAGTGCCAGCAGTTCTGATCCGGATTCTGAAACCAGCGCCACCTCGGCCCCGTCTGTCAGGTCTTCACTGAGTTGATCCGGGGCTGTGTTCGGCGGCGCCCAGAGTTCCGGTTGCGGTACCACCATATTGCCACGAGCGATCACCTCGCGGATTTCTGCGGAACAGTGATACCGCGGCAGATCCTGAACCACCTGGGCGGGACTGGTCAGATGCTGCGGCAGGTTCTGTTCTGTCAGGAGATTCGGATCGGTGGCATCGGCGATGGAAAACTGACCGATGGCCGTTCGTTCCAGGGCACTCATCAGACCACCGCAACCCAGTCGCTCGCCCAGATCGCGGGCGATGGAGCGGATATAGGTGCCGGATCCGCAGGTGATCCGCAGGTTCAGTTTCGGCCAGTCGAAGTTCAGAATCTGAATGCTGTGAACCACCACAGTCCTGGGCTTCAGCTGGAATTCGTCGCCGCGGCGAGCCTTCGTGTAGGCTCGCTGGCCTTTTACCTTTACGGCAGAGAAGGCCGGAGGAACCTGCTGAATCGGGCCGGTGAACGCCTGCAGCGCCGCGCCGATTTCTGCTTCTGTGGGAAGGGTAGCGGGCAGCGTGGCCTGTTCGATGTCGCCAGTGGCATCATCGGTATCGGAGCGTTGTCCCAAAACGAATTCGGCGACGTAGGTTTTGGGCGCCGCCTGCAGTCGTGAGATCAGACGCGTTGCCGGCCCCGTGCACACCAGCAGGACACCGGTGGCCATCGGATCCAGCGTTCCGGCATGTCCGACCTTGACGG
>JAVKCM010000062.1:0-30112 GCA_040222735.1 Fuerstiella sp. | reverse complement strand
CCTGAGGCAGACGCGGCTGCAGCAGGAAATTCTGAGAACCGACGTCGGCCTAGCGATGGCCGTGGTGTCGGCCGCGATGGTAGTCCCAGTGTCCGGGCACGTAGTGATAGTGGTTGCGGTGAGGATAAATTGACGGCGGATGATAGTCGTAGTGTCCTCGGCCTCGGATGCTGCGACCATAAGACCGGTAGCCGTAGCTTGGGAAGCTGCTGTAGCCGATGGAAAACGACGACCTCGGCGAGAAGCTGCCGTAGCCGATACTCAACCCGCTGCCGCGAAATGCCGAGCCGCCATAATAACCCCCGTAGCCACACTGGGCGTTGGCTGACGCGCCCCCCAGCACCATGGCCGCTGTAGCGACCCCAGCGATCATCAGTGATTTCATCTTGAATTCTCCTTTGTCTGCGTCGTTCGAAACGGTCAGTCGACCACCGTGCCTTCAGTTCGCAACCATCATGCCGATTCTGCCGGTTTTTCGTAAGCCTTTTTATAGTATTGGTTTACGACATGGGTGTGGTGGAGAAAGGGCGAGGCAGGTCGCCGCGCATTCGCTACAGTTGTTGTCATATTGATGGCAGTTGTGTGCTGGTTCGCCGGTCCTTCGGCTGGCTGATCTCAGGCGTTTCTTGCCTCGGCACCGGCCCGGTAATGGTCGTCCTGCCCGTATGGTCGCTGGCAGACCGAGGTTCTGTGAAGCAGGACACAGATGACATTGCGGTGCTGGTCTGGCGCCCGCCTGTTGTCCGCGGCGGCGGACGGGCGTGTCCGTCGTCAGCAGCGCCCCGGGGCGACTGCGATCTGTTGCCGACGAGGGCCGGACACGTGGCCGCTGAGATCTGCGGTCGGACATTTTGGCGCAGTGGCGTCCGTCCGGCGGGAATCTTCCCAGAAACTTCGAATCTCAGGAGTCAGGTATGAGTTTGATCCACATGCGGTTACCGGGCGTGGCCTGGTGAGACGGAATTTCTGAGATCAAAATTGCCGGGAAGGACTGACGACATGGATCTGATGGTGACATTGGCGTATCTGGACCCTGGCACCGGCAGCATGCTGCTGCAGGCGCTGGTTGGCGGCAGCGCGGGGCTGATGGTTCTGGTACGGCATCTGTATCGCAGCTGGAAGTATCGAGGTACAGCCACTGCTTCAGCCCGGAACGAACAGTGATTGAACCAGCGATGTTACGTGAACCAGCAGGACTGCCGGCGCGCCCGGACTATGTGGCCGGGTCGTTTCGTGATCGCGCGGGGCGGGTGTTCGAGCATGATGGCGAGATTTTTCGGGCCATCAGCGAGCAGGCTCGTGAAGAATGGGAGTTTGCGGCGTCACTTGAATTTGTCCGGAACGGCATGCAGCGACATGAAATCGTGCCGACGAAATACAGCAGGCAGCACGCTGCCGCGGCCGCCATCTCAGACGAATGGACGGCGGTTCTGCATCATGAACGACTGCCGCTGGTGACGTATCCCTATGAATGGAGTTTCAGCATGTTGCGGGATGCCGCCCTGCTGCATCTTGATCTTATTCAACGGGCACTTTCGGAGGACGCGATCTTTAAGGATGCCACGCCGTTCAACATTCAGTTTGACGGTGTCCGGCCGGTCTTCATCGATACGGCCTCGATCGTGCGTCTGCGACCGGGTGCTCTCTGGGAAGGTTATCGGCAGTTCTGCCAGATGTTCCTGTATCCGCTGATGCTGCAGTCATTTCGCGGGGTGGACTTTCAACCGTTTCTGCGGGGGCGACTGGACGGCATCAGTCCGGAACAGTTTCACGCGCTGACATCATTTCGCGATAAATTTCGCCGCGGCGTGCTGACTCATGTCGTGCTGCATTCCAGACTGCAGCCAGCCAGCCAGCATTCGGGTGCTGAGCGTATCAGTGAATCTCTGAAGGAAAGTGGATTTCGCAAGTCGCTGATCGAGAACAACATTGCTGGTCTGACCAGGCTGATACGCGGGCTCAGCTGGACGCCTTCGAAGTCTCGCTGGTCAGATTATGACAGAGAGGCCGAACCTGTTCGTCTGGACGCACAGGTCAAGGAAAATTTCGTTCGTGAAGTGACCGCTCCCCGACACTGGAAACAGGTCTGGGACGTCGGATGTAATCTGGGACGATATTCGCGAATTGCTGCTGCCAGTGCTGATCTTGTGGTAGCCCTGGATTCGGACCATCTGACGGTGGATCGGCTGTATCGTTCCCTGCGGGATGAGGGTGTTCGCGGCATCACGCCTTTGGTCTACAATCCGGCAGATCCGTCTCCGGGGCTGGGCTGGCGGTGTACCGAACGTGCTGAGTTTGCTGACCGCGGTCGGCCGGATCTGATTCTGTTTCTTGCCGTTCTGCACCATCTTGTGATCGGGTGCAACCTGCTGCTGCCGGATGTGATTGACTGGCTGGCGGAAAGGCGGGCGGCGCTGGTCATCGAATTTGTCGATCGCCGGGACCCGCAGGTGCAGTCATTGCTGGCGAATCGGGACGACGTGTTTCCGGATTATTCCCGCGAAGCCTTTGAGCGATGTCTGCGTCGCAGGTTTACAGTCCGTCGGACCGTCGATCTGCCGTCCGGTGCCCGCACGCTGTTCCACGTCACGCCGTCAGCGTAAGAGGTACTTCATTGAACGGAACTGAAGACTCGGGATCTCCGGACCCGGGCCCCGAAACGAACCCGACGCAGCCTGACTTCCGGTTTCTTCACCTGTTCGGACTGACAGCATTGGCGGTTGCGCAGCCGATGCTGGATCGACTTGGCCGAAACAGCACGTATCTGGAACTGAAAATGATCAACGGCCCGGCTGTCTGGATGGCGGTCGTGCTGGTGCTGATCGGAATGCCGCTGTTGCAGTGGGGATTGATTCGTAGTGCGGCGCTTCTGAATACGAAGTGCGCCTCAGTTATCTACTCAGCGCTGGTCGGTGTGCTTTCAACCCTGCTGGTGTGGTTGTGGCTGAACTGGGCATCGATACAGCTGAGCCTGAAGTCACACGGCGTTCCTGATGTTGCAGTGGCGCTGGTTGCTGCCCTCACAGGCCTGGTGATGGTGGTGCAGTACCGGAAACGCAGCTCTGTCCGCTGGTTCGTTTCCGTGGTGTCCTGGTGTGCCCTGTCGGTGCCGGTCGTGTTTGCCACTTCCCGCGAGATGAAGCCGATTCTGTTTCCGTCGTCGGGCAGTGAACGGCAGAGTGAGCGGATTGGAAATCCGGTGCCGGTCGTGATGATCGTGTTTGACGGGCTGAACGGGATGGCGCTGCTGAACGAGCATCGAGAGCTGGATGCGGAACGATATCCCGGCTTCGCTCGACTGGCATCGATGAGCACATGGTATCGAAATGCCTCCACCGTTCATTATCGGACCGACAACGCCGTCCCGGCCATACTGACCGGACAGCGGCCTTCAGGAGGACTCCGGCCCGTCGAAGCGAACTACCCGGATAATCTGTTTCGCCGGATCTTTGACTCGCAGCAGTACGAAATGACGGTGTTTGAACCGTATACCCGGCTGGCACCAAGGCAGATCCGCTCGGATCGCCTGACGCTGGTGCAGCAGGTCACGACTCTGCTGGACGCGGTGGGCCGCGTGTATGTGGACGTCACGATGCCGGATGAGATACCGGGTTTTGAGGACATTATCCCGCGTCCGTGGTTCGGCATTGCCGAAGGAACCGACGTCGATAATTCCGTGCTGACCGGTGTGATCATGTATGGCTGGGATACGCATCGGCGGGAGCAGGTCGATTATTTTCAGCGGTGTCTGGTCAGATCAGAGCGGCCATGGTTTCGCTACCTGCATCTTGTGCTGCCGCACTATCCCTGGAACTTTCTTCCGTCAGGGCGGACGTATTGCAACGATCTGACAGCGGCTGATTATCCAATCGGCTCTCATGGCGTTCTGGGAGAAGACTGGGGGCCGGATCAGCTGGCCTGTGATCAGGGATGGCAGCGTTATCTGCTGCAGCTGGGCTATGTGGATGCCTGCCTGAACAGCTTTCTGGACAGACTGCAGTCCGCACAGATGCTGGATGAGTCGCTGGTAATCGTGGTGGCCGATCATGGCGCCGCTTTCCGGCAGGGTGTCGGGCGTCGCGTTCCCGCTTCTGAAACGGTGCCGGATATCATGTCGGTGCCCCTGCTGATCAAACTGCCGGGGCAGCAGACCGGGCGGATTTCAGATCGCAATGTGGAAACGGTGGACGTGCTGCCCACAATTGCCGACGTTCTGCAGATGCAGACGGAACTCGATACCGATGGAGTATCGCTGCTGGATGAATCGACAGCGGAAAGGCCAAGAAAAGAGATGGCGGGACCGGACGGACCGATCATTGTGGAATCCGACTTTCCTCAGCGATTCGATTACGTTCGCCGAGTCACGCGTTTGTTTGGTTCCGGAAGCCGCGACCGCCTGATGAGTGCTCTGAATTTCCGACCTGACATTGTCGGCCGTTCCGTCAGCGACCTGCCGACGACAGACGACGGACCTGCGGTGGAGCTGCATTATGGTATCGATATCGAGGACGCCACGACGGATGAACATGTTCCCTGCTATCTGCAGGGAAGAATCCATGCTCCGGAACTCGGTCTGCCCGTGACTCTGGCAGTGGCAGTCAATGGTCGGATCACTGCGACCACACGAACTTTTTCGGATCCTGCCTGTCAGCACGACTTCGCCGCGATGTCGCCCGAGACAGCGTTCAGCAACGGGGATAACGACATCGAGGTCTTTGAGGTCCGCCAGAATGATTCGACCATCGTTCTGAAACGCTGCCGCCTGTCCGGGTCGCCGTAGACAAGCGAAGCATGCCGTCTGAGGCATCCCAGCACACGCAACACGTTCAGGTGCCTGCAGCATGGCTGATGTCCGGCCTTCGCGCCGGCATGCCATTCTGCGGCTCCCCAACGCAGCCGCAGACCGTGAGGCGAGTGCCGTAAGGCACCGGGCCATCTACCGGGTGGCTTCCCTGTGTGAGGTTGCAATTCATGGAACGGTCGCACCGGGGCCCGGCCGCTGGCCTGTCATCGGTCGTGATGCTGATTCGCAGGCAGGATGCTTACGCAACGGATGATCAATCAGACAGTTGACTGTTCCGGAACGATCGCGTTGTGGTAGACCTCCTGGACGTCATCGCAGTCGTTCAGCATTTCAATGAACTTATTGAACATGGGCAGATCATCGGCGCTGATTTCAGCATTGGACTGCGGCAGAAAAGTGATTTCCTGAACTTCGAGTTCGATATCCGGAAACGCTTCCAGCAGGGCTGTCCTGGCCTTATAGAATTCATCGGCTGGAGCAAACAGCGTCAGTTTGCCATCTTTGGATTCGATGTCATCGACATTGATGTCGGCGTTCAGCATCGCTTCCAGGACCTCGTCCTCATTCTCGCCTTTGAATGACAGGACCGCAAGATGGTCAAACAGATGAGCCACCGAACCTGATGCTCCGAGTCTGGCTCCGGTCTTGGTGAAGCAGTTGCGCACTTCGGTAATCGTGCGATTATTGTTGTCGGTAAGACAATCCACGATGACCGAGCATCCACCGGGGCCGAAACCTTCGTAGCGGGCCGGCACAAAGTCTTCGCCGCCGGTCCCGTTGGCCTTTTCAATGGCCTTTTCAATCACGTGGCTGGGAACCTGTTCGCGTTTGGCCTTTTCAATCAGACTTCTCAGCGCCGGATTGGCTTCCGGGTCCGGCACGCCGTTGCGGGCAACCACGTAGAGCTGCTTCCCATACCTGGCGTACAGCCTGGACTTCTGTCCGGCTGTCTTCATGATTGAATGTTTGCGGTTTTCGAAACTTCTTCCCATGGCGACCATCTTTTCCGTTTTTCGTGTGCCGGCGTGTCCATGCAGCGGCGTGGCGATCACGCTGGCAGTTCACCGGTCGTCCACGACATGTGGCCGACTGAGCCAATTTTCGCAGCCCTTCCGTGTTCGATCAATCACCAGTGGCCGGAATTTGACGGGTCAGCGATCGAATTTCAGCCTGCCTTGAAATAGAAGGGCGGGCAGGCCTGAGATTCCGGGGCCGCCGCGGATTATTCAGGATGCAGTATGAAGGCATCCTGAATCTGCTGAGGAATCGAGCACGGGCGTCCGCTGCCGGCATTCACCAGCACCCAGTCGGTTTCTCCCTGCGCAAGCACGGTATCATCGCGGCTCCGCAGGAACCGGTAACGCCGCACCGAACGAACGCGGCGCCAGTTCACAATCCATGTCAGTGCCCTGATTTCGTCCCCCGGCAGCGCGGGACTCAGGTATTCAATGTGATGTGAGCGAGCCACCCAGAGGCAGCCGAAGTCCTGCATCTGCTGACGGCTGATCTTCGATCGAAAATGCCGGACAGCCACGTCCTGCATCCATTGCACATACGCCACATTGTTCACATGTCCGTTGCCGTCAATCACGTCGTCCGTCACGGTGAACGAGTAGTTGAAGACAGCGTCTGGGTCGGTTGTGTTCATGGCTGCCTTCCGGTTGCAGCGGTTCCTTCGTGGCAGGATTATCGGGCCGATGGAATCAACGCGGCACTGACGCATCCGTGATTGGCCTGAGCCGAGGTGGCACAGAAGTCTGCCAGATAGCCCCGGCGAGGGTCGCGCGACTTCCATGACGGCAGAGCCCCCTTTCGCGAGGCCAGGATTTCGTCCGTGACCTGAACGTGAATGGTCCCTTTGACCAGATCGAACGAGATCAGATCACCATCTTCGACGCAGGCGATCGGTCCTCCGACGGCGGCTTCCGGAGCACAGTGAACGCCGATGGCTCCGTGCGAAACGCCGGACACGCGAGTATCGGATATGAAGGCGACTTTGCCGTCCAGTTCCGGCACGGCCAGTGCTGCCGTGGCGACCAGAACTTCCGGCATGCCCGATGCGACCGGTCCCCAGTAGCGCAGCACGATCACACTGCCCGGTTTGATCTGGTGCTGCTCTACCGCTTTGACGATTTTGCGGGGATCGTCAAAGCAGACTGCCCTGCCCTCAAAAACCGGTTCCTTCATGCTGGATACCTTGAACACAATTCCGTCCGGCGCCAGGTTGCCAAAACAGATCTGCATGTCGGCAAAGGGCTTGTAGCAGTTGTCGGGATCAACGATCAGGTCCTGTCCGTCGGGAGGTTTCGGAACATCGGCCAGGTTTTCGGCCATGGTCCGGCCCGTGACGGTCAGTGCTGCCCCGTCCAGCAGCCCGTAGTCCAGCAGGTGCTTCAGCAATACCGGCGTGCCGCCGATCCGGTGCAGATCCACCATCGTGCGCGGTCCTCGGGGAGCAAAGCTGCACAGAACCGGCGTGTCACGAAAGATCTGCTGCAGATCCTGCAGTCCGAAGTCCACGTCGGCTTCTCGGGCCAGTGCCAGCAGGTGCAGCACGCCGTTGGTGGAACCGCCGGCCGCGGCAATCGACACGGCCGCATTCCGAAAGGCGGTCTTCGTAAGAATGTCCCGCGGTCGAATATTCTTTTCCAGCAGGTTCTTCAGAGCCGCACCGACACGACGGCACTCAGCCCGTTTTTCTTCATCCACGGCCGGAATGGAACTGCTGGACGGCAGCATCAGCCCCATGGCTTCACAGGCGATGCCCCAGGTGTTGAACGACGCCGCAATGCCGCAGCCGCCCGGTCCCGGGCACGCTGTCCTCAGAATCTCGTTGCCTTCCTCTTCTGTCATGGCGCCCACCGAGACGGCGGCCTGAGAATCGTAGACATCCAGTATCGAGATGTCCTTTCCCTTATGACAGCCCGGCAGAATGCTGCCACCGCTGATGATCAGGCCGGGATAGTTGGTGCGTGCCAGCGCCATGGCAAACCCGGGGCCATTCTTGTCGCAGTGATGCATGCCGATCAGGGCGTCGTAGCAGTGAGCCGTGACCACACATTCAGCACTGTTGGCAATCAGATTGCGTGACGGCAGACTGGCATTGCCGCCTTCGTGTCCCTGCGACAGGTTGTCGCTGACGCCGGGTGTGCCGAACGGAAAGGCCAGCATGCCCGCGTCTTCGCACCCTCGGCGGATTTCCGTCGCCAGTTCATAGGCGTGCACGTTGCAGGTGTTACCTTCCAGCAGCGGCACACCGATTCCCACCTGTGCTTTGCCGAAGTCGGCTTCGGTCAGGCCGAGAGCGTAATAAAATGCGGTGACGCCCTTTTGCCATCCGGCGGTGAGCTGAGAACTGTTCCAGTTGACGGATTGTGTCATCGATTTCGAAGTCTGTAATAAGTCTTTAATGAAGAAGTGGTCAGTGTGTATGGCAGTAACGCAGGAACCGGCAACGCGGCCCTGCTGCCGGGAAGGGATCGACTCAGATTGCGGGCAATCACAGTTTCCATCCATGCCACCCGACCATCCTGCGGGCGGCGGGACGCGGCCTGAATGTGCCGATGACCGGCCGCCAGCGGTTGGGATTACTTCAGCGGCCGGATTCGGATGTGACGGTACCATGCTTCGCCCGGAGGTCCGCCGTGAATCTGCAGCGCGATCCTGCCGGACTGCGGGATCTCTGGCTGCGTTTCTGTATAGTCGACCGTCTGCAGGCCATTGATCCACAACTGAATCCGAGGTCCCTCGCAGCGAATGCGGTAGTCGTTCCAGTCGTCACGTTTCAGTACTTTATTCAGTTCTTCCGGGTCGGGGGCTGCCAGTATTTTTCTTCGGCGGGATTCGTCGTAGAGCGCTCCCCAGTAGTTCTGGCCGAGGTCTGCCTGATAACCGATCATTTCGTGGTGATCGGGAATCCGCTGGCTGCGGATCTGGATACCCGCGTTTGTGTTCTCACCCACCAGTCTGAACTGCAGACGAAGCTCAAAGTCACTGAATTCCTGCTGGTAGGCCAGAAAAAAGTTGTGAGGAATTTTTTTCTGCAGCTGTCCACCGACCACACTTTTCTGTTCAACTCGAAAGACATCCCGGTCGCCCTCCCACTGGTCAGACAGCTGTCCGTCGAACAGCGTCTGAAAGCCTTCCTCCGTGACGGGAGGTTCTGCCGCAGCAGACATCGCAGGACAGGCAGACAGGAACAGGCTGCACACCGCCGCAACGGCGGCTCGTTGACACGATTCAGGAAGATTATTCATGGAACTCAGGACTCCCCAGTAATGCTGACCAGCTGAAACGGTTGTATATTCTGACAGGTCGCGGACCGGGGAGAAAGCGAGCCGCGTGTCGCAGCGGCTGACGCATTCAGTTTTCAGAATTGGTTGATCGGACATTCGTGTTCGATTGGAAGATCGGACATTCGTGTCCAAATTGGTAGATCGGACATTCCTGTCCGATTAATCCGTTCAGCTGTGTGTTCGCGTCAGGAATGTTCACACTGCGGATGTGCGGTTCCGGGTTGGCTGGTTTTCCGACAGATCCATTGACGATGTGCGGTACAGATGGTTACCGTTATCTTTCCCGCCTGAATTATCCCACCCCCTGTCATCACCGTTTCGCCGGTGATGTCGCCTTTGCTGACGGTCCTGTCATGTTCTGTCGATGGCTGTTGCTTGTTGTTGTCTGTCTGTCGTCGGTTGTCGTGCCGGCGGAAGAACAGCCGCTTACCTTTGAGCAGCATATTCGTCCCATCTTTCGAGCTCATTGCTTCGACTGCCACGGAGCTACCGAAGACGTCGAAGGAGGTCTGGATCTGCGGCTGGTGCGATTTTTGAAGTCCGGCGGTGAAAGCGGTGCCGCGATCACTGCCGGTCAGCCGGAAGACAGCTATCTGCTGGAGCGGCTTCGCAGCGGAGAAATGCCACCGGGTGAAGGTCGCGTTTCCGATGCCGAAATCGCCATTATCGAACGCTGGATCGCTCAGGGCGCCGGAACAGCCCGGCCGGAACCGGAAACGATCGGTCCGGGGCTGGGCATCACGCCTGAGGAACGCAGTTTCTGGTCGTTTCAGCCGATTGAACCACCGGAGGTGCCGGCTGTTTCTTCGTTTCCACCGGCGGCGCGGGTGCGGACGTCGGTGGACGCGCTGGTGCTGCAGAGTCTGCCTGACGGTGTCGGGTTTGCACCGGACGCGGATCGCGTCACGCTGATCAAGCGTGCGTACTTCGACCTGATCGGGCTGCCGCCGTCACCTGAAGAAGTGGAAACATGGTCACAGGATTCGGCCGACGACTGGTATGATCGACTGCTGACCGAGCTGCTGGCTTCTCCGCATTACGGCGAACGCTGGGCCCGGCACTGGCTGGATGTGGCGGGTTATGCTGATTCAGAAGGAGCCACCAACAGTGATGCAGAGCGGGCGTGGGCATGGAAGTATCGCGACTGGGTAATTCAGGCACTGAACGATGACAAGCCGTTTGATCAGTTCGTGACCGAACAGCTGGCCGGAGACGAACTGGCCGGACCGCAGAACGGCGACCTGACTCCGGAACAGATTCGACTTCTGACCGCTACGGGATTTCTTCGCATGGCGGCCGACGGAACGGGCAGCGGGTCGGACACTGCAGAAAGTCGCAACCAGGTCATGATCGACACGCTGAAGATCGTCGGCACATCGCTGCTCGGACTCAGTGTGCAGTGTGCTCAGTGTCATGATCATCGCTACGACCCGATTCCTCAGACAGACTACTACGCCCTGCGGGCCGTCTTTGAACCAGCGCTGGACTGGCAGGCGTGGAAGAATCCGAACGCACGCCGCGTTTCTTTGTACACCGCTGCCGATCGTCAGCTGGCGGCTCAGCTGGAAGCAGAAACCAAAGTCATTGCGGACGAAAAAGCGAAGATGCTGGCAGATTACATGCAGCAGGCGCTGGGGACCGAGCTGGAGAAATTTGCGGAACCGCTGCGGTCTCAGCTGCGGACCGCGTACGAAACACCTGCCGCCCAACGAACTGAGGAACAGAAGAAGCTGCTGGCACAGAACCCCAGCGTCAACATTACGCCCGGAAATCTGTACCAGTACATCCCGGATTCAAAGCCGCAGCTGCAGAAGTTCGACGCAAAGATCAGTGAGATTCGGGCAAAGAAGCCGGTCGAGGAATTCGTGCGGGCACTGGTTGAACCGGCCGGCCATGTTCCTGAAACAAAGCTGTTTCACCGTGGTGACCATCAGCAGCCGAAGCAGACAGTGCGGCCTGCACCACTCGGCGTCCTGACGCCCGAAGGTGAACATGTCGAATTCCCGATTAATGATCCGGCTCTGCCGTCGACGGGACGGCGGCTGGCGTTTGCCCGCTGGCTGACGGACGGCGGCCAGCCGCTGGTGGCCCGCGTCATTGTCAATCGTCTGTGGCTGCATCACTTCGGCACCGGACTTGTCCGGACGCCGGCTGACTTCGGAAAACTGGGCGTTCCACCATCGCATCCCGAACTGTTGGATCAGCTGGCTGTGGAATTCATGGCTCAGGGCTGGAGTCTGAAAAAATTCCATCGCCTGATTCTGACGTCGACGGTCTGGCGGCAGTCGGCCGAAGCGGATCCGCACGCCGAATTTCAGGCTGCCGTTCCCTTTGCACGGCGACGCCTGGTGCGACTGGATGCGGAAATGATTCGTGACCGGATGCTGGCGGCTTCCGGCCAGCTGGATCGGACAATGTTTGGTGCTCCCGTGGCCATCAAAGAGGACGACACCGGTCAGGTGATTGTCGACGGGGGACAGAAACGGCGCAGTCTGTACGTGAAGGCCGTCAGAAGTCGACCGGTAGCCATGCTGCAGGCATTTGATGCTCCCGTCATGCAGACCAACTGTGAAATGCGTCCTGCCTCAACCGTGGCCACTCAGTCACTGATGCTGATGAACGGCGAATTTACGCTCGCTCAGGCCGCGAAGCTGGCAGAACGAGTTGCCCGGGAAGCGGATACGGCTGATCCGGAACTGGTGGCGAGTCTGACGGAAATGTCGGCTCTGCCCGGATCTGCGTGGAGTTACGGTTTCGGCAGTTATGATTCCGAAGCCGATCGCACCGCACAATTCACGAAGCTGAAGCACTTCACGGGGACGCAATGGCAGGCCGGCGATGTACTGCCGGATCCGGAATTCGGCTGGGTGCTGCTGAATGCGGCGGGCGGGCACCCGGACGTCGTCGAGCGCGCCGTGATCCGCCGCTGGACGGTGCCGTATTCAGGGACGGTGACGATCTCGGGTACGCTTAGTCACGGATCACCGAACGGTAATGGCGTTCGCGGCCGCATTGTCAGCAGCCGCACCGGCCGTCATGGTGAATGGACGGCGTTCAACGGCGAAGCAAAAACGGACGTCAGCAGCATTGCGGTTGAGGCTGAAGAGACACTGGACTTCATCACCGACAGTCTGGGGAACCATACGTCTGATTCGTTTCAATGGCCGGTGACGATCACGTTCACTGCGGACGGTCAGCCAGAACAGAAGATCGTGTCTGCCGGCGCGTTTCGTGGACCTGATCCGGAGCCTTCGGCCATCGCGGGACAGCTGATTCGAGCATGGGAGCTGGCGCTGTGCCGACGTCCGTCTGTGCCGGAGCTGCAGCTGGCCGCGGCACTGGTTGCCGATCAGATCGAAACATTTCACCAGGATCCAGCCGGGCTGGCAGCCGGAACAACGCCCGTTCATCAGGCGCTGACCAACGTCTGCCAGGCGTTGTTCAGTTCAAATGAATTTCTGTACGTCGATTAGTCGGACAGCGTCAGACGCTGACACAAACGCCATCCTGCCACACATTCCTTTCCTTGATCGTTGCCATGACACAATCACCAACCACATTTGACGACCGGCAGAATCGCCGAGCTTTTCTGCGCCAGGGGTCTCTGGGTATTGGAACTCTGGCCGCGGCATGGCTGCTGAACGAGGAACGCGGAGCGGCCAAACCACCGGGCATCGCACAGGTTGATCCGTCGTACGACCTGCTGCCGAAGCAGCCTCACTTCGAACCCCGGGCGAAGGCGATGATCTCGCTGTTTCAGCATGGCGGTCCCTCGCACATGGATCTGACGGATCCCAAACCGGAACTCACCCGGCTTGACGGCACTGAATATACAGAGGACGTGGCCTACAGTTTCGTCAACGCTGCCAGCAAGAAACTGCTCGGCACCCGCTGGAAATTTCGGCCGCGTGGTGAATGCGGCACCGAGCTGTCAGACCTGCTGCCTCACACCGCCGGGATCGTTGACGATATCTGTCTGATTCGCAGCATGCACACCGGCGCGAACGGGCATGAGGTTTCGATTCGCTACTTCCATGGCGGTATTCCCGGAGTTCTGGGACGTCCGCATTATGCGTCATGGCTGCTGTACGGTCTTGGTTCAGAGACTCAGAATCTGCCGTCTTATATGGTACTGACTGACCCGGGCGGACATCCGGTGGACGGTGTGAACAACTGGTCCAGCGGCTTTATGCCGCCTTTGTTTCAGGGTACCGTGCTGCGGCCGCAGGAACCGAGAATTCTGAACCTGCAGGCGCCGCCGCATCTGCAGGGAGTACCGCAGCGACAGAACCTGGACTTTCTGCAGACGCTGAATCGTCGCCATGCCAGCCGGTTTTCCGGCGAGCCCGATCTGGAGGCACGGATTGCCAGCTACGAACTGGCAGCCCGGATGCAGACCGCCGCTCAGGAAGCTCTGGATATCAGCGGCGAAACAAAAGCCACTCAGGAACTCTACGGCATCGATCAGGACGCCACGCGGGAATACGGAACGCGCTGTCTGATCGCGCGCCGGCTGGTTGAACGCGGTGTCAGGTTTGTGCAGCTGTTCCTGGCAGGACAGCCGTGGGACAATCACAGCAGCATTGCCAGTTCGCTGCCCTCCGTATGTCGGCGGACCGACCAGCCCGCCGCCGCTCTGGTGAAGGATCTGAAACAGCGCGGCATGCTGGACGAAACGATTGTACACTGGGGCGGAGAGATCGGTCGACTTCCCGTCACTCAGGATCAGGGCGATCCGTCCAAGCACGGCCGCGATCACAACGGTCAGGGTTTCAGTATCTGGCTGGCCGGGGGCGGCATCAGGCCGGGCATGACCTTCGGAGCAACCGACGAAGTCGGACACCGGGCCGTTGAAAATGTTGTTACGCCCAATGACTACCAGGCCACTCTGTTCCATCTGTTCGGGCTGGACTGGAATCAGCTGGTTTACCATCACAGCGGGCAGCCGCAGGTCGTAACCGCCGGACGCAGCGCTTCAGTTGTTCAGGACATTCTGGCCTGAGACGGCTCAGGTTTCACGAATACCTCATTCCAGCCGCCGGCCTCGACGTCGGACCGTGACCGCTCCGGCAGAAGTCGGACCGTGGGACATGTTCACGTCTGCCCGGGGCCGTTGCTTCGGTGGTCGGGCTGCAGTACCTGGCCGACGCGGACTTCGGCTCCATGATCACCGATCGGCTGTCCGTTGTGGCGTACCGACGTCCGTCAGCTTTCAGTCAAACGGAACTTCGTGCAGGACCAGGCGGTCGTACAGCGTGTCCCAGCTGTGGACAGTGGCCAGCGTCTGCCATGTGTCGCCGCGACGCACCGCATCAATGGAATCATTGCTGGCGGCCACGCTGAACAGCTGCACCTCGTGTCCCGTGCCCTCCAGTCTGCCGGTGACGGTGCGGCCGTTTTTGTAGCGGTCGTCGTGGCCCGGGAAACCAAAGGTTGTGGAGGCCCGATCCACCACAATCGCCACATCGTAGGTGTGACCGGTGGCCGCTGCGGCAATTTCCGATCGCTGGTTGCTGAAACGGCCGGACTGCAGAATTTCATCCAGCAGCGCCAGCAGCGGTGACATATCCTCGCCTGCTGAACCGGAATCCAGACCCGTGTCCGGCATCGGCGGCGGTGCGTCCTGCTCGATCGCAAACGTCGCTGCGTCAGCCGTACTCGACGAAGCGGTGCTGCCTGATATTCGTTGGTCCGGAGAATCGGCAGCCGCCTCGTCCAGAAACTGACGCGGAACCACCTGCAGGGGTGTCTTTCTGGACCAGTCAGGAAACCGGGGAATATCAATTCTCAATTCAGCCGACCACAGAACCTTGTTGTCCGATTTGTCCAGACTCCACGCGGTGGTCTCCGGAAAGTCGATCTGGAACTGTCTGGAAAATCGTTCACCGGAGACCAGCATGCCTTCCGGATGCAGTGTGTGAATCTGCTCGTACAGTGTGTGCCGATGTGTTGTCGAATTGGTTCCGCTGCCCGAGGTGGCGGCTTCCTCGGCGAAGATCTTCAGCATAATCCCGTTCACGGGGAACGCCTTGCGGGGAGTGAACGAAAGTTCCACAGGCCATGGTTCGCCGGGACCGACAATCACATGCGGAATGTTCAGAGTGACTTCGCCGACTCGGCTGGCAATCATCTTTTTCCAGACCCAGTATGCCCCGCCGATCAGCAGAAGGATCGGAATCAGGAAGATGAACATTGCGCCGAAGGCGACGGCCAGAATCGCCAGCACACCGTACAGGATGAACCGCCCGGCTCCGGTTGCTTCCGTTGCCTTTGTTTCGATCTTTACGATTTCACTGCGTTCACCCGTGAATTCCTCAGGCCGCTCACCGGCCACCAGGATGAATTCTTCCTGCTGTTTGGGGTCGATGGCCCAGGGGACGTCGACCGCGACGTGAACGTAATGGTCCAGATAGATGTAGTGACCATGATAGGTGAGCGGCCAGGACGGAGCCGTGAATTCGAACGGCAGATGCAGTTCTTCGCCCTCCTGCAGCGGAACTGCCTCAGAGAGACGTGTTTCATGTTTCTCGCCGCGGGTCGTATTGCCACGGCCATGAGTCTCCCAGTAGTGCGACAGAACGATTCCGTTGCAGCGGATGTCCTGGTTCACCAGAACGTGTACTTCGCCGGATACCGTCGCGCCGCCTCGGTACGTCCGATCCGGGCGGTCAAACGTTACTCGGATATCGCATTTTGACATGACCTGATTTCCTGAAGCGGGTCTTACACATGTCGGACCTCCGTCAGTCGCTGAAATTCGACGTACAGTTCGTGCAGGATGCTGCGAACATCCGGTCCGAAAGTGTGGCGAAGTCGGTGGACAGTTTCCACCGACACACCGGGCAGCGGTCCGTCGTGGCGGCGAACCCATTCGATACGGGCATTAAGAATCTGATGCAGTCGTTCCGTGCTGGTGCCCTGCCCTACCTCGATCGTCTCGACCGTGCGTCCGGCCCGCTTAAGTTCGGCCGAATGATCTTCGTGGGTTCCCAGAATCAGCGGCACAGGGCGCCGGAACAGGCGAAAACGCTGCCAGCGCGTCAGGCGTTGTGATTCATCAATCAGGATCGGGCTGCCCTGTGGCAGCGGTGCACACTGACCTTCCGGAATGTGCACATAGCCTGCGTTCGCCAGACGGGCTTTGAGAGCCAGCAGGTGGGTCGTCTTTCCATGGCCTTTGTCGCCGACAAACTGAACGGCGTAACCGGTGTTCGTCAGACGCCGACTGATGGCGTCGACATCGACGACAGCCAAAGCTGTACGCTCTTCTTCCGTGAACTCGCCAAAGGGATTGCGACGCAGATTCAGGTGCTCAAACGGAAGCCGGCCGGAATTCAGATGCGGCTGCATGCGGAAAGGTCTTTTGATGGCCGAAGTCATTCCAGAAGCAGCGGAAGCGTGGCCAGCTTGTCGTCCTGAGGGATGAACCAGGGCATGTCAACGGTTTCAATCTGTTCTGTCAGCTTTTCCAGAAGCTCTGACTTGGCCGGTTCACCGCCGCTTTCGAAGTTCGGGCCCAGCGCGGCGACGTCCGTCAGCGTCCGGCTGAACACGGTTTTCCTGTCTGCCAGCACCTGAAGCACCAGCTTTGTCTCTCCTGCCTTTCCCGTGATCCTGACGACCAGGTCTTTCTGGTCGGGAGTGATCTTGAAGCCATCACGCCGCAGGCGTTTCGCCAGCGCCGTCTGGGCGGCTGTCTTTGCCGCATCGCGGCCGGTGATGTCGATGTTCAGACTGACCGGTATGGACGGAGCCAGATGGGCGGCTGCGGGGTGGTCTGCTTTCGCCATTGAGGCTTTTATTCTTTCCCACGGGATTTCTTTGATGACCAGTTTGGCAGGAGCCGCCGCAAACGTACCCAGCAGGTGAAAATCATCGTAGATGTGGTACTGGCCGTCCGCGTGGTGCCTGGGTGACAGCACAATTCGTCGAGATTCGCGATCGATGATGTGGCCCGCGACCAGCCACGATGTTCCATCAGGGAACCATTCCAGCCCCCGACTGCCGATGGCCGTCTCGGGAATCGAAAGCGAGTCCTGATGAGTCAGCTCGCCCGCGCTGTTCCAGCACAGTACGCGGGGATTGGGATGTGTGACCAGTCCGGCCAGTTCGGTATTGTCCTTCGAAAATTCCAGTGATTGCAGCGACGCGTAGATCAGTTCGATGGCTTCGGCATGCTGGCGACTGCCGGAGCGTCCGCCGCCTGCCGGAGGACTCTGCATGATGCCGACGGGTCTGCCGCCGGCCACCTGCAGAATGCCCAGCTGACTGTTAGAGACGGCCGCGATGAACTGGCCGTCATGTGAAATTGCCGTGTTGCCGCGCTGGAACTTTCCTTCGGACAGCGGTACTGCCTTGCGTTGATTGCCTGCCGGACAGTCCCATTGCTGCAGTTCCTGGGACCAGCGTCCCCCGACAAACAGTGACTTCTGAGACAGCAGAATGGCGTCTGCATAGCGCCCGCTGGTGCCTTTGGCCGTGAACAGCCGCTTGCCGGTATTTGTATCCCACACCGTGACGTCGGTGTCCTGCTGATTCGAAAGCTTGGCGGCGGCGGCGAAAAAACGTCCGTCCGGCGAGAGAGCGGTATAGGACCGCCCGTCGTAAGTGCCCTCCAGCGTCGCTGAGACGGCACTGGTGGCCTTGTTCCAGACGTTGTTGCCCACCACAACCACCGGGCAGGCCGGCGCACCAACCGTGATGCCGTCGCCCGGTTTGAAGGGCAGATTCAGGTCGGGTTTCTGAGCGGCTGCGGGTTTCGGACCGGGATTGTTTTCGGCGGTTGTGGCAGCAGCGGACTTTCCCGCCGGACGCTGGCCGGAATCTGCGGCCGGTGCACTGGGTTTCTTGTTCTTGTTCTTATTTCTGTTGGCTGCGGTGTTGGCCGCGACCGCCGTGGCGGGTGTCTCGGCCGGTTTCGGCTGAGCGGCCGGCTGACCGGATTTGTTGTCCTTTTTGTTTCCGCCGCCGGCTTTGCCTTTTGGTTCGCGCGCCTCCGGTGTCTGACCGTCATGATTCGACCCGGAAAGAGCGGCCGGATCAATCCCGATATTTTCAGTCACCGCAGGCGGCACGTCAGACGGCGTCATTGCCCAACGCACCACCATGCTCAACAGCAACAGGCAGACACCAACGGCCAGCGTCACAACCAGGGCCGGGTGCACATCCTGTCCAGGAATCTGGGTGTTGCTGCGTTTGCCTTTTGCTGACTTCCTGGCTCGGGCCGGCCGGGGCGTGCCGGTTTTGGGTGGCAGGTCTTCGACGGCTGCCGGGTCACCTGCAAATTCCAGCCATTCCAGATCCGGGTCGGCCACTGCACGGCGGGGGGCTTTGCTGCTGCGTGAGGAACTACCGCTGCGTGCGGAATTGCCGCTGCGTGAGGAAGCGTTACCGGATGAGGACGAGGACCCACTGCGCGAGGAAATATTACTGGCGGAGGAAGGGCCGCTGGCTTTCGAGGCGCTGCTGCGGGACGACGCATTGCCGGTTTCCGGCGCACGCCGCCGTGTGGAACTTTGTGACGACTGTTCCGGAGCCGCCCATTCGGTGGCTGGAGCCGCTGAAGTATTCAGCGGCGCACGCAGTCCTTCGATGACCGCATCGGCAAAGTCTTCACACGTATCGAACCTCTTGTCCGGGTTCTTCTCGATACTTTTTCGGACGGCCAGTGCGAGTTCACGAGGCACGTCGGAGCGAATGTCGGACAGCAGCTGCAGTTGTTTCTGCGTCTGATTGATCATGGTGGCCGTCGCGTTGTCCCCCTGCATCGGCGCACGTCCGAACAGGGCGTGATAAACGGTGATGCCCAGCGAATACTGGTCGGCGCGTCCATCGTACTTACGCCCGAGCACCACTTCCGGCGAGATGTAATTGGGGGTACCCAGCACGATACCGGCGGCCGTTTCCGACGGATCAATATTGTCATATTCGCCGTACATGATCTTTGTCAGGCCGAAGTCGCTGACGTAGGCGTTTTCATCTTCGTCGAACAGAATGTTGGCCGGCTTGATGTCGCGGTGGACCATGCCTTTGCGGTAACAGAAGTCCAGCGCCCGTGCCACTTCGCGCAACCATGACTTCAGTGAATCCGGCGGCATGCCCTTCTTGTCGGTCGATTCCTTTCGAATGCGGTCGGTCAGCGTTCCTCCGGACAGCAGCTGCATCACCACATACGGCAGGTCGTTGTATTCTCCGACATCCAGCACCTTGACCACGTGAGGGTGCGTCAGCTGGACCAGCAGCTGACTTTCCCGGCGAAACCGATCACGGATATCGTTGTCCGTCATCTTCTCAGGCTTCGGGACTTTCACGACGACATCGGTCAACAGACGACTGTCCCAGGCACGCAGCACGTAGGCCATGCTGCCCTTGCCGAGCTGGTCGACAATTTCATAGCGGCCATTGGCCAGTGAGGCACCGATCAGATCTT
The DNA here is from genome assembly GCA_040222735.1 of Fuerstiella sp. Taxonomy (GTDB): domain Bacteria; phylum Planctomycetota; class Planctomycetia; order Planctomycetales; family Planctomycetaceae; genus Fuerstiella. Next base: position 10,584 of record JAVKCM010000062.1, on the reverse strand, counting down.
CCGGTCCGGAAATCACACCGGCGGATTTCTGCGGCTCGCGGGTCGTCAGCAGTCGAGCCAGTTTTCCGGTACCGCTGCCTGCAGGCAGTCGTCGAAGTCGTCGGCTGCGAGAACGCACGCCCTGATCGGTACGGTCTGAGTCGTCTGTGGATTCGGGTGAAAGGTCAACGGTTGTTTCTGACTGCGAGATCGTGACGGATTCAGAATTCTGTCCGTTCTCAGGACGACTGGCGGCCCCGTCCGGTTCAGAATCCTTTCCGATCAGATGGCCGAGTGAAACCCAGGTGTCGCCGTTGTCAGCGGTACACTGAGCTGAGTCGTCCACGACACCAGCGGAGCGTTTTTCCCGGAGACGCTGCAACGAATATTTCCTGGACAGGCCCTGCTCCGTCCGGAGCCTGTACGATGGTTCTGTCATCTCGCAGTCCGCCCCTTAACAATAAGTGTCAGGTGCAGGGTTTCACGGTCGTTCACACGTTGCCTGAGTACAGACTTTTTCAGTGAACTACGTGTGATCATTGTATCGCGCTCAGGCACTGCAGACAGCTCAGAAGAACGAGGCAGGTATCGGTTTCGCCAGCGGCCACATTACGTTAAGAAACGACACGCCACCAGTGAAGTGTGCAGGGCCGTGATTGCAGTTCAAGCCACTGGTTGTAACTTACGTAAATTCCGTTCCACGCCGGCAGCGAAAGAACTGGTTTTTCCTTCTTTTTCAGGACACTTAGCGTGATTTGCCGTCAGGGCGTTGTCAAGAGGCGTCGACCGCGGAAATCATGGCCCGATGGAATCATCGCCTGTTCACGCGGTCCGGCAGAGGCAGTGCAATGGCAGATTCAAGACCTTCAGGACAGGTGAGTTACCTTAATACCGGCCGCGTGGTGATTGTCACCGGCGGCTGCAGCGGGATTGGCCGAGCGATCTGTGAGACCTTTCAGAAGTCCGGTGCCCGGGCGGTGGTCTGCGCCGACGTCGACGACCGGGCTGCTCAGGAACTGCCGGAGGGAATCGTCTTCCGCCATTGCGATACGTCCCGGGAAGCCGACTGCCGCGAAACCGTGGGCTGGACCATTGGTGAATTCGGCGGCATTGACGTGCTGGTGAACAATGCGGCCATCCAGCCGAAGGAATCTTACGTGCCCCTGCACGAACTGTCCCCTGAGGTTTGGCAGCGGCTGGTGGACGTCAATTTTTCAGGCTACACGTGGATGGCGATGTCTGTTCTGAAGCAGATGAAGCGGCAGCAGAGCGGCGTGGTTGTCAACATTGCCAGCGGCCAGGGGCATCGTACGGCGCGGGAGGTCGGCACGTACGGGCCGATCAAGGCCGGCAATCTGATGCAGGCCCGACAATGGGCGGTCGAATACGCTCGAGACGGCATCCGCGTGGTTTCTGTGTCTCCCGGAGCCATCGACACGCCCCTGGTCAGGGCCAGTCTGCAGCAGCAGGGTGGTGCCGATGCCATTGCCAACCGACATCCGGTCGGTCGGATTGGTCAGCCGGAAGAAGTGGCGAACGCGGTGCTGTGGCTCAGCAGCAGCCACGCATCGTTCATCACGGGAACGGATCTGGAAGTGGACGGAGGACTCGGAGCCTTCGCCGCCTTTGCCGAGCCCTACTGAAACGTTGCTGGCCAGATCGACGGCTCTGACTAAAAACGTCCCGGGTTCGCGTCCTGCTGTGGCTGCGGTGACCCGTCAACGCTTTTCGTCGGAGGAAGATGCTGTGAAACACCGCGCTCTGCTGATTCTGTCGCTGGTCCTGCTGATGAGTCCGATGGTGGTGATGGCCGAGGATGTTCAGCTTTGGCCCCAGTGGCGCGGTCCGGGGCGTGACTGTCAGATCGCAGCCGTCGACTGGCCGGAAACGCTGTCCGGCACGTCGCTGACTCAGACCTTTCGAGTACCGCTGGGCGAAAGCTATTCAGGCCCGATCGTGTCGGATCAACACGTCTTCGTCACCGAAGCGGTGGGGAAAACCGAAAAAGTGAGGGCTCTTGATCGCTTCAGCGGAAATGAAATCTGGCAGGTGGAATGGCCGGCATCCATGACAGTTCCCTTCTTCGCCGCCTCCAACGGCAGCTGGATTCGTTCCACTCCGGCGTGGGCTCAGGGACGCCTGTTTGTGGCCAGCATGGAAGATATTCTTGTCTGCCTGGACGCCGCCGACGGCCGTGAGATCTGGCGACACGATTTCCGCAGTACCTTCAACACGTCGAATCAGTCGTTCGGCTTTGTCTGCTCACCGCTGGTCGTGGACGGGGCTGTCTACGTGCAGACCGGTGCCGGGCTGGTCAAGCTGTCCGCCGAGACCGGCACCGTGATCTGGCGATCACTTGTCGAAGACGGCGGAATGATGGGAGGCGCGTTTTCGTCGCCGATCATGGCCACGATCCGAAACACGCCTCAGCTGGTGGTGCAGACCAGATCCCGTCTTGTCGGCGTCGGCCCGGAAACCGGTGACGAACTCTGGTCGGTCAACGTTCCCGCCTTTCGCGGGATGAATATTCTGACGCCAACAGTGATCGGCAACCGAGTATTCACCAGCAGCTATGGCGGTGGGTCCTTTATGTTCGAGGTATCTGAAGCAGATGGCAGTCTGACCGTGTCGGAACTGTGGAAGGCTAAAAACGAAGGTTACATGTCATCCCCTGTGGTGGTTGACGGGGCAATCTGCCTGCATCTCAGAAACCAGCGATTCGTCTGCCTGGACTCCGACACCGGTGACGTGCTGTGGACGACAAAGCCGTTCGGCAAGTACTGGAGCATGGTCGCGAACGGCAATCGCGTGCTGGTGCTGGATGAACGCGGTGATCTGCTGCTGCTCGACCTGAGTCGCCAGAAATTCACTCAGCTGGATGCTCGTCATGTCAGTGACACGGGCACATGGGCTCACGTGGCCATCGCGGGAAACCAGTTGTTTGTGCGTGAGCTGAACGGATTGCTGGCATTTCGCTGGTCGGGTTTGATGCCATCCGGGGCTGCCAACTGAATCGTCGCAGTGTCAACTGACGCAACTGTTCTCGAAACCGGCGGCAGGTTTCTCGGCCTGTCCCGTGCATTGGCGGGCTGCTTGTGTTTGACTGGGATTACCGCGACTTCCGCGGTCGCTCGCACTTGTCAGGCAGCAGGTGTCGCGGTACTCTGCTGACCCTTCTGCGGTACCCGTCCCGGAAAAGAATCAGATGTCCGGGTGGATCTGATTGCCGACTTTCAGCCCTGACGGGCCACCTATTCGATAGACAGAGATCAGAACGTTGGCTCTCGACGACCGAATTGTCATTACCGGAATTGGACTGACGGCTCCGAACGGCAACAGCCTGCCTGAATTTCGGCAGAACCTGTTGGCTGGTCGTTCCGGTGTCGTGAACTACCAGACCCGATACATGCCCCCGGTGCTGGCCGGAGTGTGCGATTTCGATGAGCTTCGTTACCAGAAGCGAAAGGAAGTGCGACGGGGCACTCGGGCAGGCTCGGTTGCGATTTACTGTTCCAACGAAGCGGTAAAGGATTCCGGACTGGACTGGGATTCGGTGGCGCGGGATCGCGTTGGCGTGTATCTGGGGATTACCGAGCACGGCAATGTCGAGACTGAAAACGAAATCTACGAGATTTCGCAGTTCGATTACGACACCAAGGTCTGGTCACATCACCACAATCCTCGCACGGTGGCCAACAATCCGGCGGGCGAAGTGACGCTGAATCTTGGCGTGACCGGGCCTCACCTGACCATTGGCGCGGCCTGTGCGGCGGGAAACGCCGGATTTATTCAGGCGGCCCAGATGCTGCGACTGGGCGAATGCGACCTTGCGATCGCCGGCGGCGTGTCAGAAAGCATCCATACTTTCGGGATTTTTGCCAGTTTTCAGAGCCAGGGAGCGCTGGCAACTCATGAGGACCCGGCAAAAGCGTGTCGCCCGTTCGACCGTGATCGAAACGGAATCGTGGTCGCTGAAGGTGGCGGGATCTGCACGATTGAACGGCTGACGGATGCTCAGGCTCGTGGTGCCAGAATCTATGGCGAGATCATCGGTTACGCCATGAATTCTGATGCGTCTGACTTTGTGCTGCCAAATTCAACGCGTCAGGCCGAATGTATTCGATTGGCACTGTCGCGGGCCGGAATCAGCGCCAGCGATGTCGACATTGTCAGCAGTCATGCGACGGCGACCGAGCAGGGAGACATCGAGGAAGCGTCGGCCTTGCAGGCCGTGTTTGGCGGTTCCGGGGCGGTGGTTAACAACACCAAGAGCTTCATCGGCCATGCGATGGGAGCTGCCGGGGCTTTAGAGCTTCTGGGCAATCTGCCGTCGTTTGACGATGGTATGGCCCACGCTACAATCAATCTTGAGAATCCGGACCCAAGATGTGCATTACCTGATTTAGTCGCCAATGAGCCGCGAAATCTGGGTAAGGTCACCTGTATATTGAACAATTCGTTCGGGATGCTGGGGATCAACTCTGTGGTGATCGTCAAAAAGTTTGACTCCTGAACGTGACCGCCGGGTTGATGGTCTGGCCAGTCGACAGAATCCTGATGGATGTCGGCGGCCCATCTTCTGACAGTGAAAAACAGCTGAGTTCCCGTGTCTCGGGAACGTTCTGAGTGCAAGGGGAGAATTGATGACGGGTGAGGAGATCAGGCAGGTCGTTCTGGACATTCTGGAGCGAATTGCTCCGGATGAAGATCTGTCCGGTCTGGATGATGCTGTCGCCTTTCGTGAGCAGATGGAGCTCGACAGTATGGATTTTCTGGACATTGTGATGGAGTTGCGGAAGGCTTATCGTGTTCAGATTCCGGAAGACGATTACCACCACCTGAACACCATGGCATCGACCGTTCAGTATCTGACGCCGAAGCTGAAGGATGTGCCGGTTGCCGGCTGAAAAACGCCGGCGTGATCGGGTATGATGACTGGGCCTCGAAGTTTATACTTCGGGGCGTTTTCTTTGCTGTGACGGCAACTGTCGATTGAGTCGCGCGACGGCCCGTGGGATGCTGATCTTCCCGCTCAGCGGCAGTCTCTCTGGAGAAGTCCACCGTGCATTACGATACAGTGATCATCGGTGCCGGCATGTCCGGACTGTCGGCCGGCGTGAGGCTCGCGTACTACGAGAAAAAAGTCTGTATTCTGGAACGACACACCACGGTGGGTGGTCTGAATTCGTTCTACCGGCTGCGAAAACGTAACTACGATGTGGGGCTTCACGCCGTCACGAATTACGCCGAACCCGGCAGCAAGGGTGGTCCGCTCAGCAAACTGTTGCGGCAGCTCCGGCTTCGCTGGGAAGATTTCGATCTGCGGCCACAGTTGCAGTCCTCCATCGCCTTTCCGGGCTGCACGCTTCGCTTCACCAATGACTTCGCCGTGTTTCTGGATCAGATCGCGACCGCGTTTCCCTGTCAGATTGACGGATTTCGGCGGCTGCTGACGACCATCGACGAGCACGACGCCCTCAACCTGGACCGGCCGGCTCGTTCGGCGCGAGAGGTATTGAACAGCCACATCAGCGATCCACTGCTGATTGATATGTTGTTCTGCCCGTTGATGTTCTACGGCAGCGCGACGCCGCGTGACATGGACTTTAGTCAGTTTGTCATCATGTTCCGCAGCATCTTTTATGAAGGTTTCGGGCGTCCCTTCGATGGAATTCGTCTGATCCTGAAGAAACTGGTGCGGCACTTCAAATCACTGGGCGGACAGCTGAAGCTGCGAGCCGGGGTCAGTGAGATTGTGCAGCGAGACGGAACCGCTCAGGCCGTTGTTCTGGATGACGGAACAGAGATCACGGCGAACAACGTGCTTTCGTCGGCCGGCGCGGCCGAGACCATGCGACTGGTGGATCCCTCAGCACCGGTTCACCGGCCTCGCCCCGGTGATATTTCGTTTGTGGAATCAATTTCTGTGCTGGACTGCGAGCCTGCGTCGCTCGGACACCACGACACAATCGTGTTCTACAACGATGCGGACGCGTTTCATTACGAACGGCCCGACCAGCCGGTCGACCTGCGCAGCGGAATTATCTGCTCGCCCAACAATTTCGACTACTCACGGCCTCTGGAAGACGGTCGGATCCGGATTACCGCGCTTGCCGAGCCGGATTACTGGATTGATCTGCCGGAAGACGAGTATCAGCGGCGAAAGAAAGAATGGAACGACCGAATCGTGGAAAGTGCTCTCAGGCATATTCCCGATTTTCGTGGTCGCGTGATTGATGAGGACGTGTTCACGCCGCGGACCATTCGCCGGTTCACCGGGCACGACAATGGCTGCGTGTACGGAGCTCCGGAAAAATTTGTGAACGGGCAGACGCCGGTCCGCAATCTGTATCTGTGTGGCACAGATCAGGGATTTCTGGGCATTGTGGGCGCGATGCTCTCGGGCATCACGATCGCCAATCGATACCTGCTGAAATAAAGATGTGTCGAGTTACGTGTTCACCCGGCCCGGCCCGGTGCCGGCGGCCGTCGGGCCGGAAACTTCGGTGCGGCAGGTCATCGTCTGTCGTCGTCCGCCGCCCGGAACCCTCTGAATCAGCATTGTTTTGCTTCTCAATGCTGGGACCCAGGCCCGCGCCGCTTGCGTCCGTTTGGGGGCGTCTTATAATCGCCGGGCACGGAAAGTGCCTGTTTTTCTGCATTCAATCGTTGCATTCGCAATCCTCCGCCGCACGGCGATTTTTCAGAGACCTCCAACATGCTGACGTGGTTTCGAAATGTCTGGACCGCTGTTCTCACTGTCGCTCAGGGAATGTGGGTGACACTGATCACGATGCTGAAAACCTATCAGCACCGGCGGCAAACGTTTACCGATACCTACGCTTATCCCGAAGTGCCCATCAAAGTGAAGGCTCGGTACCGCGGCTTTCATCGGTTTGATCTGACCACATGCATCGGCTGCGAAAAATGTGCTCAGGCCTGCCCCGTCGACTGCATCTACATCGAAAAAGAAAAGAACCCCGTCGGCAAGGGGTTCCGGTTGAACGGGTTTGCCGTCGACTACACCAAATGCATGTTCTGTGCTCTGTGTGTTGAGCCCTGCCCGGTTGACTGTATTTTTATGGGTTCCAATCACGACCTCAGCTGCTACAGTCGCGATGGATGCATCGTGGACTATGCCAAACTGCCGCTGGAAATTGCCTGGGGCAAGGCAAGTCTGAATCCGACCGCTGTGGCGGAATCCAAGGTGCTGCATCAGCCGGTCTGGGTCAAGGGTGAAGAAAGCCCGTTTGAGTTCGCAGAGGCTTGATGGCAGTTTGTTCAGACCGGGGCAGTTTCGAAAGCGATCTACGCATGGCAACTGATTTTCCTGGCATGTCAGTCGAAGATGCCAACCGGCGTTTGCCACTGGTTCGGGTGATCGTGAAGGACGCGGTGGAACTGCGAGCCGACGTGACGGCCCGCCAGGAGCGTCTTCTGGCACTTCGTGACAGCTACCCGGAAGGTGATCTGGCCGATCCGTATGCGGAAGAAGTGCTGCAGATGGAACAGTCGCTCGAAATCGACGAAGAACGCGTCGCCGGGTTTGCCGACGAACTGCGGCAGCTGGGGGCCGAACTGGTAGATCCCGCCGCCGGACTGGTGGAATTTCCCTCGGCCCAGGACGGCGAAGCGATTCGTCTGAGCTGGATGTACAACGAGCCCGAGGTGTCGTACTGGCGAGCGGAATCCGAATTGCCGTCGGATCGGCGGCCATTGGTGTTGACGGGGCAGCAGGCGGGCTAGTGCGGTCCGCGGTTATGATAAGACTCAGCCTGTCTGAGGAAGAGAGCTTGAAATGACAAATCTGGTAGGTCATCTTTTTCTGTTCGGCGGTGCCGTCTGCGTTCTGCTGACGTTGCCGATGATTATCGGCCGGCTGGTACGCCCCAAACTTCCGACCCCTGAAAAGGATGCGATTTACGAGTGCGGTGAACCCGCCATCGGATCCAGCTACATTCAGTTCGACCTCCGCTTCTACGTCGTCGCCCTGCTGTTCATTGTGTTTGACGTGGAAGTTGCCTTCTTCTTTCCCTGGGCCGCCATCTACGGAAACGCCACTCAGCTGGCAGATACGCGTCTGGACGATGCGTCCCGGGACCTGCTGAGTGCCCGGTTGCTGGATCAGAATCCCGCGGTCAATGAAATCATCAGCGCTGCTGACGCCAGAAGTCTGGCCCTGACCGGCTTTGTCGACCTGCTGGTGTTCTTTGCAGTACTGCTGGTCGGGTTTGCCTACGTCTGGAAACGCGGAGACCTGGACTGGATTCGTGCCGTCACGCTCAAGTCCCGGCAGGCTTCCGATCAAAGTGTTCCGACCCGCGCCCTGCCCGCGAAGACCGTCACCACGTCGGCCTGATCGACACGCAACGGATCGGAACGCTTCCCGGATCCCCGCTGACGCCCCGCTGGGGAAGACTCTCTCACACTGGAACTCAAAGACATGGACATTCAGGAAATCCACGCCCTGCTGCTGGAAAAATTCGGTGAGGCGGCTGTTGGCCAGTCGCCCTTCGAAGCGACGGACCCGTGGATTCAGGTCAGCCCGGATGCGATCGTCGAAGTGGGCACGTTCGTTCGTGATGACGAACGACTGCGGTTTGATCATTTGAACGATCTCTGCGGCTGCGACTACTTCGAACCGGATGAAAAGAAAGCCGCGAAGTTCGGCCACGATCCGCATGTCGAAGTCGTCTATCAGCTTTCCAGCATCGAACTGAAACACCGGTTGAAACTTAAGGTTGTTCTGCCCCGCTGGAAAAATGATGAACCCGGCAATCTGCCCGAGGTTCCTTCAGTCAGCAGCGTCTGGGCAATCGCCGACTGGCACGAACGAGAGTGCTTCGATCTGGTCGGCATTCATTTTCAGGATCATCCCAATCTGCGGCGGATCCTGTGCCCCGAAGACTGGCAGGGACACGCCCTGCGAAAAGACTACGAACTGCCGTTGGAGTACCACGGCGTACGCGGACGCTGATGGCTGACCATCAGAATTGCCTCGCACCCGCGAAGGCCGGTGTTCTCACCAGAAACCAGAGGATGTCCTCAACCCCAACGGTCCAGATTCCATGAGTATGCAAATCGAAGATCCACGTGTTGTCGAGTTCGACGTTCAGACGGACGAGATGCTGGTCAACATGGGACCTCAGCATCCCAGCACCCACGGCGTCCTGCGACTGCTGCTGCGGACAGACGGTGAAATCGTTCACGAGTGCACGCCGCATATCGGATACCTGCACCGCTGTGCGGAAAAGATCGGTGAAAACCTGGCCACGCCCCAGTGGATCCCGTACACCGACCGGATGGATTATCTGGCGGCGATGAACATGAATCTCGGCTTCGCTCTGACGGTCGAGAAGCTGATGGGCATCGAAGTCAACGAAAAGGCCATGCACCTGCGGGTGTTCATCGCTGAACTGGGACGCATTGCCAGCCACCTGGTCGGCATGGGCGCCTACGGCCTGGACCTCGGTACCTTCAGTCCCTTTCTGTATGCCTTCCGCGAACGCGAAATCATTCTGGACTTCTTCGAAGAAGTCTGCGGCGCCCGCCTGACATGCAGCTACGTCACGGTCGGCGGAGCTACTCATGATCTGCCGGAAGAAATCGAAATTCCGGACGGCCTGGCCGCACTGCTGACCATCGATAAGGGGGGAAGAGCACCCTTTTTCGAAGTGGTTGAGATGTTTCTGAAATGGCTGGAAAAACGGATCAGAGAATACCACACCCTGCTGACGCGAAATGCGATCTTCATCAAGCGAACAGCGGACATCGGATTACTGCCTCGCGACATGGCCATTGGCTATGGCTGCACGGGGCCTGTGCTGCGGGGTAGTGGTGTAGATTACGACCTGCGTCGCGATGGCGAACCAATTTACACCCGGATGTACGCTGACTACGACTTTGAGATCCCTGTTGCTCCGTTCAAGGATGCTCCTCCTGAAGTCACCGTGGGCGACAACTGGTGTCGTTTCTATGTGCGGATGATGGAAGTCGTTCAGGCGATCCGTCTGGTACGACAGTCGATCCCCAAATACCTGGCCGCCGAAGGCAGTCACCGCGAACCGTTCAAGCTGAATACCAAACTGCCAAAGGACGAAGTCTATCTGGAAACAGAATGTCCTCGCGGGCAGATGGGCTTCTACGTCGTCGGCAACGGCACTGCGGAACCCCTGCGTGCCCGGGCAAAAAGCTCCTGCTTCTGCAACCTGTCCCCCACCGACAAACTGTGCCAGGGCGTCCCCCTGGCCGACGTCCCCTCAGTGGTCGGGTCGCTGGACATCGTCATGGGCGAAATCGACCGCTGAACCATCAGAAGCGGTCCGCCCCGCGATCTGCAGTTCGCTTTGCTGGCAGCCTGTCCGGAAACCCGGTTGTAGCGGAAGTCACCAGGACTTTCGGTCACGCCGCCGTGGAAGCCCCCCAGGACTTCCGGCCACGCCGCCGGTTGTGGTCGGGTCTCCCGACCACTGCTGTATACATCTTTCAGGAGGGCGATCTTGCCTTGCGCTTTGGTATTGGTCGAGTGTGTTCGGCAAGAATGCGGTACACGGAATGATGCGTGCGTTCCTTCTTCTTTTTCTGTGTCTTCGGATTCCGTTGCTG
>JAVKCM010000061.1:0-69678 GCA_040222735.1 Fuerstiella sp. | reverse complement strand
GGGTTTCTTTTTCGGGATCAACCGCTTCACACTGCGGACATCTCCGCCCCGAAAAAGAAACCCGACCCCTATTCTCGCCCCGAACGACAGATGTACTGGTTGATGACGTTTTCCAGCAGTTCCTGGCGACCGCTTTGATTCGGATCGGCTTCGCCTTTTTCAAGCATGTACGCTTCAAGCTCGGTGAAGTCCGCCTGCCCCTGTTCAATTCGCTTGCCGATGCCTGCGTCGTAGCTGCTGTAGCGCTGCGAAACGAAATCCGCCAGCGCGTTGTCGGCTCTGATCTGTGAGGCGATTTTCAGGCCTCGGGCGAACGCATCCATGCCACCGATATGAGCGTGAAACAGGTCGACCGGATCAATACTCTCACGACGAACCTTGGCATCAAAGTTGGTGCCGCCCGGAGCCAGACCGCCCTGCGCCAGAATGACCAGCATGACCTGAGTTGTCAGATAGATGTCGGTCGGAAACTGGTCCGTATCCCAGCCCAGCAGCAGGTCGCCGGTGTTCGCATCAATACTGCCCAGGGCTCCCTGAATACGAGCATATTCCAGCTCATGCATCATCGTGTGGCCGGCCAGTGTGGCGTGATTGGTTTCGATGTTCAGCTTCACGACATCCAGCAGACCGTACTGACGAATGAAGTTCAGACAGGCCGCAGCATCAAAGTCATACTGGTGCTTCGTGGGTTCCTTCGGTTTCGGCTCGAACAGAAACTGGCCCGTAAAGCCGATCTGCTGAGCATAATCCCGGGCCATGTGCATGAATCTGGCGAGGTGGTCCAGTTCACGTTTCATGTCCGTGTTGTAAAGGTTCATATAACCTTCACGACCTCCCCAGAAGACATAGTTTTCGCCGCCCAGGGCATGCGTGACTTCAATGGCCTTCTTGACCTGCGCTGCAGCGTACGCAAACACGTCGGCATTCGGACTGGTGGCAGCTCCATGAAGAAAGCGTGGGTTGGAAAACATATTGGCGGTGCCCCACAGCAGCTTCACGCCGGTCGACTGCTGCGCTTCCTTCAGCTTTGCGGCCACCGCATCAAGGTTCGCATTCGTTTCCGCCAGACTACTGCCTTCCGGGGCGACATCGCGATCGTGAAAGCAGTAATAAGGAACCCCCAGCTTGGTGATGAATTCAAACGCAACATCCACCCGTTTCAGCGCGTTGTCCAGAGATTCCGTGCCGTCGTCCCAGGGACGATTCAGTGTCGGCGCCCCAAACGGATCGACGCCGTTGCCCCGGAATGTGTGCCAGTAGCAGACGCTGAACCGCAGCCAGTCCTGCATGCTGCGGCCTTCTACAACCTCCTCCGGGTTGTAGTGCCGGAACGCCAGCGGGTTCTTCGAGGATGGGCCTTCATAGACAATCTTTGGAACATCCGGGAAGTATTCTGTCATCGAAACTCTGCTTTCTCTGGAACACAGGTACAGTCAGCGAGGTCACAATTCAGCACGTTTTGCAGTCTAGCGGCGAAAAATGCGGATGAAACTCAGACCCGCCTGCGTTGCCGAAAACGCAGCGGTAATTCGTGCCTGAACTGGGCTCGCCACCCGATCCGAATTTGTGTTAGCGTCCCGACTGCCGAATTCTGCTGGATTTTCGCCGATCAGAATTCCGGGTATGGCACCGTTCCGAACCGGGTCACCAGTCGGCCTCAACCCGGCGTTTTTCAGCCCCTTCCGGAACAGGCGGCTGCCCGGTTGACGGCGAAAGCGGTCACCATGGCCGGCGTCCGCCGTCCGGCGTCAGCGCAACTGTCCCCTGAGCGAGGTCCTTTATGTACGCCAGTGCAACCAATACCTTACTTTTTCGCCTTTGTTTCTGCTTTGTCTGCACAGCGACCCCTGGCACAACCGTCGAGGTGATGGCCGCCGATCCGGCGACGTCCCAGCCCGGAAACGAAACAGACAGCCCCGCTGCTCAAACCTATCAGCTCAGATTCAGGTTTCATCCGGGCGACGAACTGCGATATCACAGTGTCCAGACAATCCGTCAGCATGCCGTCGCACCGGCGGGAGAGAAGACGGATACGTCCCGCGTTGAACAGAAGCGCGTCTACCGTATTCAGGACACGTCCGCCGACGGAACCGCAACCGCCCTGATGCAGTTCGAACATGTTCGCATGGAAATCAGAACCGATGATCAGGAGCCGGTCGTCTTTGATTCAACCATGGCACCGTCGGAAGTGCCGTCCGTCTTCCGCGGAACGGCGGACCAGCTGGCGGGTGCGGCCCCCCGATTTACGGTGCGGGAAACCGGAAGCCTCGTCAGCGCCGAGGGCATCGAAGAAAACCCCAAAGGTGGTCAGGCAGGTTTCATGATGCCACTGCCCGAAAATCCTGTCGCGGTCGGTGAGTCATGGAAGGTGCACATGGTGGTGGGTGTCCGACACGCCGCCGGAATCATGCGCCAGGTGACGCTGCTGCGTTCCTACAAACTGAAGTCGGTGCAGGATGGCATCGCAGAAATTGAGTTCGCGACGTCGATCGCTTCTCAGATCCGATCGCCGCAGGCCAGAGCTCAGCTGCTCCAGGCCACCCCCGGCGGGACAATTCTGTTTGATCTGGAAAAAGGACAGGTAACGAAGCGTGAGATCCGGTTCGACAACTTCGTGCTGGGTGCGATGGGGCCCAACACCAGCTTAAGCGCGACCGGAAAGACGGTTGAACAACTGATGGTCGACGGCCAGGCCACCAGGGTGACAGCTCGATAGCGGGATCAGAAATCCGCACACCGACGTCGGTCACCTCAGCGGACATACCCAGGCACAGCATCCGCGGTGTTCATTCGTGTCACGCCTGCCATCCGTGGCACGAACAAAGACGCTCCACCATCAGCCGGTTACCGGGCCACATTCAGTTGCTGTAGGCTTTGCTGGTCGTACCCCCGGAAACCATCGACGGCGTTCGACGCTGAGAGAACCGGCCGCCGATCACGGCAGAGCTTTCCCGGTTGCCGACGGTGCCGTTGACGGTGCTGCTGCGGGCTCCGTTGGTCAGCCGACCCGGGAAACCGGTGCTGCTTTCCGGAGTCCACGAAACCTGCTTGCGGCTGTACCCGATGTGTTCCAGAAAGGTCGACAGGCCAACTTCATAGATGCCCAGTTTTTCGGCTTCCTTCCGCAGTATGGCGGCGTTGTCGAAGATGGCCCGGTACAGTTTTTCAAGCTCGGTATCCTTGGTCTCCTGATCTCCGAGATCGGCGATCACGATAAACCGGACGCGCGACGTAATTCGTGATTTGGCTTCTTCCGCCGTGATGATATTGCCATAGCCGTCGGTGAATTCGCCCAGCTCATTGACTGCCACGGCAATTTTGCTGCCGGACGCACTCACCATGCGACGGAACTGATCACGATCCAGACCGTCAACGGTGAGTCGACCGACGACAGCCACTTCGAGCGCCTGACCGGACTGGAAGACCGGTGAGAAAATCGGGTCGTTGGTCGCAATCGGATTTCCCGGCTTCTCGTCCACCAGGCTGGCCGCCGCCTGATGCGGACCCAGGATTCGAACGACTTCGATTTTTCCCTTGATATCATCCGTGCTGGCCCGGCCGACGCCGGAATTGTCCTGAGTATAGACAGAGAACGAGACCCCAACCCGCAGACCATCCGCATCGCCGAGGTTGATGTAGCACAGTCCCTGCACATGGTCGACGGTGTTGATGAAACCATCGGGCTTGAAAAAGGTCGGATCTTCCTTTTCACGAAGCAGCTGACGCAGACTGACGACCGCATCACGATAACCGTTGATGTCGTCGTTCAGATCCTGCATCTCGCGTTCTGCCCGGACCTGATAATCTCGATATTCCTGCTCGATCGCCGTCTTTTCGTTGCGAAGCTGATCGTTCTGCTGTTCCAGTCGAGCCATTTCCTCGCTGTGAGCGGTTTCCTGTTTGACCAGTTCCTGTTCAGCCTTTTCACGAGCCTCACGGTGTTTGTCGATTTCCAGGTCCTTCCGCACGATTGTCTGCTGCAGCTCAACGGCCTTCATCGCCAGCTGCTGCTGTCGCTCAGAAGCAGCGAAATTGTGGTTGTCACTTTCTGCCGCGGTCTTCAGCAGCGCGGCTTCCAGGTTCGGGGGCGTATTTGTGTTGTCGGCGGCCTTCTTGCTGATCAGGTCCCTGATCTTGAAGTTGATGCCGGCGGTGTCATTGGGATCTCCGTGCCCCACATCTTCGGTCGGCCCGTAGCCTCCCGAAAGTTCCTTCAGCAGATTCAGCTGCGCAATCTGATCGTTGATCGTGGACTTATCTGTCTGTTTGTCATTGGCCGCAGCCGTCAGCTGACTTCTGATCTGCTGGTTGTCCGCATGAGTCATATACAGGAAGACCGCCAGCACGACCGACAGAAGAATAAAGATCGACAGACCGATGACGGGGCCGTTCTTGTTTTGAGCCATTTTCAAATTCCTGTGTTGTGGTGGCCCCTGAGCCCCCGGGGCGACGAAAGGCAGTCTTCTGATGCAAGCCTGATTGACAGCGAAACCGGCACGACCGCGGATACAACATACGTCCGGATCGTGACGGTGCGGGTTGTCGAACAAAAAAATGAGAGGTCAGGGCAGGTTTCGCCCGCTTGTTGTGTATTCACAGCATCGGCCTGAGCAAACTCAGACCGCTCGGACCACGGAAATGACCCGACCGTGCAAAGATATGGTTACCAGCCGTGAGTATGGAGTCAAGAAGATAGCGCCTGACGAGTTCCGGACCGGGAAATCTCGGCATCAGGGCCAATCTGCGATTTCTGCCGATCGGTACGTCATCAGGAGTATCGGACGGAGAGTTCCCTGAATTTCAACACCATTCTCAAACTGGCATTTTTTGCAGGTTATACAGGCCGCCCTGCGAGTTGAACCGATGCAACCTGAGCAGCTTTCCAGTCAACGTGCAGCCAGCCGGACAACCCTTTTGTGGTCAGAACCGCCGCTACAGCCGTCAGAATCCCTCCCACCACGTCGCTGCCGTAGTGCCAGCCGGTGGTGAGCGTGGCCACCAGCACCGCGGCGTTCAGAATCACCATGGGCAGAAACAGCCAACGATAATGACGGAAAGCAAACGCGACCAGCAGGGCCCACGTGGTATGAAATGAAGGAAACGTGATCAGACCTTCCAGATTTGTCATGGAGACCACGGGAAATTCGCCGGCTCTGAGTGCATGGAAGTGGTGCAGGAATCGCTGCTGATCCGGACGCGGCGCGTATCCGTATGCCGCAAACGGACCTTCTGCCGGCAGCAGAAAAAAGACCACCGTCGTGATCAGTCCGCCCAGAATGAAATGCAGCACAAAATCCCGCAGGCGACGCACGTCCGGGTCAAGCCCCAGAACCACCAGTGCCAGCAGCGTGGACGGCAGAACCGAGAAATAGGCCAGATTCAGGATACGTTCCAGACCGGGATGCTGATGAGCCCACGCGACAATCGAAGGCAGGTGAATGCCCAGCGCAGCGTCGCAGTTCATCAACTGCGAATCGGCGAGCGGTGCGTTCAGCGGCGTTCCGGCATAGGTCAGAATCGCCAGGCACAGATTGAAGACCACCATGCACAGAAACCCGACCAGCAGATTGGCAAAGGCCGGAATCCGTCTCGCATGAAACGTGATCGCAAACGGCAGCAGCAAACCAACGGTGCCTGCCGCCCGCCCGGCTGAGCGGACGTCAAAACGCATGCCATGATATACCAGCAGCCCGCAGGCTGCACATCCGGTCAGCGCGATAAGAAAGAGTTTGACCTTCAGGTCCCGGTTCCACATGGCGAGGCAGCCACAACGTCAGAAGAATGATGTCCTTTCGAAACATAGCCTCTGATCCGGACGACGCCCGAAAAAGGGGGCGGGTTTCTTTTTCGGAATTCGCAGATTCACTGAAAGCGTGCCGCCACAAACCGATTCCGCACGCTGCCCGAACAGGCAACCCGCATCCGGCCAGCGGAAGGGGACCGGCCAGCGGAAGGGGACAGGCCCCGTTGTGGGGCGCACTCCCGTTGTGGGGCGCACTCCCGTTGTGGGGCGCACTCCCGTTGTGGGGCGCACTCCCGTTGTGGGGCGGTCTCCCGACCGCCCCACACCTTCGACCGCAGGTCTCCGGCCGAATGGGGACAGGCATCATTCTCTTCCCCCGAGCCAAACGGGGACTGGCTCGACGGCGCCAGTGTTACCTCAACATAGCATCCGGGCGTCCGCCGTCGTGCCTGTCCCCCTTTGGCGGCCCCCACCTTTTGCAGACGACGGAAATGGGACAGGCACCGACCGAATGACGCACTCACGATGTGCGGCGGTGACCCGACCGCCCCACACCTTCGACCGCAGGTCTCCGGCCGAATGGGGACAGGCATCATTCTCTTCCCCCGAGCCAAACGGGGACTGGCTCGATGGCGCCAGTGTTACCTGAACATAGCATCCGGGCGGCCGCCGTCGTGCATGTCCCCCTTTGGCGGCCCCCCCTTTTGCAGACGACGGAAATGGGACAGGCACCGACAGAGTGACGGCCCAAAGGCTGAACTCGCTTGCCGATCGCTCGGAACCAGTCCCATTTCCTGGCCCCCATTTACGGGGAGGTGGCCTGCAGGTAGGCACTCAGGCGCCGGACATTTGTGCTGAATACCTCGCTGGATAGATAATCATCCCCGACCCGAAACTTCGCCTGACCAATCAACCGTTCGCCCTGATACTGACTGATCCACCGGCCCTCTGAGTCGGCGGCAGCGATGATCTGCTGCACCTCGGCGGTGGTCGGCGGTGTCTGCTGGCGAGGCACCGGTCCGTCTTTCAGTAATCGACGATACTCGCTCTCCAGTTCCGTCAATCGGTTTTCGACCTTCCAGCCATAATGATCGGGCAGTCGGGAATCATCGTGAGTCAGCGTATAGGTCTGACCGCTGCGCTGCATATACAGAGGGCGATTGGTCTGCAGTTCGTAGTAGCGGGCCAGCCGTCCGTCGGGCAGCCGGGAGCGACGCAGGTAGTTCAGGGCATCCGGAATCGGCTGCAGATACCGCGCGTCGCCGGTGGCCTGATAAATCCGCAGCAGCGTTTCGATCACGTCCTGAGATTCTCGACCGGCGACCGCCGGCGGTTCGAATTTTCTGGCCCAGATCGGATGCATGGCGAAACTGTACTGCTGCGCCCACGCCGGCTGCGGATCCGGCATCTGAGCCAGCCGCAGAAAATCACCGAGCTTCTTCAGTGACCGCTGACAGCGAGCCGCTCCGTACACGTCATGAGCCAGGATCAGGGTGGTGGCAATGGTTCCGGCGGCCCCATCGTTCAGTGTATACATATCCCAGTATTCCTTGATGCGACCTTCGGTCCGCCAGTCGTAATCCGGATAAGAGGCTTTGATCACCGGCTGCTGAGTGTCCACCGCGGTTTCATCCCAGCCCTGTGGAAAAGCTCCGTTATCAAACTGTGCCTTCAGCAGGGCGTCCAGGGCAATCTGCGCCGCTTCGTGGACGGACCGGTTGTTGAATTCGTGAGCCCGATCGACCCGCATCAGCAGCTGCAGCGCTGCCTGCGAGATGCCGTCATCAAGGGTTGAGAAATTCCGTCCGCGTCCTTTTCCGTTTCGATACTGAGCTGTGGCACCGGCGGTGTCGAAGTCGATCGAATTGGTCCAGGCACCGGATTTCAGCTGTCCGTAGATCAGTGCGTCGGCTGCCGCGGTGGCCATGGACAGCAGGAAGTCGTCACCGGTCGCTTCCCAGGCGTCCAGGCAGGCCATTCCGACGGTGGGCGTTCCCGGTGGCTGGACCCAGATCTGAGTCGGACTGGCGACGCCTTCTCCCAGCCGTCTCTTCAGGTCAGGGGAATAAAAATAGACATAACCGCCGTGAACACTGACGTGTTGTGAGAAGTATCGAGCGGCCTGATCGATGGTGCGACGGGCACCGTCGCGGTCCGGATCGGCAGCGATCAGCGAGGCGGTGATCCAGAGCGGACAGAACAGCAGCAACGATCGAATCCAGAACATTCCGGTGCTCCCAGATCAGGGGAAAACGGGTTGAGCTCAGTGACTGTGTTCGGCGGCGGGAAACTGTCCGTGCTGAACTTCTTCGATATACTGCCGTACGGCACCCAGCGCTTCGTCACGCAGACTGGCAAAATGCTTCAGAAACCGGGGTTTGAAGTCCGGTGTCAGTCCGAGCATGTCGGGGCCGACCAGGACCTGTCCGCTGCAGTGCGGTCCGGCACCGATACCGATGGTCGGAATGGACAGGGCTTCGGTAATCCGGGCGGCAATATCGGCCGGGACAAGTTCCAGCACCACAGAGAACGCTCCGGCGTCTTCCGCGGCCCGCGCATCATCCAGCAGTTGCTGTTCGTCGCGCTGAATCCGTCCCATGCCTCCCAGCTGTCGGACCGCCTGCGGCCGCATACCGATGTGGGCCATCACCGGAATTTCAGCCCGCATGATGGCGCTGATATTTTCCTGCTGGATGCGACCGCCTTCCAGCTTCACGGCGTCGGCTTCCGTTTCCTTGATGATACGCCCGGCACTGCGAAGAGCGTCCTCCGGACTGACCTGATACGACATGAACGGCAGATCGACAATCACCAGCGCGCGGCGGACGGCCCGGGTGACCATGCGACCGTGGTAAATCATTTCGTCGAGCGTGACGGGCAGGGTGCTTGAGTGTCCCTGAACCACCATGCTCAGACTGTCACCGACCAGAATACTGTCGATCCCGGCCTCATCCATGATTCCCGCCCACAGATAATCATAAGCCGTCACCATAGACAGTTTCGTACCGTTGTCGGCGGCCTGCAGAAATCGGGGGACGGTCATTTTTCGTGTGGACATGGACGTAACAGAGCCGGTTTCAGAGCGGTGAAGAGCAGAGTGCCACAGAGGCTCAGCTTAGCAGTATTTTCGGCTTATCGAAACCTCGCCGCCGGCTGTATCCGGACGCGGCGGTCCTTCCCGGGGCCGTCTTTCCCGGATGACATGACCGTTACCGGACTGTTAATCGGCAGCACCCGAACAACCGGCAGTCCCGTCGGGAAACGAAATGTGCATTTTTCGCATCCTGACAGAATCCCCGAGCTAGTCTCACCCTAAGGAATCACGCTCGACAAATGTCGACTGTTGCACCACGGAAGCGACGGGCGCCATTGATGTCACTCACTGCTGACCCCAATGAATGTGACTATGCAGACAACAAACCACTTAAGATCCGATACGGCCACCATTCGGGTGTCGTCCGAGACGAGTGGCGACGCACCGCTGATGGTGCATCGCGAAACCCTGCTCGGCAATCTTCCCGACCATGGAAGCCACGAATACGTGCTGGTATCGGACGACGACCATCGCCTGATCGGCATTGTGCCGACGCGGGAGATCGACCGTCGGCTGCTGTCCAGCAATCGTTTTGAACGGACCCGCTGGTCGGCGATGCCGATCGGCGCCATGTCCAGTCTGTCGCTCGCAGACGCGCGGGGAGACGCGCCGACCCTGAACAAGGATGAGCTGACGTGTTCGGCCATCCGCGAAGGTGAGGGGCTGTTCGGACTGGCTGTCAACGGTGACCTGTTTCTGAGCTGGCGGCGTCTGGAATCACTGTTCACGGCGGCGATGTCCGACCCGCTGACCGGCCTGATGAACCGTCTGGCCTATGAACGTCGGCTGCGGGAGGAATGGAATCGTTCTCTGCGATCGAACACCTCGGTGGGCGTCGTGGTGGTTGACCTGGACAACTTCAAACGGGTGAACGACACCTTCGGCCACGTGGTCGGCGACGAGCTGCTGTCACAGGTCGGCCGACAGCTGGAAATCGCGATGCGGTCCTACGACGTCGTGGCGAGGTTCGGCGGCGATGAATTTGTCGCTCTGTGCCTGGGGTGTTCGCCCGGCGACATTCAGATTCCGGTGGCCCGGCTGCTGGAGGGCATCAGCCGCATCGAACTGGAATCACAGGGAGAAAAGATCCGCATCGAAGCCAGCGTGGGAGCGGCCGTGCGGCATATGGAGTTTGAACACAGTCTGCCGGAGGATCTGTTTGTGGCGGCCGACAACTGTCTTTACGAAGCCAAGAAATCGACAGAGAACGCCTGGCGCGTGGAATTCGGACTGGAAACCGATCCTCAGCCTGAACCGATCAACTGTCAGGTTCCGGCGGCATCGGCAGTCCCGAAACCGCAGGCCACGGTCTGAGTTCCATTCATTCACGCTGTGAAAGTCTTTGGCATGAAAAACTTAAGCGATGCATGCTGCACGGCATTCGACAACGCACTCGGTTCAACCGCCGATGCGGCGTCGGCCCGCAATCAACAGAACACCGACGGTTCGCTGTGGGTCCTGTACGGACACCTGCACGACAGCGGTACGGCCCAGCGGATTCCGGTGCAGACACAGCCGTTCACAATCGGCCGACACTCAGACAACACCGTCTGTATCGCCAACGGCACGGTTTCCGGGCACCATGCGGAAATTCTGGAAGCCGGCCGGGAACTGCTGGTCCGGGACCGGGACAGCACCAACGGCACGCTGCTGAACGGGCGGCGACTGCAGACCGTGGAAGTGCTTCGTGACGGAGATATTCTGCACTTCGGCAACGTGATGTTCACGGTACAGAAGGAAAATGCAGCGACCCACACGGATACTGTTGCCTCAGACGCAGCCGGTGATGCCATTGCGCAGGTGCAGTTCAACACGCTGATGAGTCGTCCTGGAGTGGAACCTTACTTCCAGCCGATACTCAATCTGCACTCGCTTGAACGGGTGGGCTTTGAGGTCCTGTCCCGCAGTCATTTTGTTGGCCTGGAAACGCCGGCCAAGATGTTTCGGGTGGCGGCCCAGCGAACCAGCGAAGCGGCCCTGAGCCGCATCTGCCGGCTGGAAGGCATGCGTGCCAGCATGCACCTGAGTGACCGCATGCACTTCTATCTGAACACCCATCCGGCAGAACTGAACAATCAGGACCTGATCGATTCGCTGCGTGATCTGCGCAGTCGCTATCCCGTGTCCTCAATCATGCTGGAGGTCCATGAATCCGGTGTGACATCCGTCGATTTTCTGCGACGGCTGCGAGCGGTGCTGAACGAACTGAAGATCGGACTGGCCTATGACGACTTCGGTGCCGGCCAGGCCCGGCTGACCGAACTGATTGAAGTTCCGCCGGATGTCCTGAAGTTCGATGTGAAACTGGTGCAGGGGCTGCAGTCGGCCACGGAAGCACGCCGATCCACGATCGCCGGCCTGATCCGGCTGGTCAAGGACCTGAACGTGGTACCGCTGGCCGAAGGCATCGAGACCCAGGAAGAAGCTGACATCTGTCGCGAGATGGGTTTTGTCCTCGCTCAGGGATTCCTGTTCGGCAAGGCCGAACCGACGTCCAGATGGATTTCGGATTAGTTGCGAATTCAGAAAACACCACACCATGTCCACACTTGCACCAGCCGCTCCCGATTCGTCCCTGCTTTCCCTGCTGCTGAGCGGAGAAAGATTCTGGCCGACGGAGCCGAAATCACCACACGATCTGGGACTGAGCGAACCGTTTCTGGAAGCTCTCGTCGCCAAACTGCTGCTGGCCAGCGGCAGCGCCAGTGGCCGAAACATAGCCTCGGAACTCTGTCTGCCGTTCAAGGTTGCAGAAGCAGCACTGGAACGACTGCGGACCCGGCGACTGGTGACACATGTCGGTTCCAGCAGCTTCAACGACTACGTCTATGGCCTGTCGGACGAAGGCCGCAAACGAGCACAGACGTTTCACAGCGAATGTTCCTACGTCGGGCCGGCTCCGGTTCCGCTGATGGACTACATCATTTCCGTCGAAGCTCAGGCCATCGGCGACGAACCGATTCGTCGCGCCGAACTGATCGACGCGTTTCATGACATTTCCATCGAGGCAGAACTGCTCGACCTGCTGGGCCCGGCGGTCAATTCCGGCAGCGGCATGTTTCTGTATGGCGCCCCGGGAAACGGCAAGTCCACACTGGCTCAGCGTGTGACCAGCTGCTTCGGCCAGGAAATCTGGCTGCCCCACGCCATCATCGACGGCCGACAGATCATCACGCTGTTTGACCCGGCCTATCACCATGAAGCCGAACAGCCGTCCGGCAGCAACAGCTGGGATGCCCGGTGGATCCGCATCCGTCGGCCCACAGTTGTTGTTGGTGGTGAACTGACACTGGACAGCCTGGAAATTCGCCACGATCCGGTGTCCAACATCAGTGAAGCACCGCTGCAGATGAAGAGCAACTGCGGCTGCCTGCTGATTGATGACTTCGGTCGGCAGCGAATTTCTCCTGAGGAACTACTGAACCGATGGATTGTACCACTCGAAAACAAACATGATTTCCTGACCCTGCCGACCGGCAAAAAACTGCAGGTTCCGTTCGAACAGCTGATCATCTTTTCCACCAACCTGCAGCCATCCGATCTGGTGGACGAAGCGTTTCTGCGACGGATTCCCTACCGGATTGAGCTGCGGGATCCGGATGAAGAAGAATTTCACTGTCTGTTTCAGATCGCCGCCGATCAGACCGTCTGCTTCTTCGACCCGGATGCGGTCGACCATCTGCTGAACGTGTACTATCGCCCGCAGCAGCGCCCGCTGCGGCGTTGTCATGCCCGTGACCTGCTGCTGCAGGTCAGGCACTACTGCACTTACAACGATCTGCCCTTCGAAATGCAATCCGATTATTTCGATCGGGTCGCCAATGGTTTCTTTACGGAAATCGAAACAAAAGACCTGCTGGGGAAGCACAGCACAGAAGTCTGAGCGACGGAGAATACTATGCCAACAGAGACAGAACAGGCGATCAACACAGAACTCGTCAGCAACACCGAAATGCTGCAGGCTGAGGACGCCGCCACCGTCGTACCCTCACTGGGCGGCACGCAGATGGCCGACTATCAGCTGACGGAACGGCTGGGGTCCGGCGGTTACGGCGAAGTCTGGCGGGCCATGGGTCCCGGCGGCCTGCCGAAGGCAGTTAAAGTGCTGTACGGTGAGCGGGACGGTGCCCACGCGGAAGCCGAACTCAAGGCGCTGGAACGCATGCGCGAACTGCGGCACCCGTTTCTGCTGAATATCGAACGCATCGAGGTGGTGAACGGGCGCCTGATCGTCGTCACGGAACTGGCCGACGGCAATCTTTCGCAGCGATTCGAAACGTGTCAGAACAAGGGAGAAGCCGGCATCCCCCGCGACGAACTGCTCGGCTTTCTGAAGGATGTGGCCGATGCTCTGGATTTCATGTCCGAAAAGCACGGCCTTCAGCATCTGGACATCAAGCCTGACAATATCCTGCTGCAGGGAGACCACGCCAAGGTCGGCGACTTCGGACTGGCCAAGGACCTGAATGTCACCAATGTTTCCGTCCTGAACGGCTTCACGCCGACGTTTGCAGCCCCGGAACTGTTTGAAGGTCGCCCCGGACGGGCCACCGATCAGTACAGCCTGGCCATTGTGTATCAGCTGATGCTTACCGGACAGCTGCCCTTCAATGGCCGCACCGCGGCTCAGCTGACGGCACAGCACCTGCGCAGCAAACCCGATCTGGTCAGCCTGCAGCCGGTGGATCGCCCGGTCATCGCGAGGGCTTTGTCAAAGAATCCGCATTCCCGGTTTGACAGCTGCCGCCAGTTTATCGACGAACTGGCAAAACGCCGGCATTCCAGAACCAGCAACCGGCTGCCGGCTCTGCAGGAACCTCAGGAAGAACTGCTGCGCACGGCACTTCTGAAAGCCGAAGGCTGCAACGACTCCCGCACACTGGCCCGGAAAGCATCGGTGCCGGCTTCCCATACGGCGGTTCCGACCGACGGCAGTTCCGCTCGACGCACCGCGTTCGTCGGTGTGGGCGGACTGGCAGGCAACGTGCTGCGACATCTGAAGACCATGCTGGGCAGGCAATCCTGCCCTTCCACATTTCCCATACTGCAGATTGATACGGACCGACAGGCACTGACGGCACTGAAGGCCGTCGGCGACGTCCCCGGACTCGCGGCTGACGAAACACTTCCCATACCGCTCAGAACATCGCGCGAATATCGTTCCTCAGCCGGCTCAGATCTGTCCTGGCTCAGCCGGCGGTGGCTGTTCAACATTCCGCGATCCGGCCAGGTGGAAGGGATCCGACCACTGGGACGGCTGGCCCTGTGTGACCACCGGCATACGGTCAGCGCCAGACTGCAAAGCCTGCTTGAACAGGCGCAGGAACCCGCGGACGAAATTGCCGGCATGCCCGTCTCCGCAGGCCTGGATGTGTATGTCGTCGCTTCAACCTGTGGCGGAACCAGCAGTGGAGCCCTGGCCGATCTGGGTCTGATGATCCGACAGGCAGCCCGCCAGCAGTCACTGGGTGATGTGCGGATTCTGGGAATCCTGCTGCATGGCACCGGAGCCATGCGAAACGTGACCGATGTGCAGGAAGCCAATACCGTCTGCGTGCTGCAGGAACTGGCTCACCTGTCAACGCCGGGTCTGGAAACGCGCCGCGGCTTCGACAAGGCCATGGAAACGACCGATGCCATTCCGTTTGATCACAACTATCTGATTCATCTGGGAGACGGACTTGGCCATCAGGGCTTCATGGACGAGGCGGCTCAGGTAGCCACTTTTCTGTTTGATTCTGCCGCCACGGCCGCACACCTGGACTTTCGCAGCTGGCGCGACAGCCGAGAAGAAGAACCCGGTCTGCGTCTCCGGATGCTCGGAATCTGCCGCCAGGATGCCACGTCGTTCCAGACGGCCGCGACGGAAAGCGGCAATCTGTGCTCACTGATGCTGCGTCGCTGGTGTGCCGACGCCAGCCCCCGGGACCACAGCGAAGGACAACCGCTTCCGGTGGAACTAACCGACACACAAACCCTGCTGGAAGACCTGAAGCTGACACAGGACACGCTGCCACAACAGGTGCGAGCCCTGCTGAAGGGCGAATGTGGACGTGAAATTGAGACCCTGACGTCCGGAGTCTTCACGGAACTCACAAAACAGTGCGATCTCAGCCGCTGTACGCGGCGACAGATTCTTGATCACCTGGACGCCGCCGTGGCGGCGGGGCAGACAGCCACGGCCGACACCGGTGCCTTCGACCAAATCGTGTCTGAGCTTCAGGCATCGTTGTCTGCGATCACGCTCAGGTGCCAGCAGTCACTTCAGAAACACCTGACCGATCTGCTGGACACACCCCACCGGCTGAAAGGTGCGGCTGCGGCCACGTCTTACGTTGCCGCAGCTCTGGCCGATACGGCCGGAATCTGCCACCAGCTGCTGACCGACATTGAATCAACATTCACCGCCCTGACTCAGAAAGGCGCTGTTGATCTTCCGCTGGACATCGCCGACGCCGGGTCGACCGAAGAAGCCGGCCGAAGACTGTGCCGGGAATACTGCGTCCTGACGGCCTATCAGGCCATTTACCGTTGTTTCAGCGGCCACGTGACCGCCGTTTCGAACAGTGTTGACGGGTTTACCGCAAAGCTGCAGGCACTGCACAGGATGCTCGAATCAATCTCATTGCAGATCGCGTCGCCGATTCCGGCTGCCGGATCAGTACCGCCGCCGATTGTCGACGCCTTTGATCGGCACCTCCGCACCGTTCAGCCCGGTATGCTGGCAAACTTCCTGGAGTGTGGCGATGCTTCTGAGCTGGCCAGACAATTGTCCGGCACGGCCACGCAGTTTCTGATGGCGGCCAGCGCAGCCGACGGTGGAAGTAACGTCGCCGACGATCACACGACCGAGTTCCCGGGAAACGCGTGGCCCCGGTTTCGCGGAGCCGGCGGACGACGCCGTGTACTGGGACTGGTACCGTCCGGCATCGACCGTGTTGAAATCGAAAAGACGCTGAAGCAGGAATTCGATGACTGTGTGGCGACACGGACCGCCGAGGGTCACCATCTGTCGGTGGTCTGCGAAGTGGAAGGCGTCCCGGTGGAAGCAATTCTGGATCGCCTGACCCATGGTAATCCCCACATCGCCGAAGTGGCCAGTCGCCTCCACACCAGAATTGATGTCGACTGGTAGGCACCACACTTTTTCGTACTGCGAATCAGTGTCCGTACTCCGATTCAGTGTCGGTATTGCGAAATCAGTATCGAGCCGGCCATGATCGGGTGTCTTCGCCGGGGCCTTCGCCTTCGAACTGATGAAAGACCATCTGGCTTTCTCCCAGACGGATGACGTCGCCTTCCTGAAGCACCGTGGGGTGGCTGGTCGCCGGCACACCGTTGACCGTGGTTCCGTGCCGGCTGCCCACATCGACAATGGTGACACAGTCGTCTGTGTTGGCAATCAGGCAGTGCTGTCGGCTGACCCGCTGATCCTTGAAAAGCCTGATATCGCAGTCGATGGCCCGGCCTACGCGCAATGTCGCTCCGCGACGAATCGTGTAGGAAATATGATCACACGTGATAAACGCGTCCATCTGCAGCCTCATGGAACCCCGGCCTCGGCATCATCGTGATACCACGAATCAAAGCGGGATTCCCACGGATTGCAATGGGAGTTGTCCCGTGGTTACCGGGAATTGTGGTAACTCATGGAAATAGCAGCGGCTCATCATAACGGGCTGCCGGCCCCGCCGCAGCTGTGAAATACAGTCGGGATCTGAACCGTTTCGCGGCCCGGAACGCCCGAGACACCCGTTTTTGCTCGGTTCGCTGAAGATGTCTTCCAGAATGGACATCCATCCAGGACACTACCGGCCCACGAGCGGATCATCCACGTGCCGGCACGGCGGAACTGCTGACGGACTGCCAGGCGAATCTTCCGTCCGAACTCAATTCATACTCCATGCGAAGTCTTCTTCAAATTCCGCTGCTGATTCTGGGGATGATTCTGTTCGGTGCCGTCGGACTGCACCTGCTGACCGAACAGGCATTTCTGAGATGCTTCTATCAGGCCTTTATTCTGCTTTCCACAGTCGGGTCAGAAGAACCGCAACCGATGACCGACGCGACGATGGTTTTCATCATCGTCTGGCTGGCCTGCAGTCTGGGAGTATTTGCCTACAGCGCGTTTCGCTTCGGTCAGTTTCTGGTCAATGCCGACCTGAGAGCGGTTTTGGAGCAACGAAGAATGGAAAAGAGTATCCGAAAGCTTTCCCGACACTTCATCGTGTGCGGTTACGGCCGGATGGGGCAGGAATTGTGCAACTACCTGCACAAGCGCAAGCAGCCGTTTGTCATCGTGGATGAAAACGAAGAACTGTTCACCCCGCAGATGCGACAGGACGGATGGCTGTTCCTGATCGGTGACGCCACGCAGGACCTCGCTCTGCAACAGGCCGGCATCGAACGCGCCCGGGCCCTGACTTCTGTCCTGGCAACCGATGCCGATAATCTGTACGTCGTCCTGTCGGCTCGTCTGCTGTCCAAAGACCTGCAGATCGTGGCCCGGGCCAGCGACGAACGAGCCGCCCAGAAGATGACGCAGGCGGGCGCCACGCGCGTGATCAATCCGCTTTCGTCCGGTGCCATCCGCATGGCGCGATTCATGCTGTCTCCCAGCATCGAAAACTTCGTCGAGGTGGCCGAAAGCGAAGGTGTGGACTGGGAAATTGCCGACGTTCAGGTCCCGGCCGATTCGCCGCTGGTCAATCAGCAGCTGAAGGATACGATGCTGCGTGAAGCCGGCATCATGCTGCTGGGTGTCTGCCGAGGCACCGGCGAAAAATTCTTTCCACCACCTGGAGCACTGACAATTCAGGCCGGCGATGCCCTGTTCGCCTTCGGCAGCTCGGATGACCTCAGTCGTCTCAGCGACCTGATCGCCGGACCGTCCGCCTCGCAGTAGTGCGAGCAGGCCGGCAGCGACTTCCCGAAAGACTCGCGCAACAACCACCGGACCGCGGTTCGTGTCCGCAGAACCCCTGCACCGCCGCTTTCACTCAGCAGCGAAGGAATGACCGGTCCGGCCAATGCACTCAGTCTTCTTCGCCGGCCGATCTTCGAACAGCAACGTCCGCCAGGTGCTGCACCGTCCGGATCGGAATGGCCAGCACAGACTCACGACCGCGTCGAGCAATATTGACACCCACCAGCCGGCCACGGCTGTCCAGCAGCGGACCTCCCATACGGTCCGCGTCGACCGGTCCGTCATGCTGAATCACATCGGCGAATCCGGTACGCCGGTGACTCAGAACGCCGGCCCGACCGTCCAGATACTCGGCCCGATCCAGCGCCCGGCCGGCGCGGTGACGCAGGCATCCGGACAGACGCAGCTGGCTCGCGCCGCGGCGAACCAGAAACAGAACGTAGTCACCAGGCTGAGCCGCGTCCAGCGCAACCAAAACATCATCCAGGCGTGTCAGCCGCATTCCGGCCAGTTCCAGTACTTCATCCCCGATCTGCAGGCCCGCCTCAGTGGCCGCGCTGTTCGGAGCCAAGCGATCCACCAGCAGCCGCTGTTCGACTTCCAGCAGTGTGCAACCCAGCACCGGATCTGCTCCGCGTTCATGATGCCCGACCCGGGCAACGATTCCTGAGTGCGAAGCCGTCTCACTGAAGACAAGCTCGGCCGCACTGGCCTCGGCCCGGCTGACATCCGGACCCGGAACGACCGGCAGGCTCTGTTCAGCCAGCTCAAGAATTGCCAGATCCAGCCGACGGTCCGAGCCAATCAGCCAGGCTTCAGCCACATCACCTGCCGCCCCCTGAATTCGAAAACTTTTCTGCGATGGCAGCAGGCTGAGTTTGCCGGCGACAATCGATGCCGACAGCCGCGTCCCGGAGGCCACGCGAAGACCGGTCTCAGGCGAAACAATATCAACCGTGTACTGCTGCAGATGCCGCTGCATCTGCTGATCCGGCACCAGATCCGTCACGCGGACTTCGCTGGCCGCCGGTGATGTCGCCGTTCGCAGCGAAATTTCCGCATCCGGCAGACTGCGTTCGATGATTCGGCGACAGACCGCCATCGGCACGTGCAGATTCTGACCCCTGCCAAGTCCGATCTTCTGATGGATGCCGATCAGCTGACCGTGTGTATCGAACACCGGTCCGCCCGAATCACCTGCCGTCAGGGTACAACTGCTCCGCAGATGGTGCTCTGTCGCCGCCTCCACCACTCCGATCCGGCAGACGGGACCTGCACCGTCTGGTTCCCGTGCGGGATAACCGAACGACAGGACAACCGAATCTTTGACAGCCGCGGCGGCCTCTGCAGCAGCGACACTCGCGATTGCCATTCCGCGCGACGACGGTGGCTCAGCCTTATTCAGCTTCAATAAAGCCACGTCCGCAGCCGCGTCACGGAATAATACCTGCGCTGTAAGCCGTGTTCCGGTGGACGTAATGACTGTGACCCGGGCAGCCTGTCGCTCGATGCCGTGCGCCACCGTCAGCACATGCCCCGACTCTGTAATCAGGACGCCCGAAGACCGGTCCCCGGCCGAAACAACCCGCACACAGGTCTGTGCGGCGTCTGACACAACCTCTGTCAGCGGGCGGACAGGTGATTCCGCCGGGCAGGGGGCCGACAGCCACAGACCGGCCCACGACACCAGCGCAGCGGCCAGCCACGGACGGCAGATCTGAGCATTGGGCGTGAATTTCTCCACCACCTCGTTCTCCGAACGGATTCTGGTATGAACCGCAGGCGATTCGTCACGGACACGGTTCTGGTTCGCGCGTATCGACGACCACCCGACGACCAGCCAGATCAAAGGACGATCCGTCAGGCAATGCGGTCACGTTCGGCTGGTCGGGATGATCCGAATCCCGATGATCATAAAAGAAGACTCTGCCGGCGCCGACAATCTCACCAACGGATTCACGCACAATCAAAGCAGTGGATTCGTCAATGCCGATTCCCAGCATCTGCGGATACCGGTTGACCAGTTGCATCAGATCCTTCTGCCGTCCGCGCTGAGAGAAATGCTGATCAATGGCGACGCCGCCGATGAATCCCAGCCCGCCGCGTTCATAACCGGGAGCCATGATCCGGAAATTCTGAATGGGCGTGGCCCGCGCCAGATAACGCGCCTGAATCGAAGCACCCGCCGATGAGCCGCCAATGACACCACCGCGCTGCAGCACCTGTTTCATCAGCCGTTGAGCCGTGGTGCCATAATACGAATCAGCAAAATTCCATTGGCGGCCACCGCCAAACCAGATACCAGTGGCCTGTTCCAGCGGCTTCAGAAACTCGGCATCGCTTTGCGCCCGATGACGGTCTTTGGAGTGAATAAACGTGGCATGCCGGACACCCGCTGCCTTCCATGCCTCCACCGTCCGCTGCCGGGCGGACACCTGTCGCTGTTCGGCACACGGAACATAGACCAGCCGAGCTTCCTGAGTTCCGCCCGCCAGTTCAATAAACTGATCCATCAACCCGTCCGGCATGCCACCACCACCCACAATCATCAGAGTGCCATGCTCGACACGCGGTACCGGCGGTACAGCCGGCGGAAACGGTTCCAGTGTGCGTTCGATGGCGTCACGTCGCCATTCTGTCAGGTCGACCAGATACTGCCTGGGATTCTGACGAACCGATTGCTGAGCCTTCAGAATCTGCCGGCGTTCGGGCAGCCAGTCTGCAGCCGGTAACACAAACTCGGCCGTAGCATCTCCCAGAATTCGAAACGTTCGTCCCTTCAGCACCAACACCCCATCCCCCGACAGACGAATACCGAACTGACGCGGCCGGGATGACAGGGCGGCCGTCAGGCTGTCCGCATTCGTATCAACAGCCGTATCAACAGCCGCAGCCGCATCCGCAGCCGCATCCGAGACCGTTTCCGTTTCCGTTTCCGAAGTCGAAGCCGTTTCCGAAGTCGAAGCGTCGTCGCTCTGAACCACACTGTCCGGAATCAAACCGACTGCGTCCTGCCACTCGGTATTCTGCCCTTCCTTCAGCTGGAAGCTGCCGAACGCCAGCGGAGCCTGCGGTCCGAGCAGAATCAGGATGCCGTTGCGATCCAGAAACGCGTCCAGATCGCTCCGGACCTTCTGTGTCTGAGCGACCGTCGCTTCGCTCGGTGGGTGACCTGAAAGCCAGCAGACAACGTCGGCTGACTTCAGCGGCTGAGGCAGCAGGGATGCCAGCGGACGGTCGGCGGCGGTCTGCAGTTCCGTCAGTCGGAAGTCTCCCAACAGGATGCGAAACTGATCCGTCACGGCCGGGTCAAGAGTGTCGTCGGTCAGCAGAATCGCGTGGCAGTCCGGCGAAGTGCCGTCCAGCAGCGGCCGCAGCAGTTCTGTTGATTCAATACGGGTACCGACCGCCACGGTCCCGTAAATCGACGTCTTCTGCGGCCAGTCCTCAAAACGTTCGTCGAAGACCTGAGCGACGGCCGAATCAACTGCCAGCGTCAGGACCAGAGTCGAAATGATGAGCAACCTGAGCATCCTGGTTCTCTGCCAAAGAAGAGCGGAAGATCAGAAGCAAGGAAGAGTGCGCGCAACAGAAAGGCGTCTGTGATATCACAGACGCCTTTGAATCTCACTGGCTGAGGCTGCGTTAACCTTCCGGAACGGCAAACGGATCGACAACCTGAGGTTTTTCGATCAGTCCGGCCCGGATCAGGCTGACCGGAACTCGCCGTCGCACCACGCGTCCGTCTTCGACGACGCGGATTTTCTGCAGGTTGCGTTTGAACAGCCGCCGGCTGACACCGGTCGTCTGGCGACCGTTACCACCGAGGTACTTGTACTTACCACGCTGAGTGACATTGTTGCCACGAGCCGGCTTGAGGTCGCCGTACAAGGCTTCCTGTTTGGCACGCTTGATTCGCTTGTTTTTCTTCAGAGTACTCATGTTATCCACTTCCAAATCTGCCCGCGTGATACAGGGGCAACGGGTGCTCAGAATGCCTCGTCTGCCTTCCGAAGCCATTCTCTGTGGCGGGCGAGGGCAGGGAGAATACTGGCTGGATGACGGAACTTCAATTCTGATTTCCGCTTACGTCGGCAGGAATCCGCGATCTTCGCAGGGAATTCCTGGCGGCGACCACGGAAAGGCCGATTTTAGGCAAACGACGGGAAAAATGAAGCCATTCCATCGGCCGAAAACTGCCCCACCACCGGAATTCGGCGTCAACCGACGGCCCGTCAGGTTCTGTTATTCGTGGCGTAACGCTTCAATCGGGTCCAGCCGAGCCGCCGAGCGGGCGGGGTACATCCCGAAAATGATGCCGATACCTACGGAAATAAAGAAGGCCAGTGGCAGACTTGCCGGCACCGGCTGCGGATTCATCTCGGCAAACATCTGCCCGAATTCGCTGCCCGCCTTGCCACCTTCGAAGATGAACTGTTCCACAAATTTACGAACTCCGACGAACACCAGCGGTGTGCTCAGGCCCAGCGCAATCCCGACCAGCCCGCCGGTGCCTGACAGAACAATGGTTTCCGTCAGAAACTGCACCGTGATATCCCGCCGTTTGGCGCCCAGAGCCCGGCGGATACCAATTTCACGCGTTCGCTCTGTCACCGTCGCCAGCATGATGTTCATGATCCCGATACCGCCGACGACCAGACTGATGGCCGCAATCGACCCCAGCACCACATTGAAGATGTCGCGGATCTGTTCGGCCTGCTTCAGCAGTTCCAGCGGCACCACAATCGCGTAGTCGTTGTCGCTCTTGTGGTTGCGTTTCATGCTTTCCCGGATCACGTTGGCCGTCTCAACCACACGATCCTGTGAATTCACCCGCAGCGTAATCTGACTCAGCTGCCAGTATTCTGAGCTGAACGAACCCGTGGTGCGGTCAATATTCAGGTCCCCCATTCTGACCCGCATGGTTTCGAGCGGAATGTAGATGTCGAGGTTGTAGTCCTGGCCGGACATGCTGCCACCGATGGCCGCACTGGCCTGTCGTGGCATCGTGACTCCCACGATGGAATAAAATCGATCCGCAATTCGCACCGACTGCCCGACCGGATTTTCATACTGAAACAGTTCGTCAGCCGTTCCTGAAGCAAGAACCGCGACGTTTTTCTTCTGCTTGCGGTCGTCGTCTGAAATAAACCGTCCCTGAGCCATCTGCAGATGGTTGATATCCAGATAATCGGCCGTGCAGCCGACGATTCGGGAAGTCACTTCGCGGTCACGATGCCTGGCCGATTTGTTAAGTTCCCGAATCGGGATCGCCTGTGTGACCGTAGGAATGGTCTGTTCCAGCAGGTCGTAATCCTTGCGCAGCAGACCATAGCGAAGCACGGATCCTCCACCACTGTTGATGGCACTTTCCGGCGGGGGCTTGATACTGCGGACGATGATGTTGGTGGCCCCCAGTTGCAGAACCTGCTGCTGAGCCTGCTCACTGGCCCCCCGACCGATCGCCAGCATCGCGATCACAGAAAAGACCCCGAAGACGATACCCAGCATCGTGAGTCCTGACCGCAGCTTATGCAGCATCAGACTCTTCATCGCCAGTTGAATGGTGCGAAACAGGCTTGGCATAAACAGGCCGCGGACAGGAAGAAGTCTTCCTGATTCGTAGGAACAACAAAACAGAGACAGTCAACGCTGACGAGTGTCGGAGCTAATGGCACCGGACACCTGACGTCAGCCGGGAAACACACCCTCACCGGCTACAACGCCGTCCTTCATGTAAATCTGACGCTTGGCCAGTTTGGCGACCTGAGGCTCATGAGTCACCATAATTACGGTCCGTCCTTCAGCATTCAGCCGCAACAGGATATCCATAATTTCGGCCTCAGTCGCCGAATCAAGATTACCGGTCGGTTCGTCAGCCAGAATGATCTCAGGATCGTTGACCAGAGCTCGAGCGATGGCCACACGCTGCTGCTGTCCTCCCGACAGCTGATACGGCCGGTGATCCAGCCGGTCTCCCAGCCCCACCATGTTGGCCAGTTCTTCAATGTGCTTGCTGTCTTTCGCGGAAATCACCGGATAACCGGTGCGATAGTGCAGCGGCACTTCAATATTTTCGACCACCGTGTACTGAGGAATCAGATTGTACGACTGAAAGATGAAGCCGATCATTTCATTGCGGATCGCTGACAGATCATCGTCCGAGATCGACGACACCGGCCGGCCGCCGATCACGTATTCGCCCAGTGTCGGCCTGTCCAGCGCCCCCAGCAGGTTCAGCAGCGTGCTCTTGCCGCTGCCGGACGACCCCATGATGGCGACAAAATCACCCTTTGGAAAATCAATCGATACTCCGCGAAGAGCTTTAACGACGATCGTGCCGAGGTCGTAGTGCTTTTCCAGGTCGATTACCTGAGCGGCAAGGTCCATAGTGGTCTCGTAAGCGAATCGTGGCCGGTTTCGGCTAAGGACGAAGGCCCTGATCACCGCATCGGACGTGTGGTGCGGGGCAGGCGGACAGAAGGATCGTTACCTGGCGCTGAAGGCCTGCTTCAGTTCTTCCAGCGTGATTTTTCCGTCGCCATCCGCATCGTTCTTGTCGAAGTTGCCCCGCATATCACTTTCATCCTTCGTGATGGAGCCGTCACCGTTCTTGTCCAGCCGGGTGAACACGGCCTGAGGATCGGGAGGTCCACCGCCCGCACCACCGCCACCACCAGCTCCTCCACCACCAGCTCCTCCACCTGGAGGTCCGCCTGCCGGAGGTCGTTCAGCGGCCGGCTTTTCGAGATTAAGCTGGCTGGTGGGCGTACGAACCCGATTGGCGTCCTGTTCGCTCAGCAGCTTCACTTCCAGTTCGTTGATCTCGCGTGAGAAGTGGGTTCGCGGATTCATGACAACTTTTTCGCCTTCGGCGACGCCATCCAGAATTTCCATGTATTCGTCGTTGGCATCACCGACACGCAACTCACGACGCTCCACGTCGCGTCCTTTCACCACATAGGTGAAAAATCGATCGGCAATGGACAATACCGACTGTACCGGGACCTGCAGGACATCTTCTTCCCGATCATCGATGATGATTCGGATCTCGGCCGTCATGCCCGGTTTGAGTTTGCGGACGAGTTCCGTGGAATCGGTGATCCGGATGGAAGCTTCGTATTCCTTCAGGTCGGTGTTGGGCCAGTTGCCCGGAACGGGTACCGAAGACACGCTCTCCAGCAGTCCGTGAAAGGTGATGGAAGGCAGGGCGTCGATCGATATTTCGACCGGCTGCCCCAGCATAATGCGGCTGATCCGGGATTCATGGATCCGGGCATCGATCTTCATCTGGTCCAGGTCGGGCAGGTTGATCACCGCCTGACGTTCCCGCACCGTGGCTCCTTCTTCAATGATCACGGGTTCACTGCGTCGGCTGTTCTGTGAGGCGTAAACAACTTCTCCCTGCTGAGGCGCGATCAGGCGGCAGGCCTTGATCTGTCGCAGCAGACGAGCCAGTTTTTCCTCTTCGACGGCAAGCGTCTGTTTACGAGCTTCGTAGTCGGCGGTCAGACCAGCCATCGCGGCTTCGCCTTCCAGCTTGGCCCGCTGCGTTTCGCGGACACTGTCTTCCGCCATCTGAATCAGTTCACTTTCGGTACGGATCTTGGTGAATTTTTCCAGCAGCGTGATTTCGCTCTGTTTAACCTGCAGCAGAATTCGCTGCTGAGTCACCTTGATCCGCGCGGCCTCCAGCGTGTTCAGGTTGGTATAGCCACGTCGTGCCTGGTCGCGCACCTTTTCGTACTGTTCCTGGTCGATCGCCAGCTGTTCTTCGATCTGCTTCAGTTCACCGTTCAGCTTTTCCACCTGCTGCTGATACTCACCCCCGTCGGCCGTGTATTTCTCCAGGTCCAGACGGGCCAGTTTCTCAGCCAGCTTGGCCTGAGCCAGAACGCTTTCGTTGGTCGTGAGCTGAATCTGCAGATTCTTGTCGGCCTTTTCCAGATCAGCCCGAGCGGTCGTGACGTCAATCTGCATCTGCTTTTCTTTTTCTTCCAGCGTGGAAGAATCCAGTTCGCAGAGCATATCGCCGGCGATGTAGTCACCCTTATTAATCTGCTGACGGTCCTTCACCAGCACCTCGGTGAATTCACCGAGCGTAAAGGTGTAAGTCTTTTCCTCGCCGTCTTCTGAGCGAACGCGAATGGTCTTCTCGGCCTCGGACTCCACATCGACAAACTCGACCACGCCCGATATCTCTGACACAATCGGACCGTTCACCCGGCTGCCTTCGGGAACCAGTGAAATGATGGTGGTGGTTCCTTCGACGGTATTCACCAGTGTCGAGTTGCGGAGGCTGTCCACCGTTCCGTTTTCGGTGATCGTGATCCGAAACGATCCCACCTCAGCCCGGTGCAGAATATACTTGCTGTCTGCCTCGCCCGGCTTGCCGCCGAAGTAGCGGTTGTAGATGGCCTCGGTCGCCGGAAGCTTCATGGCAACAAACAGGCCAACCACCACGATCAGCACGACCAGCACGGCGATCTTGGCGCCTCCATGCCGAGGCTGACCAGCGTCCAGGGACTTCGCAAACAATGTCTTAATCATTTTCGGAATTCTCCGAGGGCAGGGTAATGTCGGAATTAACCTGAGGCAAGGGGGCGACCGGCTGAAGCTGAGGGAAGAGTTCGGTCGCGGGAGGGAGGTCTTCTGAAGTGAGTTCGTCAGCATTCTGATAATACTGATCTTCCCACAGTCCGGAAGAGTCTAACTGCATGATACCCATGTCGCGAAAGATGTTAAGGCGATTTGTCTCATAAGTAATCCAATCGCTCACAAGTGAGTTTTGTGCGGAAAGTATCGAATCCAACGCGTTCAACAGCGACAGGCTGTTGTTCTGTCCCGCCCCGATGGCCACGTTGTCGTACTGCAGGGCCGCGTTTCGCAGACTCTGTCGAGCGATCTCGATTCGTTCCTCTGAGACCTGCAGCTGACGCCAGCTGTTCCGAATTTCCTGTTTGACGAGGTCTTCCTGTCGCATGTATTCACGTCTTGCCCGCTGATAATCAATCAGCGTTGCATTGTAATCGTTTCTGAGCCCGACCTGATCGATCGGCGTTTTGAAGTCCAGACTCAGATTAATATCGTCGTTGACGCCCCCGTCCGGGTCCACCTGGCCGGAAACATCCAGATCCAGCTGAGCCATCAGCCGATTGGCGGCAATTTCCACCTGCCGACGAGCATCCATGACGGCTGCCCGGGCATTCATCAGGTCGTGCCGGTTCTGCAGACCGATGTCAACCACCTGCTCAATATCCGGTACCGTGTCCTCACCGGGAAGCGTAAACCGATTCAGCTTTATTACTTCAACCCGCAACCCTGCCTGAACGACTCGCAGACTTTGGGCAATTTGCAGTAAATCTTCCCGAATTCCGACGACGGCGTCGCGGACCGCCCCGATGAACTCGGGGCCCGTCATATCGGGAAATTCGTCCACCCACTCCGTTCCCGGCAGGTTTTCCCAGCCAATCGGCAGTTCCTCTGCACTGATCACGCCGTCCGAGTTAGTGTCCAGCGACTGCACCAGCGCCTCCGCCGTTTCCGCCTGCAGCAGCTCGCTGAACAGGTCCATCGCCAGAGCATATCTCTCAAAACCACGTTCGTTGATGCGGTACAGCCCCAGATCCCGGGCCGTGTCCCGAATCACCCGATCCCGCTGTTCGACGGAACCAAAGCTGCGGCCTCCCTCCGAATTGATCAGCTGTTCACTGGATGTCGCGGCCAGAATATCGCGAACCGGCACAAAGTCCTGTTTGACCGCTTCCATCCCGAATTCCTGCAGTTTTCCCTTCAGCTTCGCCAGTTTCGTGACATAGATCTTCAGGTCCTCAAACGCCGGCGGCTGCCGGTCAATCATGCCCGTCAGGGCGGGAATCAGTGCCGGTCCCTGATCCTTGGCAAATTCCTTCAATTCGGTTTCGATCTGCAGCAGGTCGCCGTCAATCAGCTCGAAAGGAGCCAGAAAGCTTTCATTCACTGTCAGCCTGACATTGGTCGGCAGTCCCAGCCGGATTTTAAACCGGTCCAGCGCGTCTTCGAGTGCCCGACGCGAATTCAGCAGCTGCTGCCGAGCCCCGTTCAATCGACCCTGCAGCTGGGCAACCGCCAGACTGACCACTTCGTTTTCTTTCCAGCGAATCAACTGCTGAGCCGCAGCCTGATACAACCGGTCGTCGGACAGGGCCAGCAGAGCTTCCTTTTCCTGATCCGACATCGGACCGGTCCATTTCAGAGCACGACTCGCTTCATCGTAGACCAGCTTGCCGGAAAGCAACGGCGGTATCTCGACACCGTCCGGAAACCGTCGCAGCGGCTCAGGAATCGTGTTCGGCGTCCATTCGTCATCCACCCGGCCGATTTCAATCTGTTCTTCCAGCTGCCGGATGTTGTCTTCCTGGTTCAAAATCACCTGCATCTGCTGCTGCAGGCCCAGAAAATCCGACGCGACATTCACAAACAGGATCTGCCGAAACCGGGCCATGGTACGGATTTCATACAGCAGGTTGCGTTCAGACTGAGTCAGGTTTTCCAGAACCACCTTGCGACCGGCCCCGAATCCGCCGCGACTGGCCAGCAGCGGCTGCGTAATACTCCACGCCAGCCGCGGGGCCGACCCCTGAGCCGATCCCATATTCCACGTGATCGTATTAATAATGTCAGCGCTGAGCTGAGCTCCACTGGGAAGCAGCTGCTGTACGCCGATGCCGTTGCTGAGTGTCTGCGTCTGCCGTCCGTTTCGCTCGCGGACGGACGAAAACAGTCCGCCACCGAGGCCCGGGCCGTTCAGCAGAAAACGCGTGCCCAGCAGATAGCGCTGCTCGGTCAGCGCCAGAGCATTCAGGTACACGTCTTCCACCTGACTCTGGTATTCGCGGCTGTGAATATACGCCAGATCCACGCAGTCCTTCAGCGTGACTCGGGGAATCTCAACGTTCTCATGGTCGTCGGCCGGATCGCCGCTGCTCAGCAGCAGACTGTACGGTTCCAGCCACGAGGGATTCTCGACTGAAAGCGCATCTCCGAATTTGTGCCAGCCCTTGTATCCTTCCCGGCCATTAACGCAGTGCATCAGCACATGGGCCGTGGGGTCATCCGGCGGCAGCGGTTCACAGTCCGGATCGTAGGGATCGTAGAACCGGCTGCGCGGATCCGGAGTCATGTCCATCCGCGGATTCTGCCAGCGCTCATCCGTCAGCTTTTCTGAGATGGCACGGTAGGTATCCTGATCGGCCTGTTCTCGCCAGAACCGTCGAGAACAGCCACTGAACGTCTGCACACACATGGCAGCCAGCAACATTGTGGTGACGACGCGACTGTAGCGGGAGGGAGGTTTTTGGTGAGTCATTCGAATGCTTCCGACGTTTGGACCATTCACGGGACACAGGAACACGAAACACAAAACGCGGGTTCCCGTGGATTCAGATGGGCCGGCAGAACCGAACGTTGCAGTCGTTGCGATGGAACCGACAGATACGAATTCGACAGCTGTAGCAGTCATGCTCAACGTCGAAGCCTTCCATCCGACAGCTTTGGAACAACCAGCCCGGCGTTGACGGAGCAATCGGGCCCACCCGATCAGCCCCTACCAGGGTGACAGCACGCATCCACGGCAGGAACGGTATAATCGCTACAGCCGGATCCCGCAGAAATCGCCGATCCAGCCGCCGCCGACACAACAAACTGACGCCGAATCGCAGTCAGGGGGTCTGTTCCGCCTTCGCGGAACACAGAAAGCCTTCCGGATTTGGCTCGGAAACCGCACGAATCACCCGCCGCCCGACCACCCCTGAATTTGCTCTTTGAATCCGGACGTGTATCCTGAACCTGAGCCGAATTCCGGACTGCCTTCCGGATTCTTCGGAATCAGTTCCATCGACCCTCACCGCGGTGCCCCGACAGCAACCCTCGCCTGACAGTACCGCTGCGTCCTGCATCCACTGCCCGGGTACGTCCGGTGCTCACGACGCGTCACCCATGACGCCTTGTCAGCGCAGACGACTTCACCCGCACAGCGGACCGCAGAACTTACTTCGCTTTCCTTCTTCTCGCCGTGGACGCCAGAAAACCATGCATCAGGCACGCCGCTTCCCCCCCTCGCTTCCGCCCCTCCTGATTCTGCTCGGTACGTCCCTGACATGGACGACGGCGTTCGGCCAGATCATCGTCAATTCAAAGAATCCGGCACCGGACGCCTTCCGCCAGCTTGAGGAAGTGCTGCCGACGCCCAATGCCAGCCGAACCGCCTCCGGAGCCCCCGGACACGCCTACTGGCAGCAGAACGTCGACTACAACATTCAGGTGGAACTGCACGACAACAGTCAGCGGATCACCGGCTCGGAAGTGATTACCTATACGAACAACTCTCCGGACCGACTCAGCTACCTGTGGCTGCAGCTGGATGCGAACCGCTTCCACCCGGATTCACAGGCCAATCGTCATCGGCCGGCTCCGACAATCGGCGACCGGATGACCTTCAAAACGCTCGACAGCATGCTGAAGGCCACCACGTTTCCCGGCGGAACAAAGATTCAGCAGGTGGTGGATGACAGCAACAACCGGCGGCTGAATCACCAGATCGTCGGCACCAACATGCGCGTCGACCTGCCGCAGCCGCTGGAAAGCGGTGACCAGTTTCGATTCCGGATCAGATGGACCTACAACATCCCGGACGCCACGATCATCCGGGCCCGCGGGGGGTTTGAACACTTCGACAAAGACGGCAACAACATCTACGAAGTGGCCCAGTGGTTTCCCCGACTCTGCGCCTACACGGATGCTTCCGGCTGGCAGCACAAGGAATTCCTGGGGCGGGGCGAATTCACTCTGGAATTCGGCGATTACGTGGTCCGGATCACCGTACCGTCAGATCATGTCGTTGCCGCCACCGGCGAGCTGATCAATCCGGACGACGTACTGAACGAAGAGCAGCGAAAACGCCTGCAGACGGCAGCCACGGCGAAATCACCCGTCTTTATCGTGACCCCGGACGAGGCGATCGAAAACCAGAAGACAAAATCTGCCGTCAAAAGCACGTGGGTGTTCAAGGCACAGAATGTCCGCGACTTTGCCTTCGCCAGTTCGCGCAAGTTTATCTGGGACGCCATGGGACACCGAAGCGGCGGCAACAAAGTGCTGGCCATGTCGTTCTATCCCAGCGAAGCCGAACCGCTGTGGAGCAAGTACTCAACGCAGGCCATCGTGCACACGCTGGAAGTGTATTCGAAATACACGTTCCACTACCCGTACCCGACCGCGATCTCAGTGAACGGTCCGGTCTACGGGATGGAATATCCGATGATCTGCTTCAACGGCCCTCGCCCCGAAGACGACGGCACGTATACCAAACGCACCAAGTACGCCCTGATCTCAGTCATTATTCATGAAGTCGGTCACAACTATTTCCCCATGATCGTCAACACCGACGAACGCCAGTGGACATGGATGGACGAAGGCCTGAATTCGTTTCTGCAGTACCTGGCCGAAGTCGAATGGGAAGAAGATTATCCGTCGCGCGGCGGCGAACCACAGAAGATCACCGGATACATGAAGAGCACCAATCAGGTGCCCATCATGACCAACTCGGAATCCATCCTGCAGTTCGGCCCGAACGCCTACACCAAACCGGCAACGGCTCTGAACATCCTTCGTGAAACCGTGATCGGACGCGAAGGATTCGACTTCGCCTTCAGGGAATACGCCCGCCGCTGGATGTTCAAACGACCGTATCCCGCCGATTTCTTCCGCACCATGGAAGACGCATCGGGCGTGGACCTGGACTGGTTCTGGCGAGGCTGGTTCTACAGCACGAACCACGTGGACCTGGCCATCACCAGCGTGCGTCACTACCAGATCGACAGCGATGATCCGGTCGCCGAAAGTCAGCGCAAACGGAAGGAACGTGACGACGAACCGGAAACTCTGTCAGAAAAGCGCAACAAGCC
This sequence comes from Fuerstiella sp., assembly GCA_040222735.1. Classification (GTDB taxonomy): domain Bacteria; phylum Planctomycetota; class Planctomycetia; order Planctomycetales; family Planctomycetaceae; genus Fuerstiella. The sequence continues at coordinate 37,972 of JAVKCM010000061.1, read as the reverse complement.
GCTGATGAAACGAATCCACCGGTATCCCGAACTGAAGGATTTCTACAACAGCTACGACGATCTGGCCGTCACGGACGATCAGAAAAAGAAGTTCTCAAAATTCCTGAAGGATCTGTCACCGGACGAACGCCGTCTGATCGGCCTGAAAACACACTTCTACATCGTCGACCTGCAGAACATCGGCGGGCTGGTGATGCCCGTTGTGCTGAAGGTCAGTCACGAAGACAAAACAACACGCGAAATTCGTCTTCCGGCGGAACTCTGGGTGCAGAACGCCAAACGTGTGTCACACCTGATTCTGTCAAAGAAACCGATCGCTTCCGTTGAACTGGATCCCCACCGGGAAACCGCCGACGTGGATCTCAGTAATAATCACTTCCCGCCAAAGATCTCAAAAAGTCGCTTCCGTCTGTTTAAGGAAGGCAAAGCGAAGAACGAGATGCAGAAAGCCGGACTGGGTAAGAAAGATGACGACGCAGGCGATCAGAAGAATGGCGACCAGCCGGAGGCAAAGGCCGACGGACAGCCACCGAAGAAGCCGAAGAATCAGACCGCTGCTGATCCGGGCGTCGATGGCAAACAGCCCGCTCCGGCAAAGCCGGAAGGCGACAGCAAGAACAAGAAACCGGACACCACACCGGATAACGAAGCGGCAAAGAAGTCTGCCCCGGAAAAGGAACTCTGAAATGGCAACACTGCGACTACTTGCCGGCGGCATCGCGTTTCTGGTAACCGGCCCGATGCTGTGGGCTCATCCCGATCATTTTGCCGTCACTGAGATTGAATGGAATCCCGTTTCAGAACGTTTTGAGGTGGCGATGAAGCTGCGTCTGCCGGACCTGGAAGACGCCCTGTCGCTGCAGCAGGGCGCTCGAATCAATATCGTTTCTCATCCACAGTCGAAGACACTGATCCGGACCTACCTGCAACAGCATGTGGCTGTCACCTTCGAAGGCGACGACGAATGCGTGCTGCACTGGGTGGGCATGGAACTGGATCTGCATGATGTGTGGATCTATTTTGAGGCCGAATCAAAGGGCCGTATCAGCAACAATCGGCCAGCGAACGTGAACAACGAAATGTCGCCTTCCACCCGAAGCGACGTGTCTGAATGGAACGACCTGTTTGTTGCCCGCCCCCCGCGGCCGGCCCGGTCGGCCGAACGTCCGGTCCGACGCGGCACCCGCCCCGTTCGCGTCCGCAACACCGCCCTGATGGACATCCAGCCGGAACAGACAAATGTCGTTTCCCTGAAGGTCAACTCAGTCAGCGAATCCGCGGCTCTGTCACGCCGCGAACCCGCCATCCTGTGCTTCACCCCCGGCGCGGATTCCTCAGCGCAGCCAACGGGGGCTGCTCGGCCGTCTCCCTGATTCGCTTGCCAGCGAGACGCAATTGCCTCAAGCTATTCGGCGTCCGAAAGTATTTCAGTACTGCAGTGAAGGCGCCGTTGATGTCCGAGAACAAATATTCCGTACCTGCCGAGTATCCGGGCGCCACTGCCTACCTGGTGATTCGGGGCGCGTCCGACGCAATTGATTTCTACACCAAAGTGTTCGGGGCGGAACAGCTGGTCAGACTGACGTCGCCGGACGGTACCATCGGCCATGCCGAACTTCGAATCGCCGGTGGTTCCGTGATGCTGGCCGACGAAGTGCCCGACATGGACATCAAGGCGCCGCCCACAGTGGGCGGCAGTCCTGTGGCCCTGACGCTGTATTTCGAAGACCCGGATGCTGTCTTCGAAGCTGCGATTGCCGCCGGCGCTACGGCTTTCAAACCAATGTGCGATCAGTTCTACGGTGACCGGTCCGGGACGATCGATGATCCGTTCGGCCACCGCTGGACGATCGCCGGCCGCATCGAACACGTCGATCATGCGGAAATCGAAAAACGATTCCACGATCTGTTTGTCGACGAATAGATTCGGCAGAGCGGCCGCCTATTGTTCTTCAATCCGGTACAGATGGTGTTCGCTTCGCAGCAGAATCGCGCTGTCGACAAACGCAAACGACGCAAACGTCCTCTCTTTGCCGTCCCCCAGCTGGTTCTTTGCAACTTCGGCATACTCCGTTCCAGGCTCGATCACCGTCGTCTGGCCTGTTTCGTTCTGAAACCAGATCAGACCGTCAGCAAAGGTCGGTGATGCGGAAAAGCGGCCGGACATGCGCTGCTGCCAGTGCAGCTGCCCCGTCACCGCGTCCAGGCAACTGGCGACGCCGCCGTCATCCACCATGTAGATCTGTTGTCCCACCAGCAGAACAGACGGAGACTTGGGGACTCCCTTCTTCACCTGCCATTTCACGTGCGTATCGGTCACGTCGCCCTGGCCGGAAGGGTCGATGGCAAACAGCTGACCATCACCGAAACCGCTGCAGACGAACACCAGCCCGTGACCGAAGACAGGACGCGGCACAACAGAATACCCCTCGCCATAACTCACGCGCCACAACTGCTCGCCGGTACCAGGATCATAGGACCAGACGCCGCCGCTGCCTGGACAGACGGCCTGCAACCGACCGCCCGCATTCAGGATGGTGGGGGTACAGAAACTGAAGCCACGCGACGGTTCCAGTTCGCGCTCCGTGCGCCACACCGTACGACCGGTCGCGGCATCGAGCCCCGCCACAAAACGCTGATCCCGCCCGTCACAGCAGATCACCAGCAGGTTGTCGGCCAGCGCCGGAGACCCGCCGTTGCCGTGCTGAGGCAGATAGGTCAGGTCGTTGCTGGTCCACAGAATCGTGCCGGCGGTGTCCAGACAGGCGGTGCCGTGCGGACCAAAATGGACAAACAGCCGGTCACCATCCAGAACCGGCGTCGGGCTGGCATGACTGTTCTTGTCATGCAGTTCCACACCACTGTCATCTGCCTGCGTAAAAACAGTCACCCGCCAGATCTGTGTCCCGTCCGCGGCATCCAGACACAGCGTCTGCAGCATCCGGGCTCCGCTCTCATCTGGTACCGCCGTGGTCAGATAGATCCGCCCGCCGGAAACAACCGGCGACGACCAGCCCAGCCCCGGAATCTCAACCTTCCACGTGATGTTGTTCGACTCACTCCATTCACGCGGAAGATTCTGCACCTGAGCGTGCCCCTGACCCGTCGGCCCGCGAAACTCTGTCCAGTCGGTGGCAGCCACAACTCCGGAAGACACGGTCGACAGGGTCAGACTTAAAATCAACGTCATGCATGACTTCATTTACGGGCCTCTGTTTGGGTGGGGTGGGATCACGAGGAGAGCGGTGAGCATCATCGGCGGGCTTGATGTGGCGCAGCTGACTGAACATGATCGGCCTGTTCTGCCACGGGCCCTGGTCCGCTCAGCAGTTTACTCTGCCGGTTGCAGATTGCCACTGGCCGGACCGGCCGCAACACCTGACCGGCAATTCCCGGATTTGTGGGATTTTTGCCGTTGCCAGTGAGGTTGTACGGCCCGGCCCACTGCAACATGTAGTGCCTAAAGAGCAATTTTACTACAAAATCAGGGAACCGCTTTACAGCAGAATTGACCTTGACTAGAGTCCTTCTCGTCAGTTGCAGATGGGATTCTGCAACCGCCCCTGCGAAGCAATCTGAAGTTGGGCCTCGTCCCCAGTGCTGGAAGGAACCGGCAGCCAGATCCGTACATCTGCCATCCTCCTCCCTGCATTGAGACTCGCTGTGTTTTTTCGGCGAGTCGGCGTCTGCAGCATCGCAGGTAAAATTCAGTCACGGTGGCAATTCTGCCAACCGGACATCACATTTCCAGGGAGGGATTTCAGAGATGAGCATCACAAAGCCCATTGTTGGTATCACGGGTGACTTTCGACCGGAACGCTACAACGGAGCGGCGCTCAGCTGGTTCAATGCGGGCTACTACGACAGTGTGATCGGCGGGGGTGGAGTGCCGGTACTGCTGCCTCCCTATGACAATGACGACGACCTGCGCCAGGCACTGGAACCGCTGGGCGGGCTGGTTCTGGCAGGCTGTAATCTGGATCTGGACCCCGTCCGCATGGGGCTGCACCCAAGTCCGGCCGTCCGCGTGATGCCAAAACGGCGGGAAGATTTTGATCGTCGGATCGCAAAGCTGGCCATCGACATGAAGCTGCCGGTTCTGGCCATCGGATCCGGCATGCAGCTGATCAACGTGCTGTGCGGCGGCACGCTGTTCCAACACATTCCGGAAGACTGCCCACGAGCCCTGCATCACCGCGACGAAGTCGAAAAGAACCTGCGGCACGTGCTGGAAATAGTTCCGGGCACCCACCTGGACGATGTCTTTGGCCCCGGCGAAGTGCGAGTCAACAGTCATCACCACATGGCTGTCGATGAACTGGCGCGACAGTTCCGCGTGTGTGCCACCTGTCCGGACGGTATTATCGAAGCCTACGAATCAACGTCCGAGGACTGGTACTGCATGGGAGTGCAGTGGCACCCGGAAAGCAACACGGCATCAGCGCTGGACATCCAGATCTTTGAATCCTTCATCTCCGCCGCCGGACGTGAGCAGGACGTAGAGGTGATTCCGATGTCTTCGGTAATGCGCCGCGCGGCCGCCTGACAAACCGCCCCCCTCTCATTGTCACCGTCGTTGACTCAGAACCCCGAGACTCCGGTCTCGGGGTTCTTTTCGTCTCAGAGATACGGCGACGGCATAGAAGAAACATCGAACGAAAGCTGGATAAACCGCAGGCGAAGGGGGCGGGGCGCGTGGCTGGTTATCGATTCGGGAGGTATTGCCGGTCTGTCCGGTTGGGAAAAACAGGAAAACCTTGACTCGTCGGTCAGCTATTCCCTTAATTAAAACAGGCGGCAATCCGTTTCCCTAACGACTGCGAAAGAAATGTCGGCTACGTTGATGAGGAGCGCTCAGGGTACGCCAGGATGCCTGATCTTTGAGTGCGGTTCTTCGCCCGATGGATCACATTCCTTTCCCCGAGGGAGAATCCGGCAGTGACGACCTCAGTCAGCCAACCCCCAGACGTTTCATCCTGTCTTGTGCCCTCCAGATTGTTCATCTGGACGTGCCGCCTGCTTTGCCTGACTGCTTTAGGCATCAGCGGGTACCTTGCCTGGACAGCCTTTCAGGCCACAGAAGTGTACGGCTGTGGCAGCGGCGAAGTTTTCGACTGTGGTCATGTGCTGACCAGTCAATATGCCAAAGTCCTGGGTATTCCGGTCAGCGTGCCGGCGTTCGGCATGTATGCCGGACTGCTGGCCGTGCTGTCGTTTTTCCGAACGGACACGCCGTCCGGACTATTGCGAGTCGGGTGGGCAGCGCTGACTGTCGGCAGCGGTGCCGCCGCACTTGCGGCCCTGTGGTTTGTCGGGATTCAGCTTTTCGAACTGCAGCATCTGTGTGCCTACTGCATCGGTGCTCATACCTGCGGACTGCTGCTGGCGGCGATAATTTTCTGGAACAACCCGTTCGGCTGGAAAGTGAAAGGTTCTTTGTCGACGATCAGCGTCGCCGGCGTCGCGGGCCTGATCACGACTCAGTTGCTGACCGAACCACCACCAACGTTCACCGTCGAGCGATTTGATGATGATGAGTCGGCTGAACTGGTCTCCGCCGACGACAGCACCGAATTCGGGGCTCCGATGGAATTCGCCGCCCCCGGTGCAGGTGACAGCGAATTGTTTGCGGCGCCGGGAACGGACGACGCCGAGCTGTTTGCACCGCCCGTGGCGGCACCGTCGGCCGCAACGACCAGCGAATTTCTTCCACCCGCGGCAGCCCTCGCCCCCGAAGTCACAGAGGTCACCGAAGCGGCCGATTCAGCGCCGGTCGTCACACGTCCGTCCGCCGTCACGACCTCCGCTTTGACCACCTCCGCTGTCATTGAATCACATGCGGACGAGGACGATTCGGCCACGGTGGCGCCGGACGCGACAAAACCTGCGAGCGCCGGCCGCAGCACAGGAGTTCAGGCCGCCCCGGCAGCAGAACAGGACGAAAGCGACGCTGCGGCTGAGAAGTCTCAGAAAGTTGACGTCACCGTCCCCGAACAGAACCCTGCGGCAATTCCGGCAACCCGGAAAGCACGAGCTGTTGCGGCCGCCGCGTTTCTGTTTGTCTCACCCCCCTCTGCTTCGCTGGCAGTCAGGCTGTTTTCAACGGACGAATCAGGCCGGAAGGAATCAGACCAGAATCAAACAACCACCGACGAAAGCGACGAAAGTTCCAGTGCAGAAGCCGAAGCAAAGGCAGAACCCGTGGCACCGCCGGAACGACTCGTCAGCGTTTCCGGCAACAGATTCAGCCTGAATTCGCGGCACTGGCCGCTGCTGGGGAATCCGGATGCAAAATACATCTTCGTCGAAATGTTCGATTACACCTGTCCGCATTGCCGCAACACGCACCGTGCCATTGACGGAGCATTTGAACGACTGGGAGACGATCTGGCAGTCATTGCTCTGCCGGTCCCGCTGGATGGCAGTTGCAACGACACGGTCCGAAGCACGTCGGCAACGCATCGCAATGCGTGCGAACTGGCACGGCTTTCGGTCGCTGTCTGGCGGGTCGATCGTGAACAGTTCCGGGTCTTCCACGACTGGCTGTTCGACGGCACCAGAAGTTCTTCCGCTGCCCGTGCGAAGGCGGAACAGCTGGTCGGCAAAGACAGGCTGGCCGCAGAACTGGCCCTTCCTCATGCCAGTGACTACATCGCCAAACACGTGGAACTGTACAAACGCGTCGGGCGAGGTTCGGTTCCCAAACTGATGTTCCCCAGGTCGACCATGACCGGTGAAGTATCTTCGATCAGTACGCTGTGCAGCACCATTCAGCGAGAGCTGGGAGACTAAAGCCGGCTGCAACGTCATCGGTACCAGGGAGCGTGTCACGTGTCTATGATAGGTCCATCAATGGATTATTCATGACGCTGATCAACGCTTCCATACTTGCCGGAGTTCTTCTCGCCGGGGTGCCAGTCATCCTGCATCTGATCATGCGCGCCAAACCGAAGCGCATCGAATTTCCGGCATTACGGCTGCTGCAGAGCCGCCAGACTTCAAACGCCCGCCGCATGCGGCTCAGACATATCCTGCTGCTGCTGTTGCGTGCCATTGTGATCGCGGCGGCCGTCCTGGCGCTGGCAAGACCTGCACTGCCCGCCGCCCGGTACAGTCTGCGGTGGTATGAATGGGCAGTTCTGGCCGCCGTCGTGCTGATCAGCCTGGGCGTGTACCGATGGCGATCTGAGAAAGTCAATCAGCGCGAGGCGGCCGAACATCTGCGGCGGGAAGGTCGCAGCCGGCTGCGAGTGTACACGCTGCTGGGCGGACTGCTGGCCGTTCTGCTGTGCGTCGGGCTGCCGTGGGGCGTGCGGGTTCGCGGAGAAATCACGGCTCCGGGAAATCCGCTGGCCGCCGACATTCCGGTGGCAGCCGTATTTGTCTTCGATAACAGCCTGAGCATGACGTACAAGCATGAAAGTCTGACGCGTCTGCAGCAGGCCGGACAGATGGCGATGAATCACCTTAGTATTCTGCCCCAGCGCAGCCGCGTGTCCGTGACGACGCTGGACGCGGATGCGGAAACCGTGTTTCAGGCGGATCTGGCCGGCGCCCGGTCACGGATTGAAGACCTGAAGACAACCGCCGTGCCGCGTTCGCTGAATGCCGTGCTGAAGAACGCGATTGAGGCTCATGTGTCGGACCGCGAACTGGTACAGTCAGAGACCGGCAGCAGCGATGCCTTCGCCCGTGAGATTTATCTGCTGACAGACCTGTCCGAAGCCGCATGGAACGATCCGGACGAATCCGGTCTGCGGGACCTGCTGGTGCAGTATGAGTGGCTGCAGCTGTATCTGATCGACGTCAGCGTCCCGAATCCCATCAATGTTTCGCTGGGACAGCTGCGTTTCGATCGTGAAGCCACCGTCACCGGACAGCCCATCAACATTTCCGTGGCCGTTTCCGCCACGGCGGCGGGACCGGCGGAAGCGTCGATTGAACTGTATACTCTCGACAATGACGGCAACGAGATCCGAGGCGGCGCCGGAGGCGGCAATGCTTTGAGTAAAGTCCGGTTTCAGGGCAGTCCGCCCGTGGCCACGTTTTCGGTACGCGGCATTCAGGGGGCCGGATTTCAGAGGGGTTTTCTGCGCCTTACGTCTCCGGATCCGATGCCGGTGGACGATATTCGCTACTTTGTGTTCGGCGTTCGCCCCGTACCCCGGGTGTTGCTGGTCGGTGACCGTCCGATCGATACGTGGCTGTTTCGCAACGCGCTGCAGCCGGTGGAATTTGACGCTCTGGGCGAACTGCGATATCAGTGCAAGACAGTGACCGGTGCGGACTTTGCCCGAGAAGAACTGCGTTCGTACGACATCATCTGCGTGCTGAACTGGACGCGCCCCGATCCGTCCGTCTGGTCCGGACTGCATCGTTTTGTCAGCGACGGCGGCGCCCTGTTTGTTTCCCTGGGCGGCGAAAAACTGCTGCAGGCCGGTGACTGGAGCACGACGGATGCACAGCAGTTGCTGCCCGGAGTTCCTCTGGCCGCACTTCCGTTTCGGCCCCACCCCGGGCAGCTGAATCTGACAGCAAAGGATAATCCGATCGTCGCCAGTTTTCTGCAGGATCAGAACGCCGTGACAGAGCTGTCGCGGGCTCTGTTTGACCGGAGCTGGACGGTCGATGTGGCGCCGGACGCGCGGGTTCTGATGACCTATAACGACCGCACCACGCGCCCGGCCCTGCTGGAACGCAGCGTCGGCCGCGGTCGTGTGCTGATGTTTACCTCCGCTGTCGACAACAACGGCCAGGATAAGTGGAACGAAGGACTGGTCACAGACGAACCCTGGGCGTTTCTGATGCTGGTCGATCAGATGATGCAGTACCTGAACGGCACTGCGGACGCAAAACGAAATTTCACGGTCGGTGATCCGGTCGAATTCGCCGTGCCGCAGTCGCAGCGATTCAGTCAGTACCGAGTGGCCCGGCCCAGGTTCCGACTGACCGAAGGCGTTCTGCCGTTTGACGAAGCATCCGTCCTGCTGACGGATATCGACGAAGCCGGTCATTACGAACTGCGATCGGCCGACGAAGGCAGCTCGTTTTCGTCAGAATTTGCCGCCAACATGATCGATGCAGAAAGTAATCTGACCCGCATGACCTCGGAGAAACTGGATCAGATTCTGGGCCCGGAACGATACTCACGTGTCACCGATCCCGAAGAACTGGATCGCGCCGTCAATCTTGGCCGACTGGGTGTGGAAGTCTTTCCGGTGCTGATGGGACTGCTGATTCTGTTATTCTGTGCGGAACACCTGATGGCCAACTTCTTCTATGACGAAGAACCCGAACCGGTGAATTCACGCCCCTCCGCCGCCTGAGCTGTCATGCACCTTTGTAAGATCGTTTCGCCCCGGCGGTGGCGTCCCGGCAATCCGGAATGTCATGGTCTTTCAGACACATCGGCTGACGGACCAACCCCGTCTGGATCGGGCGCAGCCCAGACGGTGCCGTGTTGTGCCGCCCAGCCGCCGCCGAGACCCGTCTGTGCTGCGGCTGGAAGCCCCAGCGATGGTAACAACCAGGGCCGGCCGTTTGTCATCCTTCCGTGAGCCGCGACGCGTCAGCGGCCGGGACCCGGTGCGATGCTCGCATAGATCGCACGTCACACACGGAAGCCGCGTCGTGAACGGCCCGGTGCCTGACGGCACTCGGCTCACTCTTGATTTCTCTGATAACGACCGGTATTGACCCCCGAATTTGTGGGTAACGACATGGCTTCCCGCCGCAGCGCCATCGACACCGGGCGGGACGCGAAACCCGGCATGAACCGCGGCTGGAAGCCCCGGTTACGTTCAGTATCGCCCGGATTATGCCTGTCCCTTTCCGTGGTCCGGCCGACATGCCGGGCGCCGTACGAATCGTCGGGTCGGTGCACGGGTTGTTTTTTGTGATCCTGAGCATCATGCTGATGCTGGCGATCACGCGAATACCGATTTCCCGAACCATGGCGCTGACGGGCATCGCCGCGGCCGTCGTCCCCTTCGGTCCATTCGTTTACGATCGCTGGCTGGCAGAACAGGTGCGACCGTAAAGTGACGGTCGAAAGACAGGCGCCGTCGCATTCCTTCATCAAGAGGGCCGGGATCATGCGGGATGTCGACACGCTGATCAGATTGATTCGAGACAACAGGAACGACGAAGCACTGAGTTTGCTGGCGGATGTTCCGGCGCTGGCCACCGCTCACTCGGATCAGCAGGGGCAACTGCACGGCGCCTCACCGCTCCACTGGGCGGCTCACCGGAATGCCGTTGACGTCTGTCAGTGTCTGATCGAACTGGGTGCGGATGTGAATGATTCGGCCAGTGACTGGTGGCTGACCCCGCTTTCCTGGGGCGCCGATGCAGGCAGTGTCGCTGCCGTCGAACTGCTGCTGAATCACGGCGCAGACGTCAACCAGGACGCCGTTGTCGGAATGACGGCTCTGCACGCGGTCGCCATGGGAGGTTCCAGCAACGGCGACCGGGATCCTCAGGCCTATCGGCGCACGGCCGAAATTCTGCTGGCTGGTGGCGCTGACATCGATCGTCAGTCGAACCTGGAGAACAGGACGACACCACTGGACGACGCGATCCGCAGCGGCAACAGAAATGTCGCCGCCGTCCTGCTCGAACACGGTGCCCGGAAGTCTTCCGAACTTCCCGCCTGACAACAGACGCAGCCGGCACCAGCCTGCACGGCACACACAGCAGGTCGGAACGGACCCGCTGCGTGCGCTCGCAGGTGAGTTCAGGACTTCGGCGGATCACCCTGCAGTTCAAAGGTGAATGCATTGTCTCCGCCCGCTTCGACACTGACGGTCAATTCGGACTTATCGTTGTACTTTGCTGGCACCACCTGCTCAGTGACCTGCACGATCTCTCCGGGATTATCTTCCCGAGTCTTGCCTGGAACCGGCCGATAACTTTTGATTTCGACCTGCTTGCTTCCGGCTTCCGCCTCAAACGAAAAACTGCCCTGCTGAATCTTGCCCGCATAGGCGTGGCCGCCGTCCGCAGAACGAAAGATGACATCACCATCCGGCAGCGGTTCTCCGTTCAGAGAGACCTGGCCGGACACCGTAAATTTTTCCGGACCGGCCGGATCACCACCGCAACCGGTCATGACAGACGCTGTCAGAACCAGCGTCACGACGATATTTCGAGAAAACATGAAAGACATTCCGTAATGTGAATTTCAGAGTTGAGAGCAAAGCGCAGAACGTCGGCAGGCCGACAACGAAAGACGAGCTCTCGTCGCCGGCTGCTGATCGACGGTGCGGATGAAAACAGTGCATGCGGCGCAGCCGCTGCGGGATGACGGTGCGAATCACTCAGAATTCGCCGAGCACCTCACCGCCCTGTCGCGTTCCGAGGGCCTGAAACAGGCCACGGTCCAGATTTTCGCTGACAAAGCGAATCGATCCGTCACCGAGTCCCAGATGTACACCACCGATGTGGTAACTTCGGGCGTAGATGCGGCCATTGCTGTACGTGAACAGGCTGGTGCACGGAGCCGACGGATAATTGGTGTCCTTGCACTGGTAAATCTGGTCCGGCAGCGTGGTGTTGGGCGGTTCTTCGGTGATAAAGCCGTAGCCGCCGCCTCGTCCGCCGCCCCAGTAACCACCGCCGCCGCCCCAGCCGCCGCCGCTGGAACCGCGAATAATCACTTCGCTCAGAAACGCGGTGTTGGAACTGCCGTCTTTCATGTCGCGCATCTTGTGACGTGAATGACCGTAGAACATTCCCTTGATATCCGTCGTGGCGTTCATCGGACGGTCGCCCGCACACACAACGTAATTGCCCTGGAAACCTTCACCACCGGAGCGCATGCCTCCGTTGGCGCCCGTGGCCGGACCGGACGGATCCGACGGACACATGAAACCAGCCAGCTTCAGATCCTTGATTTCCGGTGGAGTATCCATGATCCATTGTCCGGTCCACGCCTGATACTGGTTGTACAGCGGAGCCTGATCAATGAAGGGCAGGATCTGCTGCATCCAGGTATCACGGCGATGGTACGTCCCGGAATCCATGTAACCGTAAGGAAAGACGCTGTGCGTATCGTGGTAATTGTGCAGGGCCAGGGCCAGCTGTTTGAAGTTGTTCTTGCACTGCGTGCGACGAGCCGCGGCGCGAGCCTGTTGTACGGCCGGCAGCAGCAGGGCGATCAGGATCGCAATAATGGCGATGACGACAAGCAGTTCAATAAGAGTAAAGGCGGAACGACGGGCGGGTGGACGTCTAAGGGGTGGGGCATCTGCCGACATGATGATCTGTATTCTCCAGTACTTTCTGAAAATAGTGCAGTCCGGACCTCGAATGGGTCACTGAGTCAAAACAAAAAACTCACGATCCTGCGGACATGACAGAACCGAAAGCAATACGCGGGCCGGAAACTATCACCCACGTTTTTTCACCACAAGATGCGGCGTGAAATGAGAATACATTCCGACGCGATTGACCGAAGACGGGAATATCGACAGTCAGGCTTCCAATCAACACGTGGTTACCATCGAACAGGTCGTCCTGCGTGCGCCCGGAACGTCTGGTCATCCCCTGAGTAATGGGGGGTGATCAAAGGGCACTGCAGCACACGGACTAAGCACCGGTGCATTCGGCGCTGGCAACCGACTGTTTCAGATCAGCGGACCAAACGGCGAATTCAACCGTATTCTGATTTCTGAACGGGTATCAGTGAGTCCGTGCGCGTTTCTGCTGCAGAATGCGACTGGCGTTGTTCAGCCGGGCGTTGAGTTTCTGCAGCTCTTCATCCGGCTCCGGCGGAATAATGCCGGCCTTTTCTTCCAGCGCAAATTCGGTCACTTCCGGAACCAGAATTTCGCCGGTCAGCAGGGCCGCAATCAGACTTCGGGTGCAGGCGACTGAAGCATCAGATTCGGTCAGCAGCTGCTCCAGTTCCTCGTCAGCCACGCCTGGAGGCAGCGACGGGATGCAGGCCGGGCAGCCGGCATTGCAGGGACAGTCTTCCAGTACCAGCTGAGCCAGCTGCAGCGCGTCGGTGAAGGCTTCGAAAATCTTTTCAGCGTAGCCGACGCCCCCTTCGACAGTGTCAAACAGATACAGCGCACTGCGCCATTCATCCGGAGCAATTTCCGTGAGCGAAACGTCGGTTTCAATATTTTTTTCGTCACACAGACACAGGCTGGGGGCGGTCCGCTTCAGAATACAGGCGAGACCATACAGGGCGGCTCCGGTGTGTCGTTTGTCTCCGGCTTCCACCGCTTCGCGCCAGGCGGCGGGCGGGTACAGAGCGAATCCGGCGGTGTCGTAGATGAACGGATCCAGCGTGATCGGCCCGTACCCGATGTTTTCGAGCGATCGTTCGCGAATCTTCTTGTACAGTTTGGGCTGCCGGTTGACGTTCACGTAACCGAACTCCAGCTTTCCACCGTCCTGCGGGTCGCTAATCTGCGAGTCGGATTCCTGACCGACGGTATTGGGACCGACGGTATTGGGACCGACGGTATTCTGACGTTCAGCGTCCGGCCCTGAAATCGGGTGCAGAAACACCTGGTCCAGCGATTCGGTGATTTCGACGCGGCTTTCCCACACGCATTCGGTGTAATAGTCCACATCCACCGGATCAACCCGGCACAGCTTCTTTTCCAGATCCAGTTCCATCGACATGTAACGCCGGCCCAGATGCTGGTAAATCGCGTCTTTATAGAGTTCTCCCCGAGCGCCGATCGGGTCAATTTCGCCGATCACCTCAGTGCCGCAGTAGATATCGATGTTGTAATCGGTCATCCCGCGCAGGTTGACGCCTTTGGCCGGATAATCACGCAGTGCATAGCGGTAGTTGCCGTGATATTCCTTCAGCGTTCCATCTTCCTTCAGGACATTCAGGGCCGCGGGGTAAGCGGGTTCCGGAAAAGCAGGTTCCTGATCACGCAGCGGATGTTCATGAGCCGCACAGGGCAGGTGCTGCAGCAGGATGTAGGGGTTGTCGGCGTTCAGCCACGCCTGTTCAATTGGTGCTCGCTGCAGAAACTCGGGATGATTCACAAAGTACTGATCGATCGGCGTATCCCGGGCGACGTACACGATAACGGCGCGGGAACCACGGCGGCCGACACGGCCGGCCTGCTGCCAGAAGCTGGACATCGAACCGGGGTGGCCGCTCAGAAGACACAGGTCGAGATCCCCGATATCAATTCCCAGTTCAAGGGCGTTGGTGCTGATGATGGTCGTCACACGGCCTTCGGCCAGATCACGTTCCAGCTGACGTCGTTCGGTGGGCAGCAGTCCGCCGCGATACGGTTTGACCTTCTGCTTCAGGTCGGCCCGTCCATCGGTCACGGCCCGGCACAGCCGTTCCACCTGCTGCCGGGACCGGCAGAAGCAGATCGTCCGTACGCCGCGTTTTGTCGCTTCGCGGATCAGATGAATGCTGACCGAATTCGGTCCCTTGCGGTACATCGCATGGCCGGCACTCTGCTGCACGGGCGGATTCACCAGGTACAGGTCGCGCTGCGGCCGCGGAGCTCCATCGCGGGTAATCACATGAAACGAGCGTTCAAACAAAGCCTCCACGTGCTCAGCCGGATTACCGATCGTCGCCGACGAACACACAAACGTCGGACGACTGCCGTGCATCTCACACGCGCGAATCAGGCGGCGCATCACATTGGCCACGTGTGAACCAAACGCCCCGCGATAGGTGTGCACTTCATCAACGACGATGTATTTCAGACGCGACAGAAAGGTCCGCCATCGACGGTTGTGGTTCGGCAGAATTCCCGAATGCAGCATATCCGGGTTCGTGATCATGAAATCCGCCTGCGACTGAATTCGGTTTCGTTCTTCACGCGGCGTATCGCCGTCAAACGTGCCGAGCCGCATGTCCGCTCCGGCCGCCTGCAGCAGGCGGCCCAGCGTGCCTTCCTGATCCCGGGACAATGCTTTGGTCGGATACAGCAGGGCGACGCCGAACGGTGCCGCGCCGGTCATGTAGTCCTGCAGAATGGGCAGCAGAAACGACAGCGTCTTGCCGCTGGCGGTTTTGGAAACCAGTACGGTATCCTGCCCGCGGCGAATCAATTCGAATGCCTCGCTCTGGTGACTGTACAGCTGAGTCAGCCCGCTGCTGCGAAGTGCGTCCGCCAGACGGGGATCGAGATCCTTCGGAAAACCTTCGAATTCTCCGCCGGTGGCCTCCATCACCGTATGCGAGGCAATATTGGCGGCGAACCGACCTTCCAGATAATTGACGAATGCATCCATTCCCATGGCCGTTCTCCGTGTGTGCTGAACCGGACCTTCTTGTAGCGAATTGCCCCCCGGTTTGCGAGGAATTCTCTGAGTCACTTGTTTAAACTCTGCCGGCCAGACTCACTCAACCACAGTTGGTACCGATGATGAATTCGATGGTGCGACACTTCAGCGTCCTTTGCTTCCTGGCCGTGGCCGGATGTGCGGCGGATTCAGAAACATCTTCCGGGAAACAGACCGGCGCCGAAGGCGAAACGGCGGGAACCGCCGTCACACTGGCGCTGAACTGGTACGCCGAGGCGGAACATGGTGGCTACTTCGCCGCTCAGGAACTGGGCTTCCTGAAGGACGCCGGCCTGAACGTGCAGATCCGGCAGGGCGGTCCGGGAGCTCCCACCGTGGTCATTCAGGAACTGGCGGCGGGACGGATTGCTTTTGCTGTTTCCAGTGCTGATATGGTCGTGCTGGCAAGAGCCAAAGGTGTCCCCGTTGTGGCCGTCGCAGCGCCGCTGCAGCATTCGCCGCGATGTATCATGGTGCACGAAAGCTCGGGTATCGTTTCGCTGCAGGATCTCAAAGATGTCGAACTGGCCATCAGCGACAGCAGGCCGTTTGCCCTGTGGATGAAAAAACAGCTGCCGCTGACCAACGTCACAATGGTCCCGTATGCCGGGCAGGTCGGCGAATTTGTGCTGAAACAGAATTTTGCTCAGCAGGGCTACGTGTTCAGTGAACCGTTTATCGCCCGTGAAAACGGTAGTGACCCGAAAGTATTGATGGTGTCGGACATCGGATTTGATCCCTATTCCAGTCTGCTGGTGACGACAGAATCCATGATCCGGGACCAGCCCGACCTGGTGACCAGCATGGTGCAGGCCAGCGTTCAGGGATGGGACGCTTATCTGAGCGATCCGGAACAAACCAACCAGGCCATTCACCGGGAAAATGATGATATGAGCCTGTCGGCACTGGCTTATGGCGTCGACGCCATGCGGCCGCTGTGCCAGCCCGACGAAGGCGTTCCACTATGCGGCATGACGCTGGAACGCTGGACCACACTGGTGCAGCAGATCGAAGAACTGGGCGAAACAGATCCCGGTGCCGTGACACCGGCCGAATGTTTTACCACCGCGTTTCTGCCGCCCGCTGGCGAAGCGCCAAACCCGAACAGCAGGTAGCAGGTGGCAGGTAGCCGACGGCAGTGCAAGCGCGGGTACTCCGACTTGCCGCCTGATGATGCCGCCGCGGGCTCCGCCAATCCCGAATCAGACGATGATCATTCTTCGGTGCGGATCGTCTTCTTGACAATCCGTTCCCGCGTGGCCAGCTGTTCGGCCGATTCTTCTTCCTTGCGGGGTGTCACCGTAGAGAACCATTCCGGCAGATGAAAGCCGAGACCATATTCGGTCAGCCGCCCGGTCCCGACGGTCCCCTGAGTGATGTCGAAGATTTCCGGGTAGCGTTTGCGCCATTTTTTGTTCGGTCCCGGGCAATACTGACGAGCATTTCCTTCCACGGCGGCAATGCCGGGAATTCTGGCGGCAAGGCTGCAGGACTGCAGGAACGAGGCGCCCGGGCAGGTCAGGTCCTGCACACACAGAAACATGCCGAATTTCTGCGCCGCAGCAGCAGCAAACAGAGATTCCGTCTGCCCTTTGCAGGCTTTCAGCGCCACGCCTGAGTATCCCAGTTCGCGGCATTTCAGCAGCGCTTCGTAGTCGACCAGCGCTTCGTCGATCACCACCGGCTTCAGTTTGGCGACATCATGCATTCTGGCGGCCGACGCCGCTTCCAGATCCCGGCTGGTGGGCTGTTCAATGTACTGAATCCGATCCCATGCGGCCGGAGCATCAGCCTTCACGCGATTCAGGAATTCAATCACGTAGTCGGCCGAGTCACACTTTTCGTTGAAATCGCAGCTGTAGAACCATTCTGAACAGCCGCGTGCAGCCTGAGCTTCGGTGGTCACTTTGTCGATGGACAGCACGCGGCTGACATCCCAGTCCAGATTGTCGCCGGCCAGTTTGATTTTCAGATGCGTGAGTCCGTCCGCGGCAATCCATTCGCCGAGCGTCACCGGCAGACCGTCGCCCGGTCGTTCGGTCACATCGGCGTCGGTGAGCGGATCAAGAGCACCGACCAGGTGATAAAGCGGCAGCGTCTGTGCCGGCTCGCGCCGTGTATACTGGTCCAGGTATTCACCGGCGAACTGATCATCCAGGAAATAGCTCAGGTCCTGGTTGCAGAATTCCGCCGACAACAGGTTGTAGCTGTTGTTCCTGTGGACTCGACCGTACGCATCGTGCAGAGCTGCATCGATGGGGCTGGTTGACACCAGTTGTGCCAGTTCCGGCAACGGTTCGGCAATGCCCAGTTTGTCAGACACCTTTCGGGCCTGATGATGGAACTCAGCGCCGACATCAAACTGAATTTCAATCGGATGAGCGAACTCAGGGTAGCTGGCGAACAGTTCGCCAAACTTCTCTGCATAGGCCTTCATGGCGGCCTCGCTCTGCCCCGGTTCGACCGCGGAAGACGGCCAGGCCCAGACGTTGCCGACCGGCATGCTGCCGTAACCGGAAGCCTGCTGACCGTTGCGCGTCTCCACTTCCACTCGCGCGTTGATCAGATAAGTATGATCGACCACACGTCCACCGAATTTCAGCGGTGCTCGAAATGAAACGGGCTCAAAACTGACGACGACATCGAGGACACGAATGTCCGATGACTTTCCACTTCCCATCGATCCGCCTTTGGTGACTCCTGTGGTGGTAACGTGTTGCCGCATGCGGCTCTGAATCTGTGAGGATGACGCATCGGAGCGACACGCCGGCAACAGATCCGCCTTCGTCGCGGACCAGACAGAACTGCAAGACCGCTGTGATGGTGATTCTTATCAGAAAAAAATGCTCTGACTATCTCTAACGGGTCACGAGTTTCCGAATTCGCGATCCGACTGCAGATCTGAGATTCTGACTTGTATCTGCCTGACCAACTCTTTTGAAAATCCGTGGCTTTGCCGAATGACGGTCGTCAACCGCCGTGCGAACAGTTTGATCTGATCAGGCGACACCCTCAGATCCACATACAGGGAACACAACGGACTGTCTGTCGGGACCGGCTGCCCCGTCTCCGGTATGTCTGCCACCCGGATCCGTCGGGCCGGTGCTTCAAAACCATTTGACGCCGCCAGATTCAGCAATTCCGTCTGCTGAGAAGTCGAAAGTACCAGATTTTTCCGCGAATACAGAACCAGACGCGCCCATGGCCCCGGATCGGCGGCGGGATCCGGAACCGAATTCAACAGCTTCGGCACACCCTCCAGATGAAGCACAACATGGCCGGGAAGCTGCGGATGAGCCCATTCGTGCAGTTCGTGTGATGCGGTGACGCGCGGATTGACTTCCACCACAATGGGATCGTTATTCTGAACAATGAAGTCGACGCCAAAAACGCCCCGCAGACCGAAGTTGTCGGCCAGCACCTGGCCCACTCTTTCAATCTTCGGCCGTAACTGCCGATTCACCCGGATCGGTCCCGCGTTCCCACAGAACTGAAAGGTCCCGGCATTCAGCTCAGCCAGACCGGACAGCTGCAGCGCCGTCCCCAGCAGCCGCACGCGCTGCTGACGGTCGTGGTCGTTGACAGCCCGCTCCGACGCCCCGTCTTCCGCGTCCCCTGCCGCCAGAAATGTGGCGGAGGCTGCCGTGCCTTCCACAAATTCCTGCAGAAAGCAGGCGTCGGACGCGACCGCAACGGCATTCGCCGAACCGGATGTGTCAGACGCATGCCAGGTGACCCCCTGGCCACCCGAGGACACGATCATCTTCCGAAGCCAGCGACGACCGGACGGTGACTTAGGACCAAACGCAAAATGACTGTCGTGTCGAAACGTGGCGCAAGCTTCCAGCTTGCGTTTTCCTGCACCGTAAGTTTCCAGCTTGTGTTGTTCTGCACCGCAAGCTTCCAGCTTGTGTTCATCCGCATCGTAAGCTGGAAGTTTACGTTCTTCCGCATCGCAAGCCGGAAGCTTGCGCCACTTATTTTCCGCTCGGTCCTTAGCCGAGTCGCCGCCGGTTCCGGCGCCCTCTGCACTGAAGTTCGAACGATCAATGCGGGACGCCGCGGTGCGCCACTGCGGAACAGAGACACCACACTCTGTCAGCACGCGGAACAGTCGGTTCGGATTCCGCAGTTGCCGGATCACGGCCGGCGGAGTACCGGCCAGAGGGCGGTCGTCGGCAATACGGGCCACCACCGCCGCATGATTTTCCAGTCCTCCGGCCAGCACCACAGGCAGGTCGCTCGTCACCTGCCGCAGCACTTCCGGCACCTGGTCAAACGAACAGATCTGATGCAGCAGCCCGGTCCGAGTGCCGAAGCGAGACACCAGCAGACGTCGCAGGTCGGCATCGGCAAACATGTCGATACAGACCGGACAAAGTCCATCGCGAATGGCGGATGCGGCCAGACTGCGAACACTGGCACCGGCAAGCACAAGATCAGGAGACGTCACGCGGACCAATCAGAACAGCAGACAGGTATGATCATCCGGGCAGGGTGATGCGTGCGGCATCAACTACTGACCGGCCACCCGCGGAAGATGGTCGGCAATCCCGGCTCCCGTTCGCCGCAGCTCAGCCACTGTCGCCTTTCGCAGCGCAACCAGCTTCTTCTGCAGAGCAGGCTGACGAGCCAGGTTGGTCAGTTCTTCCGGGTCGGCCTCCAGATCGTAAAGTTCCTCTGTTTCACCCTCGACCACATATCGGACGTACTTGTATCGGCCCTCTCTGAGCATGAAATACCACGGAATCCCGTTGATGTTTGTTTCTGTGGTATCCGCCGGCAGCTGCACCGTATCCGATCCGTAGGACCGGGCCGTGAAGGCCGTCAGGGCCGGCCGGTCCCAGTCGGCCGACGGGTCCGTCAACAGCGGGGTCAGATCATGACCGTGCATCTTCCACGGCAGATCGATGCCGGCAAAACGAAAGAACGTCGGCACCAGGTCGACGCCGGTTACCGGATGCGGCACAACCCGCCCCGTCGGCAGCTGCGCCGGCATGCTGACAATGAGCGGTGACCGGATGTTGGCATCGTACGGTGCCAGCTTGGTGTGGAAACCATGCTGGCCCCACGCGAAGCCCTGATCCGACGTGAACACAATCAGCGTGTTGTCGTACTGCCCTGATTCCTTCAGCGCCTGCACCAGTCGACCGACGCTTTCGTCCAGGGCTCGCACGCCCTGGTGATATTGTCGAACCCAGGCATCCAGCGTGTTTCCGTGAATACAGGTCGTGTCCTCGACCGTACGTCCTCCGAAACCGCCATTCATCTGCGGAACGCCGGCGGCGTCGGGAATCCAGGAATTGACCTTCTGCATATAGGCCGGCTTCCCGGGACGCGGCGGATAAATATCCTGCGGCACCGGAATCGTGATCCCCGGATAGTCGGCCCGATGCCGCTGCGCCGGCGTGAACGGACCGTGCACGGCACCGTAACACACCCACAGATACCACGGTTTAGAGGCATCCCGGTGTTCACCACGAATATAGTCTTCGGCCCAGTTCGTGTAGTTGTCCGTGCTGTAACCTCGCGTCAGCACAGGAGGACCACCATTTGTTTCAATCAGCTGATCATAGAAATAGTTGCCGGAATTTTCTGGATACCGCGGTCGATTCCAGACCATCTGGTGATCCCAGTCCCGACCGGCTCCGGTGTCCGTGCCGGTATGCCATTTACCAATCTGACAGGTGCTGTAACCATTGTCCCGAAAAACCCGAGGCCAGAACGGACACTGTTCCGGATCATAGGCGCTGCCGGGATAATCGCCCTCCATCCGCATCGATTCCACACCATACTGATGGTGTCCGGTCAGCAGCGTCGCTCGGGACGGCATGCACCAGGTGCCGATGTAGGCGTATTCGAAACGGACTCCCTGGTCCGCCAGTGCATCGATATGAGGCGTGCGTGCGAACGGATAGGCCTGCGGATAACAACTGATGGTGCGATACGAATGATCGTCGGTGTAGATCAGCAGAATATTGGGCCGCTCAGCCGCCGTCAGTCGAGTTCCCGCCAACGCCAGAGCCAACAGCAGAATTCTTGATGCCGTCACGTGTATCGCCTTTCGGTAAGCCTTGTCCGAAACCGTCCTTCACAAAGTGTACGACCAGCGTTCATCGCGAACAATCGTCCGCTGCCGCACAAAGAAATGCCCCGCCGGTATACGGGCGCCGCGCCGGTCACACCCTGCATTTCGTGGCGGGCGACGAATCGTGTCGGTCAGCAAAGCGGCAGCGTGTGACAGGCAAACGAACGCGTCCGAAACATTCCGACACACGGAACACGCGCGATGCGGCAGAGGAAGTTTCAATACGAGCCGTCTCGGACACCAAAGTGAGTGGGTTTGCCCAGGATCTCGCCGCCGCGCTGCAGCCATTCGACGATCCAGTACATCATCTGATCGACAGAGACGGTCGGGCTTCCGAACAGACGGTGTGCGTGCGCCGGGTTGCTGAGCCACGCTGATGGCTGCTCAGTGCCCTCAATACGGACCGGTTTCTGAAACAGCCGACCAAAACCGGCGGCGATCTCACGCACGCTCAGAATCTCAGCCCCCGTCACGTTGACGATGAAAGGCGGAGCCGACACGCGGGGCAGGGCCTGCAGCGTGTGAGCAATCGCATCACCCTGCCAGATCACATTCACGTGGCCGGTGTCCACATGGACGGGCTGTCCGGTCATCACGCAGCGGGCGATATCAACCAGCACGCCGTAGCGCAGGTCGATGCTGTAGTTCAGTCGGATCAGAGCCGACCGCGTGCCGAATTTCTCCGCCGCATCGATGAACGCCGCCTCCCGTCCGAGACACGATTGGGCATAGGCTCCCGGAGGCGACGTTTCATCGTCTTCCTTCGCGCCACCCGATTCCGGTGTACAGAAAGAATAGACGCAGCCGGTCGACAGCGCCACGATGCGCGATGACTGGAAGCGAGCAGCCACGATCTGCGGCATTTGAACATTCATCTGATGCAGCAGTTCGGGGCGATCTGACGTGCCGAATTTTACTCCGGCCAGAAAGAACACGTTTTCGAAGGGCGGCAGACGGCGAATCGCCTCTTCGTCACTCAGATCTGCCGACAGGACATCCAGCCCAAGTGCCGTAAATCGATCCCGCACAGCTGAAGAACCGAATCGAGAAACGGCGGTCACCGGCTCGGTGCGTCCCAGCTGACGCAGGGCGCGCTGCAGCATCAGACACAGGTGCAGACCCATTTTGCCGCCGGCCCCGAGGACCGCAAAACGACCGTCGCAGGCGGCGACCGCGCTGACCGCCGCGGCACTGGGTTCAGAAATCAGCTGGTCAAGGTCGTCAGCAGAGGTCGGGGTGGGAATCATGACGGGAAAAGGCTGAGCAATAAGCGAAGGAATGCGGAAACCTGTTGTGCACAGAACGCGTTGTGCACAGAACCGGCTGAGTACAGAACACAGGTGGGCTGGTTTCCGGCGGTCAGGCCCCGGCAACAAAGGCGGGCCCGACAAAGGGGAACCTGCGGCTGCTTCGGCGGCCGGTCCGGACGATCGGGAACAGAATACCTGGGCGGATACGGTACAGAACGGGAAGCCGTGATGCGAGCTCCGGCGGAATCTGCCGCCTGAGTGCTTTCCCTCAGGGCTGCGGAAAACCACCACAGGGCGGCGATTCTCTCTGCAGCTGCGAATCATAATCACCACCGGACGGCCCGCACGATCGTTGCGACCGTCATGTCTTAACATCCGCGCGGCCGATGTCTTTTCCGGGGCAGTCCGTCGACGCCGCTCGTGCGCGGGGCGGTCCCCGATGTGTTTCCTGAGGATTCATCACCGTTGAAGAGTTGCGGCAATGGCACCGGAAGAAACAAAGACAGAAGGTGAGGCGCCGGCTGAAAAGGCCAGGGGCGGAGCACTGCCATGGATTCTGGTGACACTGCTGTGTGGCGGCGCCGGCGTGGCCATCCCGTTCTTTCTGCCGAGTTCCCCCAGCGTGACGGCCGACGACTTCGTGGAAGAAGAGGACCCGTTTGAACTGCCGGCCCCGGAAGATACGGCCATCATTCCGTTCGAATCGGTGGTCGTCAACCTGGACGAAGGCGCCATGACGCGGTACCTGCGGGTAACGCTGAAACTGCAGGTGGCCAAGGACAAGGAACTGATGATCGTGCCTCTGATCGAGGAAAAGAAGGCGCTGCTGAAGAACTGGCTGCTGAATCAGATCTCTGACAAGGGCCTGGATGATATCCGCGGCGCCGCCGGACAGAACCGCCTGCGACGGGAAATCCGAGACCAGTTCAACTCGGTCCTTTTTCCGGACGGCTATGATCGAATCTACGATGTTCTCTTTGATGAGTACAACGTGCAATGAGCAGCGATGCAGACACAGCCCCTCGAAGTATCTTTGCCGAACCTCGTCGTCTGACGAGTGAGGCGAATCGTGCGCTGACGGCGTGGCAGACAACCGTGTGCTCGCTCCTGCAGGAAAACTGGCAGGCACTGCTGGGCACATCCATCGGCATCACGGCCGGACGAACAGATTCATCCACAGCCATTCGAGTGGTGAACAACCTGGCCGACCCCGGCTATGCTGCTCGTCTGAAGATCGGCCCCACGGCGTTCTGCAGCCTGGTCGCCTTTTCTTCACGCATGGTGCAGGTGCTGGTGAATGACATGCTGGGGACCCCGTCTGCCGAATGGCCCGAGGTCCGCGACCTGACACCCGTCGAAACGTCTATGGCCGAGTTGTTGTTCGGTGAGATTACACGGTCCATCAGTCAGGCCTGGCCTGAAATCCGACCTCTCGAATGCGAACTGGAAAGCGTGATCTCACGCCCGAAAAGAAGTCGGTTCTTTCCACCTGAAGAACCGATTGTCCGCACGCGAATCGCTCTGCAGACGGCAATGGGGACGGAAGAAGCCATCTGGCTGATGCCGCAGCAGGGGCTGACCACGATCGGCATCGCCGAATCCCACGACTCAGAAGCGGCGGCTTCGCCCGCTCCGGAGCTGCGGACGCTGGCGGAACACCTGCCCATTCAGCTGGTCGCGGAACTGGGCAAGACCACCATGCGACTTTCCGAACTGGATAACCTGTCCGTCGGCGACTACCTGACGCTGGACCAGGCCGTGTACCAGCCGCTGGAAGTGATGGTCGACGGCCAGATGCAATGGCTGGGCCACCCCTGTCGTCTGGGAACCCGGCAGGGATTTCAGATCATTGCCTCAAAAAAGGACTGAGCTGTGAGCAATCCGCAGGACCCTTCAAATTCCTCAGCAGAACCAGCTTCCGAAGACGTGCTTCCAGATGCTCCGCAGCCGGCTACCGAGGTGAATGCGCCCGCGAGCGGTCCGGCCGAGGTACATCCGGCCGAGTTTCCTGAAGCCACACGACGCCGGTCCGGCGCCCGGTCTTCGCTGGAACGATTCTCAGACGTGCGCGTTGCCATTTCCGTTGAAATCGGACGCGTCACCATGAGCATCGGTGAGATGCTGCAGCTGGGCGAAGGATCCGTAGTGGAACTGGATCGCGAACTGACAGAGCCCGTGGCCGTTATGGCACAGGGCGTGCGGATCGCCCGCGGCGAAGTCGTCGTGATCAACGACCGGTTTGCCGTGCGAATCACGGAAATTGCCGACACGATGGACGGTGGTTCCGCCGGCCTGATGGAAGGAGCCGCCTGATGCGCTCTGCCCGGGTCAGAAACTGCCTGTGGCTCACGCTGTTGTGTTCGCACGTGTCCGTGTCGGCACAACAGACGCGCCCGGCACCAAACCCCGAACCGCCAGCGGCCTACTCGCCGGCTGTTCAGACGCCGACTGTTCAGACGCTGTCTGGTCAGACGCTGTCTGGTCACAGGCCGACTGGAAGTGCCACAAGCAGTACTGCGCCGAACGGTAGTGCGTCGGGCGGTCATGCTTCAAGCGGTCACCGGACCCAGGACACTCGGCATCTGTATCAGTTGCAGCGGGTGTCACCGCCGTCCGCGGCGTCTTACGCAGAGGCTCTGAAGCCCGTCCCGAGTCCGGCCTCCCCACGGTACTCAAGCAACCAGCATTCACCCCCCCAGCATTCCGCCACACGGCCCGCAATCAGGCCAGCGTCAGCTCAGTCACTGGTACGAAACACCGTGCCGCAGCACAACATTCATCCCACAGCATTCGCGCCGTCAGAAACACCGACACCGACAACGACACCGATTACCGGCGCAACAACGACCGCCGCCTCGACAGCGGCGGCCGGCACGACAGCGGCAGCGCCGCCGCCTGGACAGACAGCTTTTCTGGATCTGGACCAGGCCGATCAGGCGGCCGCGGCGACTAACACCGGACAGGTTTCCGACATCGACATGGTGGTCCGGTTTGTCATCTGGACGGTAATTGTGCTCTGTCTGTGCGTGCTGACCGTCCTGGGCCTGCGACGGTGGCAGAAGAAACAGGGCATTCTTCCCGTGTCGCAGGGCAACTCACGCGTGCTGGAAACCGTCGCTCTTGGAGCGAACCGAAGCATCAGCCTTGTGCAGCTGCGTGATATTCAGGCGCTGGTTGGCTGCGACGCTTCAGGCATTCAGAGCATCGTTCTGGCCCCGCCGCCGTTTGACGCGTCCCTGGCAGAAACAGACATACCGGCCGAGGAATTTGCCACCACGCCGATTCGGGAGATGTAGTCACCGCAGCAAAGGCTGCCCACGAACAACCGACGCCGTTCTAAGGAGCGGCAGTGCCGTCGCCGGCCGTCCGGTCGGGCAGCACGGCTCTTGAGAAACAGAATGGATACGACGTCAACACTTAATCAGGTGATGGAATCGCCTGGATTTCAGGAGCTGTCACCGCAGCTGAAAGTCGCGCTATTCCTTGGCGGAATGGCCTTCATTTCGTCTGCGCTGGTGACAATGACGGCGTTTACCCGCATCGTGATCGTGCTGTCGTTTGTCCGCCGGGCGCTGGCGACACAGGAAATCCCGCCAACTCAGGTGGTTCTTGGACTATCGTTGTTTCTGACGTTCTTTGTGATGGGTCCCACCTTCACCAGAATCGAAACGCAGGCCGTACGACCTTATCTGGACGAAACGATCAGCGGGGCCGATGCCTTCGAAAATGCCTCGATGGCCCTGCATGAATTCATGATCGCACAGACGCGGAAGGCTGATATTGCCATGTTTGCCCGCATGGCCGACGTCCGATCGATCGCCACGGCCTCTGATACTCCGATGCGGGTCCTGGTGCCGGCCTATGTGGTCAGTGAACTCAAGACAGCCTTCATCATGGGCTTCTGCCTGTATATCCCCTTCATGCTGATCGATCTGGTGGTTTCCGTCATTCTGATGTCCCTGGGAATGATGATGATGCCGCCGATGATCATTTCCACCCCGTTCAAAATTCTGCTGTTCGTCATGGTCGATGGCTGGCAGCTGATTGCTCGTGTGCTGAGCATGAGTTTCCACTGACGCCGCAGCGTGCCTGGCTCACCCCCGGCCGGGGTCGGCCCCGCCGCTGCTCACACCGCTCCGTTTTTTCCGGACATCCCTTTCGGTTTCACTCGCACCCATGGCCACTCCACCACTTAAACCTCAGACGGTCAGCGGCAACTGGCTTCAGCAAAGCGAAACGCTGCTGTCGATGGGGATGCTGGTCGGGCTGATCGTGATGCTGGTGCCGCTGCCATCCTGGCTGCTGGACGTGCTGCTGGCGGCCAATCTGGGAATCACCACACTGCTGCTGCTGGTGACGCTCAGTACCCGCAAGGCGCTGGAACTTTCCGTGTTTCCATCGCTGCTGCTGCTGCTGACGCTGTATCGACTGTCACTGAATGTCGCCACCACACGACTGATTCTGCTGAACGGAGATGCCGGCAACATCGTGACCGCCTTCGGCAACTACGTCGTGGGCGGACAGCTGGTGGTCGGGCTGGTGATCTTTCTGATTCTGGTCACGATTCAGTTTATGGTCATCACAAAGGGTGCCACGCGGGTTTCCGAAGTGGCGGCCCGGTTCACGCTGGACGCGCTGCCCGGCAAACAGATGGCCATTGATGCGGAACTGAACTCCGGACAGATCAGAGCCCCGGAGGCCCGGCAGCGCCGCGAAACACTCGCTCAGGAAACCGAATTCTACGGGGCCATGGACGGGGCCAGCAAATTTGTCCGCGGTGACGCCGTGGCCGGACTGATCATCACAGCCGTGAACCTGGTCGGTGGCGTCATCATCGGGATGACCAACGGGCTGTCGTTTGTCGATTCGATCAAAACCTATTCCATTCTGACGGTCGGTGACGGCCTGGTTTCACAGATTCCGGCGCTGATCATCGCCACCACTTCCGGTGTGCTGGTCACCAAGACGTCGTCAGACGACAGTCTGGGCGACGAAATTCGCGGACAGATGTTCCGCAGCGACCGGCCGATCATGATCGGTGCCGGCATCCTTGCGGTCGTGGCGCTGATGCCGGGCCTGCCGAAGCTGCCGTTCTTCGGGATCTCAGGAGCCCTGCTGCTGTTTCTGGGGCAGGGAAAGAAGATCGAAAATGAAAAAGAACAGGCCGCCGAAGCGGCACAGGAAGAAACTGACAGCGGGCTGGACGACATCCGGAACCTGGACGAATTTCTGCTGTCGGACCGGGCCATTGTGGAAGTGGGCGCCCGGCTGGTGCCCTTCATCACCAGCAATCGCGTGAAAGGTCTGTCCGAACGGATTACCGCGCTGCGACGCGAATTCAGTCGCAGCAACGGCAGCTGGATTCCTCCGATTCAGGTGCAGAGCAACCTGAACCTGGAAGCCGACGAATATCGCATCATGATTGCCGGTCGGCGCGTCGCCGGGGCTGAAGTCCGGACAGAACAGCTGATGGCCATTCTGCCCGACGGCAGAAGTGTCACGGTGGCCGGTGAACCGGCGACGGAACCCGCCTTCGGACTGGCGGCCGTCTGGATCGCTCCGGAAGCCCGCCGCCCGGCCGAACTGCAGGGATGCACGGTCGTGGATCCACTAAGTGTACTGATCACGCATCTGGGCGAAGTCCTGAAACGACATGCTCATGAACTGCTGACCCGCGAATCACTGAAACAGATGCTGGAGCGCGTTCGTGAGTTCGCCCCCACGATTGTGGAAGAAATCACGCCCGAAACCATTCGCATGGGCACGCTGCATCAGGTGCTGGTACAGCTGGCCGCGGATCGGATTCCGCTGGCCGATATGGCACTGGTTCTGGAAGCCATTGTCAATCACGCTCATCTTGCCGACAACGCTGATGAACTGACGGATCGGGTACGGGTCGACCTGGGACGACTGGTCTGCGAATCCTGTCGCACGGCGGACGGCCGCCTTAGAATCATCGCGCTGGAACCCATGCTGGACGGCTACCTGCGGCAGTCCGTGCACGACGGCACGCTGGCCATCGGGCCACAACCGCTGTCCCGGCTGATCGATGCCGTCCGAGAGGCGCTGACGGATTCTGAACGACGGCACCAGCCGCTGGCCATTCTGGTGGATCAGAAACTGCGTCGACCGCTGAAGAAGATTCTGGCCCGGCCGGCTCCGGACCTGACAATCATTGCCTATCAGGAACTGCCGATCGATCTGAATTTCGAAACGGTGGCCGTGCTGTCTCATCAGGAAATCATCGGCGACGACGCCATTGCCGGGGTGGCCCGAAAAAACAGCACGACAGAATCTGACGGCCTTGCGGAGGCCGCCTGATGACTGCAGAAAAGCCGTCAGGCAGTCGGTCTCCGCTGCCGCAGGCCGTCGGATTTCTGGCCGGCTTTTTGACCCTCGGCATCGGCACACTGCGCAGCGTGGAGCCGGCGGAACTGATCGTCCGCACCGTCGTGGCCGGCAGCGTGACCTACGTCGTGGTGCGGGTTCTGAGACTGGTGTGGTATCAGATGTCCGAAGATATCCTGAACATCGAACAATGACAGAAGGAGCACGAACGTGATTGAAGGTTCTCGCAGCCGGGTTCTGTCCGGCAAGGATGTACGTGTCAGCGCCGCGCCCGTACGCGTCGGGGGGCGAACGATCCACCACGATCATCAGGACGCCGAATCCGGTCCCGCCACGCTGCGGGAAGTCCGCGACGCCGACGGCAACATCACAGAGATCCACCTGCGCTGCGGATGCGGTACCACCACCGTGGTGCTGTGTGAGTATCTGCATTGAAGACAGATCGAGGCTGAAGGCAGATCGAATCCCGGGACAGATCAGAACCCGAGAATGTGTGAAAGGATGCAATCATGTTCGCCGCCAACAACTTCAGACATCACATCGGAATCAGGTCGGCCAGCCTGCTGCTGGCACTCTGCTGCCTGTCCGGCTGCGCCACATTCAGTGGTACGACCAGTGATGACGACCGCGGCTGCGCCCACTGCACCAGCAGCCCCTCGCCGCTGATCACGGCAATCCCGCTTGAAGATGCCAGCAGTTCGCTGCCACCCGCCCGACCGGTGCTGCCACCCCGCGTCCGCGCAACCGAGACTCCCGCTTCGTCAGACGACTATTTTGCTCCCCAGGGACGGTTCTCCATCAATGCACAGGAATCCTGTGAGACAAAACTGGAAGCCGCGCGCGCTGAACTGGACGAACGCATCTCGGCACTGGAAAGGCAGGTCCGCAACGAACGGCTGCAGAAGGAAGTCTTTGAACGAAATCTGCTGGCCGTCAACACGGAAATGACAAGGCTGTCCCAGGAAATTGATCACTGGCGGAACGAAGTCCGCCGCATCGACCGCTCGGCCGAAATGCAGCACCAGTCTGACCTCGCCTCGCTGGAACGGATCTCACGCCTGATTGAACAACTGGCCAGCGAGCGGACCAACGTCAGCGCTGCCGGTCCGCTGCTGCCTCCGGTCATGAAATAAGAACGGGCCAGAACCGGCGGTTCAGCGTTTTCTGGCCGACTGGCGGCGACGACCCTTTCGGGCAAAACCGGGGGCCTTGCTGTCCTTGTCTTCCGGCACGGGTTCGCCGATCTTCTTTTTCAGTTCATGCACCCGGTCACGCAGCTGAGCCGCTCGTTCAAAGTCCAGCTGCTCTGCCGCCTGCAGCATTTCCGCTTCCAGTTCGCGGATAAATTCCTCGGTCACAAACTGTTCTTCGGACGTGATGCCCACAGATTCGCGTTCGACACGCCGCGCGGCGATCTCCTCTTCGATTCCCCTGCGGATGGCCTTCCGGATGGTCTCGGGAGTAATTCCGTGCTCTTCGTTGTAGGCAATCTGCCGACTGCGGCGACGATTGGTTTCGTCAATCGCCCGCTGCATGCTTTTCGTGACGGTATCCGCATACAGAATCACTTCCGCATTCACGTTGCGGGCCGAACGCCCGATTGTCTGAATCAAACTGGTCTCGCTGCGCAGAAATCCTTCCTTGTCCGCGTCCAGAATCGCCACCAGCGAAACTTCAGGCAGGTCCAGCCCCTCACGCAGCAGGTTCACGCCGACAACGGCGTCAAACACACCCTCGCGAAGTTCCCGCAGGATCTCTACACGTTCGATGGCATCCAGTTCTGAATGCAGCCACTGACAGCGGATTCCTTCTTCCTTCATATAACCGACCAGATCTTCCGCCAGTCGCTTGGTCAGCGTTGTCACCAGAGTTCGCTCGCCGGATTCCGTTCGCTGCCGGATCGCGTCGAGCAGGTGAGGCACCTGGCCGCGGGCCGGCACAATGTGGATGACGGGGTCGACCAGACCGGTCGGACGAATCACCTGCTCGACGACTTCACCTTCGGTCTGTTCCAGCTCCCAGTCGGCCGGAGTCGCGGAGACCAGAATCAGTTTCTTTTGTTTGGCGTTCCATTCGTCAAACGTCAGCGGACGATTGTCCTTTGCCATGGGAATGCGAAAACCGTGTTCCACCAGTGTGGTCTTGCGGGCATGATCGCCGGCGTACATGGCCCGGATCTGCGGAATCGTGACGTGCGATTCATCCACGATCATCAGAAAATCTTCAGGAAAGAAATCGTACAGCGTGTAGGGCGGTTCGCCCGGCTTCCGCCCCGCCAGCGCGCGGCTGTAGTTTTCGATTCCGGGACAGAATCCCGTTTCTTTCATCAGTTCCATGTCGTAGCGGGTGCGGGCCGCCAGCCGCTGAGCTTCCAGCAGTTTGCCTTCGCGACGAAACACTTCCAGCTGCTTATCCAGCTCCTCCCGAATTTCATCCAGAGCGTTGTCGATGCGGCTCTGTGGCAGCACAAAGTGCCTGGCCGGATAAATATAGATGTCCTGCAGTGCCTGAGATTCCTTGCCGCTGACGGGATCGATGATGCACAGTTTCTCGACTTCATCTCCCCAGAGTTCAATCCGGTAGGCAAACTCTTCGTACGCCGGCCAGCATTCAATGACATCACCTCGCACGCGGAACTTGCCGCGGGCCGGATCGTAGTCGTTGCGATCATACTGAATGTCGATCAGCTTCAGCAGCAGGGCATCACGGTCAATCTGCTGCCCGATGTGCAGCGGGACCATCATCTCAAGATAATCCTTCGGCGATCCCAGACCGTAAATACAGCTGACAGTCGAAATCACAATGACATCACTGCGACTGACCAGCGCACTGGTGGCAAGCAGACGCAGCCGGTCAATTTCCTCGTTGATCGACGCATCCTTCTCGATGTAGATGTCACGCTGGGGAATGTACGCTTCGGGCTGATAATAGTCGTAATAGCTGACGAAGTACGTGACCGCATTGTTGGGAAAGAACTCCCGAAACTCAGAATACAGCTGCGCCGCCAGCGTCTTGTTATGAGACAGCACCAGCGTCGGCTTCTGCACCTGCTGGATGACGTTGGCCATCGTGAAGGTCTTGCCGGACCCGGTGACACCCAGCAGCACCTGAGCCTTTTTGCCTTCCTGGATGCCTCGCACCAGCGATTCGATGGCCCGAGGCTGGTCACCGGCAGGTGCAAAATCGCTGCTGAGTTCAAAGGCGCGGTCGGCTGGAGAAAACATCGGATGACTGTCAGCAATGGTATGGTCTCAGGAACCCGGAGTCGGGCAGAACGGTGAAATGATAGCAGGTTCGATTCCATCGGCATGTCTCAAATCTGCACGCTCACGTGCCAGGATGGTACGCGAATTGCAAATGTGAAGCTTTCCCGGACCCAGCGGTCGACATTGACCGTGTTCTGTTTGATCCAATACACTTGGCAGGCTTGAACTTAGGGATTTTACCGGCACCGCGGCAACCTGCACCCGCCAAATGGGCAGGTCGTGGCCGCGAAGTCCGCCGGCGACTGCAACAAAGTCAGTGAACTGGCGTATTCAGTAAAAACGCGGATCTGTCCGATCCGGAAACTTGAGGACTGAACTCTGACATGGAGCTTATCGAAAAAGTCGGCGATTTTTTTAACGCGGCGACCAGCAAAATTGAACGAGGCATTACGTCAATTTTTGGTTCGTCCAACGAAAATCGCATTCGCAAGATCGGCTTTGTCCGCGACAAGCAGGGCAATACGATCATCACACCCGGGTCACTGCTGGACCGCATCAACGGGCTGGAACCGACATGGCAGGCGAAGTCAGACGACGAACTGCGGCAGACCACAGCCATGTTTCGTCAGCGGCTGCGCGCCGGAGAAACGCTGGATGATCTGCTGCCCGAAGCCTTCGCCGCCGTCCGCGAATCGGGCCGCCGCTTTCTGAAGATGCGTCACTACGACGTGCAGATGGTCGGCGGATGGATTCTGCACAATGGCATGATTGCAGAAATGGTCACCGGGGAAGGAAAGACGCTGGTCGCCACCCTGCCGACATTTCTGAATGCCATCGCCGGTCACGTGCACGTGGTCACCGTCAACGATTATCTGGCTCGCCGCGACATGGAGTGGATGGGACCGATCCATATCAATCTGGGCCTGACCATCGGCGCCATCCAGTCCAATATGGGGCCTCAGGAACGCCAGCGCGAATACGCCTGCGACATCACCTACGGCACCAGCAATCAGTTCGGCTTCGACTACCTGCGTGACAACATGAAGCCGACCAGAGAACTGCAGGTGCAGGGACCGCTGGACTACGCCGTGGTCGACGAAATCGACAATATCCTGATCGATGAGGCTCGAACGCCGCTGATCATTTCCGGTCCCGCCCACGACAATCTGGACAAGTACCCCAAAGCCAACACGATTGCGAAACAGCTGCGGCCCGGGGTCGACTTCGAAGTCAAGGAAAAGGAACACACCTGCCACCTGACCGACGAAGGAATCCGCCGGGCTGAGGAACTGGCCGGTGTGGACAGCTTCTACACGGCCGGCAACATGGAATGGCCGCACCTGATCGACAATGCGCTGAAGGCACATCATCTGTACAAAAATGATGTCCACTACGTGGTCGAACGCGACGAAATCGTCATCGTCGACGAAAACACGGGCCGCAAGATGGAAGGACGTCAGTGGAGCGACGGACTGCATCAGGCCGTGGAGGCCAAAGAAGGCGTCAGGATCAAGGAAGAATCTCAGACACTGGCGACGATCACGCTGCAGAATTACTTCAAGCTGTACGGCAAGCTCGCCGGGATGACCGGTACGGCCATGACCGAGGCAGAAGAATTCTGGAAGATCTACAAGCTGGACGTGATGGCGGTGCCGACCAACCGCACCATGCAGCGCATCAATTACCCGGACAACATCTACGGCACCGAAAAGGAAAAATGGAATGCCGTGATTCAGGAGATTGACGAAGTCCACCGGACCGGACGGCCGATTCTGGTCGGCACCACGTCCATCGAAACCTCTGAGCTGGTCGCCGGCAAACTGGTGAAACGCGGCATCAAACACAATGTGCTGAATGCCAAGCAGCACGAACGTGAAGCCGAAATCGTGGCTCAGGCGGGTCGCCGAGGCGCCGTGACCATCGCCACCAATATGGCGGGTCGAGGTACCGACATCATTCTGGGCGGAAACCCGGAACACGCCGCGTGGGAAGAACTGAAGGAAAAATACGAGTCCCGCCTGGAAGTTCCCAAGTCCGAATGGGATGAACTGACGGACCTGATTGCGGAACGCGACGGCATGAAAAAGCAGGGCCGCGAAATCCAGGAACTCGGCGGCCTGCACGTGATCGGGACGGAACGACACGATTCGCGACGCATCGACCTGCAGCTGAGAGGCCGCGCCGGACGTCAGGGAGACGCCGGTTCCAGCCGCTTCTTCATCTCGCTCGATGACAAGCTGATGAGGCTGTTTGCCGGCGATTTTGTCAAGCGGGTGATGCAGTGGGCCGGACTGGAAAACGGTGAACCCATTGTCAGTCCGATGGTGACGCGTCGCGTCGAAGGTGCTCAGAAGAAGATCGAAGAACGACACTTCGACCAGCGCAAGAACCTGCTGGAATATGACGAGGTCATGGATGAACAGCGGAAACGGACCTACGCCTACCGTCAGAGAATCCTGGATGGCGCCGACTGCCGGGAACTGCTGCTGGGGATGATGGACGATCAGATCTCGCACTGGGTCAATCATTTCCTGAATGCCAGTTACCGCGAAGATACACTGATCGACTGGGCCGGGCAGAAGCTGCATCTGGACCTGAATGCTCATCAGATTCGCGGCTACGAACGCGATCAGCTGGTTGAATTTCTGAAGGATGAAGCCGAACGTCAGTATGAAGCCGTCATCTACGAACAGCTGGATGTCTATCTGCCCGAAGCTGACGGCGAAGACGCAGAAGAGCTCAAACGTGAATGGAACTGGCTCGCCCTCGCACGCTGGGCCAACCGGGAATTCGGACTGAATCTGAATGACCGCGATCTGCAGAAGGTCGGCCGCAGCGATCTGCACCAGCATCTGAGCGAACTGGCCACCGGATCCATCCAGCGGTGGGACCTGGCCGCGCTGGACATGTTCCTTGACCCGGACTTCGAACGAAAATCGCTGTGCGGCTGGGCTCAGCATCACTTTACGCTGCACGTGACGGTGGAAGATCTGGATAGTCGGGAACTGCCCGAAATCGAAGACTTCCTGAAGCAGAAGGTGCGTCAGCTCTACGATGAAAAGGAAGTCACCTTCCCGGTCAACGTCGGCATGAGCAGCTTTCTGGAAGGCGACGGTGCCCACGGTGAGAAATACAACCGAGAAAAGCTGTGCCGCTGGGCCAATACACGATTCAATCGGGACTTCTCGCCCGAACAGTTTGCGTCCATGTCGACGCCGCAGATCCGCGCCCTGCTGACGGATACCAGCCGCGACTTTCTGCGAACCAAACCCGATGTGGCGGCCGTCGAAGCCAAACTGCGCGAACTGCTGCCGGACTCTGACAATGATGCTGTCCGCGTAACCGAAGAACAGGCTCAGAGTGTCCGGCAGTGGGCCGATCGGGAAATCTCCTGGACCGTCGATGCCGAGAAACTGACGAAGATGCGGCCGGCGGAAGCCCGTACGCAGATTCTGAACGGCATTGATATGGTCTTCCGCCCCGAACTGCGTCAGACCGAACGATCCGTGCTGCTCGAAATTGTCGATACAGCATGGAAGGACCACCTGTATTTCATGGGCCATCTGCGTCAGGGAATTCAGTTTGCCAGTTACGCTCAGAAGGACCCCAAGACCGAATACAAGCGGGAAGGCCGCAAGGCGTACAACGCAATGTGGGACCGCATCGCCGAACAGGTCACGCAGGCGACATTCCGCATCGAACAGGAAAGTCCCGCCTTCGTGGGCTCGCTGTGGCGCGTCACGGCCACCGAACACGATGTCGCTCCCCCCATGGAAGATGCGGCCGATCAGTACCAGACCAGCGGCTCAGAGCCCGGTGAAGGCGACAAGGCCGTGGATCCGATCATCAACAAACAGCCGAAGGTCGGACGAAATGATCCCTGCCCCTGCGGCAGCGGCAAGAAGTACAAGAAGTGTCACGGTAAATAAAGACTACAGACAGGAATGGAATCCTGATGAAGTGGGTCCTCAACTCGGTGTACCTGCTGCTGCTGACGCTGCTGTCGCCCATGATTGCATGGCGGGCACTGCGGCACGGTCGGTATCGCCGCGGCTGGCGGGAAAAGCTGTTCGGTCAGCTGCAGCCGGTCGCTGACCGACGACAACCGGTCGTCTGGTTTCATGCCGTCAGCGTCGGCGAAATTCTGCATCTGCAGAAGGTCGTGGACGCGTTTCGTCGCATGACGGGCGAGCAGTTTCACATCGTCGTCACGTCGTCCACCGATACCGGGTTTGAACTGGCCGAATCGCGTTTTCCGGACTGCAGCGTGTCCTGGTTCCCGCTGGATTTTTCATGGGCCGTGGACGCCGCCATCCGCCGCGTCAACCCGGCGATGGTGGTCCTGATGGAACTGGAACTGTGGCCCAACTTTCTGCTCAGCTGCCGCCGACACAGCGTCGCCACGGCGCTGATCAACGCACGCATGAGCGACCGAAGCTTTGCCGGCTACCGCCGCCTGAACCATTTCATCAGGCCGCTGTTCCATCACTTCACGGTGGTCGCGGCCCAGACGGAAGAATACGCCGCGCGACTGATACAGCTGGGAACACCTCAGGATCAGACTCACGTCACCGGGTCGGTGAAATTTGACGGAGTGCTGTCGAACCGGGATAACTCAGCCACCGGAAAACTTCGTGAGCTGTTTCAGATTCAGGACAGCGATCTGATCCTGATCGCCGGCAGTACTCAGCATCCCGAAGAACAGCTGGCCGTCAACGCATGGCAACAGCTGCGTCAACATCATCCGGCTCTGCGGCTGATCATCGTCCCGCGGCACCGCGAAAGATTTGACGAAGTCGCCGGGCTGATTCAACAATCGCAGTGCAGGGTACTACGTCGTTCAGCCCTCACGCCCGGCGCTGAAGTTTCTGCCGATGCCGTGATTCTGCTGGACACAATTGGTGAACTGTCCGCGTGCTGGGGGCTGGCCGACATCGCCTTCGTCGGTGGCAGTTTCGGTTCCCGCGGCGGGCAGAACATGCTGGAACCGGCGGCCTTTGGTGCCGCCGTGCTGTTCGGCCCCAACACCAGCAACTTTCGAGACATCGTGTCCCGGCTGCTGACGATTGACGGCGCCATCCGGCTGACTGAAGAAGCAGACCTGGCCACCTGCGTGGAATCGCTGCTCAATGATCCGCCCCGTCGACGACAGCTGGGCCTCGCCGCCCGCAACATGGTGCTGAGCCAGCAGGGCGCGCTAATGAAAACAACCAAGCTGCTGACCGCCGCTGCTCACGACGCTGCCGGCCAGCCGACAACCCGTGCCGCCGACCGAGCCGCCGCATAGTGCCTTGCTGACGGAGGAACCACCCGGGATGCCGTCGTTATGCCCAGCGGCATGGAGTCGATTCGTGGTGGAACCTGCCGGTGCCAAGACACGAACCGGACCATCTCGCCACCCGTGCAAAAATAAGAACCCATACAGGAAAAACACTGACGATGCGGTGCCGCCCCGTCAGGCCGGGCTCCTTGAACAAAGGCTTGTGAGCTTCGGCTGAACACGCTCTGACTCGAACAATCGCCGCACAAGTCACCTCAGTTCTTCACCACACTCACTTCGTGCGCCACGCGAAGTCAAAGCCAATGGTTCTGGCTTGTCTCGGTCGTACTTGTACTCGTGCTCAGCGTCGCGGTACTCGTACTCGATCGATTTATCATACTCCGCCGGCGATTCCGAGACGACCTGTGAGCGTGAAATCAATCGCGTCAACATCGACACAATTCGGTGAAGAACCCGCTTCAGTTCGCGGTGGCGCCCCTCGTCTAGTCCGACCGTCGCCGTAAGCACGTCTTGA
>JAVKCM010000060.1:0-42615 GCA_040222735.1 Fuerstiella sp. | reverse complement strand
GTGTCGGTCTTCTGGCATCGTTGTGGGGCGGTCTGCTGGCATCGTTGTGGGGAGGTCTTCTGGAATCGTTGTGGGGTGGTCTCCCGACCGCCCCACGCCTTGGTCATGAGGACCGTGAGACCTTCGGTCGATCTTGTGGTCGGGTCAGGAGACCTGACCACAACCTCGGTTCGGGTCAGGAGACGCGACCACAACCTGGGAGACCCGACCACAACCTGTGTAGGTGCCGCCTGCCGGGCGGCACTTCGCGGCTTTGCCGCGACCGTGGTGCCTTGATCGCTGCCACCCGAGCCCGCGTGTGCCACAAACCCTCGTTTGGAGGGGCGGTCTTCCTCGTTGTGGGGCGGACTCCCCAGCCAACGCCCGGCGGTAGCCATTTTTCGTCGGTGGCGTCCGCATACCGTTTGCGAATCAGCACTACGTGTCGGTGTGCCGGCGCGAAGGCCGGGGGGAGCTGCGATGCGGCAGGTACGCTCTGGACGTGCTTCGTGTGCTGGGATGCTTCTGACGGCAGGCTTCGCTTATCACGCCCAAACGCGGCGAATTTGCAGCCGCCGCCGAGGCCCGTATGTGCTGCGGCTGGAAGCCCCAGCTACGGTAGCAACCAGTGCCGGCCATTGGTCATCCTACCGTGAGCCGCGACGCGTCAGCGGCCGGGCCCCGGTGCGACGATTCCATGGATTTCAACGTCGCATCGGGAAGCGGCCCGGTGCCTTACGGCACTCGGCTCACACTTGAGTTCTCTGATAACGACCGGTGTTGACCCCCCGAATTTGTGGGCAACGACACGGCTACCAGCCGCAGCACCCCCAATTCCGGCCGATGCCCGAAACGGGGGATCAACTGCGGCTGGAAGCCCCAGTTACGTTCAGTGCTGCTCGGATTGTGGCTGTCCCCGCCCGCGGCAGCGGTGAAACAATTGAGGGCCTGGCTGTCAACGTCAGTCGAGCTCCCCTTGTTGAAGCGGCTGAACGCCGCTTCAACGGCGACCTCTCTCGCTGCGCGGGAGTGGGTGTTGATGGGGTGCCTCGTGGCGGGGAGGTGTTCCACGTACCGGAACCGGACGGCGGTTCGGATCAGACGAAGGCGAGTCCCATCAGGTCTTCGAACAATTCATCGATCAGGCTGTTTGACAGATCTTCGAACCCCGTGATGCTGGCGGCCGGTGTGAACGTATTGGACCCGTCATTCATCAGCACATCGGCTGGCGAGGAGCCAGGTCCGCCCTGCAGCACTGTAGTGCCGGCGAAGGAACTGTTTCGGATTCGTGCCGCCATGGCTCCACCGAGGGCCTGCAGATAGGTCGGTCCGCCGAACGTATTGCGCTGCAGATCGACGACGTTCTGGCCTGCGGCAAACCGAATGATGCCGACGCTGTCGAATTCTGAATCCAGGAACTGCACCGAGTTATTGTTGACGCCCAGGTGTACGTAGAAGGTCTGAGCGACATGCACGTCATTTCCTGTCAGGACGTTGTTGCCGCCCTCAGACGTGATATACAGCGTGCCGTCGTGATTGGTGCCGATCAGCCGGACACTGTCATCACCGGTGCCGGTGTTGACGGTCGTGCTGCTGGTTGTGGTTGTGTTGTTCATGACCACACGATCCGCTCCGGCGCCCGTGCTGACGCTGAACACGCTGCGGATATCCATCGCCGAAATAACGGCCAGGTCCGCATCGTTGCCGCTGTTCACAATCGTATGGCGGGTCTGGATACTGTGTTCCAGATCGATATAGCCGGCGCCATTCCCGGTGTTGACCTGCAGATCACGTCCCGTATTGACATAGGACACCAGTACTCCGTCAACACCGTCGCCGGTCAGAATGAAGACGTCATTGGTGACCGCAACTCCGGAGATTTCAATCAGGTCATCGCCTGCCGACCCGTTGATCTTCAGGTCGTCGGGCAGCACACCGGCCACCCCGGTGAGTGCGACAAACTCGGTGACGCCGTTGATGGTGGTACCGTGACGTCCACGGATCACGATGTCGCCGGCCTGATTGGCGAACACACTGAACGCGTTGTCGCCCGGATCACTGGTGATCACCAGATCTGATCCCTGCATTGTGGCGGTCACATTGCCGGGAGTTCGACCGGTGCGGACACCCAGGCCGTGGCGATCGTCGATCAGCGGGTTACCGAGTGAGTACTCGGTCAGTCTGGAAAACG
Organism: Fuerstiella sp.; assembly: GCA_040222735.1. Lineage (GTDB taxonomy): Bacteria > Planctomycetota > Planctomycetia > Planctomycetales > Planctomycetaceae > Fuerstiella. Next base: position 40,445 of record JAVKCM010000060.1, on the reverse strand, counting down.
GCTCATTCAGCAGTTCGTTGGTGGTGTCTTCGTAACGAGCCGCATTCTTAACGCTGTGAAACACGTTTGTGTTGTCGTCCAGCAGGACATCGCTGCCGCCCAGACCCCCGAGCAGCTGAGCAGCTCCGGTAAAGGTGTTGCGGCGGAGACGTGTGGTCAGCGTTCCATTGTCCGTCTGACCCTCGATGGTCCCTCCGAAGAAACTGTCCTGCAGGTCCATCAAGTTGCTGCCTTCCGTAAACCGGATGTAGGCAGCCTGAGCGATTTCCGAGTGCAGCAGTCTCACCACATCGTCGCCGGCGGCGGTGGAAATGACGGCCGTCGACTGAGTTGTGATGTTATAGAAGTCGACCAGGTCGTTACCGGCTCCGCCGGCCATGTACAGCGTGGCATTGATGGTAATGCCACTGGCTCGCAGCTCGTCGTCGCCGGCGTCGGTGGCTGCGTACAGGCTGCCGTGGTGGACGGAATCGATCATCTGAATCAGATCATCGCCGATGCCCGTCGTCAGCTGAGTGCTGTTGGCCGCGTCAATTCGGTTCAGAACCACGACGTCTGCCCCGTCGCCGGTCGTGGCGCTCAGGACGCCGCCGACATTCAGATCGTTGAGCTCAATCTGGTCATCGCCGGTACCGCCGAAGAACAGACTGTGTCCACCGGTGGTCGCCCCGGCGATGTGCGTGAGCTGAACGTCGGTGCTGCGGACCTGCAGATCGCCGCCGACGGTGATCGCGGCCAGAGACACCGCGTCGCGTCCGCCTGCCGTGGTGATGAAGAACGCGCCGGTGACAGAAACTCCGGCCACACTGAAGAAGTCGTCGCCCGCGGATCCGGTAAGTCGCAGATCACCGGGCAGGACACCGCTCACGCCGGTGAACGCCACAAACTGCGACTGACCGTTGATGGTTGTGCCGTTCAGGCCGGTCACGACGATGTCTCCCGCCGCATTGGTTCCGATGCTGATCGCATTGTCGGCGGTGTCACCAGTCACCTGCAGCGAAGTACCGCTCACGGTGGCGGCGATATTGCCTGGCACTCGTCCGGCTTCATCCAGCAGACCATAGGCGTCGTGGACCACCTGATAGACTTCGGTCACTGTGGGGGTTACTGTCACCGGTGTGCTGTCGGCGCCCTCGATGTCTGTGCTCAGCGACAGGCTGAGCCCGAGCGTACCGGATCCCGAGACGCCTGTGACCGTGATCAGCCACGTCGCGGGATCACCGTCGCCCGCATCCGACACGGTCACGGTGGCATTGGTCGTCACCGATCCGGTGCTGACGATGACAAAGTCTGATGAGTCAACGTTGAGAGCGGCGGCGGAAAAGTTCACATCAAACCGGTAGCTGCCGCTGTTGCCGGAACTGGCGTCCCGTCGCGTAATACCCACCGTCAGCGGTGTACTGCCAGCGCTGTCGTCATCGGTCACCGTCAGGGTCGCGCTGCCGGAGGCATAGCCGACCGCGGTGGCGGTAATGCCGGCGTTCTGATCGCCGTCGACGATGGCGTCATCCACCGCCGCGATGCTGAATGTAGTTGAGGACGCTCCGACAGGAATGACAACGGTGCTCGGTACCGTGGCCGCTGAAGTGTCGCTGCTGACCAGCTCGACTGTCAGGGCGCTGCTGGTATCAGCGCTGTTGCGGGAAACCGTGCCGATGGCGGCGGCCGCGCCGGCCGCTTCAGAAACAGACGACAAATTGATGGTTACCGACAACGCCGGCGTGTCATTGTCGGTGATGACGATCGTGGTGTCATCCGACGAATAGCCGGCTGCGGCGGCCGATATGATCGTGTTCTGATCGCCGTCGACCAGAGCATCGTCGACGGCGGCAATGTTGAAGGTGGCTGAGGCCGCTCCGACGGGAATGACGACCGTTGTGGGAACGGTGGCGGCTCCTGTGTTGTTGCTGGACAGGTTGACCGTGAGTGCACTGCTGAGATCAGCCGAGTTGCGGATGACGGTCCCTGTGGCCGCACTGGCCCCGGCGGCTTCGGAAACGGCGCCCGGCTCAATGGTCAGTGTCAGCGCCAGCGTATCATTGTCAGTCACCGCGATCGCGGCACTGTCTGAGGCATAACCGGTGGCCGTGGCCGAGATGGTGGCGTTCTGAGTGCCGTCGACCAGCTCGTCATCAATTGCCGCAATATCGAAACTCACCGAAGAGGCTCCGATGGGAATGACGACGGTGGTGGGGACCGTGGCGGCTCCTGTATTGCTGCTGGTCAGAGTCACGGTTAACGGGCTGGTCAGCAGCAGATTATTTCGACTGACCGTTCCTGTGGCAGCCGTCGCACCGGCGCCTTCTGTGACTGAGGCTGTATCGATTGTCAGCGACAGTGTCGGGCCGTCGTCATCGGTTACCGTGATGACAGCTGCATCAGCTGAATAGCCGACTGCGGCGGCCGTGATGCTGGCCGTTTGCGATCCGTCCACCAGAACGTCGTCCACGGCAGCGATGTCGAAGGTGGCACTGGACGCTCCGATGGGAATGACAACAGAGACGGGCACGAGGGCGGCCGTAATATTACTGCTGAGGAGCGTGACGAGCAGCGGTCCGCTAAGGTCTGCATCATTTCTGGTTACCGTGCCGACAGCAGCCGTGGCTCCGTCTGCCTCAGAGACAGATGCCTGATCGATGGTCAGTGTCAGGGCAAGCGTGTCGTCATCGGTGACTGTGATGCCGGCGTTGCCTGAGGAATATCCGGTGGCCGTGGCTGTGATGGTGGCAACCTGAGATCCATCGACAAGTGCGTCATCGACTGCGTCGATGTCGAAAGTAGCCGAGGATGCTCCGATGGGAATCACGACCGTGGTGGGGACCGTGGCCTCGCTGGAATCGTTGCTGGTCAGGCTGACGGTCAGGGTGCTGCTCAGATCAGCGTCATTGCGCGTGACAGTTCCGACGGACGCGGTTACCCCGTCGGCTTCGGAAACGGTAGTCCGGTTGATGGACAGCGACAGAGCCAGAGTGTCATCGTCGGTGACATTCAGTGCGGCGTTGGCAGAGGCATAGCCGGTTGCCGTCGCGGTGATGGTGGCACTCTGAGTGCCGTCGACCAGGGCGTCATCGACGGCGGCGATATCAAACGTTGCCGAGGATTGTCCGATGGGAATGACGACGGTGGTGGGAACGGTGGCGGCTGAGGTGTTGTTACTGGAAAGTGTGACCGTCAGTGCACTGCTCAGGTCCTCGCTGTTACGAGACACAGTACCGACGGCCGCGGTGGCTCCAGCGCCTTCGGATACGGAAGTCAGATTGATGGACAGCGACAGGGCCAGCGTGTCGTTATCGGTGACCGTGATGGCGGCATTGTCTGAGGTGTATCCAGTGGCTGTGGCGGTGATGGTGGCGTTCTGTGATCCATCGACAAGTGCATCATCGACGGCAGCGATGTCGAAGGTGGCTGACGATGCTCCGATGGGAATCACCACCGTAGTTGGAACAGTTGCCTCACCCGTGTCGTTGCTGGCCAGGTTGACGGTCAGAGCACTGCTCAGGTCAGCGTTGTTGCGAGACACGGTTCCGACGGCCGCGGTGGCTCCGTCTGATTCAGACACGGAAGACAGATTGATGGTTAATGTCAGCGCGAGCGTGTCGTTATCCGTGACGGCAATAGTGGCGTTGTCGGAACTGAACCCCGTGGCAGAAGCGGTGACGGTGGCGTTCTGAGTTCCGTCGACCAGAGCATCGTCGACGGCGGCGATATCAAACGTTGCAGTAGACTGGCCGATGGGAATGACAACGGTCGTGGGAACCGTGGCGGCTGAGGTGTCATTGCTGGCAATTGTGACCGTGAGCGCGCCGGTTAGGTCGGCGCTGTTGCGCGTCACTGTACCGACGGCGGCGGTGGCTCCCGCACCTTCGGACACGGACGCCGGATTGATGGACAGCGACAGGGCCAGCGTGTCGTTGTCGGTGACCGTGATGGCGGCATTGTCTGAGGTGTATCCAGTGGCTGTGGCGGTGATGGTGGTATTCTGTGATCCGTCGACGACAGCATCATCAACGGCAGCGATGTCGAAGGTGGCTGACGATGCTCCGATGGGAATCACGACGGTGGTGGGAACAGTTGCCTCACCGGTGTCGTTGCTGGACAACGTGACGGTCAGAGCACTGCTCAGGTCAGCGTTGTTGCGAGACACTGTTCCGACCGCGGCGGTGGCTCCGTCTGATTCAGAGACAGTCGCCAGATTGATGGTGAGTGTCAGCGCGAGCGTGTCGTTATCCGTGATGGCAATAGTGGCGTTGTCAGAGCTGAACCCCGTGGCGGAAGCGGTGATGGTGGCGTTCTGAGTTCCGTCGACCAGGGCATCATCGACGGCGGCGATATCGAACGTGGCCGAGGACTGGCCGGCGGGGATAACGACGGTGGTGGGGACGGTCGCCTCGCCGGTATCGTTGCTGGTCAGCGTGACCGTCAGTGGACCGCTGACGTCGGCGTTATTGCGTGTCACGGTGCCGGTAGCAGCAGCAGCTCCGGCGGCTTCGGACACGGACGCCGGATCAATGCTGAGCGACAGGCTGGGATTGGGAGCTGCCTGGTCCGCCACGGTCAGCGTATACAGCTGAATCTTGTCGGTCGTTTTGCCGGATATGCGGGTATAGTAGGTGCCGGCAGTCGGCAGCGAAAACGAAGCGATGGTCTCGGCGGACCCGGCACCGGTCAGGTCTGCACTGGCCAGGACCGTGACTCCGTCAGCCCCGATCAGCTGCAGCACCAGATCCTGCTGAGCGACGGCGTTGTACGAACTTTCTGATCCGCCCTGAGGACCGAAGCTGTAGGTCAGGCCAGTGGGGCTGAGTGTAATGTCGACGGTTGTTGAGCCAGTTGTGGTGAAGCTGTAGTAATCCACGTCGGCTTCGTCGTCGATGCTGATAAAGCCGACAGTGTCTGGAAGCACGGTCATTGATGAGGCATCGATGCCTCGTGAAACGGATCCACCGGAGCTGAGCGTCCCCATGGAAACGGAACCCCCAGCAGTGTCGTTATCCAGCTTTTCATCGGCGTCGCCAAACTGCCGCTGGATACCCAGAACGTCGTCCAGCTGTGGACCGTCGATGGCCGTGTTTGTGAACGGCTCCATCAAAATTGAAGTCGATCCCGAACTCACATGCTCAAGCCCCATTGCGTGGCCCAGTTCATGCGTCAGCGTGTTTCGAAGCTTGATGGAGTTGTTGGAAAGATTGGAATAGTACGAGTCGGCCGTGTCGATAACGACTTCACCGTGATGCGGCCCGAATGCATAGGCCACCACATTGCTGTTGCCGTCAATGCGATGGCCTCCGATACGAATGTCCGCACGGACACCCAGGACCCCCGGGGCATCCCATGCGGAGTCACTGAACGTTGCACCGTCATCGTAGGTGACGTAGGTAAACGTTACACCGCTGAGTTCGCTCCAGCGATCAAATGACGACTGAATATGCTGAAACCAGACTTCGTCTGTATAGTTGGTGTCTGCCGTGACCGTCCCATAAAGGCCATTCATGAACGAGACCAGATCGCTGTCGTCCGATGATTCATTGTCGGTACCTTTGATGGCGAGCATCGGTGTGCCGTCGGCGACGATGCTCCATGTGATCGTCGGCTGCCCGCCCTGCCCGATCGTGCCAAACGGATCGGTTGCAGTCAGCAGCCATTCTGAGTCTGACGCAAACAGTAACAGGCGGTCTTCCAGCACTTCGGCCGATGTCTGGCCATGCCAGTGTCGGAACTGGTGGGCCGTATTTCGACGCAGTCGGTGCATCCGCGGTGCTGAGAACAATAATGTCCTGATTCTGTTTCGCTGAATCTGCAGCCATCCCTGAAATGACCTGCCCATGTGACACTCACAGAAGGTTGTTGGCGGAGCCAAAAGAGTTTTGGAGAATTGAAATGTCGGCCCGGCGCGATTCCCCGGCTTTAGAAGCCGACACGCATTTAGTGAACATCTGCTGAACAAATGTCAGCATCACACCGGGTTTCACGATTGGGCTGCACTACTGAACGGCGCTGCCAAAGGAAAGCAGTGCAGCTGAATCGCCCTCCGCTTTATGCTTAGCTTGTCGTTTAGAATCTGTCGGACAAAGTACGCGGGCAGTTTGGGGGAACCGGTCTGAATGCTACAACGCGCGGGGCTTTGCGGGTTTTGCTGAATCTGCAGTGTATCGCAAGTTAGGGGAATTATGTATCCCCGTTTGCCTGTTTGGAATGCTGAACTCAAGGAAGAATTCTTTTCCCCATCGCGCCCAGTCGGTGGACGGCTATCGGTACAGAAACATAGGGTTTTTACGCCTGTTCTGCCTGACGATTGGTGGGTTTCAGCCAGTACAAAATGTTCGGGATTAGGGAGTTTCAGAGTTTTATGCTATCGGCGACCAGAATCACTCAGATAAAGTCGAGCGCGATGAACATTCGTTGGTCGGCAAGTCACCTCTTTAAACAGTGTCATGGCCGGTCGTTCAAACGCGGATGTTCGAATGAAAATGCAGTGTTTTGTCTGGTTTTCTGACGAACACAAAAGAGCCAGCTCGACGTTCTGATGTCGGAGATCTTTTCCCCGGTGCGCTCCGATGGCTGACCGATTCAGCGAATCCATTGATCACGGTGCAACTTTGGAGCGTCGGCAAAGATTCCTGGTTTCGAGCACCGCCGGAAGAGCATCTTGCTCGGTCCAGGCAGATGCCATTTCTCATCGGTTTGGAACCTCAAGAGGCAACGAGTCGACAAGTAGCTCTGGTTGAAAAACTGAACTGGCGGCCGCAGTTTGCCAACACCGCTGCCCGGATCTTGATTTTACCGACGCAGGGATCAGCGTTCGGTCGGTTTCCCTCGGACATTGGAACACATGAAGACGCCAGACGGGATTCTCCCGTACGCTCAGAATCTAAGTGCTGATGCTCACTGCACTTCCGCTTCGTCGGACGGCAGTCGGTCCGTCCCGACCAATCAGAATGCTCCGGCATCTTTCGCCCAAAACAGAATGTGGCTGCTGCAGCAGCTGCTGCCGGATCCGGCTGCGTATCATGTGCCGGTGGCATGGCAATTTTCCGGAATGATCGACGTGAATCGGCTTCAGTCGTGTCTTCGACAGCTGATGAATCGCCACGAGATCCTGCGGACATCGTTCATTCACCGGGACGATCAGCTGATCCAGAGGGCGGCAGGGAAATCAGAGGTCGAGTTGCCGTGGCGGCACGCTGATTTGAGCAGTGTTCCCGTGAACGAACAGCCGGAGCGGCTGCAGAGCCTGTTGCGGGAAGAATCTCGCCGAATTTTCGACCTGAGACAGACCCCGCTGTGGCGTGCGCTGTGGGTATCCTTAAGTGACGCAGATCATGTGCTGCTGCTGAACTTCCACCACAGTATTGTGGACGAATACTCAGTGTGCCTGCTGGCCTCGGATCTGCAGCAACAGTACGAATCAACAGGTACTGCAGATCCCGCTCAGTTGCCGCAGCTGAACGAATGTTATGTGGACTTTGCCATCAGGGAACGGCGGTGTCTGACGGATGAGCGACGAGAGGTGCTCTCGAACTACTGGTCCAACAATCTTCATAACCTGCCCCCTGAGATCGAACTGCCAACGGACCGGCCGCGTCCCACGCATGCCTCAGGTCTGGGAGCTGTGCACGAATTTGTGCTGAATGATGATCTGGTTCAAAAACTGTTTAACCTCGCTCGGCAGGAAGCAACAACGCTGCATGCGGTGCTGCTTGCCGCCTTTCACGCATGGATGCACCGTTATACGCAGCAGACAGACCTCGTGGTCGGTACGCCAGTGACTTTGCGGGACCGTTCAGATCTGACTTCGGTCGTTGGTCATTTTCTGAATACATTGCCCATCCGGGCCCGGATGCAGCCCGAGCTCAGGTTTCGAGACCTGCTTGGTCAGGTGAACGATACGCTGACAGCCGGTCTTCGACATTCCGAACTGCCGTTTGAACAGATTGTAGAATCGGCGGTGCACAAACGGCACGCGGATCAGCGTCCGTTGCATCAGGTGATGTTTGTGCTGCTGGAAGACGCGACTCCAGCGATACAGTTGCAAGACGCCTTCGGCACGCCAATGTCGGTTTCCACGGGCACCAGCAAGAGTGACCTGACGGTCCTGGTGCAGCGGGTGAACAACCAATGGGTGTGTCAGTGGGAATATTCCACCGATCTGTTTGTTCCGGAGTCCATCCAGCGAATGGCCGAACACTGGACTCACCTGCTGGGTTCGGTGGCTGAAGAGCCGGACCAGCAGCTCAGTCAGCTGCAGCTGATGAGTGCCGCGGAGCGCCATCAGTTGCTGGTGGAATGGAACGATACAGCCCGCGACTACCCGCGCGACCAATGTATCCATGAACTGTTCGAAGCTCAGGTAGCCAGCACCCCTGACGCAGTGGCGGTTGAGTTTGAAGGCGAAGTTCTGACCTATAGCGAATTGAACGCCCGAGCCAATCAGCTGGCTCGTTGGCTGCAGGCTCGTGGCGTTGGTGCAGAACAGAAGGTCGTTCTGCTACTGGAGCGATCGTTCGAAATGGTGATCGGCATCTACGGCACGCTGAAGGCGGGTGGTGCCTACCTTCCGATGGATCTGAAATCACCGGTGGACCGTCTGGAATTCATTCTGGACGATGCGAGCGCAGCGGCCGTCATTTCCGTCGCTGCCCTGCGCGACCGGATCCCTGCCAGTGCCCGGAATGTTCTGTATCTGGACACTGACGCCTCAGAGCTGGATACGCTGCCGTCGGACAACATCCTCAGTAGCAACAACAGCACGTCTTTGGCGTACGTGATCTATACGTCTGGTTCGACCGGACAGCCGAAAGGAGTGATGAACGAACACCGAGGCGTTGTAAATCGTTTGCTGTGGATGCAGGACGAGTATCAGCTTGGATGTGACGATGCCGTTCTTCAGAAGACGCCGTATACCTTTGACGTCTCCGTCTGGGAATTCTTCTGGCCGCTGCTGGTGGGTTCGCGTCTGATCGTGGCGGCCCCGGAAGGTCACCGGGACAGCTGCTATCTGGTGGATCTGATCAATTCAAGTCGGATCACGACGATCCACTTTGTTCCATCCATGCTGACGCTGTTTCTGCAGGAAGCGGACGTTAGCTCGTGCGGATCGTTGCGGCGCGTGATCTGCAGCGGTGAAGCACTCTCCGCCACTCTGCAGGAAGATTTTTTTCGACTGTTGCCGAACGTCGAACTGCATAATCTTTATGGTCCTACCGAAGCAGCCGTCGATGTGAGCTACTGGCAATGCCGGCCCAACTGTGATTTGCGACCGGTTCCCATCGGCAAACCGATCTCCAATATTCGGCTGTATGTCCTTTCTTCCGATCTGGAACCGCTGCCGATCGGGGCTGTGGGCGAATTGTTCATCGGCGGTGTGGGCGTCGCTCGAGGTTACCTGAACCGTCCGGAACTGACGGCTGAAAAATTCATTCCCGATCCGTTCAGTACGGAACCCGGGGACCGTCTGTTCAGAACGGGAGATCTGGCACGCTACCTGCCGGACGGGAATATTCAATATATCGGACGAACAGATAACCAGGTCAAGATCCGGGGCCTCCGCATCGAACCGGGTGAGATCGAATCCTGTCTGAACGAACATCCGCAGATCTCCGGCAGCGCTGTGCTGGCCGAGCACGTGGGGACGACGTCTGCTTCGCTGACCGCCTATCTGACCGGCGAGGCGTGTGCTTCTCTGCCGGTTTCGGAGCTGCGTTCATGGCTGTCAGAAAAGCTTCCGGACTACATGATTCCGTCGAAGTTTCTGGTGGTCCCGGAATTCCCTCTGACGTCGAGCGGCAAGCTGGACCGTCGGTCTCTGTCAGCGATGGACGGTGTGGAACTGGCGACCGGTACCGAATACACCGCCCCGGAAAGTGCTCTGCAGCAGACTCTGGTGTCGATCTGGGAATCTGTGCTGCGGCGACCGGGCATCGGGATTCAGGATAACTTTTTTGAGCTGGGCGGACATTCGCTGACCGCGGTCGTGGTCAGTTCACAGATCAGTCAGGAAACCGGGCTGGATGTTCCGCTGAATTATCTGTTTGAATCACCGACGATTGCGGCGCTGTCCGGGCGACTGAAGCAGAAGTCCGGCACCATTCCCCGTTTGGCGGACGCTGCTCCGGAACTGCGGGATCAGGGAACGCCGGCTTCGTTTGCTCAGCACCGGATGTGGCTGCTGCAGCAGCTGCTGCCGAACCCGGCCACGTATCACGTGCCGGTGGCGTGGCGATTTTCCGGCAACATCGACGTGGACCGGCTTCAATCGTGCCTGCGGCACCTGATGAATCGCCATGACATCCTGCGGACATCGTTCATTCATCGGGACGAGCAGCTGATCCAGGTGGCGGCACCGGAAACGGAAGTGGAGCTGCCGTGGCGAGCCGTCGACCTGAGTACTTTGCCGCTGCAGGAACAGCCGGAAACTCTGCAGAACCTGCTGCAGGAAGAATCTCGCCGAATCTTCGATCTGGGACAGGCGCCGCTGTGGCGCGCGCTGTGGATATCCTTAAGTGACGCCGATCACGTGCTGCTGCTGAATTTTCATCACAGCATTGTGGACGAATGGTCGCTGCGGCTGCTGGCGTCAGAATTGCAGCAGTTTTATGCGACGGACGGAGCAGCCGATTCACTGGAACTGCCGGCCCCGGAGATCGGGTACGCAGATTATTCCGTCTGGGAACGGCAGCGACTGACGGACGAACGTCGCACGTCGCTGCGGACCTACTGGGCTCAGCAGCTGCACAATCCACCATCGGCGCCGGAACTGCCATTGGATCTGCCGCGACCGTCGACTTCGTCTGGAACAGGTGCTGTTCACGAATTCGTGCTGAAAGATTCGCTGATTCAACAGCTGCGTGCCCTGGCGAAGAAGGAAGAGACCACATTATTCACCGTGCTGCTGGCCGCGTATCACGCCTGGCTGCACCGCTACACCCAGCAGACGGATCTGATTATCGGCACGCCGGTCACCCTGCGAAACCGTCCACAGCTGCAGTCGGTCTTCGGATTTTTTCTGAACACACTGCCGATTCGGGCACAGATTCAGCCCGAACAGAATTTCCGGACACTGCTGCGTCAGGTTCGCAGCACGCTGATGGCTGGTTACAGCCACGCGGATCTGCCCTTCGAAGAAATGGTGGAGGTGTCGGTCCACGACCGGCATGCAGACCAGCATCCACTGCACGAAGTCATGTTTGTGTTGCTGGAAGACGGAACTCCATCGATACAGCTGCCGGACGCCAGCGGCTCACCGCTGGCGGTGACTACGGGCACCTGCAAGAACGACCTGACCGTGCTGGTGCAACGGATTAACGACCAATGGGTGTGTCAGTGGCAATATTCGACAGACCTGTTTGTGCCGGAGTCCATCCAGCGAATGGCCGAACACTGGACTCATCTGCTGGATTCGGTGGCCGAAGAGCCGAATCAACAACTAAGTCAGTTGCAGCTGATGAGTGCCGCGGAACGTTATCAGCTGTTGGTGGAATGGAATGATACCACACGCGAATTTCCTGGCGATAAGTGTGTGCATGAGTTGTTCGAAGAACAGGTGGCCCGCGCACCAGACGCCGTGGCGGTTGATCTCCACGGCGAGACGGTGACCTATCGCGAATTGAATGAGCGAGCCAGTCAGTTGGCTCGACAACTTCATGCTCGAGGAACAAAACCGGAATGTCTGATCGGGGTCTTTTTGGAACGCTCTATTGAGCAAATTGTCGGGGTCCTTGCCATTCTGAAATCGGGCGGAGCCTATGTGATGTTTGATCCGGCAATGCCACAGACTCGATTGAACCAACGAATGAAAGCCGTTGATTCCCGTCTGGTTGTATCACAGGAGCGGTTCCGTTCGAGACTGGATCGTGCTGGTGTAGAGATCGTACTGGTGAATTCGGCCACGGATGAGGTATCAACGGAGTTTGACGCATTCCCGGTGAATTCAGGCAATCTGTGTTATGTAATTCAGACTTCTGGTTCTACTGGTGTGCCAAAGGGGGTTGAGATCGAGCATAGAGGGGTTGTTAATCTGATCACCTGGCACCAGCAGGCCTATAATCTAGGTGTCGGTGATCGTACGACGCAGCTTGCCGGTATGGAGTTTGACGCGGCTGTATGGGAGATGTGGTCAGCGTTGCTGACTGGGGCAACCCTTGTGATCGTTGACGATGAAACGCGTCTCGATCCACAGAAACTGGTGCAGTTTCTTGTGCGGGATGAGATTTCAGTGTGTTTTATGCCGACGCCGCTGGCAGAGGCCGCACTGCAGGAAATCTGGCCGCCGACATGCAGGCTTCGCTATCTTCTGACTGGCGGAGATCAGTTGAAGGTAAGGCCCAAAGCGTCCCATAATTTCGCACTGATCAACCATTATGGGCCGACTGAATCCAGTGTCGTGACCACATCGGGCCACGTGAGACCTGCAGATGGCCCGTCACCACTGCCATCGATTGGTCGGCCAATTGCGAATACAGCTACCTACATCGTTGACCGTCAGGGATGCCCGGTTCCCATCGGTGTCGTTGGAGAATTGGTTATCAGTAGTGCCGGTCTTGCTCGTGGTTACAGAGGTGACCCGCTACTCACCAGTGACGCGTTTCATCCAAACTCGTTCAGCGATAAGCCTCAGTCTCGTGTCTATCGCACCGGTGATCTGGCGCGATATACGTCAGATGGTTTGATCTGTTTCATGGGTCGCGCTGACCAGCAGGTGAAGATCAGAGGTTTCCGTATTGAACTGGGTGAAGTCGAGGCGGCATTGACCGAATTGCAGGAAATCCGGGATGTGGTAGTTCTGGTAGAGAGTCCGGGCACCAATTCGGCTTCGCTGACCGCCTATCTGACCGGCGAGGCGTGTGCTTCTCTGCCGGTTTCGGAGCTGCGTTCATGGCTGTCAGAAAAGCTTCCGGACTACATGATTCCGTCGAGGTTCATGGCAGTCTCAGATTTTCCGCTGACGTCGAGCGGCAAACTGGACCGTCGGTCTCTGTCAGCGATGAAGAGCGTGGAACTGGCGACCGGTACCGAGTACACCGCTCCGGAGAGTGCTCTGCAGCAGACTCTGGTGTCGATCTGGGAATCCGTGCTGCGGCGACCTGGCATCGGGATTCAGGATAACTTTTTCGAACTGGGCGGACACTCGCTGACCGCGGTCGTGGTCAGTTCACAGATCAGTCAGGAAACCGGGCTGGATGTTCCGCTGAATTATCTGTTTGAATCACCGACGATTGCGGCGCTGTCCGGGCGACTGAAGCAGAACTCTGGCACCATTCCCCGTTTGGCGGACGCTGCTCCGGAACTGCGGGATCAGGGAACGCCGGCTTCGTTTGCTCAGCACCGGATGTGGCTGCTGCAGCAGCTGCTGCCGGACCCGGCCACGTATCACGTGCCGGTGGCGTGGCGATTTTCCGGCATGATCGATTCGGATCGGCTTCAATCGTGCCTGCGGCAACTGATGATTCACCATGACATCCTGCGAACATCGTTCGTCCATCGGGACGAGCAGCTGATCCAGGTGGCGGCACCGGAAACGGAAGTGGAGCTGCCGTGGCGAGCCGTCGACCTGAGTACTTTGCCGCTGCAGGAACAGCCGGAAACTCTGCAGAACCTGCTGCAGGAAGAATCACGCCGAATCTTCGATCTGGGACAGGCCCCGCTGTGGCGTGCGCTGTGGATATCCTTAAGTGACGCCGATCACGTGCTGCTGCTGAACTTCCATCACAGCATTGTGGATGAATGGTCGCTGCGGCTGCTGGCGTCAGAACTGCAGCAGTTTTATGCGACGGACGGAGCAGCCGATTCACTGGACCTGCCGGCCCCGGAGATCAGGTACGTAGATTATTCCGTCTGGGAACGGCAGCGGCTGACGGATGAACGTCGGACGTCGCTGCGGACCTACTGGGCAGAGCAGCTGCACAATCCGCCGGCAGCCCCGGAACTGCCATTGGATCTGCCCCGACCGACCGTGGCGTCCGGTGGGGCTTCTATTCATGAATTCGTGCTGGAAGATTCGCTGATTCAACAGCTGCGCGACCTGGCAAGAAAGGAAGAGACCACACTATTTACCGTGCTGCTGGCAGCGTATCACGCCTGGCTGCACCGCTACACGCAGCAGACGGACCTGGTGATCGGCACGCCGGTGACGTTGCGGAATCGCCCGGAGTTGCAGTCGGTGATCGGTTTTTTTCTGAACACCCTGCCAATCCGTGCTCGGGTCCAGCCGGAACACAACTTTCGTGCCCTGCTGCGTCAGGTTCGCAGCACGCTGATGGCCGGTTACAGCCACGCGGATCTGCCGTTTGAGGAAATGGTGGAGATATCGGTCCACGACCGCCATGCAGACCAGCATCCGCTGCACGAAGTCATGTTTGTGTTGCTGGAAGATGGGACGCCAGCAATACAGCTGCCGGAGGCCAGCGGCTCACCGCTGGCAGTGACCACGGGCACCTGCAAGAACGATCTGACCGTGCTGGTGCAACGGGTGAACAACCAATGGGTCTGTCAGTGGGAATATTCCACCGACCTGTTTGTTCCGGAGTCCATTGAGCGAATGGCCGAACACTGGATTCATCTGCTGGGTTCGGTGGCCGAAGAGCCAAATCAGCAGCTCAGTCAGCTGCCGCTGATGAGTGCTGCAGAACGCCGTCAGCTGCTGGTGGAATGGAACAACACGGCTCGCGACTACCCGCGCGATCAATGCATCCATGAACTGTTCGAAGCTCAGGTGGCCCGCACACCCGATGCCGTGGCAGTCGAGTTCCGTGATGTATGCGTGACCTATGCCGAGCTCAACGCGCGGGCAGATCAGCTAAGTTATCATCTGTCGGCGGCCGGGGTGAGGGCCTCGGACTTTGTTGGTCTGAGTGTGGACCGCTCTGTCGAGATGGTGGTTGCCCTGCTGGGAATTCTGAAGGCCGGAGGCGCCTATGTGCCGCTGGATGCGGATCTGCCACCGGCCCGGCTGCGGCAGTTGATCGCGGAAGCCGGATTGCGGTGGATTGTCACTACCGAACAGACGGCAGCATCTCTGCGGGCAGTGCCGGCCGATGTTTCAGGCCCGTCCGCGCCGCAGCTGATCCTGCTGGAAGACGTTCCAGCGGATGTGCCGTCGGACACAGATCCGGCATTGATGACTGCCGGTCCGTCCAACGAACGCGATGGGCTAACGGCGATGTCGCCGGCCTATGTGAATTACACATCGGGTTCCACGGGAGAACCTCGCGGCGTGGTGGTTCCTCACCGCGGGGTGGTCCGGCTGGTGAAATCCGTTGACTATGTATCACTCACGCCGGATGAAACCCTGTTGCACCTGTCCACGATTTCGTTTGATGCCTCGACGTTTGAAATCTGGGGGGCGTTGCTGAATGGTGGACGTCTGGTGGTGATGCCGCCGGGGCAGCCTTCGCTGGCCGAAATCGGGGAAGCCATCCGCCGGCATCACGTGACCACGCTGTGGCTGACGGCGGGCTTGTTTCATTTGATGGTGGACGAACATCTGGACGACCTGCGTCCGCTGCGGCAGTTACTGGCCGGAGGTGATGTGCTGTCACCGGAACACGTGAGCCGCGCGCGCCGTGCGCTGCCGAACTGCCGACTGATCAATGGCTACGGACCGACAGAAAACACGACGTTCACGTGCTGCTATACCATTGACGATGAACCCGATCCCGGCCGGTCCATTCCGATCGGTCGTCCGATCAGCCAGACCACGGTTTACCTGCTGGATTCGCAGCAGCAGCCGGTACCGGCCGGGGCGGTGGGCGAACTTTATACCGGCGGCGACGGGCTGGCCCTTGGTTACCTGAACCATCCGGACCTGACGGCCGAAAAATTCATCCCGCATCCCTTCAGCGACGATCCGGATTCCCGACTTTATCGCACCGGAGACCTGGGCCGCCTGTTGCCGGACGGCAATATCCAGTTTCTGGGACGCACCGACCATCAGGTCAAGCTCCGAGGATATCGCGTCGAACTGGGTGAGATTGAGGCGACGCTGAGACAGCTCCCCGAAGTTCAGGATGCTGTTGTCCTGGCAAATATCACTGCGTCGGGTGACAGACAGCTGGTCGCCTTCTTCGTTCCGGATATGCCTTCGCACAATTCGGTGGATGATGACGGTTCGTCAGAGAAAGCTTGTGTTTCGGGCAGCATTCTCAGGTCCCGGCTGGCGGAGAAACTCCCCTGCTACATGGTCCCGACGCAGTACCATGCTGTGCAGGACCTTCCTCTTACAGCGAATGGAAAAGTTGATCGTCGGGCGCTGGCCGAACGTTCACTGGATCAGGTTGAGGCCGGTGAGGGCCCGAAAACAGCCCTTGAACAGCAACTGGCTGAAATCTGGCAGCAACTGTTACCGGTTGATAAAATCAGTCGCGATGCCAACTTTTTCGAACTCGGCGGACATTCATTGCTCGCGGCGAAGCTGGTCACGCGAATTGAAAAAGACATCGGTTGCCATCTGAGCATTGCCAACGTGCTGCAGTGCCCCACAATTGCCACCCAGGCCCGTTTTATTGACGACAGCGACTGGATGCCGAAGTGGACGTCATTGGTACCTCTGCAGTCTCAGGGAACAAAGTCGGCTTTGTTCTGCATTCACGGCTGGGGCGGCAGTGCCCTGGGGTTCACCGACCTGGCCCGACACCTCGGGCCGGAACGTCCGGTCTATGGCCTGCAGGCCGTGGGACTGGACGGTCGGTCACCCCGGCAAACCACAGTTGAACAGATGGCCCGGCACTATGCCGCCGAGATTCAGTCCTTCCAGGACTGCGGTCCCTACCATCTTGCCGGGCATTCGCTGGGAGGATGGATCGCCTATGCCGTCGCTCAGGAATTGCGGGCTCAGGGGCGTCGAGTGGCATTTTTGGCTCTGCTGGATACCCAGGCGTCATCAAATGTTGGTTGGAAAGTATATACGAAGATCATGCTTCCGGTACTGGTAAACCGATCGTTCTATCATCTGCGGCGGGCGTGGCACCTGCCGATGAAACAACGTTTCAGGTATCTGGCGAATCGGCTGAAGTGGCTGAAGATGCATCTGCCCGGGACACATCGCGAACTGCCGACAGAAGTGACTGACGCACTTGCTTTGCCGGATCCGGACGCCGGCAGCATGATCGACTATTTTGATGCGGTTGCCACGACGTATCGCCCCAAAACCTATCCCGGCGACGTTGTCGTGTTTGCCGGCGAAGACGTGGAGAACTTCCAGCACGAAAAATTCTGGAAATGCTTTGTTCGCGGCCGTGTTGATTTTTACCGCGTTGCTGGAGATCACCATTCTCTGATCAGTGGAGAGAATTCAAAAGAGATGTCAATTCTTTTCCGCCGGCTGCTGGATGCTGCGGACGATCAGACGGAGCGGGAATGAAACTCCGCCGAGACGATCAAGCTGTTTCTCAGCCGTTATCGGGCGTCACTCATGTCCGTTGTCAGGCACGGTGCGAATTGCCGTGCAGGCGCACCAAGGGCCTCTTCAGTGGAGGAAGCAGATGCCGATCCTGACGCCATCGAAGATAGACAGCATTCAGTGGGCGGCACTGGGGAAGCAGAAGAACCAGCCGATGCCCGGTCTGCCGACGGTCTGGGCCATAGACCTGGCGAATTTGGATGCGATGCCGTGGGACGTCGAATCGACTCTGACGGCTCAGGAGAAATCGCGGCGTGACCAGTTCAAAGTCGCGATGGATCGGCAACGCTTTGCCGTCGGTCGCGCCGGTCTGCGTAGGCTGCTGGGATTCTACCTGGACATCCCGCCGCAGGCGGTCGCCTTATGCGACGGGCCGTTTGGAAAACCTGCAGTCCCGGTGCGCGACCGGGAGCAGCCCGTACACTTCAACGTGGCCCATTCCGGAGATCTGGTTCTGCTCGCCTTTCACGCGTCCTGTGAAATCGGCGTGGACGTCGAGCAGGTCAGCGACCGTCAGGACTGGGGCGATGTCGCACAGCGTCAGTTTGCGGCCGAGCAGTACGACGCATGGAGGCTGCTGAATGCGGAGCAGCAGCATCGGGCCTTCTTTCGTGAGTGGACACGACGAGAAGCGGGGCTGAAGGCCATCGGCACCGGATTCGCCATCGAACAGCCAGTCGGGTGGGACTCACAACTGGAATTCTTCGAGCTGGAACTGCCGGCCGGCTACGCCGGAGCCGTTGCTTTAGCCCCGAGAACCGGAATGGCCGACAGCACCTGACGCCAGGAACCTACGCGCCCGGTGCAGCGAAGCCCTACATGCTTTCGAGTCTGCAACATGCACTCCTGCACTCCTTCCGCCTCTCGGAGTTAGATTTGGTGCCGGGGCCATCCCATACCCCAGTTTTCCGAAAGCCCGTAGAGACGCCACAGAGTAAAACAAGAATATTCGAATTTTACCGCCTTGTAATCAAGGCACGTCAGTTTGTGCTAGAATGACATTGGAGATCGCACGTCCCACGATCGCATGGCCTTCGGGCGACCAATGCGTATCATCCGCATAATAGACAAGCTGACCAGTCATGGCGGCATCTCTTAGGCTAGTGGTCAGGTCCAGAAACTCAATCTCGCCGGAAATCGCTCGGATCGTTTCTGCCAGCTGCTCAGGAAGAGTGTTGACGGTCCATCCCTGTATAGGAGAGTCTTCGTCAAAGCCGCACAGGTCACTGTACACACGGTATTTGGTGGGGGCAAACGCAAAGATGAACTGTATATCTCGTTGTCGACACAGGGCGTACGCTTCGGAAATCGACGCCGCAGTGATCTCTATCGCTTCTTTCTCTCTTGCACCCAAGTTCAAGCCAGAATATCCAAACCATAGTCTCTGCTGACCGGTGCTTGCAGAAAACAGCCCCGATCGTTCCGTCGTTATCAAATCGGTCGAATCCTTAAACTTGGTGGCGATCCAGGTGAAAGCGTTTCTGGTAAAAGATCGCTCTTTCCAAGAAGAGTAGTTTGCCACCGAACGTGGCCAGCTCGAAGCAAATTCCTGGTATCGCCATACATCACCCAGATCATTGCCTTCGAAAAACAGCCACACGCAAATCCGTGGCTGCAAAGGCAAGCCAAATCTCTTCAGGACTTCCAGTTCTTGCTGCGGGCCATAGTACGATTGTCCCAGGTTCGCTACTAAAAGTCCCGTTTCAGAAGCGATCCGGTGCGTCGAAAGTTCATCAGACAGCACGTTTCCAGCCTCGACGAATGAATCGCCGATGACAATGCAATCTACCCTGTCATAATTCACGTCGTTCCGAAATCCATGGCGGTCGTACGCTACGTCGTAGGGGCGTACCGTCAAGGCTGGCGCCCCGATCCGGCGTCTGGAAAGATCCCCTCCAGTTAATTGCCCCGTTGCTCGGTAATTCGGCCGATGGATATGTATTAGTTCACGGTCTAGCAGGTTCTTTGTGTTCTCCCAGGGTTGCACTTGCCTGCCGAACAAGTGACGATAATCGATCATCATCGCTGAAAGCTCGACACCGACTATAGCCAACACCAGGGATGAATTGACTGCGAAGAACCGTACAGCCTTTTGACGCCTGCTTTGTAGAGATATTTCGAAGAATAATGCCCAGGTTGCGAGGTAGGCCATCGCGGTAATCACGAGTGATTGGCTAGGCGATGATCCCCTGACACCGAATAGCCACAGGACAATGATCGTCGAAAGCCATCCAATGGCAAACGTGTAAACGGCGGATGACCGTCGTCTATTACTGTCTTGCATACTATTCAACCACGCTGAATCTAGCGTTCAAAAAAGTGTGTAAATAAATGGTGCGGCTCCTGTCGATCCAAGCACTACGAGCATTCCAACGAGTCCAAGAACCAAAAGGATTGGTATCAACCACCACTTTTTGTTCTCTGTAACAAACAAGAAAAACTCCTGTACCAGTGACAATTGCTTGTCCTGCCCGGCGTTCTCAAACTCAGTTTTGTGTTCGTCCTGTGACATAAGGATCGTTCCTGTAACTTCTTACGATTGCCGATAATAGCTGGCGATTTCGACCGGCTGCTTTTTGGGTTGCCAATAGGTGTCCTTGTTTTTGTCGATCCTCAGCTGCAGAGAGTCACGTTTAGATATTCGAAAAGCCAGGCCAAACGGCAAAAAGAGAAGAAAATAAATTGTCAGCATCGCAAGTTCGCCGATTACCATGCCAATTGGTGTTGCGACAATTGTTAGTGCAAGAAACAAAGGTTTCAGAACAGTCGGTGAAGCGATCGCAACAACAGCCAGCAGAAGGCCGACCAAGGCAAGTGTAGTGATGGTGGTTGTGTTAGCCCCCCACAGCCACGCGAGGGCGGGGGCAGCAACCAAAAATATAAGGCCAAACTGCCGCAGTTGGCGATCAGTAGGTTGAAGGTTGAATTCGATGAGTTTCATGACCGGCAGGTATTCAGTCTAAGGCAAACTGGGCAAGGTGTTTTCTGCGATCTTCGTCCGTCATTTGAGTATTTTGATGATCTTTGCGAACTATTTGGCGGCCCATCACCAGTACGTCCATATCTGTCATCATGAAACAACGGTAGGCGTCTTCCGGAGTGCAGACGATGGGTTCGCTCCTGACGTTGAAGCTCGTATTAATTAGCACCGGACAACCCGTCTTTTCGTTGAAACGTGTCATCAACCGGTGAAGCAAAGGGTTCCGAGCTTTGTCAACAGTTTGAATCCTCGCCGAATAGTCGACGTGGGTAACTGCTGGGATCTCAGACCGTGAATAATGGAGTTTGTCGATACCGAAAGCCTGCTCATAGTCGGCTCCGAGTTTCTTGCGGATCGCTTCCTTGACCGGGGCAACGAGCAGCATATACGGGCTTTCCTCGGATGGGCGCATTTCAAAATAGCGATCGACGTGTTCCTGCAGGACAAGTGGCGCGAACGGCCGAAATGACTCCCGAAACTTGATTTTCAAGTTCATGATAGACTGCATTTTTTGGCTGCGTGCATCACCCAGAATACTTCGTGCTCCAAGTGCCCGTGGCCCAAACTCCATCCGCCCTTGAAACCAGCCAACTACTTTCTCGTCTGAGATCAGATCGGCAACGGTCTCACAGAGTTCGTTCTCCGAATCACAGGATGTGTATGCGGTGCCATGCTGTGAAAGTGTGCGAATGATTTCTTCGTCGGAGAATTCCGGGCCCAAAAGTGATCCTTTCTGCGAATCCCTGCCCTGCGGATTTCTGGGTTTCTCGAGCAGTTGGTTCCAGATGAACAGTGCCGTTCCAAGCGCGCCACCTGCGTCACCCGCAGCAGGCTGAATCCACAATTGATCGAACGGTCCTTCACGAAGAACCCGCCCGTTGCCCACACAGTTTAGAGCCACGCCGCCAGCAAGCACGAGGTTCTTCATTCCCGTTCTTGCGTGGACATGCCGCGACATGCGAAGCATGATCTCCTCTGTGACGGCTTGTACAGACGCCGCCAGGTCCATTTCCCGCTGTGTCACTTCTGATTCGGCCGTGCGCGGCGGTCCATCAAAGAGATTGTCAAACTTCTTCGATGTCATCGTCAGACCCTGGCAGAAGTTGAAGTAGCTCATGTTCATACGGAACGAGCCATCCTTCTTCAAGTCGATGACATGACTCAGGATCTTATTCTTGTAGACGGGTTTGCCATATGGAGCGAGCCCCATCACTTTGTATTCACCACTGTTTACGCGAAAACCAGTGTAGTAGGTAAATGCGGAGTACAGGAGACCAAGAGAATGAGGGAACCGGATCTCATCAATTAACTGGATCTTGTTACCAAGGCCGACTCCAAAGCAGGTGGTTGACCATTCACCCACGCCATCAAGTGTGAGAATGGCTGCTTCGTCGAATGGGGATGGGAAAAACGCACTTGCGGCGTGGGACTCGTGATGATCGGTAAAAACATAGCGGCCTGTGTACCGGCTTCGTAACCCGTGATTC
This sequence comes from Fuerstiella sp., assembly GCA_040222735.1. GTDB lineage: Bacteria > Planctomycetota > Planctomycetia > Planctomycetales > Planctomycetaceae > Fuerstiella. The sequence goes on along the minus strand of JAVKCM010000060.1, from coordinate 18,586 downwards.
ATCTCTCTGGGGAGATGAAGCTTTTGCTTCAACCACAAAGGCATGGCCTGCCGGAATGACCGATAACCCGCTGGGGTGAACGCCAGATAGGTCTCCAGAAGTCGCTCGAATTTGGTAACTGGTTTGTCGTAGAAGCCGACATGGTCAAGCTGTTCGGGGGTAATTCCTGCTTCCTGAAGGCAGTAGTCGACTGCGTTTTGGGGGAAATCGTGATCCGCCTTTTTGCGTGTAAATCGCTCTTCCTGAGCCGCAGCAACGATCTCGCCATCGATGACCAAGGCCGCTGCCGAATCGTGGTAAAACGCGGAAATTCCCAGTATTGCTGTCACGGTGTACACACGTTTTCAATTTTGTTCGAAGTGGCCTTCTTTACGAAAGCATCAGTATAATAGTCGGCGAGTTGAGGGGAACAGTTATCTGGAATTTCTTTAACCGACTGTCCTGTTGGCTACCTGCTTTTGCTGGATGATCCGATTTTGCACCTGGCTTTTGCAGGCCTCGACGAAGCAATTCTCCGTGGTTGCTATTGATGTGTCGCTTCTTTGTCCGCAGGGACGACTACGGCTGATCGGCAACGTAGCGACATTCTGAGGTCGCTGCCATGGGGTGGGCCGGTTTCAACGCTTGCGAGAGGCTTGTCGACGCGCGAATCGTATTCCGAAGAAAATGTTGTCGCTGGCTGGCGCTAACGTTGGCAGTCGCACGGCTTCCGTTCTGAGGCTGGACGATCATTCGCCGAAGAATTGCGTGGCCATAAAGAAGCTGGATGTGAGATATTCGCCAGGGGTGTTTGTGGAACTTTCTGCCCCAACGGTAGGCATTTCGGGAGAGTGTTTGGTCGAGCAATCGAAGATTACTGGGGTGACCGCATTCGGGGGCATTGATCGCATTGTGGGGTGCTCGGCCTAAGTGCTTCGGACTGTACCGGCTGGAGGCGGAGTGATGGTGCAGAGCACGTCTCAATTGTAGATTCTGGTCGCGGTGGAGCCGGCTGTTTTCGAATGGTGATTGGTGGGCTGGTGAGCTTCTGCAATGACGCTTTGGGGGCAGGATCCGTATGCTGCAACCGTGATAGTTTTTGTAGTGGACGCGACACCACGATCAGAATGCCGGGCTACGGCGGTCAGAGATTGTGGCTCTGTGACCAACGTCAGGGAGAGGGGACTTCGCTATTCGGCTTCGGATGAAGAGGGCAGCGCGAAGCCGCTGGCAAAACCAAATTTGTGGATGTTGCCCAACGCACCCTGCCCTGTCCTCACTTCGCACGGGATCGCTCGTCGCCGCAACTCCGTCACGCGGTGTCCGTTACCGTCGTTTCCGCCGAGCAACGCGCTGCGGCCGACCCCAAAATGATCAACAGGCCGCTGGATTCCAGAATCAGATTGAATTTGACATTGCCGGGCTGCCACCCGAGCAGGCGGTCAACGTGATGAAATGAGGCGGCGCGAACAACGACGAACGCTGCCTGCAGCACAAGTCCGAATGTTGCCAGCCGACATGGCCATGACCAGCGGCGGGCCAGCCAGATTCCCGTCACAATGCTGCCCGCCGCAGTGAACGTCACCGCCGCGATAAAGGCCAGCTGAAAACTGCGCCGATGATCGTAGAGATCCGCTTGTCGCAGCAGATCGCGGCCAAGCAGGGTGAACAGCGACTGCAGGTCCGCCTGTTTGTTGACTCCCAGACATCCCAGCAGCACCGTGACCACCAGCCAGAACCGAGCCTCAGTCGATTGCTGCGGGGCCAGCTGCGTTGTCCGGGAAAATTGTCTCAACCGTCGATACGCAATCAGGCAGGCCGCTGAGGTTAGAAAGTACAGGACTGTCACGGCAACGGCCTGGCCGCTCGGATCTCCAAGTCCCCAGGACCACCTGCCGCCCCGGACAGTTCCGATGAAAAGCAGCCGACGCGCGGCCGTACTCAGCATTGTCCAGAACATTACTCGTCTGACGTGCCTGCATGAACGACGGTGTGGACGGGTTCACGCGCAGCATCAAATCGATCAGCCTGTTCGGCGTTGGTCATCTGAGTCGCCCGGCGTTTTCCATAAATCAGGCATCGTCGCTGATACCGGCGAAGGAAACGACGGAATTCAAGGTCTTCGTATCGCGGAACTCGCCGCAGCCAGCTGCGGACATAGCCCCACCACATGCACAGCCCCCCCAGTAGCACGGGATGCCTGCTCATACGAAAGACCGCGCTGGCCGTCATGTAGAGCGGTCCGGTACCCATGAAATACTGACCAAAACCCCAGCGCAATCGCCCGGTGAAGATACTCTGCTGGCTGGAGCCCATCGGGCGCAGATGGATAAAACGAAGATCCGGATCGTCCCATGAGCAGGCGATCCAGCCCAGCATCCGGCATCGATGGCCATCAATGCCGTCCCACATTACCTGCCGGACAAATCCGCCGATCTGCTGAAAGCAACTCACCCGGTAGAACTTGGATGCTCCGATGGAATTCTCATCCCCCAGCCCTTCGCTCACCAGCCGCCCGTCGCTCGGTGAGATAAAGTAGGGTTTGCCGGAACAGGTTCCGATCCGCGGTTCCTTCTCCATTCGTTCCATCAGAATCTGGAAATAAAGTTCCGGCAGATCCAGATCCAGATCCAGTTTGCACAGATAGTCGAAGTCCTGCAGGTCGACCGTTTCGAGTCCGGCATAGAAAGCTTCAATTACTCCCGGCCCCACCGCCCGCTTGCCTCGATCATCCCGACGCACGACGCGGATAAAATCGTGTTTTGCCGCGTACTCTGCCAGAATCTTCGGCGTATCATCCGTGGAACCGTCATCCACAACGACCCACAGCGCAGGTGGAATGGATTGATTCACGACGGAATCCAGAGTCCTGCGAGCAAACTCAGCCTCGTTGCGGCAGGGGGAAATCAGAACGTAGCGGGAATTCATTGGAAACCGAATCTAAATGTCTTTAATGGTCGCAATTTTCAGCAGACGATAAGCAGCCATCAAACGATGTGGGATTTAATGCGGTTCAATCCCATGACGTGCCAGCCATCCTTGAATGACCGGCTGGATTATCGATTGCAGGGCTGAGTTGGCGTACCCGCACCAATGGACAGAATCGTCTACATTGAAGCCGGCATTCAATGGATTTCCGAATCCGTCCGTGATGATCACACCGCTCTGCTCGGCAACCAGCAGTCCCGCGGCGTCGTAGGGATGGCAGGTCAGTTCGGGAAATGTCAGCGGACCTTTGCCGGACAGAATCTGGTGAAACAGCGGCCGCAGGTCACAGCAGAACCGATCATGCCCCGTGATCAGTTCCACCATCTGCCCACCGGTGCTGATGTACTGATCGTCCAGCACCGCACTGCGGGATGTGGTGCCGGTCGGGACAACGGCCTGCACAATTGACTCCATCAGGTCTGCGGCCAGCAGCCGTGTTCCCTGGAAAAAACTGGTCACGTGAGCAAAGCCGCCGGCCAGCGTTGCTGACGTACTGGGAGCCACCGACCGAAGTCGGAACTCTGCCCCGCCGACTCGGGTGCGTTTGCAACGCGTGGGCAGGCCTCGGACGGCGGCGAAAGCATCGCAAAGCCCCTGTTTGCTGGTCGGCAACTCAACCATCACGGAGGCAAACACATCACGCAGCCCTGTCGCTTCTCCGCGGTCGAACGCGACAGCCGCCAGAAACCAGGCTGACCGTTTGTCATACATCAGGCCGCGGGTGCCATCGATCGGGTCGATCAGGACGCGGTAGCGAGTCGATTGCCCTGGGGCTCCGAAACGTTGCCGACCGTCCGGCCCCATGCCTTCGGCCACCAGCAACAGCGGACGGCATTCGTCCGGCCATGCGGCTACAGACTGTTCAATCAGCGGTTCAACATGGCGATCGATGGCATAAATGGTATCGCCGCCTTCTTCCGCCACCGGCGTGGCCAGGTCGGACGTTTCATGGCACAGCAGATTGTAGACGTATTGCTGGATTGACAGGCCGAGTAACTCCAGTCGCTCAGCCCAATGCCAGTCATGGTCGTGCGACAGCATCGGTGTCGAAGGTGGGCCATCGTCCGTGGGTTCAGACATCGGCCAGAATTCTCCAGTCAGTGTAACTCAGCATGTGGTAGATGACTATTCACGCGTTTTCTACACGCCCACCGTGCTTGTCATCAATGACGCACGAAGGGTGTGGACAGAAGGCGTTAATCTGTTTCACGTTCCCGCAGAAAGACCAATTGAAAACCGACCAGAAACGTGTACTTTGATGGCTCAACGTTAATCCGGTACGCCGACTCGATCGAGCCGGAAAGTCGAGATTTTCCCGTCAATTCAAGTGCGGCGGGCAGAAAAAACGTGGCGGTTGAGTCCGGAAACAAAGCCGTCGGTTGTTATTCGTTGTGCCCCGACTCTTCATCCCGGCGAAATGCCAGACTTGTATGACCAAAGCAAACAGTCAGAATTCAGGGGCCACCGCCCGGATCCTCTGTACCGACAGACGCCATCGATTGCGAATCCGATCTCGCATTCTACTTATGTGCGGTGCCGTTATTGTCGCACTGCTTCTGGGCGAAATTCTTGTTCGATTGCTGATCCCAGTTCGAAACATCGGGCCATCGTTCAGTGTGCATGACCCGGTCTATGGGAAAACGCTGAAGAAGAACTTCTCATGCACTCGTTCGTCTTCTGAGTTTCGAATGAGTCTTACAACAAATTCCCTTGGCTTCCGGGGACCGGAACTCGTCGAAGAACGTACGGACGTGCTGTTGTGTCTTGGAGACTCCATCACGCTGGGCTACGGTGTCGATGACGGAGCTGAATATCCGCGAGTATTGCAGCGTGAACTTGTCAGGAATGGACGTGCACAGGCTCAGGTCATCAACGCAGGTATCGGCGCCACCGGTAATGGTCGATGGCTCCGGTTTCTTCAGACGGAGGCCGCAGTTTACAGCACGGATTATGTTGTTCTGCAGACCACCGGAAACGACATTGAAGACAATATTCGAGACTCACTGTACAAGCTTTCATCGAACGGAACGCTTGTGTCGTGTTCTGTTTCGCCACCAGGTTTATCTCGTCGGCTTCAGCAGATCATCGAAGTCGTACCCGGCATTGCCTACTCTCATCTTTTCTGCCTCGCCCGAGAGGCGGCCGGCCGACTGCGACCAGCAGGCAACAAGGATAGCGGCACTGTCCGTCGCGAAGAAAGCGGGCGACCGCAGGAAATCAGTCAGCCTGAAAAGCTGTTCCTGGCACTTATTGAGCGCAGTATCGAGTTGTGTCGTGAACGCGGGTGGCCGGTCTTGCTGGTTGCAGTCGACTTCACACCGCCCCGGATGGAAATGCTCCAGAGTCTGGCCCGTCGGCACCGTGTACCCGTGATCGCGATCCCAAAGAAATCCCAAAGGCCTGATTTGTATTTCCGTGTGGACGGACACCTGAACTCCGCTGGTCACAAATTTGTAGCCGCACAGGTGGCAGCAGAGGTACTCGGGAAAGAACCAGCCATCCAGTGAAGAGGCTCAGGTAACTCGTGGCCTTCTGTGAGTGATCCCGCAGCGTGCTAGGAAAACGGCGTATCACCGTCACAATAGTTGAGTTCAAGGCGGTCCAGGGCAGGACCAAGTACGCTTTCACGGCGGCGGGGGAAGCAGAAGTATTCACGGTTCCGACGGCGAAATGCTGTCCGCAGCAGAACGGAACTGCCGATTGAATCTTCGCAACCGGCAGGTACATGAATGCGGTCGGCTCTGAACTTTCCTGAGTAAACAAGTGCCGCGGCAAGCAGTACCTGATAGCGGTCGCTGCAATGCAGGAAGTGGTGCAGAATCTTGATGGTTGTAATGCCCTGATCGCGGCAGACGGAAAGCACGACATGCCCCAGGTGTTCATTCGAGTTTCTTCTTCGCGCTTCCAGTACCACGAACCGGACCAGTTCTCTGAAATCAGAAAACTCATAGCGAGGTGTGCTGAGGTCCTTTTGGTCAGTAATCCACGGATACTGCAGTGACCACCGGACGAACTCTGTGTCCCGATAAAACTCCACTGGTGCAGCTTCTTCATCACTCCAGGCATCAGCCGGCAATTCTGATAGCTCGGCGAAATCGTACTGCTGATTCGCATGTCTTAGAACGTTGCGGGCAAGACCATAGGCGGCGGTTTTCGTGAATCCCCGACCGGCACGGAAGATTGCGTCCACGGCGGCTGATCGACGTCCCTTTCGGCGAAGCAGCACCTGCAGCACACGCGCAGGAAAGCCCAGCGGGTCAAATCTGTCAAAGTTGAGTTCGAAATACGGCAGCGGACCAATGGCTTTGAAACGCAGACGTCGATAATACTCAAATGTCTTCGGATCCAGCCCGGTCGTCGCAATGTCCACACCCACACGCAGTGATGCCAGCAGCAGAACGCCGCCGGCCGCCGCGTCCCTCGGGTCCTTCGCGGCATACCAGGTGGTGTACCAGAAAATCTTCTGCAGCTGGCCATCAATGCGCAATAATCCGGGCATGAAGCCGAGATAGGCAAGACACTTTCCGTCGCGCATGGCCAGCATCAAAGCCGGGTCGTCCGGATCGGCAACAGGATTAGCAGCATGGGCCGCTGCGCGCAGCCTGGAGATCGGAACCACACTGCCCTGCATCACATCCGGGCGATTGACGAAATCGCGGAGCTCCCCGGTCCGTACCAGCTCGACGTGTATTTTCTCGTCCGTCATCGTACCCGGCTCGACAGAAATAGATTTCAGGCACACCGTCAGAGCATGCCACAACTACGAGTCGTCAGCGTTTGCTGTTTCTAATGCCTGCGACGTGGCAAGCAGGTAGGACACACAGTCATTGACGGTTGGGTAATCCCATAGCAGCGTTGGCGGCAATTCCAGCCCCAGTTCTTCTTCAATTTCCATCACCAGAGTAACCGCGTCCAGCGAATCCAGCGCGTACTTTGAAAACGGCGCGTCCGGATCCAGCTGTTCCCGGGGAACGCTTAATAAGGACGAAAGACTGGTCATCAGCCAGTCTTGTATAGCGGCGCTGTTATTCGGAGTCTTCATTCACGTTGTCTTTCGAATAATCCAGCCAATGCCGTTCAGGAATGGTCAGCCCAGTCGACACGCTCTGAGGGAAAACATGCGATTTTCATTGTGACAGTTTCGCAGTTCTTCAGCAATCACCTCTGTCGCCGTCCCTGGGAACTCGATATCGGTGATCCCCAGATACACTTCGAACAGTCTTTTCAAGGCCGGGAGTAGCCATTTGCCGCCCGAGATGAAATTGCTCGAGTCTGCATGGTTCCATGCCCACATATGCAGGCAGCACGCTGCAGCATGCAGGCCACAGTATGTTCTGGCCGTGCGGAATGCGGCCGGCGATTGTCGGTGGCCATGTTCAAATTTTGTTTCAGACAGTGCCGCATGAAACGCCGATATTTCGTGCGCAAGCCGCTCACCAATTGCCAGAATTTCGTCCAGCTCAGACTGTTCAACATTGTCGATGCCATTTAATGATCTCAAATATTTCAGGGTCAGCGGCAACCCGTTCATTGCGGCATTCCCGTGTCGACTGGCAAGACTAAGATTCTGACTCTTGAACGGCGCCAGAGGGTGCTGAAGATGGTAGATCTGTCTAAGAGTTGCTTCCTGTACGCTGTCGGTTGAGGAGCGCCTTGCCAGATTGCGAAACTGCAGCAGCAGCGCATGCAGATTCACCACCGTACTGCCGTCAAATACACTGATGATCGCTGCATCTCGCAGGACTCTTTGAAACGTGCCCCACTCATGCTCGTTTCGCATGTAGTAGCGGGCTCCCATCACCACCGAAAGATTCTGGATCATCGCCTCGATGGTCGTGGGAACAAAATACTTGACGACGGCAGACCAGACACTAATCTGCCCGGGCACAGCATGAAAGGCCCTCAATCCCGAGATGGTCACACAGTCACAGATCAACAGATCCAGAAATGCATCAGACAGCACGCTGGAAGCATGCGGCAATTCAACGACCAGTTCGTTGTAGAGTGTGCGCTGCTGCGCAAACTCCAGTGTTGTTCTTAATGCGGTATCGCCGGCCCCCAGAGAGAATGCGGCGCACAGCGTCCGCGTGACCTGGAAACCCTTCAGGGCAGTCTCGAGACCCAGGCCGGTTCCGCCCAGCAGGCTGTCTGCCGGGATTGAGCATTTGTCAAATGCGATACCGCTGACGTCGGAGCCTCGCAGGCCGTGGGTCAGGATTTTCGGGAGATTGTGATATCGCCGAGGGTCCAGCTTTCCCTTGTCGACCATGAACAGCGACAGGCCGCGTGGCCCGGCTGATCGATCCGTGGTCGCCAGCAGAAAGCAAAGTCCGCTGATCGTAGCGCGGTTGATGGGCCATTTTTCACCCGTGACCATGAATCCACCGGGTGTCGGCTCAGCAATCGTCGCGCCGGCAAGCAGATCGGCGCCATGATCTTTTTCCGAATAAGCCAGACACATGGCGCCGTGCTGCCGCAGGATATAGTCGGCCAGCCATTTCTTTTGCTCTTCAGTTCCGTCCATCCACGTCAGAAAGGACCAGAAGAGCGTGGAAAATGCGATGGATGTTGTGAGATCCCGGCGCGATAACACGCGAATCAGTTCGGCAAGTTCCTCAAACGAATGAAATGCACCGCCAAGTTCCTGTGGGACAAAATGCCGACACAGTTGCCGGTCATACAACCATCGAACAGCCAGCTCCGGAAACTGTTCGCTCTCATCGATCTGCTGCGAGTAGGCAAACGACAGAACACTGTCGGGATTCCTGGGGTCGCCAAGCTGAGCTTCAACGACTTCAGTCAGCGAAGGTCCGTTGGTGGCGGACGACCGGGGCGGCGACGGCATCACGCTTTCACCTGGGCTGGGGGTAAAGGGCCTTCACTCAGCAGATCGATCGTTTCCAATGAGCCGTCCAGTAATCCAGCACGACACGCGCGCCGCTGGATCTTTCCGCTGGACGTCTTCAGGATTGCACCTCTTCTGACAAGGGCCACGGCATAGGCGCGGATATCAAACTCTTCTGCAATGGCCTGACGGACCCCGGCAGCAATCTCACGGATATCCGCATCGGCCGGAAGCTCATTGCGTTTCAATTCCTGAATGATGACCAGACGTTCATCTCCATTGATCATGACGGAGAATGCGGCGCTTTCCGTTTCCTCCAGTGCCGGATGAGATCCCTGAGCGATCCACTCCAGATCCTGAGGAGCGAAATTCGCACCGCGGATGATAATCAGATCCTTCAGCCGGCCGGAGACAAACAAATGACCGTCCCGCATGAATCCCAGATCTCCGGTCCGTAACCACGGACCTTCGCCCGTATCACTCAGGTGTGCCTGAAATGTTGCGGCAGATTTCTCAGGCTGATCCCAGTACCCGGCCGCCACGGCCGGGTCAGATACCCAGATCTCACCAATCACGTCGACAGAAGACGCGCTCAGACTGTCGGGGTCAACGATCGCCACCCGGGTGTTTCCCACCAACTGACCGCAGCTGACCGCCTTCCGAACAGAATTACCATCGCGCGCGAGAACGACGCGCCCCGTTTCCAGCGAGGCGGCATCCAGGTCGATCACATAGGGGCCGGAGCCCAACGGTGTTGAGGACACCAGCAGAGTGGCTTCTGCCAGCCCGAACGCGGGTGAAAATGCATTTTTGCGAAACCCGTAGGGTTCGAAAGTCGAAGCAAACGAATCAAGCACCAGTGGATTGATGGGCTCCGCTGCATTCCCCGCCGCTTTCCAGCTGCTGAGATTCAGGGCAGCACAGTCTTTTGGTCGAATCCGGCGGACGCAGTGATCGTAGGCGAAGTTAGGGGCCTGCGAATGAGTCCCGGCATACTTTGAAATCGCCCCCAACCAGTGGGCCGGTCGTTTCATGAATGACAACGGAGACATAACGTAACATGGGTCCCCGCTGAACAAAGGTTGCAGCAATCCCTGAACGAGTCCATAGTCATGGAAGTGTGGCATCCATGTCACCGTCACACCGTCTCCGTATCCGCACGCGGTGTGCAGGGTCTGCAGATGATGCATCAGGTTCTGATGAGTGATCATCACCCCGCTCGGTGTTGAAGTTGATCCTGACGTATACTGCAGATACGCAAGTTCTTGTGGTGGAATGGTGTGATCATCTGAATCCGTTGCTGGTTCGTCGGGGAGTTCGTCGGTGGCAATCCACGGTATCGCTTTGAAGTCCCAGGCCGCCTGATCGCCGTTGGCAGACAACAAATCCAGTATCCTGCGCGTCGTCAGTACGACGGCTGCCTGTGCGTCGTCGGAAATTGCTTTTAACCGAGGCAGGGATCGACGCAGATTGTAGGTTTCGGGAGCGGGTACAGGCACGGCCACAACATTCTGGCACAGGCACGCCAGAAAGGCCGCCATGAACTCCAGACCCTGTGGATAGACCAGCAATGCCCGTGAACCCGATGCACAGGAATTGTTCAGGAATGCTTCGACCCGTGCCACCTGCTGCCGCAGTCCCGCGTAATCCCACTGTTGCTGCAGTTTATCTCCCGCCAGAAATGCGTAGGCGAGGTCGTGTGGTCGTCCGGCCGCTCTTTCATCCAGCAGGTTCCTTAGTGTCATGAATTCGTCATTCATTGTTGTCACTCAAGGATCAAACGGAAAATTACTGTCGCGTCGAAACGTGGCGTAGGCTTCCAGCCTGCGTTTTTCTGCATCGCAGGCTGGAAGCTTACGCCACTTCTTTTCCGCTCGGTCCCAATCCTCATGACCTGTCGCCGTGTGTCAAAGCTGCGTGTCAACGGCCTGCAAGCCATTCGTTTGAGCGTCAGAATTTCGTCCTGTCAGAAACATGTCGCCGTGTCAGGAAATTCTTGATCCGAATCAGCGGCAGTTGACCGCCCTGCACGAGCGCTGCAAACAATCGGTCACTGATCTGTTGATCGGGGATGTCGATCCGCGGCAACGCGTACCGATTCTTTCTGTTCCAGTCACCCCCGTGCGTCAGAAAAGCGCACTCATAACCGGCGGCCCGTACCGCGGCAGTGGTCAGGTCGTTGTAGACATCCCAGGTGCCGTAGGGATAGGCAAAAATCGGGCACTGGCCAAAACGAGCCGTCAGGATGCGACGGGACTCGCATAGTTCGTATTGAATCCGCAACGGGCTTTGCCTCGCCATTCGACAATGAGACAGCGAGTGCGAACCGATGCTAAAACCCATGGCTGCCAGGTCTGTCAGTTCGCTCCAGTTACAGATGCCGGTTTCCGTGCCCTGAGCCCGAACTGCGTCAGGAATTCGATCCCAGACGTCTGAAACAAACTGCTGCGACCCGTCTGCCATGGTGATCAGCCTGTCAATTTCATCGCCTCGCTGGCCCGAGCCAAGCGACAACGATTGCCCGTCAGGCAGCGGAATCTGTCGGTTTTCACCGCGATAATGTTCCAGAAAGGCGATCAGCTGGGGAAGGGTTGGTTCCGATTTCGCGGGCTGAGCGCCGTCGGTCCACCCGGTCGCGGCAAACACAGTCAACGGAATTTCGAAGTCCCTGAAGATATCGATCAACGGCAGAATTCGGCTCCGTCCGTCGTCAAGCGTCACAAACAGCGCATTCCGGGGAAATCGCTGCTCCTTCAGACATGTCAGATAGGCCGCAGCGGAAATCAGAGTGTAGTTGTTTTGCAGCCAGTCGCAGAACCGCTTTAGTCGTTCCCGAGCATGCTCCTGAGATTCGCTCTCGCCAAAAAAACGGTGAAGCACCAGCTGTCTGGCGCCGCATTCACCGTTGTTTTCCACCCAGCGCTGCAGGCCGATCCTGGCAATGCCGCAGACGATCGTCGCTTTTGATTTGCTGATCAAAATAAGAATGATCTTGTCTTCAGCTCCCGGTGAAGTGCAGAATTCCTTTCGTTACCGCGAAACCCAATTGCCAAGCTCTGCAATAATGCTTTCCGTGGCGCAGGCCAGAAAGTCATTTGCCCCCAGGCCATCGGCGGCGTGATCAGACGCCGGCAGCAATTTCATTCTCGTCACGCATCGAGGAATTGCGAAAAAAGTATATTGGTAACTCCGTAAGAGCTGTACGATCTCATTCTGTGTGAAATTCTTCTGTCCATCGTTCAGCTCAAAAATGACTGCTTCCGGGCGCCGTTCACGCATTATCGATTGCGCTCCTTTGATGACCTGTGACTCATATCCTTCAACGTCGATTTTCATCAGACGAATACGGCTGTTTTGATCTGCGGCCAGCACATCATCCAGCGTTCGGACATCAACATAAAGACTTCCTGAATCGCTGCGGATTCGATCATTCACAAGGGTTGCTGCACCGGCATTATGTCCCGGCACGTGCATCTGCAGTTTTCCGACTGAATCTCCCAGAGCAATTTCATGCAGGGTCGTGTTTTGAAACCCATTCTTCTGCAGGCTGGCTGCAAGCATTCTGGCAAGCCGTGGCTGGGGTTCAAATGCGTGCACGCGACCTGTTGGACCCACCAGCCTGGCGAGCAGCAGTGAGACCAGTCCGATATTGGCACCAACATCCAGGACTACGTCACCCGGGCGCACAATTTGCCGACAGATCGTCGATATTTTGCGATCGAGATCGCCAACCAGGTAGGCAGCCCGTCCGATATAATCTTCCATTGGCGCCAATAACTGGCCCCCGGGAGTTGGGCACCATGCCGCTCCTGAGTGTCGTCCGGCCAGCATTTGTACGACACCGCTGTTGGCGAAACTGCCACACCCGCTAAGGAACGGATACCGCCGGGTAACCAGTGCTGCAAGTGAGCGGCGCAGCGATGCAGGGGCCATTTCCGCAGCATCCACGGCGGGCACCTTTGGAAATGAATCATTGTCGCAGTCTGGCATTCTGAACTCTCGAATTAGGGTTCACCGACAAATCGGGTGCGTGGTGGTTTTTGAGTTGGGAAGTTGTGGACATGACGATCGGATGGATGTTCCGCAGGACTTCCGCCATCTCCACTTCACTACTGTACCAAGCTTTCGGTCTGCCTGCCTACGAACATGTTTCTGCCGAAGCAACTCTCGATTTTTCTTGCTCTCGGTTCGTGTTCGCGACAAACACGTGCGCTGGCCTGGCCGTGTGAGTCTGGACGTGATTCCCCGCGGAACCCGACCGCGCAAGGTTTTCCGTTCGCCGGTCGGCCCGCGTCAGGCGGTGGCGTTCACTCTTAGGCGGACAGCGGTGCAGTTGGGTTTGTCGGAATCGAGAGGGGAAAACGCGCTACAAACCTAGTTGTACCAACTTCACAGCTCGGGTTACCCAAGTCCAATCGCTGGCCACGGATATGACCGTTGCGCCTTACGCGGCCGTGCAAATGAATCTACCGCAGGCGACGCTGGGTTCGATTGATTCCACATCGTGAAGCTGGTGAATGAAGAGATGACCAGTCTTCGTCACGAACTGTAACGGGAAGCCATCGATCTGCTGGAACGCAGCGCACTGAAGGGAACTCAGTGGCTGCTGCTGAAACACCCGGACAACCTTGACGAAGAAGGAGGCGACGAACGGCAGCAACTGAATGATGCGATACAACTGCCTTTTCCAGGGATTAGAAATCGTGGAAAGTTTGGCAGGGCGTCCCGGCACGACCTGCATCCGCTCAGGCATCGGCCGGCAGTTCCATAAAGGCGTAGCTCAGCATGTGATAGACGGTCATCTGAGCATCCTCGACGCGGCCATAGTGCGTGTCGTCGATCACAAGCAGGTGGTCGGCCACATCGGCCATTCGCCCTCGTTTGGCTCCGATGATGGCGACCGTGGTCATGTCGTTATCGCGGGCCCATTGCAGAGCGCTAACAAGGTTTTCGGAATTACCGCTCACGCTGGACGAAATGATCACGTCGCCCGGCTGCGCGAAATTCCGCAGCTGGCGGACAAAGACATCGGCGTACGAATAATCATTTCCGATGGCGGTCAGCCATGGCACGTTGTCGTTCAATGACATCACGCGAAAGGGCACATTCAGCATGTCGGAAGCACCTTTGCCCAGATCCGTAGCAAAGTGCGACGCGCTGGCGGCGTTACCACCATTGCCAAATACAAAGACCTGCTGTCCCTTCTGATGAGCTTCCCGCAGCACCCGTACTATGGATTCGACGGCATTCAAATCGATGGCCGCCAGCACGCTGTGCTGTTTGGTCAAATATTCGGACATCCATTGCGTCGAGATCATAAGTACGGAACTCCTGTGGACGACGTACAGTTTTCAGGGCCGGAACGGATTGACTTCCCGGAGCTACGAAGGCCCAACTGACCTCTGCAGATGAAGAGCCGCTTTCTCTTCACCGTTCGTCCCGCGAAATTCAGAACTTGGATTTGGTTGAAGCTCATTGCCGAACTTGCAGCAACGGAATTGCTTTAAACCCAGCTGGTCGGACGGAAACTGAGGCCACTCCGGTCAACCCTAATTGTCGCTTAGTGAGTCACGCGAACGCAAGTCCCAGGATGTCCTCAAACAGCTCATCGATCAGGGTGTTGGAAAGGTCCTCGAAACCGGTTATGCCAGCCGGAAGCTGGAAACTGTTCGATCCGTCATCTAGCAAAACGTCCTTCGGTGCCGATCCTGCGCCACCCTGCAGCATCGTACTGCCTGCAAAGGAATTGCTGCGGATACGTGCCGCCATCGCTCCTCCAGTGGCCTGCAGATAAGTCGGGCCGCCAAAGCTGTTGGCCTGCAGGTCCAGGGTGTTCTGTCCGCCGGCGAAGCGCACGATGCCAACGCTGCTAAACACCGAATTCAACATCTGCACGGCGTTGTTGTTGATACCCAGAGCCACGAAGAAGGTTTGAGCAACACGAACGTCATGCCCCGTCAGCACGTTGTTCCCATCGTCCGATGTGATGTACAGGGTGCCGTCATGATTTGTGCCGATCAGACGGACATTGTCATCACCGGTGCCGGTATTCACGGAAGTGCTGCTGGTCGTGGTGGTGTGATTCATCACCACGCGGTCCGCCCCGCCACCGGTGTTGACACTGAATACGCTGCGAATGTCCATGGCGGTGATGACCGCCAGATCCGCGCCGCTGCCGCCCGTCACGATGGTATGTCGGTTCTGAATGCTGTGCTCAAGATCAACATAACTGTCGCCATTTCCACTGTTGACCTGCAGGTCACGCCCGGTGTTCACATACGACACCAGGATGCCATCCATGCCGTCTCCCGTAGAGATAAACACGTCACTGGTGACCGTTAGCCCGGAAATTTCTATCAGGTCGTCGCCGGCCGAACCATTGATTCGCAGGTCATCCGGAAGTACCCCGCCAACCCCGGTCAAAGCGACGAACTCAGTGACTCCGTTGATCGTGGTTCCATGCCGTCCACGGACCACGATGTCACCAGCCTGGTTGGCAAACACACTGAACGTGTTGTCTCCGGGATCGCTGGTGATCACCAGGTCCGGCCCTGACATCACAGCCGTGACGTTGCCGGTGACGCGGCCGGTGCGGACACCCAGACCATGTCGATCGTCGATCAGTGCTGTTCCCAGTGTGGATTCAGTCAGCCTGGAAAATGGCTCGTTCAGCAACGTGTTTCCGGTGTCTTCAAAACGAGCCGTGTTGCGAGTGCTGCGGAATTCATTGCTGCTGTCATCCAGCAGCACGTCGCCGGTTCCTGTTCCGCCCAGCAGCAACGCCCCCGCGGTGAAGGTGTTGCGGCGGATGCGAGTCGTTAGAGTGCCGTCGCTGGTCTGCCCTTCGACGGTACCGCCGAAGACACTGTCCTGAAGGTCCAGCACATTGGTGCCTTCGACGAACCGTAGATAGGCGGCCTGAGCGATCTCTGAATGCAGCAGTCTGACGACGTCGTTGCCGGCGTCGGTGGCGATGACGGCCGTTGACTGCGTGCTGATATCATAAAAGTCGACCAGGTCGTTGTCCGCTCCGCCAGACATGTACAGCGTGGCGCCCGCTGTGATTCCGCTGGCCCTGAGTTCGTCATTTCCTGCCTCGGTGGCGGCGTAAAAGCTTCCGTGGTGCATGGAATCGATCATCTGAATGATGTCGTCTCCACTGCCCGTCGTCAGCTGTGTGCTGCTGGCCACGTCGACCCTGTTCAGGACAACGGTATCAGCTCCGTCACCGGTCGTGGCGCTCAGGACACCGCCGATATTCAGATTGTTGAGTTCAATCTGGTCATTCCCGGTGCCACCGTAGAACAGACCATGTCCGCCGGTGGTCGCCGAGGCCACATGAGTGAGCTGCACGTCTGAGCTGCGGACGTGAAGATCGGTTCCGACCGTCACGGCCGTCAGAGAAACGGCATCGCGTCCGCTGCCGGTGCTGACCACAAGACTGCCGCTGGTTGAGAGCCCGGCGATGCTCAGGAATTCGTTGCCCGTGGACCCGGTGAATGTCAGATTCCCTGGCAGCACGCCACCCGCAGATGAAAACGCTACAAACTCCGCCTGTCCGTTGATCGTCGTGCCGTTCAGTCCGGCAATGATGATATCTCCCGAGGCAGTGGCCGCGATGCTGACGGCGTTGTCGGCGGTGTCGCCGGTCAGCCGCACCGAATTGCCACTGATGGTGGCCGTGACATTGCCATACACACGCCCCGCTGTCGTCAGCACACCGTAGGCGTCGTAGACTACATGATAAGATTCGTCCACGGTCGGAATCGGGGCCAGAGCCGTGCTCGCGGTACTGACAATATCCGAGTTACCGGCCATCGCCAGCCCGATTGTGCCGGCTCCGGTCACGTTGGTGACCGTGGCCAGCCAGGTGGTGGGATCGCTGTCTTCGGCATCGGTCAGTGTAACGCTGGTGTCGGCTGTGACGGACCCGGTGCTGGTGACTACAAAATCCGTGGCATCGACATTCTGCGGGGCTGTGTCGAAGTTCACGTTGAATCGGTAGAGCCCGGTATTGTGAGAATTCACATCCCGTCGTGTGATGTCCACGGTCAGCAGACGACTGGTAATGTCGAATTGTGCTGCCGCTGAGGAACTGTTCCCAGCAATGTCAGTGGTGGCTCCGGACGGCAGGTTGACTGCAATCGCAGCATCGCTGTCAGGCGTCAGGCGAAATGTGTAGACCGTAGAATCGGCGGTTGTCAGGTGGCTGGCCGTGCCATTGCTGATGACCAGATCGGTGACGTCAAACCCGGAAACCGGTTCACCGAAGTCCACGGTGATCTCAGAGACCGCATTGGTCCCTGCCAGTGTGGCTGAAATGACCGGCACAGGAGCAACACGCTCGACAATGAACTGATGATCGGCGTCAGCCCCCTGCCGTTCGGGAACCAGATTGTTGCCGTCCAGGTTGGTGATCCCGCTGTTCTCCACGACACCGTCAATCTGCAGTGTTCCCTCAGGGATGCCGGTGGCCGTCAGCACATAGGTCGCCGGATCGGCATCCCCGGCATCGGTCAGCGTGACCGCGCCCGGCGTGAAGTTCAGCGTGAAGTCCGTCGCATCGACACCGGCTACCGGAATGCTGAACTCCACATCCCATGAAATCGAATTGCCATTTGTACGCGAGCCGATACCGCTGCTGCGCGGGGCCATGAAGGCCGTGGCAGTCTGAGTGAAGCCTTGGCGGATGTACTCGTTCACGGCGCTGGCTGTGTAACGTACGTCCCAGCTACCTTTTCGCATCGCAGCCGCGGCTGACAGGAACACATCTTCGTCCCCGGTGCCGCCGATTGACGCGTGATAACTTTCCAGCGTCCGTCCCGGGTCTGTGTAGTCGATGTCTGCTGTTAGATTGTTCGTCTGTACAAGGTCAGTGACATCATTGACAAATGACACATAGGTGCCATTGTCGTCGTAATGTCGGCTGAGCCAGTTCCACACTGCGTTGTCGCGGGCCACGATGTTTGCACTTTTTTCAACCCAGGGGTACGCGAATCGCAGAATTTCTCCTGAGGCATTCACTTCATCATTATGCGCAAAGACATTGTGTTCGATAACAACGTCGGTCAGGTTTCCCAGATTCAGACCAATCGCCTGTTTCCGACCGCTTCCTACTGGTAATTCCTTCCCAACCTTCATGATGACATTGTTTCGAATGACACCGTTTCGATGCGAAAATTCGATAAGCGGATCATATCCCGTGGGCCCGGCCGAGTGCCCGAGGCCGATCATGCCGCGGTACACAAGGTTATTTTCGATTACGAAGTCAGTAAGCGAATCCTTGTGGTCGCCTGAAATCTTTAGAGCACTGTTTCCGCCTCGGGAAAGGATGTTGCCGCGAATCAGATAGTCATGTCCTTCCTTGATGTAGACGTTGTGGAGAAAAACGTCGCGGTTGTCCCATCCGCTCTTGTCAAAAACGTTCTCTTCCAGCAAAACGTTGCTGGTCCAGTTCAGCTGCAATCCGAATTCAATCGCATTGGTAAACACGTTGCGGCGAATCTGAATGTTGTCCGCGAGCGGCCCGCTGCCATAGTATGACTGGATCTGAACCTGAGTCTTCTGAAATCGAAACCGGTTGTCTTCCAGCAGAATGTCATCTGTTCCGGCAGCTGCACCTGTCAGCAACTGTATTGCAAAGTTCTGGTACTTGTCCGGTTGAAAATCTGGTGACGTCGGATCACTTCTGCTGGCGTAGAAATCAAGTCCGACAATGGCAATGTGTTCCAGCGAATTATTCGCGGAACCATACCAGAACCCGCAGTTTTTCAG
>JAVKCM010000059.1:0-20898 GCA_040222735.1 Fuerstiella sp. | reverse complement strand
CGAGCTATGTCGAAAAATCGAGCACGATCCTTCAAGCTTCGTTTGCCGTTGCCCTCGGCGATATTCAGCGGAATCGACTGGGCGGCGCGAAGCCATTGGTCGCGGGCGTGACGATGCAATCCGCTGAGCGATTTGCAAACGGCAAATGCATCAGCAACGTATTCGATCGAGAGACGATAAACATCGAGCCGATCGTGGTCGAAGATTGGATCGTTCATCAAAGCCCCATTTCGATTACGAGCACGAGCACCGTTTCACTGAGCACGAGCACGATGCGCGCTTC
Source organism: Fuerstiella sp. (assembly GCA_040222735.1). Lineage (GTDB taxonomy): Bacteria > Planctomycetota > Planctomycetia > Planctomycetales > Planctomycetaceae > Fuerstiella. The sequence continues at coordinate 20,615 of JAVKCM010000059.1, read as the reverse complement.
GTGCCAGAACTGTAACTAATTCATCCGGCAACTTACCGGCAGAAGGTGATATTCGCGGTTTTATTCCGGGATGACTGAATTCTATTCAGGGAGGAACTTCTCGCAAGAACAGACTGCACCTAGTTGCCCACAGGGGGTCAAGTGACTAAACCACGTAAGGCCATCTCCCATCGCCACAAGCTGACCGGGAGCCACAGTCATGAGCCTGGTGGAATTCGAACAACTTTTCGCTCGGGACAAGGTCTCCAGGCAGGATCGCACCTGGTTTCCAAAGTGGTACGCCCGGCTCGAAGAGTTCCTGAGGGAAACGTGGCTGCCAGTACTCAGGGCCTGGCAAAGAGCGCACTGCTGTTTTTGTATCAGAAGGTGTTGGGACGTGAACTGAGTTATCTGGACGCCGTTCCCGCGAACAAACCGGAATGCCTGCCCGTGGTCTTCAGCCGGGAGGAAGTGAGAGCACTGCTGCCCCTGTCCACAAACCTCAAGCGGTTGATGTTTCTTGTCATGTACGGTGCCGGTCTGCGACACCTCGAATGGCGACGCTTTGACCAGGCAGAGGGCGAAATTGATTCGCGGGCTGCTGTCCGTGGGAAGTCGGGACGGTGTGTCAGGCGGCCATGAGTCAGCGGGCGGCGGAAATTTTTCCGCCCAGTTCATCTTCGATGTGCACGCGAATAATGTCTTCGAACGACGATTCTGCCTGAAAGCCCAGCTGCGTGGCGCGGCGGGCGTCGAAACGTCTGGGCCAGCCGTCGACCATGTTTATGATCCTGGCATCCGGTTCACGACGTATGCGGTTGACCACCTCATCACCGGCGATCGCTCGCAGCGCCGCAATCTGTTCGCCGACGGTGACCGAAATTCCGGGCATGGTCAGATTCCGCCGCGGACCCACTGTTTTGGAATCGATCGTGGCAGCGTGCAACAGAAAACCCACGGCCGCTCGTGGCGACGCGTGCCAGTGCCGGACGTCTTCCGAGACGGGAAGAATGGCTTCGTGGCCTGCCAGCGGTTCGCGGATAATGTTCGAAAAGAATCCGGACGCGGCCTTGTTCGGTTTACCCGGGCGAACACAGATGGTCGGCAGGCGGATTCCGATCCCGTCCAGCAGACCGCGCCGGGAAAAATCACTCAGAAGCAATTCGCCGATGGCCTTCTGAGTCCCATAAGAGGTCAGCGGCGTGGTGTGAAAATCGTCTCCGATGGCTTCCGGAAACGGTGCCCCGAAGACCGCGATCGAACTGGTAAAGACCACGCGCGGGCAATAGTCTTCTGTCCGGCAGATCGCTTCCAGAAGATACCGAGTCCCGTCCAGATTGATCCGGTACCCTTTGTCAAAGTCTGCTTCAGCTTCACCGGAAACCACGGCTGCCAGGTGAAAAATCACGTCCGGACGCTGCTGAACCAAAGCCGCGGCCTGAGCCGGGTCAGAAAGATCTCCGGTCTGCACCACCACATCAACGGCGGCCGCTGGTGGTTTCTGAGCGTCCACCACGTCGAACAGCGTGAGCTGCGACACCGGACAGCCGCCCAAGCCGCCGTCCTTCACCAGCCGTTCGGCCAGTTTCTGTCCCACCATTCCGGCTCCACCGATGATCAGTACATTCACCTGAGTTGCTCCTGCAGCAATACGTTGACACACCCCGCCCCGGCCGCGGTTTCTGCGGGTTTTTGAAAAATCGGCACCGACGGGCCGCCGTAAACCACAGCAGACCCGTGAATTACCGGCCGCAGCCCGGTACAATGAGCCGCCTTATACTCTTAGACAATGTAAGTTTCACGTCATGCCGGGCTGCTCACTGCTCACGACAAACATGACCACAGCGAATTCTTCCAACATGATCCGACACTTATTACTGGTTCTGATCTGGACAACCATCTCAGCCGGCGCAATCGCGGACGATTCGCCACTGAGTTTTTCTGAACAGATCCGGCCAGTGCTGGCCAATGCCTGTTTCCACTGCCATGGTCCGGACCAGGACACTCGACAGGCTGATCTGCGGCTCGACCAGAAAGACGGACTCTTCGCTGAACTTGACGGCTACACGATCGTGAAACCGGGAAGTCCGGATCACAGTGAACTGGTCAGGCGAATTCTGTCGGCCGATCCCGACGAAGTGATGCCGCCGCCGGATTCCAACAAGACCCTGACGGCGGAACAGCGAAAACTGCTGGCCGAATGGGTCCGTCAGGGAGCACCATGGGAAGGGCACTGGTCCTTTATTCCTCCTGAGCGACCATCATTGCCGCAGCCGAAGAACAAGAGCTGGGGCCAAAATGAGATTGACCGTTTCATTCTTCGAAAGATTGAAGCTGCCGGGCTCACACCATCGGAACAGGCCGGTCCGTATACGCTGGTCCGACGACTTTATCTGGACCTGATCGGCCTGCCACCGTCACCTGAGGAAGCTGACACATGGGTACAGAAACTGGGTGGTCAGGTGTCATCCAACGAATCGCAGCCGCTGAATGAAGGTGCATGGCAGGAACTGATCACCCACCTGCTGAATTCCAGTCATTATGGTGAACGCTGGGCACGCCGCTGGCTGGATCTGGCTCGTTATGCCGACACCAATGGTTACGAAAAGGATCGGGACCGCAGCATCTGGCCGTATCGGGACTGGGTGATCAACGCCATCAACAGCGGCATGCCGTTCGACCGGTTCACGGTCGAACAGCTGGCGGGGGACATGCTGCCGAATTCCAGCGTACAGCAGCACATTGCCACCGGCTTTCATCGCAACACCATGCTGAACGAAGAAGGCGGCATCGACCCGCTGGAATTCCGATTTCACGCCATGACGGACCGCGTCGCCACGACCGGTACCACATGGCTGGGACTCACACTGGGCTGCTGCCAGTGCCACACTCATAAATACGACCCGATTTCGCACCACGAGTACTACCAGCTGATGGCGTTTCTGAACAACGCCGACGAACCGTCTCTGGAACTGCCCGATGACAAGATCGAACAGCAGTGGCACAAGAACATGGCGAAGGCCGATCAGTTGCTGGCCGAGCTGCCGGACAAATGGCCGGTGGATGAATTCGAGCAGCAGGAACTTCAACTGGTGACCGTCACCGCCGACGGTGAACAAATAATCGACACGCTGGCAGACGGCGTCGTACAGATCACCGGAGCAAATCCGCCGACCGCGATCTACACCGTGGAGGCAGATCTGCCGCACACTGATTTTGATGCGCTGCGGTTGACCACGTCGACCATGGCGTCACGGAAAGGTCCGGGACGGACCGAACACGGCAATTTTGTGCTGAGTGAAATTCAGTTTGAAATTGCCCCGGTGGATGAGTCTGATCAGCCGGTCTTTCAGAAGCTGGCGGTGACCTCAGCCACCGCCAGCGTGGAACAGAAGGGCTACGGAATCAAAATGGCGTTTGATGGTGATGAGTCAACCGGCTGGGGTATACACGGCAGGGATGGAATTCCCCAAACCGCCGCAGCCACGTTTCAACTCGATCGGCAGGCACCCGGGCAGGCGAACGACGGCCCGGTCCGGCTGAAGGTGACCATGAAACAGCTGCTGGGAGACAGCCACACCATCGCAGCGTTCAGGATCACGGCGCTGCGGCAGCGAGACGCAGACGAGATCGCAGCGCTGCGGGCCGAAACCATTGAACGGTCGTTCGAAGAATGGCGGAATGCGGAACAGCCCAACGCCGTCGACTGGCAGCCGCTGCGGCCGACAAAAGCCACCTCCAATCTGCCGATTCTGACCATTCAGGACGACGATTCGATCTTTGCCAGCGGTGATACGGCCAAACGTGATGACTATTACATCACCCTGGCGGCCGTCGATTATCCGTTGACAGCATTGCGACTGGAGGCATTGCCGGATGAGCGACTGCCGGCAGGCGGGCCGGGGTCGACTTATTACGAAGGCACACTGGGCGACTTCTTTCTGAATGAAATCAAAGTCACGGCAGGCGACACCGTGTTTCCCATTGAATCCGCGTCGGAAACGTTCGCGAAGAATCGCTATGGCAACAACCCGGCTTCAGCGTCACTGGCACTGGACGGGGATGTGCAGACGGGCTGGTCGGTTCACGGGCGACAGCGAGAACGTCACGTGGCGGTATTCAACTTTAGTGAACCGTTGCCCCCGGGCACCGCCGTACAGGTGCAGATGACGTTCGGCCGGCACTTTGCCAGTTCGCTGGGACGCTTCCGCTTTTCCGGGACAGCTTCACCAGACCGACCACAGGCCAGAACATGGTCAAACGAAATTGCCGACTGGCTGCGGCAGCCGATGGAATCGCTGGCAACAGAAGGGCGGGACACACTGTTTCGGACCTTTCTGATGAGCGCACCGGAACTGGCGACTCACGCGGAACACATCCGCAGTCTGCGACGTCGGCCGGAAGCGACATCCACACTGGTCATGAGCGAACGTCCGGCGGGGCAGCGACGTCCAACCCGGCGTCATCACCGGGGCGAATACCTGCAGCCGCGGGATCTGGTGGAACCCGGACTGCCGGAGGTGCTGACGACGAACAGTTCGGCCGCTCCGAAAAACCGACTGCAATTCGCCCGCTGGCTCGTCTCAGAACAGAATCCGCTGACGGCTCGGGTGGTGGTCAACCGACACTGGGCCGCGTTCTTTGGCACCGGGCTGGTGAGCACACTGGACGACTTCGGACTGCAGGGAGCAGCCCCTTCACATCCGGAACTGCTGGACTGGCTGGCGGTCACGTTTGTGCAGGACGACCACTGGTCACTGAAGGACCTGCACCGGCGCATCGTCAGTTCGGCCGCATATCGCCAGTCGTCCGTGGTAGTCGCCGCCGCGAAGGACATCGACCCGGACAACCGACTTCTGAGTTACGCGCCGCGGTTCCGGCTGGAGGCTGAGATCGTGCGGGACCAGCTGCTGGCAGCCGTCGGCGTTCTGTCTCGAAAAACGGGCGGACCGCCCGTGCGTCCGCCTCAGCCGACCGGCGTTACCGAAGTCGCTTACGGTAGTCCGAAGTGGAATGCCAGCACCGGCAACGACCGCTACCGGCGCAGCATCTACACCTTTGTCAAACGCACAGCACCGTTCGCCATGTTTGCCACGTTCGATGCGCCAACCGGAGAATCCTGCATCGCCGAACGAACCCGCAGCAACAGTCCGCTTCAGGCGCTGACTCTGCTGAACGATGTCATGATCACGGAACTCGCTCAGCACGCGGGGCACCGCTGCGCTGCGGAAGAGAAAAAAGCCGGCACCGACGAACTTCTGACCCGGCTGTTCCGCAAAGTCCTGGTGCGGCCGCCCACCGCCGAGGAATTGCTGCCGCTGAAAGAATTCCTGAACACACAGCGTGCTCATTACAGTGAACATCCGGACGCAGGCAGGAAGCTGCTGGGTTTCGAAGAAGACCGTTCCGAGAAAGACGACTACGTCGCCGACGTCTCGGCATGGACAGCAACAGCCCGCGTCCTGTTCGGCCTGGATGAGACACTGAACCGAGAATAACCGTGTGCCCGATCTGACCAACCTGCCTACCAGGATTCCGCCGATGTTACGTCTGTCTTGTCCGGCCGTGCTGCCCACTCTGTTGCTGATGTTCTTCGGGAACGGCATCCCTGCCGCAGAACCGATCTTTCCTCCGCAGGCGGTGGTAAAGGAACTCTGGAACAAAGGAGACTTCACCGAAGGCGTCGCGGTGCGTGCAGACGGCGCGGTCTTCTTCAGCGATATTCTGCGCGACCCCGATCTGCCGGGACAGATTCTGAAATTTGACCCGACTACCGGACAGACCACCGTATTCTGTGCCGACAGTGGCAAGAGCAACGGGTTGTTCTTTGATGAATCCGGGCGTCTGCTGGCCTGCTGCGGAGCAAACGGCGGGGCCATGGCACTGTGTGAAGTCACCCGGGACGGACGGGTTCGTCCGCTGGTGGAACGCTTCAACGGAAAACGACTCAACGCACCCAACGATCTGGTCGTGCATCCGAACGGCAGCGTCTATTTCAGCGACCCGCGTTATATCGGACCGGAACCCATCGAACTGGATCACCAGAGTGTCTATCGCTACGACCTGCGTACAAAGAAACTGTCGCGGGCGACCACCAATATTCAGAAGCCGAACGGCGTGCACGTGTCCCCTGACGGAAAAACGCTGTATGTGGCGGAAACAGACAACGGCTCCACCGGCCAGGATCCGGACACCGAGCCGCAGCCCGGACGGATGACACTGAACGCGTTCGACGTGGCCGGGGACGGCACCCTGTCCAACAAAAAAGTACTGGTGGATTTCGGTGAGCAGCTGGGCATCGATGGAATGACGATTGATGCCGAGGGCCGGATCTATGCGGCCGTTCGTTCAGCCAGTCGCTTTGGAATGGTGGTCTATTCTCCGAACGGCAAAGAGCTCGATTACCTGAAGACACCGTCACTGCCCACCAACTGTTGCTTCGGCGTGGGCGAGCAGTCCACCGTGCTGTATATCACAGCCGGCGGCGGACTGTATCAGGTAGATCTGGCTCGCTGACGGAAAATATTCCGGTGCTGCCGGTTTCTGAGATACAATGTTTCGATGTCGTCACCGGAAACCGACAATTTCAGACGCCCGTGTTCTGCAAAACTGCTGCCGCTGCTGACGGCTTTGCTGTGTGTCCCGGTCATGGCCTCCGATGTGGCCCGGGATCGGGCAGAACAGGCCTTTCTGCAGCAGCTGACGGAACGGCAGTTTTTTGATCTGGCGGAACAGCACTGCCGACGGCTGATGACGTCCGCCGTCACAACTGATGAACAGGCGAAGTGGCAACTGCGGCTGGCTCAGACGTGCGAAAAACACGCCTGGTTTGCTGAGGCAGCCAGTCGCCGAGCGCTGCTGAACGAATCTGTCACTCAGGTTTCTGACTTCCTGACGCGGCATTCGCCGCCGCTGGATCTGAATCTGCAACTGCGTCTGCAGCTGGTCAGCACCATGACTCAAAGCGTCAGAATCGCGCTGGTACTGGCCGAAGCCGGCCATCTTTCCGGCAAGCCAGAGAGAACAGATCTGGCGCCAGCGCGGACGCCGGCGCAGACGCTGAACCTGACGTCGAATCTGACGCCGGAAACGCTGGCGGCCTGCATTGCCACGGTAGATCAGGCGGCAGTGATGGTCGAGGGCCTGCTGCAGCATCTGGATCAGACTCGCAACGAACTGGACGTCAATCGGGGCCGCGTGATCCGCCGCCGGGCGCGGCTGGCACTGGGCGAACTGCTGGCTCTGAAATGGCGTCTGACGCCGCACGAACAGTCGCTGCAGAGCCGGGCAGAAGATGCGTTGAATCTGGCCAGCCGCTCTGCAAAAGATCCTCATGAACAGCGGAAGGCAGCATGGCTGCTGGCAGAACTGACACTGTACGCCTCCTCTCGGGAAGATTTTCAACTGCGTCTGAAGTCCGCGAACTCCAGCGCGGCCCCCACGTTGACAGATGACTTACATCTGCCCGTGTTTCTGCAGATCCGAGACCACCTGCAGCGGCAGGAAGCCGTGGCTGCCACACGGCTGGCAGACGATACGCAGGCTCACACGGCCCTGCAGAGGCAACAGCTTGAGTGGCTGAAACTGGAGTCCGCACTGGGCCTGAAGATGCTGGCCGACCAGCTCGATGATCAGCCGTTGCAGAACGACGCCTCGCAGAAGTTCATCGTTCAGACGCAGCAGGCTCGCCGAACCACCAGCGGCGTCTTTCGCGACGCCGTCGAGCGGGTTGTGCGGCGGAAGGAACTGATCGATGAAGTCGGCGTGGCGGTCGCGGACCTGATTGAACAGATTGAACGGATGCGTGCTGCGGCAGAACAGAAGGCGGCACTGCAGCTGATCGATCTGACGCTGCAGCAGCTGCCGCCGGCCCGGTCGATGCGGGCACGCGGAGCACTTCAGCTGAGGGCCGGTGAAATTCTTATTCAGCAACAGCAGTGGCCCGCCGCGGTGGATCGGCTGGCCATCGCAGTCGACCAGTTTGATCAGTCAGCCATGCCGCCGGAAGCGGCGGTGGCGGATCTGCTGCGCATTTTTGCGATGGCGCAGCTGGTCGCGGCAGGTGATACCGAGGACGCTGTTTCAGAATCTGAATACACAGCGGCACTGGAGGATCATCTGACCAGGTTTTCCGATCAGCCCACAGCTCAGCGAGCCGGCGAATGGCTGCGTCAGCTGGTGGTGGGCAGCGACCCGCGACGCGCCGCCGAGCTCGCGCTTCAGCAGTCGGCAGCAGCACAGAATCCCGTGCAGAAAGTTGCTCTGCTGACGCAGGCGGGACAGCATATCCGGTCGGCGCAGTGGCTGAACACAGCCGACGAACTGACTTCCCTGCAGGAACGATTTCAACAGCAGCTGAGCACCATGCTGAGTTCGCCGGACACGTTTCCGCCGAATGAACTCAGACAAGCGCAGTTGCTTCAACTGCACTTCGACGTGCAACGCGCCGAACCCGGAGAAAACCGCTGGGACGAGTTTCGAAGCCGGCTGAATCAACTGAAACCGAAACAGGTCAGTCGACCGGATGGCTCGGAGCAAATCGAAGACACCGACGACGCGTTTGAGCGGCAGTTGCTGGAGGCGGTAATTCTGGCCAGAACAACAACCGATCTGGCATCGCTGTCCGGCGTCCGCAACCGTCTGTTGAAAATGGACGATCATCACCTGAAGACGGCCGTGAGCATGCTGGACAGCCAGTATGCGGGCCGCACGCTGCAGGGCGGAGACACATGGCTGGCCGCAATAACGAGCCGGCTGCTCGAACGTCTGATTCAGCAGACAGCGACGAATAGCCGCATGACGGATGTCGTTCTTCTGCTGCCGATCGCGGCCCGGGCTGCGGCTCTGACCGGACAGTCAAACTCGCTGGAAAATCTGCTGGACCGTGTGCTGGAACAGCCGGTGGACGAGACTGTGATGAAACAGATCGCCGCGGCGCTGGCCGCCGCCGACAACGCAGCAGCAGGACCAGGTTCTGAACCAGGCAGCCCCGCAGCAAACGGAGTTCGTGGCAGGTTCTGGGCCAGGCTGCTGTCATCAGAACCGCAGGGGGCCGACTTATGGCTGGAAGCCTCGCTGCAGCTGGCCATGCTGGCGGCTGCTGAAGGTCACGAGCAGAAGGCTCGGCAGCGACTGGCCGTCGTGGAAACACTCTACCCGGATTGGGGAGATCCCGGCCGACGAAGACGGGCTGACACGCTGATCAATCGCCTGAAAAACGAAACATCGGCGGACGATCCCGCAGAAGAGTGAATCCATGCAGGGCTGTCGGTGGTCAGGGGTCAGTGGTCAGTAACTGGTGACTGGTAACTGGCAATCAGTGACTGGTAAGGCAGATGATTGGCCAGTGGGGCTCGGGCCGGGATGTTGCCTCGTCGCCGATTCGCATGCTGATTTCGCGACCGTTCACCAAAAACTGCAGCGTGATTTCGTGCCACGGTGGGGACTCGATCATAAACGCATTGATCGCCTGCAGCGTCAACTGCAGGGCGTAATACGTCTGCGAGTAGCCTGACACCACGATCTGATCGTCGACAAAGTCAACGTGCAGATCAACCAGACGGGCAATATCGTGTGTGCTGAGCGCTGTCTGGAAAGCGTTCAGCCATTCATGCAGGCGGTTCCAGTGTTCTCTGACCATCGCATCCATTCCCGGCAAAGGTTGTCGGTAACCCGGAACTTATAACATATTTCTGTGTGAAGCAGTAGCGCAGTATGCCGATCAGGTTCCTTCTTTCGGTGCTGCGAACGAAATCTGAGCATCCTGCGGCACCTTCCAGTACTCAGGCAATCCCGGTTTCGTGTCACACAGAATTTCAATAATCGCCCGCCGATCCTGCTTTGACAGGTGAGCAAAAGTGTCTGACTGATCTTCTCCCGAAAGAATCTGCCACAGCTTTTGCCAGATGTAGTCACGTGTGGCCTGCGGCAGGGCATCAAACGCTTCTGAATAGATCAGGTAGCTGCAGGGATACCTGAACATGCGGCGGTTCAGATCCAGATCCCGCAGACTACGCCCCTGACTGTCAGGCCGGCCGGCCTTCGCGAAAACTTCGGCAAAGCCGGACGTACCTCGGATCGGCGCTGTCAGCCGTGCTTCGTCGACCAGCAGCAGCGCTTCAATCAGATCGTCGCTGGCCGTAGCGATGCGTCGCTGCGTACTGTCCAGACGATTATCTTCACCATAGCCCAGAATTTCGTTCATCGTCTTTTCGTAGTGAAACGCCTGACGAGTCGCAAAACTCGCCTTCGTAATCCGGTTATGCACCATGGTCTGATGTTCAAGCACCATCAGCGCGACAATATCACTGTACGCGGACAGATATCGGTCGACCGAAAGCCGCGACGTCAGATCCTTAACATTCTGCCCCTCAGCATTCTCGACGGGTTCTGAAACGCGGCGGCCGGTCACGATCAGATTGCCCACATGCGTCTGCTCGCCATGTGTGCCGGTGACGTACCAGCCACCCCACCGGTCCGCGATCGGCGTCGTATGATCGACCATGCGGCTGCCGGCGGAATACAAAGGATGTCCGTCCTCGTCGACAAACAGTGATCGCACCACATGCCCCGGTATGCCGCCGGTTCGTGAGGAACTGTGACAAACCATGCAGTTGTCGTTGCGGCGTTCCAGCTGCGGCGTTTCCGACGGCTGCTGATCAAGCGTGTAGAACACGGCGCCCAGCTCAGGATCGACAGCCGAAAGCTCCAGAACATCACCGGACTGACAGTATCCGATGTACACACAATCATTGAAATAGATCGCCCGGGGTGTTTCGGGGGCGATTCGGCGCTGCTGCAGACTGGTCTTGGAAAAGACCAGCATCTGCGATTCGACTGGAACATCCAGGGCGGTCAGCAGCGATCGCAGGTAACCTGAATCGGCGTCGAACCTAAGTTTCTGCGTTCCGTCCGCAAGACGCTGTTGAAGCTGTGAACAGCAGTTACTGGCCGTACTGTCGCGATAGCTGATCGGCGGCTTGTCGAATTCATCAACGGCCCGCACCACAGATACCGGTACGGCTGTCAGGACCAGCAGGGTGATCGCAGCGACGACATGCCTGGAGATAAAAAATCGCATCGAGGCCTCCGGTAAGTCTTATCGATTTCGGCTTGAAGCAGAATCCAGCATACCGGCGGAAAACCTACACGTCAAGGTGCACTTTAACGGCATTCCGGGAAAAGGGAACGACAACGAGGCCGCCATTCTTAAGGCACTCAGCTCCGAATAGCAGGGCGCGGACCGAGGGCAGGCAGCCGTGGCCAGCAAAAAAAAAGCGGCTCGGGAAGGCGCCCCGGCCCTGCGCTGCGGCAGCGCCCCGGATCGCCGAACCGGATCGCCGAACCTGATCGCGTCCGGTGTCAGGCAGCTGATCGCGTCAGGTCAGCGGAAAGTTGTGCAGGATCTGCTCGACCAGGGTCGGTTGCCAGCCGCTGCTGGCTCGGCATTCGACGTTGTCGTCGACCAGCTGCTGAGAAATCTGAGCGGATGACATGCCATGGCGCGCCAGCGCGTGGACCTGATGAATCTGCGAGTTGATGATCGGATCCGGATGGTGTACGGCCGTTCTGCGGACAAGATTCTGATACAGCCACCCGCCGATATACAGACTGCAGCCCAGGACCAGCAGCGTGCCGATGCGGATCAGCGAGGCGGCTCCGGACAGATCAAACAGCAGCACCTTGAGCGCTGATGCCGTAAAGATCAGCAGCGACGACTGCCCCGGCACGCGTTGTCGAAAGCGGAGAGCGACGACCAGCAGGCAGACCGCGACACCGGCCCATGTCACTGAGATGAGCAGATCGTTGTCGAAGAAACGAATGGTGCTGACCATAAAGGCCAGATGCCCGGCATACAGAATCGCGGGACTGAAATGGTCCAGATGCTTCGCATACTCCAGCCACGTCCAGGTGGCATACAGCACGGCCGCGTATCCCAGCAGCACGGCATTCGGCATCAGAACATCTGATTCCTGAAAGGCGCCGGCGAAAAGGGCCAGCACCATTCCGATCAGGAACAGTCCGGCCATCACCAGACTGACCGGCAGCCACAACGGACTGACCACATCTGCTCTGCTGCTCAGCAGGGCAAGGCCGACCGGCAGCAGCAACGCGGCCCACGGCAGGTAGCTGACGGGCAGCAGTTCAAAAAACACGATATGTGCGGTAACCAGTGCCGCGTACGACCCGACCAGGGCGGATCCCACTGCGAAGGTACCAGCCGGCAGGCGGCGGTGAACCAGAATGTACAGCACAACAACGACGCCGATACTGGACAGCGCAGTGACGGGAACCAGCGTGCGAGCATGTTCTCTCAGCAGCAGATATTCGATCAGGTAGAAATACAGCAGCGGCAGGGCATGAGCGATACCGTCTGCGACCGTCATGGGGCGACGGTACATGGCAGAGAACACAGCCGCCGTCCCGGCGAAGATCAGAAACTGCAGACACTGATAGATGGCGGCCATCGCCCACTGCGGTTCTCCGGCCAGCCGCCACGTCGCATCAAAGCTGAGCAGTGCCAGATACAGCGCGACAAGGTAGGTTGATCGCCGACGTTCCTGCAGTGAGAAAAAAGAAAACAGCAGACTCCAGAAGGTGAAGTACACAACCAGACCGGTCAATCCGCCCTCTTCGGACCGAATCACCAGCGGCGTCAGGTAGACACCAACGGCCGCACAGACGGTGTACACGCTGCTGGCGAAACGCCGCCCCACAACAATTGCGGTGGCGCTGATCACAGCAATCAGCACCGTCGCCACATTGCCGGGAATCATGTGGTAATACATCTGCCCGGCGTAGACCGTCAGATACAGGATCACCACGCCCACCGCAGGCAGATAGGCGGCATACTGCAGGTTGCGATTTGCGAGCAGCAGACCACCGCAGATCAGCACCAGCCCGAAGACCGCCGCAATGGTCAGCTGACGACCGGGCGTCAGCCAGCCGGAATCATACACCAGGCCGATAAAGTACGCGGCAGCCAGCAGAAAGGACAGGGCCGCACCGACGGCCATCAGTGTCGTGGTGGATGGCGTGAGGTGCCGCAACGATCCGGCGGGCACGCGGGGCGTCAGAACCGGAGCGGCGGGGCGGGACGGCAGAACCGGCGGAGCGGGAATTTCTGTCTGCTCCGGAACAGATACAGCGGCGGCACGAACTTCAACCGGAGCAAAGACAGGGTCGGGCTTGACAGGGTCCGGAGTCAGACCGAGCACCGTTTCGATCCGTTCCAGCCGTTTGACGATTTCGTCCAGTCTGTCCTGGTCCGCCCCTTCCGCATCGCTGGTCATGTAACAGCCTTCTTCCGTGTCGTGTTGGCGGCGCCTCACGCCGGCTGCTGTCGGCCGCAGTTCAGGCGATGACTTCGTCGACCACTCGGCCGTAAACGTCGGTCAGTCGAAAGTCCCGGCCTGCGTGCCGATAGGTCAGGCGTTCATGGTCCAGTCCCAGCAGATGCAGCACGGTGGCATGCAGATCGTGCACATGGACCTTGTCCTGAACCGCCTTGAACCCGAACTCATCCGTTTCACCATAAGTCATGCCGCCTTTGACGCCGCCACCGGCCATCCACATGGTAAACCCATGATGGTTGTGGTCGCGACCATCACCGTTTTCAGACGTGGGTGTACGGCCGAACTCACCGCCCCAGATAATCAGCGTATCTTCCAGCAGACCGCGCTGCTTCAGGTCTTCCAGCAGCGCCGCGATGGGCTGATCGATATCCCGACACAGCTTCGGCACGGTCTTGTCGTGTCCGGAATGTGTGTCCCACGGCTGTCCGTTGCCGTAATAAACCTGTACGAACCTGACACCGCGTTCCACCATGCGGCGAGCCAGCAGACAGCCGTTGCTGAAGTGGCTGTCCCCGTAGGCCGTTCGAGTGGATTCTGATTCTCTGTTCAGATCAAAGGCATCGCTGGCCTGAAACTGCATCCGGAACGCTGTTTCCATCGATTCCAGCCTGGCATTGAAGGCCTGATCCGCGCCTCGATTCTTCTGCACCTGAGCATCCAGCTGCCGGAGCAGATCCAGCTGCCGTCGCTGCGTGTCTGCATCCCAGCGCGAATTCCGCAGAAACGGAACCATGTTTGACGGTTCGATCCTGGAATGATTGATATAGGTTCCCTGATAGGCCGACGGCAGAAAGGCACTGTTCCACAGGATCGAAAACCGCACGGGCCGCCCCGGACACAGCACGACATAGCCGGGCAGGCTGCTGTTCTCTGAACCCAGTCCGTACAAAAACCACGCTCCCATACTTGGCCGCGTGGGCAGAATGGTCCCGTTATTCATCTGCAGCAGAGCAGGGCCGTGATTCGGATTATCCGCGTGCAGCGACCGCAGCACACAGATATCGTCAATATGGCGACTTAGTTTCGGCAGCAGCTCACTGACGGGCACACCGCTCTCTCCGCAGGGCCGAAACCGAAACGGCGACGGCAGCAGGCCACCGGTCGGTCGCTCAGTCGCCAGATCCGCGCTGTCCGGACGCTGCCCGGCATACTTCCTGAGCGCCGGCTTGGGATCGAACAGGTCTGCCTGAAACGGACCGCCATTCATGAACAGATGAATGACGCGTTTTGCCCGCGGAGCAAAATGAGGTCCGGCGACCGGACCGCCCGCTGCCGCAGCATCGGCTGCCGCTCCGGACGCGGCAGCACCGGCCGCCTGAGCATTCGCGAGCATTCCGGCGACTCCCAGCCAGCCCAGGCCGCCTCCGACCTGGTGCAGCATCATTCGGCGATTCGGCTGTTGATCAGTGGCGGACAGCATGGCTTCGTTTCCGGACATATCGGCAGGGAGGTGGTGACTGGAAGGTGGTGGCGGGAGAACTGAGCGGGGAGTACGGGATGGTGCCGTGATGATCAGGGGCAGCAGACGGTGTTTCTTCCGGAGTCGGCTGAGTCTTTCGAGCAGACATGGAAATCATGTTCGATTGTTCACAAAAACCGACTGAAGGTGACAAGACACCCGCCGCGATAAACGTCATTATGACACGAGATGCAACCGTAGTTATATCGTACTGCGTGCGTGCTTCCAAACACACAACATGATTCAGAAATCGGTCTCAAATGAAAGCGATCCAGCTGCAGGAACCAAAGCGGTTTGAATACGTCGATATCGACGATCCGGGCGCACCGGGTGCCGGCGAGGCTCTTGTACGAACGCACCGAATGGGGATCTGCGGCACGGACATCAGCGGTTATCTCGGCAAGATGCCCTTCTTCAGCTACCCACGTGTGCCGGGACATGAACTGGGTGTTGAAGTCCTGGAAGTGGGCGACGGCGTGAGCAATGTCAAAGTTGGCGATCGCTGCAGCGTCGAACCGTACATGAACTGTGGCAGTTGCTATGCCTGTCACAAAGGCAACAGCAATTGCTGCGAGAAGCTCGACGTAATCGGCGTCATGGTCGACGGCGGGCTGTGTGAACGGTTTCTGATTCGGGCTGATAAACTGCACGCGTCTGACAAACTCACGATGGAACAGCTGGCTCTGGTGGAAACTCTGGCGATCGGCTGCCATGCCAACGATCGCGGCAACCCGACAGAAGGCGACCATGCCCTGATCATCGGAGCCGGCCCGATCGGGCTCGCCACACTGGAATTTGCTCGACTGACCGGCGCGACCATCACCGTGATGGACATGAACCCCGCCCGTCTGGACTTCTGCCGGCGGACCTACGGAATTTCTCACACGATTCAGTTCCGCGGCGACGGCAGCGAACTGGACCAGGCGCTTGAGATTACATCAGGAGACAGGTATGCGGTGGTCACGGATGCCACCGGCAGCAACCGGTCAATGTCCGGGGCGTTCAGCTATGTGGCTCAGACCGGCACGCTGGTCTATGTGGGGATTACCACGCAGGAAATCAGTTTTCTGCATCCGACGCTGCACAAACCGGAAATCACGCTGAAAGCATCGCGCAACGCGCTGCCGGCCGATTTCGAACGGATCATCGGGCTGATTGAAGACGGAACCATCAACACGGACCCGTGGATTACTCACCGAACCAGCTTCGACCATGTAATCAGTGATTTCGAGGCATTCACGAAGCCGGAAACAGGCGTGATCAAGGCCGTCATTGACGTGGCAGTCGGATAAATTGAGGTTCTTCGCGGACGAATGAACGCCTGTGAAACAGTGCGTTCCGGGGCGGCACGACAGGCCGTCGCCGGAAGGAGCTGGAAATTGGTCCACGCTTCGTATTTCAGAATGACGCTTCACGCTCATTCTCGTTCCTGAAAAGCAGTACTTTCACAGAAGAAAACGGTCTTCGGCCCGGGCTTTCGGCGGCCAGAACTGCTGTGGCCGGTGACACCGTCCGTGCCGGTTCAATGCTGAACGCGGGTCTGACCGCCCGTTGGCACTGCTTCGTTGATTTCGGGGCAGGAAACAGCCGTCTCACTTTTAACTGCCGCCTGAAAATGTATGGTGCCTTAACATGTTCTTAACAGCAGAGGGCTTTGATTCGTGTGTCAGAGGGCTCCGTCCTGCAGAGATCCGCATTACGGTTGTGGCCCGCATTTTGCGAGACGATGAACAGGATTGAGAGAAACAAGGCCGGAAAAAATGAAGAGATTCTGGATGAACACGGTGCTGATGAGCATCGTTGCCGTTGTCGGCTGTCAGCAAGTCCAAGATGACCAGACGTCGTCTGCAGGCGGAGACTCGGCAGGACCGAAGGAAGTGATCATCGACGGTTCCAGCACGGTTGAACCGATTTCAACGCGCGTGGCCGAAGCGTATCGTGAAGTCGACCCGACCGTTCAGGTATCGGTCGCCACTTCCGGAACCGGCGGAGGCTTCAAGAGATTCATCGCGGGTGAGACGGACATCAACGACGCCTCCCGGCCGATCAAGGAATCAGAAGCAGAAGAATGTGAAAAGAAGGGGATCGAATATGTCGAACTGAAAGTCGCCATTGACGGTCTTTCCGTCGTCGTGAATAAGGAAAACGACTTCTGCAAAGCGCTGACGGTGGCTCAGTTGAAGGCCATCTGGGAACCCGAGAGCAAAATCACCACATGGAAGGATGTGAACCCGGAATGGCCGGATGAAAAAATCGGTCTGTACGGCCCCGATACGGACTCGGGCACGTTTGACTACTTCACCGATGAAATCTGCGGAGAGAGTGGTGCCTGCCGCTCAGACTACACGGCCAGCGCCAATGACAATGACCTTGTTCTGGGCGTCACCGAAGACAAGTATGCCCTGGGCTATTTCGGCTATGCTTATTACCTTGAGAACGAGAACCGGCTGCGGGCTGTCTCTGTCTCTCCGACCGACGATCCGGCGGATGCCGTCGCTCCGACTGTGGAAAACATTGAATCGGGCAAATACACGCCTCTGTCGCGGCCCCTGTTTATTTACGTCCGCAAGTCATCTCTGGAACGACCGGAAGTGGCGGCTTTCGTCAGCTATTACATCGGCGACGGTGCCGGTGCCGTGACAGACGCCGGTTACGTGCAGCTGAACGACGACGAAAAGTCGAAAGCCCGCGCTGCCCTCGGCGAGTAGTCATGATCTTCCGGACCTGCGATTCAAATCAGACCCAGGTTTAGCTGGCCCACAGGAACGGCATGACAGCCTCGGACCAACAGCCGCATCAACCGAGCTTTCGCAGACTGTCAGGAATGCGGGAGCTCAAAGAGCTATGCATCAAGCTCAGTCTGCTTGGCTGTGCGCTGGTGTCCATCGTCACAACGCTGGGCATCGTGTTCGTGCTGCTGAACGACAGCGTCTACAACATAACCGGGCTGGGCGCCGAGCCGGATCCGCCGATCAGCGGCACGGTTTCCGGCGCTGTCGGGCAGACGACGCTGACCGGCAGCGGCACCCGGTTTACCGAGGTGCTGGAACAGCTGGACGACAACCGCAGTGAAGCGGACACGCTGATCGTGGTCGGAGGCGACGAATATCATGTGCAGACGATTCTGAGCGACACGGAGCTGATTCTGGATCAACCGCTCGCCCGCGATCTGGCCGATGCGGAAGTGACGGTGGTGGACCTGTCGAAGAGAGCTTTTTTTCAGCAGGTCTCCCTCAGCAGGTTCCTGACGGAAACCAGCTGGACGCCTCATATGCCCAGAAGAAGCCAGCAGAAGTTCGGCATTCTTCCGCTGCTGTGGAATACGCTGCTGGTTACCGGCATTGCCGCCCTGATCGGAATTCCGGTGGGCCTGGCGGCCGCGATCTACCTGAGTGAATATGCAGGGCCGAAGGAACGGGCGGTCATCAAGCCGATTCTGGAAATCCTGGCCGGCATCCCGACGGTGGTATACGGATATTTTGCGCTGATGTTCATCACGCCCTGGGTATTGCGGCCGATTTTTCAGGAAGGACTGGGGTTCAAGGTCAGCTTTTTCAACGCCGCCAGCGGGGGCATCGTCGTTGGGATCATGATTATCCCGATGGTGGCTTCTTTAAGCGAGGACGTGCTGGGTGCGGTTCCGCGCAGCCTGCGGGAAGCTGCTTACGCACTGGGCGCAACAAAGTTTGACGTGTCGGTCAGAGTGATCGTGCCCGCCGCCCTGTCCGGCATCATCGCCTCGTTTCTGCTCGCCATTGCGCGAGCCATCGGCGAAACCATGGCGGTCACCATTGCGTGCGGACGCACGCCGACGCTGACCGCCAATCCGTTTGAACAGATCGGAACCATGACCGCCTATATCGTCCAGGTGAGTCAGGGAGACACGCCGGTGGGGTCTCTGGTGTACAAGAGCATTTTTGCCATTGCCCTGACGCTGTTCCTGATCACGCTCCTGATGAACGTCGTTTCTCAATGGATTCTGCGCCGTTATCGGGAGGTCTATCAGTGAGCCACGCGTTTGCCACCGGTAATTCAGACCCGCTGCTGCGGCGGCGTCAGCGCCTGTCGGCGGCATTTTCCCTCTGCTGTCGCGGCTGCACCTGGGGAGCTCTGCTGGTTCTGGCGGTGCTGCTGGGCAGCATCGGCTGGAATGCCATCGGCTGGCTGGATTGGCAGTTTCTGACCAGTCCTCATTCGGCCGACCCGAAAAAAGCGGGACTGTTCGTCGGTATCTGGGGCTCGCTGTGGATGATCGTTTTCACCATGATCTTCTGTGTCCCGCTGGGTGTCGGTACCGCCATCTACCTGGAAGAATATGCTCCGAACAACTGGCTGACCAGAATCATCAAACTGAACCTGGCGAACCTTGCCGGAGTACCTTCGATTGTTTACGGCATGCTGGGACTCGCGGTGTTCGCCAGAATGTTCGGGATGTTCACACGGGACGGAGGTGAACCCACGGTCTTCCGGATTCTGGGTTTCTTCGACGTTCATCTGCCCTTCGGACGCAGCGTCCTGACCGGATCCCTGACGATGGCGCTGCTGATTCTGCCGGTCGTGGTGATTGCCACTCAGGAAGCACTGAAGTCGGTCCCGGCTTCCATTCGAACGGCCTCGTTTGCCCTCGGCGCCAGTCGCTGGCAGACGATCCGCTTTCAGGTGCTGCCCGCCTCCATCCCGGGAATTACCACCGGCGTGATTCTGGCACTGTCGCGGGCCATCGGCGAGACGGCGCCGCTGATCATGATCGGATCCATGCTGACGGTGTTCTACACGCCCGGCAACATCGAATCTCCGCTGGATATTGTCACCAGTCCCGGAAAGCTGGCCGATGTGCCGTTTTCCAACTTCACGGCCATGCCGATTCAGATCTTCAACTGGGTTGCGCAGGCAAAACCTGACTTTTACTATGCAGCGGCAGCAGGCATTGTCACACTGCTGGTTATTCTGCTGGCGTTCAACGCGCTGGCGGTGTGGATCAGACACCGGGCCTCCAAAAAGGTCCAGTGGTAGTTCTTCAATTCGCGAACACCAGGAAAAGACGTGTCCAGCCCTGTTGAATCTGCCAAGAGAACCGTCCCGCCCGCCGTTTCCGGGATCGATCGCGACATGGATATGTCGGGACACCCGATTGCCGTGGCCGCGAAGAATATTGACTTTTTCTACGGCGAAAACCAGGTGCTGTTCGACGTCTCGCTGCAGGTTCCCGAGCGATCCGTGACAGCCCTGATCGGCCCGTCCGGCTGCGGCAAGAGCACCTTTCTGCGGATGCTGAACCGCATGAACGACCTGATTGAAGGAACTCAGCACCGGGGCGAGATCTTCATCGACAGACAGAACATCAACGCGGCCGATGTTGATGTGGTACTGCTGCGAAAACACGTCGGAATGGTGTTTCAGAAATCAACCCCCTTTCCGAAGTCCATCTTCGACAACATCGCCTACGGCCCTCGCATCGCCGGCGAAAAGAATCGAGCCTACCTGGCCGACCTGGTTGAATCCTGCCTGAAACAGGCCGCTCTGTGGGAAGAAGTCAAAGACCGGCTGCACGAATCCGCATGGGCCCTGTCCGGCGGCCAGCAACAGCGGCTGTGCATCGCCCGCACACTGGCCACCAAACCGAAAGTCATCCTGATGGATGAACCGGCTTCCGCACTCGACCCGGCCAGCACTTCCCGCATTGAAGACCTGATCGGCGAACTGTGTGCACACTACACCATTGTGATCGTCACTCACAACATGCAGCAGGCTTCCCGCGTCAGTCATCAGACCGCGTTCTTCTTTGAAGGGCGTCTGATTGAAGTGGGACGCACCAACACGAT
>JAVKCM010000058.1:0-22997 GCA_040222735.1 Fuerstiella sp. | reverse complement strand
ACCCCCGGCCGGCCTGGTGTCGGGGCCGGCCCCCCCGCCCACTCGGTTCGTGGGGGTGTGCGGGCACGGAAACCCGACACCAACGGCCGGTCTGGTGGTCGGGTCAGGAGACCCTTCCACAACGGTCGGTCTGGTGGTCGGGCCGGGAGACCCGTCCATAACGGTCGGTCTGGTGGTCGGGTCGGGAGACCCGTCCACAACCTGGGGGGGCTCACTGCGAGCGGCGTGCGGTGGCATCACCAACGGCAGGGTTACAGATTCATCCGACGTGGTCCACTGACAAACGGACTGCCTGGGACAAAGAACCGCAGTTGATGGTCATGGGCGGAGGTGACGCCGATGCGGACTGAGGTGCTGATCTCAGACGCGGCTGACTCAGAGTCGTGGCCGATCCACAGTCGCCGGCCCCGAGTCAGGTCCCAGCCGTCCAGGTCGCGACCGATCTCAAAAGCTTCGCACAACCGAGCGGGGCCGCGGCACAGGTCCCGCTGTCTGTCCGTGCCGCGGCGACGTTCCATCAGATGCAGCCCGGTCAGTGGTTTGACGGCCCGGATCAGGACAGCCGATGCGACGCCTCTGGATTCCGTCACCACGTTGAAGCACTGCCGCGCATGGATGGTGTATACGTAGGCTCGACCGGGATGGCCGAACATGCTGGCATTTTTTCGGTTGATGCCGTTGAACGAATGGGACGCCGAATCGTTGGTGGCCAGATAGGCTTCGGTTTCGACGATGCGGCCGGAAGTCAGGCCTTCGCGCGTGCGGCGGTGGAGGACTTTTCCGAGCAGAGCGCGGGCGACATCAGCAACGTCGTGATCGTAGAAGGACAGATCAATCGCCTGGTTGTTCATGTCGGTAAATCTCTGGTCGCACGTCGGCATCAACCCGGCCTTTCACACATCTGTGCGGGTGTGAGAGGACGCTTACGCCTTCCTGGTGGAAATTCATAGTGATATGACTATAATTACCCGAGGGTTATGTGTAGCCATGTTGTCGCGTTCCTTGCAGGTGGTGACTTATGACATCGGGTTTTGATTGCCATCGTTTGTCTGTCAGGCTCTTTGGCGCGGTGATCCTGCTTTCTTTTGGTTGTGGGGGCTCTGCACCGCATTATCATATTGTCGTGGAGTTTCCGGACGTCCAGATTCCGTTCGATGAGTTACCGCCAGAGGCGGATGGAGTTGACTGGAGTTACACCGTCGCCGTGCGGTCAGGCTGGCCCCAGGCAGGCACGGATCCGCCCGTAAACCCACACGTGGCACATATTCAGAATAGTCAATTCGGTGTCGATCCGGTCAGTACGGAGCCTTTGGCGCTATGCATCAACACAGCCGATTACCCGAATGGCTGGCAAGGAATGCAGGTGCCCGGAAAGTATACTGTTGACCTCTATGGTGCAGCGATCTGGGTAGACGAGAGCGGCGGCTCGCTGCAATGGTTCCATTTGGAATCCAGAACAATTGAAATTCGCCCTGACGGCATCATTGTTGACGAGAACGGCAATGTTCTGCATGAACCTGGTCGTGACGATGACGGTGGTGTGGGCGGTGTGTGATGTTCCGCGGGATTCGGAGTACTGGGATGTGGGTGACCACTGTGCGAGCATTCTGTCGACGGTCCGGCCGGGTCCGCCGGCGACGGAATGGTATCACTGCACTGGAACTCCTGATCGTTGTTTCGCTGATCACTTTGCTGATGATCATTCTGCTTCCGGCAATTCAGCGGGCCCGCGAACGCTCTCGGGCCACCGTCTGTCGCAGCAACCTGCGTCAGCTTGGTGTGGCGGCCCATCAGTTTGAGAGTGTTCATCATACGTTCCCAGGTCCCGGTTACGTTTTCCGACAGTTGTTGCCGTACCTGGAGCAGGAGGCGCTGGCACGCCGTTTCGATCGACTGGATGATCCTTCCCCCCGGCCATTCGGAGCGGTGCCCGTTCTGATCTGTCCGAGCGATCCTTTTGCATCAGCAGCTGAGAACCACACATCCTATCGCATGAACATGGGCACCGATTATGCGTGGGATCGCTATGACGGGCTGCTCTGCGCGCCGAAACGAGTGGACGGCAAGGGTTTTCTGAGGGCGGCCGTCACTGTTCAGATGGTGCGGGACGGTTTGAGCAACACGGCGTTGTTCAGTGAACGACTGGTGCAGCCACCGGTCGCAGGCACTTCGCCGGGACCTTCCTTCGATCGGTATGCACAACGCCACGAGATGCGGTTTCTGTGGTGGCCACGCCGGACCTACCCGGCGAACGCGCGGAACCGTCTGGGGGCAGACTGCCAGCTCAGAAGCGAACGCATCACGGCCGCCATTCCGCGCAGCGATCGTGACAGGGCGTTCAATGCCAGCGGTGCGTACTACATGCATATCAGCGGACCCAACACGTTCGGTTGTTTCCATCTTGGTGCGGCCGACCGCGGTGGTCTGATTGCCGGCGGTAACGACCCCGGAAATGCGTCAACGCCTGCCACCAGTCAGCATTCGACCGGTGTCCATGTGACGTTTGGTGACGGTGCTGTCCGGTTCGTGGCGAATCAGGTGGACCTGAACGTGTGGCAGGCGCTGGGCACTCGGGCCGGCGGTGAAGCCGTTTCGCTGTTCTGACATGGTTGAAGGGCAGCGTCGACACGTCGCCGTGTGTACCGTGTCGCTTCGCATTTGCAGCAATGCCGCGGATGCCGGGATTATTCTTCGGCTCTGTTTACCTGACCGCTCCGCCGTTGACGTTGAAGACCTGGCCGGTGATGTAGGCGGCTTCATCGCTGAGCAGAAAGCGGGCCATGTTGGCGATGTCCTGAGGCTGGCCCCAGCGTCGCAGCGGTGTTTCCCGCAGGACGCGTTTCTGCCAGTAGTCGCCCGCTCCGTCGCCCCAGGCCGTTCGGATCCAGCCGGGAGCGATGCAGTTGACGCGGACCTCGGGAGCGAGACTCAGAGACAGTGAGCGGGTGAAACCCATGATGGCGTTCTTGGCGGTGGTGAACAGTTCGCCGCTGCCGCCTTCCATGCCGCGGTCTGCCTGATCCCAGCCGATGGTCAGAATGGAGCCGCGTCCCTGATCGCGGAAGTGTTCGCCGAACGCGCGGGACAGTTCTATGGTGCCCGTCACGTCGGCATCCAGCAGCACTTTCAGTTTGGTGGCGAAATCGGCATCCTTCAAAGGCCCCGTCAGCAGGTCCGCACCGGCGTTGTTGACGATGGCGTCGACGGGCCCGGTATCGAAACATTCCTCGACGAACGCGCGTCGCGAGTCGGCGTCGGCGATATCCACGCTGGCGAGGTCGACGACGGAGCCGAGGTAATTGACTTCGGTGGCGGCCATTTCTGCCAGTTCCACCGATTTGCGATAGCTGATCACCACATCGGCGCCGGCTTTGGCGCATTCGAGGGCGATGGCCCGGCCGATTCCACTGGAGGAACCGGTGACGACGACGCGTTTGCCTGAAAGGCTGGCGAAAGGCATTGTTGAGGATTCCTGTATTTGTTGTCGGGGCCGGATCGCTGGTGAATTTCGCCTGCGTCGCCGCAGCGGCCGCATGGATGCCGTTGCCGCGTCGAGGAAGCGGGCGATCAGCTGAGTATATCTGAGGATTCCCGGCGCAGCTCGGTTGCAGTCTCGCGAAGTCCGCAGTCTTCCGAATTCGACGAAACTGTTGGGTACACCGGGGAACTCGCTTTTACGGGCATCGCACCGTGGTAAAAATCGGCAAATCCACTGAGTCTACTGCGGCGGTACTACTGCGCGCAGGCACTGAGAGAAGAAAGCATGAGCGGTCCACGGGCGAAACTGGCACTGGCAAACGGGTCTGTCTTCACCGGGTATGGTTTTGGTGCGGAAGGCGAGATTCACGGCGAAGTCGTGTTCAACACCAGCATGACGGGCTACCAGGAAATTCTGACCGATCCGTCCTATAACGGTCAGATTGTCACGATGACCTATCCGCTGATCGGCAATTACGGGGTCAATGCCGACGACGTCGAAAGCCGGGGCCTGTTTCTCAGGGGCTTTGTGGTCAAGGAATTGTGCGACATCCCCAGTAATTTTCGGTCCACGGAATCGCTCGACAATTACCTGAAGCGACACAACGTGATCGGGCTGCAGGGCATTGATACGCGAGCACTGGTTCGGCAGATTCGTATTCACGGCGCGATGCCGGGAATTCTGTCCACCGTGGATCTGGACGACGCTTCACTGGTGCAGAAAGCCAAGGATGGTCCCAGTCTGGTGGGGATCGATCTGGCGTGTGAAGTCATGCCGACTGAATCATCGGACTGGTCGTCATCGCTGGATTCGCTGGCTCGTCCGGTCGATTTCGGGCTGGAATCCGGCGCCGACAACGGGTTGCATATTGTGGCCATCGATTACGGGATGAAATGGAATATTCCTCGTTATCTGAAGGACACCGGCTGCCGCGTGACCATCGTTCCCGGCAGCATGTCAGCGGAGGAAATTCTGGCTCTGAATCCCGACGGTGTGTTTTTGTCCAATGGCCCCGGCGACCCGGAACCGCTGGACTATGCGATTCGCACAATTCAGGGGCTGCTGGGACAAAAGCCGATTTTCGGCATCTGTCTGGGGCTTCAGCTGCTGGGGCTGGCCTGCGGAGGCCGAACTTTCAAACTGCGATTTGGCCATCGCGGGGCTAATCAGCCTGTCCTGAACAAAGCAACCGGAAAAGTGGAGATCACGTCCCAAAATCACGGATTTGCACTCGATGCTGATTCGCTGCCGGACGATGTTGAGGTCACTCATATCAATCTGAACGACGGCACGGTTGAAGGTATCCGCCATCGACGGTATGCGGCCTTCGGTGTGCAGTATCATCCGGAAGCCTCCGCCGGTCCTCATGACAGTCACTATCTGTTTCGCGAATTTGTCAACATGATGCAGGCCGTGACGGCATAGCTGCACTGTTTGCGTCGCGCGCACGGAGTTCCGGCGTCGCAGCGTTTTCCTGATTCTCTTTGTCTACTTCTACCACGGAATTCTGGTTTTCTCATGGCATCCGAACGCACTCTGATTCTTGTCAAACCTGATGGAGTTCAGCGACGTCTGATTGGAACGATTCTGTCCCGCATCGAAAACAAGGGGCTGTCCATCATCGCCATGAAAATGATGAATGTGACACCGGAACTCAGCAAACAGCACTACGCTGAACACGTGGAAAAGCCGTTCTACCCGGATCTCGAAGGCTTCATCACGTCTGCACCTGTGGTGGCGTTGATCGTCGAGGGGCCGGAGGCAGTCTCTGTGATGCGAACCGTAATCGGTGCCACCAACGGCCGGGAAGCGGCTCCGGGCACGATTCGAGGCGACTTCGGCTGCAGCCGTCAGATGAATATGATTCACGGCAGCGACAGCGTGGAATCTGCCAATCGTGAGATCGCGATCTACTTCACGGACAGCGAGATCTGCAGTTACGAAGAATCGCTGAGTGGCTGGATCGCCGCCTCGGACGAACGATAGCCGCTGGTTGTACGACGGAGATTCTTCTCCGTCGCGCGTTGAGTGTGAGGTGATCGGACAGGAATGTCCGATCTACGCGCGAGTGCGGTACGGTGCGTTTGCGAGTGTGTGGCTGGCTGGTTGTACGACGGAGATTCTTCTCCGTCGCGCGTTGATGCGGGGTGATCGGACAGGAATGTCCGATCTACGCGCGGTGGTCGGGTGAATCGGCCAGCGCTGTCTGCAGCGGGCACTTGCCGGCAATGTCGGCACCCTGGCGGTAGGCATTCAGCAGTCTTCGTGATTCCGTGGCCAGCATCCGGCGCACTTCCCGCCGCCGCCCTTTTTCGCGGGGAATGCGCATGTGGTCGTAGGCCGTGGTCTGATGTCTCATCCAGGCAATCACGGCCGATTCCGCGCGCTGTTCGACCGGAATACGTTCCGTTCGCGCGACCGTACCACTGCCCACCGGTGTCGCATGTGTGGTCACAGCCGTCGCCAGGCGATCCGCCACATCGTCGTAACGAGTGTGAAAGTTAAGAAAGTGCAGGACCGCGTCGCGGAAGGTGTCAACGTATTCTTCCTGTTTCTTTTCCCGCCGCTTCAGGTCCGCCGCATGTTTTTTGGCCCAGGCGTCGGTTGAGCGTTCTGCTTCCAGTTCATCTCGCACGCGGGCGATGGTGTCGGCCGGAGCGTAGACGCCGCGGGAAAACGTACGTCGGCCTTTCTTTTCCTTCATTGTCCACGAAGGGCCGGCGGCCTTGACGCGACGTGTGAGACCCGCATCTCCGGGAGGCAGCAGGTCCCAGTCGTCGGGTACTTCTTCGACCCTTCCTCCGGGAAAGATCACCGTGCGTTCACGGATGCCAGGAGATACCTCAGCTGATTTTGCAGTCATGCCAGAACACGTCACTATTGAGCAAACAGGCTGGACACTTCCAGCGAGACTTTGGGAGCAGTGAGTGGGCGGATAGTGGCGCCGATGGAGTGTTGAGTAACGGATTCTGAATCATGCGGTCGAATTCAGCGGCTGTGATGCGGGCAACGGTACTCATGGCTGATGGCACTTCCACGAATTCATCTGATGGCGGTCCACGACACCCATTTTATCCGTTGCCGGCGGAAACAGAAATCTTCTTTCGCGGCGAATCGTTCTGCTTTCTTGCGTCGGTGGATCCAGGGCGACAGGATCGTTGCCGACCCAGGGCAAACGCAATTCGTTGTCCTGTGTTTTCAGAGCCCTTCGGACGTGGACGTCCGAACTACATGAGAGCCTCCTGACGCTTTTGCGAATCAGTGGCCGCCTATTTGCCCATGGCCTGTTTCATGGCATCGCCCATGCCGGCCGGGCTGTCAGAAACGGCCACGCCGACGGCTCGCAGGGCGGACATTTTTTCGGCTGCCGTTCCGCCGCCACCGGAAATGATGGCTCCGGCGTGTCCCATGCGTTTGCCCGGAGGGGCTGTCTGTCCGGCAATAAAGCCGGCCACGGGTTTGGTGACGTTTGACTTGATGTATTCAGCGGCCTGCTGTTCTGCGTTACCGCCGATTTCACCGATCATCAGAATGCCTTCGGTGTCCGGGTCATTCTGGAACAGTTCCAGCAGGTCGATATAGCTGGTACCTGAGATCGGGTCGCCACCGATGCCAACCGCGGTGCTCTGGCCAAGTCCCACGCGGCCCAGCTGCCATGCGGCTTCGTAGGTCAGCGTGCCGCTCTTGCTGATGATGCCGATGGATCCGGGAGTGTGAATATAGCCGGGCATGATCCCGATCTTGGCGACTCCGGGCGTGATCACACCGGGGCAGTTCGGCCCCACCAGTCGGCTTTTTGAGCCTTTCATCGCGTTGCGGACGCGGATCATGTCCACCACGGGAATACCTTCGGTGATGGCAACAATCAGATCCATGCCGGCGTCGGCAGCTTCGAGAATTGCATCCGCACAGAAGGGCGGCGGTACAAACACCATAGACGTGTTGGCGCCGGTCTTTTCACGAGCTTCAGCCACGGAATTGAAGACCGGGAATCCGTCCACTTCGGTGCCGCCCTTGCCGGGTGTGACGCCGCCGACAAAGACATCCGTTCCGGGCTGACATTCCTGAGCGTACTCACGGCATTTCTGGCTGTGGAACAGTCCGGCGTTGCCGGTAATTCCCTGACAGATGACTTTGGTCTGCTTGGTGACAAGGATACTCATGCTTGATGTTTCTGTAATTCAAATCTGAGATCTGAAGTTTTCCGCCCGGGCGGTCCGGGAAACCGGAAGCTGCCAGGGCGCGGTGATGCCCGGGTGTGTCTGAACGCAGCGGGCTAGGCGGTCAGGGAACCGACGACCTTCTGAGCTGCATCGGTCAGGTCTGCTGCCGTGATGATGTCACGACCGCAGCCATCCAGCATTTCGCGGGCTTTCTCGACGTTGGTGCCTTCCAGTCGCACGACCAGCGGCACATCGATGCCGACCTTTTCATAGGCTTCCAGCAGCGCCTCGACAATGACGTCGCAACGCATGATGCCTCCGAAAATGTTGACCAGAATCGCCTTCACGTTGTCGTCGGTCAGGATGATTCGGAAGGCTTCGGAAACCTGTTCCACGTTGGCTCCGCCCCCCACATCCAGAAAATTGGCGGGTTCTGCGCCGTGCAGCTTGATCAGGTCCATGGTACTCATGGCCAGGCCCGCTCCGTTGACCAGACAACCGATGTTGCCGTCCAGGTTCACATAGCTAAGGCCGGCATCGCCAGCCCGCACTTCCAGCGGGTCTTCTTCGGTCAGGTCTCGCAGTTCCAGAATATCCTTGTGGCGGAACAGGGCGTTGTCGTCAAAGCTGACCTTGGCGTCCAGCGCCAGCAGCTGACTGTCGGCGGTCAGCACCAGCGGATTGACCTCGGTCATGCTGCAGTCGTTTTCGACGAAGAAGCGACATAGTTTCGGCAGAAATTTTTCGGCACTGCGAACGGCTGCTTTGTCGAATCCCAGGGCGTAGGCCAGTTTGCGGGCCTGGTAGGGAAACAGGCCGGCGTCCAGGTCGAAGGGCTCAGCCAGAATTTTTTCGGGGTGCTCTTTCGCGACTTCTTCGATTTCCATGCCGCCTTCGGACGACATGATCAGTACGGGGCCGCCGACTTCGCGGTCAACCACGATTCCGAGGTACAGTTCGCGGGCGATCTGCAGGCCCTGTTCAACAAACAGCGTGTTGACCTGTTTGCCTTCGGCACCGGTCTGAATGGTGACCAGCGTGCTGCCCAGCATGCGCTCGGCATTTTCGCGGGCTTCGGCAGCAGATCTGACCAGGACCACACCAGGCTGATCCGGGTATTCCTTGAAGCGTCCTTTGCCGCGGCCGCCGGCGTGAATCTGTGATTTGACAACCGCCAGTTCACCGCCCAGTTTTTCGAAGGCAGCTGCGGCCTCGTCCGGCGTTTTGGCGACGATTCCTTCCGGAACTGCCACTCCCGCCGCTCGAAACAATGACTTGGCCTGAAATTCGTGAATCTTCATTCGGCTTGTCCAACGTCGCGGCCCGCTCGATCAGCCGAGCGAAGACCTTTTTTTATTGACTGAGGTTTCTGCTCAACCAGCAGACTTCTGCCGGAAGAACGACCGTGGCAACCGACCGGCCGATTCAGCCTGCCGCGGCCCTGACGGTACGCCATCACCGAAGATGTCTCAGTGATCGGCAGCGAAAGCACCAGGGACGATGGCACGGTGGTCACCGGTCCGCGGGCCGGACCCGCGACAGGGACTATAGCGACGAGCTATCGGGTGTTCGAGGCTGGTGGAATGACTTCAACCGAAATCCACCGATTGATAAGAGGCCTCGTGCAGCTGCAGACGGCTGCTGACCGGGACGACGCCGCACGGCGGCAGGCCGTGCGGCAGAGCAGGGTGAAAAAAATCACCGGAGGCCGAGCTCAGAGCGCAAAAACACTCGGCTCAGGCAAAGAAATGGCAGATTTCGGGGCGGGAGTTGCCCGACAGGGCAGGCGGATGCCGGGATGCTCAGGATGCGATCGGCCCGTTCTGTCCCGGGGGAAAGTCCGGAGCTGACCGGTCTACGCTGGCCGACTTGCTGTCTGCCACGACGGCAATGCGTACCATTTCTGCCGTGCTGCCCACTCCCAGTTTGCGAGTCGCGTTGGCTCGGTGCTTTTCGATGGTCTTGACGCTGATGTCAAGCTCGTGCGCGATGCTCTTGTTGGGCAGTCCGTCAGAGACCAGAGACACGACCTGGGATTCTCTGCGAGACAGGCGTGACATCTTCTGGCGGGCTGCTTCGCGCTGCGTGACCCAGTCCTGAAAGCGGCTGCGTTCTTCGTCCTCCGGAGCTTCCGCACCGGCCGGTGGCACGGTTTGGCCACTGCCCAGGACAGACTGCAGCCGGGTCTTCGAACTGGTCAGGTCTCCAAGGTTGATCACGGCGCCCTGTACATATCCGGCGCTGTTGCGCAGTACCGTTCCGACGGCGACAAAACACCGCTGGTGCAGAGGAAACGCCTCACAGATCTGGCTGGAACGGCCGGCGGCAGCGTGCTCGGCAACCAGTCGCCTGACCGTGTCACAGATGGCCTGCCAGACAAAGACGGCCGGCTGGTCCGTGCCTTCGACCGGATCGGGGTCGGACATGCGTCTTCTGAGTGCGTCATTCAGCAGCATCGGCTGGAAGCTGGAATTCAGGATGATGACCGGGTGCCGGCACGCATTGATCTGCAGTCGCCAGTCAGCGATCTGAGCCGGCGACAGCTCTGACGACGGAACTGACGGTCGGGCAGGGACGGACGACGCGAAGGATCCGGTACTGTGATTCTGACTGAACGGGCTCATGTTTTGTTTTCCTTAGCCGGGTCACGCAGTGGTGTCCGGCGGGCGCCGCATCGAGAGCTGCCGAGACTCTGAGACAACCTGGGACAGTGGCTGATTGGGGGTTAATCCCTCCAACAATTATTAATTCGGGGATCACAATTCAGCGGCAAAACCAAAATTGTTCTGAATCGTGGTTCGGCGCGTATCTTATGGGGAACCTCCTATGGGGATTCACCTCACCCATGCGCCCCTGGTGTGTCTTGATCGTCCGTCCGGCGTGGGTGAGATCACGTGGGTTATTTTGGCACGGAGCTTTTTCCCCTCCGCAATTTTCCCCACACATGGTTGTCCGCGCCGCTGCACGAATTCTCTCGGAGCTGACGGGGATTTCGCGCCGTGCAGGCGGTTGCCGCATCGTTGCGGGAAAACACGCGGCGCGGCAGGTGTTTGCCGCAGGTCACCGGCGGCAGACACAGCGCGCTGATTCCATCGCCGCCTCGTTGTGCGGCGGTCTCCCCTTCGTTGTGGGGTGGTCTCCCGACCGCCCCACGCATCGGCATGATACGAACCGGGAGACCTTCGGTCGATCTTGTGGGGGGGTGGGGAGACCCGGCCACAACCGGGGTCGATCTTGTGGTCGGGTCGGGAGACCCGGCCACAACCGGGGCGGACACATCGCGCTGACGTGACGTGTTATGGCAGGTGGATCGTCTGTTCGCGGTCAGGGCCGACGGACACGATGGAGACCTTTCGTCCGATCAGTTCACCGGCTGTCTGAACATAGGCCTGAGCGGCCGCCGGCAGGTCTTCAAAGACGCGTACACCGGTGATGTCTTCGGCCCAGCCGTCGATACGGCGGTACACCGGGCGGGCGAGTGCCAGGTCTTCGCAGCGCGACGGCATGTCGCGTGTGACGGTGCCGTTGATGTCGTAGGCTTCGCAGATCTGCAGTTCGTCAAAGCCGCTCAGCACATCCAGCAGAGCAATGGCGACGCTGTCGACGCCGCTGATGCGAGCGCTGTAGCGGGTTGCGACGGTGTCCAGCCAGCCGCACCGGCGAGGTCGTCCGGTGACGGTTCCGTATTCATTGCCGGCGTCTCTGATCTTCTGTCCGATTTCGTTGTCCTGTTCCGTCGGAAAGGGGCCGCCGCCCACGCGGGTGGTGTAGGCTTTGGCGACGCCGATCATATTCTGGATCGCTCGTTCCGGAATGCCGCTGCCGCTGTGAATGCCGCAGCCGGAACTGTTTGAGGACGTGACATACGGAAAGGTGCCGTGGTCCACATCCAGCAGGCTTCCCTGAGCACCTTCGAACAGCAGTTTTTTTCCGTCTTCCAGGGCGTTCAGCAGCCACGCGGTGGTGTCGGTCACCAGAGGTCGCAGGCGGTCTGCACAGGCCGAGTAGTCTTCGATGATCTGTTCGACATTCATCTGCTCGCCGTCGGGGTTCAGCGCGTTCAGGATCTTCTGCTTGAACGGAACAATCTCGCGAACCTTTTCAGCAAAGGCGTCTCTGTCAATCAGATCACCCATTCGGATCGCGTGAAAGCGTCCTGCTTTTTCGCGGTAACAGGTGCCGATGCCGCGCATGGTGGTGCCGATGGCCGAACCGCCTCGGGATGCTTCGAAGGCAGCTTCTTCAAGCAGGTGCCAGGGGCAGATGACGTGTGACCGGTCGCTGATCATCAGTCGCCCGGAGACGTCGGTGCCGCCGGCTGACAAAGCGTCCAGTTCTTTCAGGATGGCATGCGGGCTGATCACGACGCCCGGAGCGATGACGGATTTCACGTGCCCCTGCAGAATGCCGGTCGGCAGCAGACTCAGTTTGTACGTGTTGCCCCCGAACTTAACGGTATGTCCGGCGTTATTGCCGCCCTGATAGCGGATGACAATGTCGTGTTTTTCAGTCAGCAGATCGACGATCTTGCCCTTCGCTTCGTCGCCCCACTGAAGACCAATCACAGATGTCGCCGGCACGGTTCGCTCTCACAATGACGTGGATTACAGGGACTGGGCCGGAGTACGGTCAGAGAAGCCTGCGGCGGTGTCCGCTGGCAGACGCTCCGGTATGCGGTGTTGACCCGACATATTCCGCCCAAAAAAGAACCGGACGTTGGGGTCACCAACGCCCGGCACAGCGGATTCTGATTGTACTGCCGGAAATCCGATTCCGAAGCGAGTCCGCGGCCGTTTTTCGCAGGTTTCCGCAACTTACAGCTGCGGCGGGCAGACAGGCGGCCGCGGTCTCCGGTGACCCGGTGATTCCCTGTTCACCTTTCGTGTCGCCGAAGGGGCGGGCATTCATGGGCCGGGCCGGTGTGTGTTTACCGGGCGGCCGCAGCAGTTCGAATCGCATGAAAACTGCAGACTTTTGAAGTCCGCAGCTTCGCGGTCACATGGGTGCACATGTTACCGTTCACGTTCTCTGTGAACTGTTTTTCAGTCAGTGATTCCGGGTCCGGGTGCTGCCCCAACAATAAGGCAATGAATTGAGCAAGCTGGAAGACCAAATCATCGAGTATCTGACCGAACCGAAGTATCGTCCGATCGATAGCGCGGCGCTGGCGAAGAAGCTGCGTGTGAGCAAGAAGGGGCGTGGCCGATTTCAGGCCGCTCTGGATTCGCTGATCTCTGCCGGACAGATTCGTGAAGGAAAAAAGGGGCGCCTGCAGCTGAAAGCCGCGGCCGGCTATGTGACGGGCGTCGTCAAGAAGATCACCAGCGGTGCGGCGTTTGTGATTCCTCATGAAGCCGCCGCGGATCTGCAGAAGAAGGATGTCTATATTTCTTCCCGCGATCTGCACGATGCGCAGACCGGCGATGAAGTGCTGGTCCGACTGGTCAGCCGTCGTCGATCCGGGGGGCAGCGCTGCGGTCAGGTTGAAAAGGTGCTGGAACGAGCCAGTAATGTCTTTGTCGGGACGTATCTTGAGGCTCAGGGCCAGGGCTACGTCCGCGTCGACGGGACTCAGTTTCAGGGCGACATCCATGTCGGTGACCCGGGAGCCCGAGGAGCTCGGCCGGACGACAAGGTTGTGATTGAGATGCTGCGCTTTCCCACCGCCACCCGAGGCGGCGAAGCCGTGCTGACGGAGGTGCTGGGGCAGCGGGGTGATCCCGGTGTCGACACCATGACAGTGGTGCACAGTCTGGGGCTGCCCTGCGAATTCAGCAAAGAGGTGACGGAAGACGCGCGACTGCAGGCCGAGCACTTCGACGATACCGATTTTCAGGGCCGTCTGGACCTGACCAAAGAAGTTGTAGTGACCATCGACCCGGCCACGGCGCGAGACTTTGACGACGCAATCTCGCTGCGCAAGGACAAACGTGGTCACTGGCAGCTGGCCGTGCATATTGCCGACGTGGCTCATTTTGTGCCGCCCGGCAGCCCGCTGGATCGATCGGCCAAAGATCGCGGTACCAGTGTTTATCTGCCGCGGCACGTGATTCCCATGCTGCCCGAGGTCATCAGTAACGGACTGGCCAGTCTGCAGGAAGGCAATGTTCGCTACACCAAGAGCGTGTTCATCGAATTCGATCCTCAGGGCAATCCGCTGGGAGCCGAAGTCGCCAATACCGTGATTCGCGTGTCCAAACGCTTCGCCTACGAAGAAGTAATGCCGATTGTTCAGAATCCGCAGCAGCACAAGGGAAAGACGGCGGCCAGGGTGATTCAGTTGCTGTTAAGGATGCACGAACTGGCGATGATGCTGCGACGCCGGCGATTCGCCGCTGGTGCTCTGCAGATGGGTATTCCGGAAGTGGAAATCGACTTCGATGACGACGGAAATATCACCGGCGCCCACGAACGGCACCATGATGAAAGCCACGAGATCATCGAAGAATTCATGCTGGCCGCGAATATTGCCGTGGCACAGATTCTGGCGGCCCGCGATATCCCGTTTCTGCGCCGCGTCCATGGCACTCCGGATGAACTGCGGCTGAAGAACTTCAAAGAATTCTGCAACGGCCTGGGTTACGAACTGGAAAAGTTCCAGAGCCGCAAAGAGATTCAGGACCTGATCAACAGCGTGGCCGGACAGCCGGAAGAACGAGCCATCAATTTTGCTCTGTTGCGCGCCATGAAACAGGCGGAATACAGTCCGGAAGAATTCGGTCATTATGCGCTGAGTGAGGACAATTATTGCCACTTCACCAGCCCGATTCGCCGCTACCCGGACCTGACCATCCATCGCCTCATCGGCGATCTGGCCGCCGGGCAGAAGCCACAGCTGCATAGTATGGGCGAGCTGATTCAGCTCGGCAAACACTGCTCCACCACCGAACGTCGCGCCGAGAAGGCCGAACGCGAACTCAAACGCATCAAGCTGCTCCGCTATCTGGAAGACAAAGTCGGCGAAGAAATGGATGCGTTTATCACGGGCGTTGAAAGCTTCGGAATCTTCTGTCAGGGAGTGAAGATTCCCGCCGAAGGGCTTGTGCACATCAGTTCTTTGTCCGACGACTTCTATGCCTACGAACCGTCCACGCGGACGCTCACCGGCAGCCAGCTGAAAAAAGAATACCGACTGGGCGATTCCATCCGCGTCGTGATCGCCAATGTCGATGTGGACCGACGAGAACTGGATCTCAGAATCATCGGTCCCGTGGGAGACGCTCCAACCTCGCGGCGACCACGCATTCAGACGACAGATTCGCCGTCCCGCTCAAGACAGAAGCCGGGCCGTTCTGATACCCCGAAGTCAGGATCCCGAAAGTCGGGCCGCGGGTCCTCCGGCTTCGGCAAAGCGGCTTCAGGAAAGTCAGCGAACAAGAAGTCTGGAAACAAGAAAACGGGCCGTAAGAAGTCGGGCACGAAAAAGTTCGGAAACAGCGACTCCGCCGCCGGAACACCGGACCGTCGCAAGTCGAAGCCAGGCGGCAGGAAGGGAAAAAAAGGAGGCGGCCGAAAGTAATCGTCTTCATGATCGGGCCGCGGCGTTCTGTCACGGAAGTCGGCTGACCGAATCAGCGGGGCGATTCGGTCGCAGGCACCTCAAAATTCGATACCTGATACTGCCGAGCCGCATCGTCCCACGTCAGCCCGACCAGATGCTGAAAGGTGGCCGCATGATTCGGTTCTGCCAGCGAACCCGGCCGATAAGTGACCTGACCCCGCCCGGCACCTGCTGTCGGCCGCGGCCCCGGATGCTTCAGCCACAGGTTTCGGTATTCGATCTTCATCGGCGGTCCGACATGCACCTGAACACCCAGCAGTCCCTGACTTTCACGATCGATCCTTTATGGTCGGCAACCGGAATTCAATGGCGCGTGCAGTGCTGACAGGGTACCGGCAAAATCAGTCCGTGAGAATCGAGGGAGGCGACTGGGGCACCTGGCTGCCGCCGTCCATGGTCAAACCCTGAAGCATGAGTCCCATGCCGGTCGGACCGGGAGGAATGGGCAGGGGCATGGATTTGCCGCCCAGCGGTCCCGGCAGTTCCGGTGTGATCGGCTGGTTACCACCGAGCGGGAACAGAGGATCGAATCCCTGGATCGGCTGGCTGCCTGGAAGCCCCGGCACATAAATTCCGCCGAATTCAGGAACCGGCGGAATCGGCATGCAGGGCGGGAACAGCGGGTCGACACCGCTCGGCGGCAGAATTATTACCGGTCCGTTGACCGGATCGTTGAACAGTCGAGCCGGGTCGTCATTCGCGGCTCCGGTGACTGGTCCCGTGACCTCAACGTTGCGACCTCCGCCGGTCGCGTTGCCGTGTTCAGGGCCGCCGACGCCATCCGTCGTCTGGCCCGGCTGTTGTGTCCCGTTATCGTCCGTCCCGGCGATTCCCGGTGTGGATGCGACACCCGGTATGATCAGGGTGTCCTGCCCCGAATCCGGCGGCAGTGGGATCGGAAGTGTCAGACCTCCCGATCTGTCGATTCGTTCGGCCGTGTCAGCTGCATCGGCTTCGGCAAATCGCTGGAAGTAGGTATCCAGCAGGTCGGTAGCGGCGCCCGTCGATACGGCGGTCGGCTGGAGGTCGGCATTGCGAAGGGGCGCCTCCCTGACGGCCTGCTGCCGGACAGCGTTACTGTTGTCGCTGACGTTGTTTGTTTCGGGGCTGTGAGACGGCGCTTCTGCAGCGACCGGGTTGCCACACAGCAGCTGACGGTCTTCCAGTGTCTGACAGGTTGAATCCGCGGTCTGGGCGGCGGCAGGCTTCGTGTTCTGTGAGCCACTGCGGCGTTGATTTTTGCGAGAACGAAACATGGCGGTGCTTTCCGAAAGTGGTGGTGGAAATTGAACGAATCAGTCGGGGATTGCGGTTTCGGATCGGTACCGGACAGGAATCCTGGATTTTTTTGATCGCGCGGGTGGTCCGGGCACCGTGTTTCGCTGTGGCTTGCCGGTTTGATTTCTGTGTGGTAGGGTGGTCAGACCAATTTTTCCGTCCTGTTTTTGCAGGGAAAACAATGGATCTCGCTCAGGTTCAGGTTCGTTCGCGGTCACTGGTGACTCAGGTTTCTGCTCAGCTGGCCGAACTGATTCGTGCTCAGCCCGCGGATGGCGACCGTCAGTTGCCAGCCGAACGTCGGCTGGCTGAGCAGATTGGCGTCAGTCGGCAGGTGGTTCGGGAAGCGATCCGGCAGCTGGAGCACCAGGGGTTGCTGGAGGTGAGGCAGGGCAGTGGCATCAGGATTGTGGACCAGTTGCAGCGTCCGGTGACCGGCTCGTTGTCACTGCTTATACCGGATGTGGAAGAACGTCTGCATCAGTTGCTGGAAGCTCGGCTGGCCATCGAGCCGGAGGCAGCTCGTCTGGCCGCGATTCGGGCGACTAAGGATCAGGTACTGCAGCTGCAGCAGATTCACGGGCAGATGGAAGTAGCGCAGGCCGATCCAACGGCGATTCAGTGTGACCTGGATTTTCATCGGGCGCTGGCCGGGGCCAGTGGCAATCTGATGTTTCGGCTGATTCTGGATTCTCTGGCTGAGATCAGTCTTGAGAGCCGCCAGCGAACCATTGGTCGGGTCGGCAGGCAGACGGCGATCCAGCAGCATGGTTGCATTCTTGACGCCATTCTGGCCCGCGATCCCACGGCGGCCGCAGAAAGCATGCGGCAGCATCTGTATACCGCCGGACGGGACATGCGGTGCGAAAGTCCGTCCTGAATGGCTGCTGCATCGCTCCTGCATCCTGCCGGTACGGCCCGGCACCGACGGGCCTTTGATTTCGACAATGTGTGTCCGGGAAACAGTGTGAGATGATAATGAAGAACGATCGAACGATGTTGCTCAGCAATGGGCGGGGACAACGTGTCGGCAGCGGATTGACCACGGTACCGTGCGGGCAGGTTTCCGGCCGCAGCTTCCCGGCACGTACTGTCCGGCTGATCCTGATATCTGCCTGGCTTGTCGTCAGTCAATCTTCTCCGGGCGCCGACGATGGAGTTCCGGACTTCAAAACAAAGATCGCCCCGATCTTTCAGCAGCACTGCGTGCGCTGCCATTCACCGAACGTGGCCGAAGGCGATCTGTCGCTGGCAACGATCAGTGACCTGGTTGAGATGGGCTATATCGTGGCGGGTGATCCTGATTCCAGTCACCTTGTCGACGTCATCAGCGCGTCTGAGGGTGACATTCCACGGATGCCACAGGAAAGTCCGCCGCTGTCGGCGTCGCAGGTATCGCTCATTCGTCAGTGGATCAAGGAAGGGGCCACGTGGCCGCAGAACGTTGTTGTCCGAGAGAAATCCAAGGCTGATGCCTCCTGGTGGTCGTTGCAGCCGCTGCAGCCCGTGGTTTCCGTCAGCAGCCAGACCGTCAGCAGCCAGACCCGCAGCAACCAGACCCGCGGCAACCAGACCCGCGGCAACCAGGCTGACGGTAAAGAACGGTCACCGACGGCCGCCGGTACAGAGCTGACGATTGACGATTTTATTCGGGCCAGGCTGGCGGAACACGGGTTGAGCATGTCGGCCCCGGCGGACCGGCGCACATTGATTCGTCGCCTGACGTTTGATCTTCATGGGCTGCCGCCGTCGCCGGAAGCGGTGCAGTCCTTCGTCGACGATCCCGATCCGCGTGCTTACGAGCGACTGATAGATCGCCTGCTGGAATCCCCGCATTATGGCGAACGTTTTGCGCGGCACTGGCTGGATATTGCTCATTACGCAGACACTCACGGCTTCGAACGCGATCAGCGGCGCGACCATGCATGGCGTTATCGGGACTACGTGATTCAGTCATTGAACGATGACAAACCCTACGACCGATTTCTGCAGGAGCAGATTGCCGGAGATGTCATGTGGCCGGATGACGATCAGGCGGTGATCGCCACTGGTTTTCTGGCCGCGGGGCCATGGGACTACGTTGGTCAGGTTGAAACCAAGAGCGATATCCTGCGGCGTTCAGCCCGTTCGCTCGATCTGGACGACATGGCCACTCAGGTGATGACGGCGACGATGGGGATCACGATCCACTGTGCTCGTTGTCACGATCATAAACTGGATCCCGTTTCTCAGAAGGAATACTACCAGCTGCGCGCCGTGTTTGCCGGGCTGCGGCGACAGGAGCGGGTGACGAGTGCTGCGGCCGTGCAGAAATACGAGGACGAAAAAGCCGCACGGACGGCGCGTCTGCGTGAGCTTGATTTTGCCATCGCTCGCATTGAAGGCACCGGTTCCGACCTTGCTGACATCGTGGGGGGCGGTAATGGACTGGGCACCGGGACCTACCGTCAGGGAATCGATGCCCGCACGGCCAAGGTGCAGACCCGTGACTTTGGAGCTCTGGGAAACGTCATAACCAACAGATTTGCAGCGTCGGATTTCGGGTTTGTCGACGGTGTCTTCATTCCCGACGGGCAGGATGGGGACGCCGAGATCACGATCAGTACGACCGGCCTCACCGTCAGCGGCCTGCCAAAGACTTCCGGTATGGCGTGGGACATGATTCGGAACGGTCCAGTGGCCAGTCAGCATTCTCCGGAACTGGATGGTATTGATTTCACCGGCGATGGCCACAGCCTGCTGGGGCTGCATGCCAACGCAGGTATCACATTTGACCTTGCGGCATTTCGCACCGCGGCCGGCGGGGGCGATCTGCGTTTCACGTCAAAGCTGGGGTACTTCGGAGCATCGGGCAGTTTTCATGCGGATGTGTGGGTGTTTGTGGATGGTGAGCAGGTGATGGCATTCCGTCAGCTGCAGCGGGACGACGGTCTGCAGGATGTGCAGGTGGAACTGTCGTCACAGGCTCGGTTTCTGACGCTGATGGCGACCGATGGTGGCAACGGTTACAGCCATGATCAGGTCGGGTTTGGTGATCCGCAGCTGAAGCCCGTGTCGGTTCGGCAGCAAAGCCCGCAGGACCAGCAGCGGCTGACGCAGCTTCGTCGGGAGCGTCTGACGGCGGCCGAACATCTTGCCGATCTTGGACCACCGCCGAGATTTTACGGGGTCGTGGCCGACGAGGAGCCTCCGGAGGTCCGGCTGCTGGTTCGAGGTGATTCGGAAGCGGCGACGGGCGAACCACTGGCGCCGGCGGCGCTGAGTTCGCTGACGATGCTGGATCCAAAGCTGGGAGATGTTCATGCCAGCGATGCTGATCGTCGTGCGGCGCTGGCGGCGTGGATCACTGATCCGGACAATGCCCTGACCCGTCGTGTGATCGTCAATCGATTGTGGCAATGGCACTTCGGGCAGGGCATCGTCAGCACGCCCAGCGATTTCGGTTTTGGCGGAGGACGTCCTTCTCATCCGCAGCTGCTGGACTGGCTGGCGGCGGAACTGCAGAAGCGAAACGGGTCTCTGAAGCAGCTGCACCGGTTGATCCTGACCAGCGATGCGTGGCGGCAGCAATCGCAGTTTTCAGCGGATGCGGCGGGGGCCGCCGTGGACGCGGATAATCGCCTGCTGTGGCGTCAGCACGCGCGGCGGATGGAGGCCGAAGCGATTCGGGATGCCGTGCTTTCGGTCAGCGGCTGTCTGAACCTGGAACGCGGTGGTCCGGGCTTTGAGGACTTCGAGTATCAGGATGCCTACGCTCCGATCTACACCTATATCACCGCTGATGAACCGGCGTTGTGGCGGCGGAGTATTTATCGCTACATCGTTCGCACGACGCCGGATCGATTTCTGACCACGCTGGATTGCCCCGACCCGGCCAATCTGACGCCTCAGCGGCTGACGACCACCACGCCGCTGCAGTCGCTGGCGCTGTTCAACAATGACTTCATGCTGCGGCAGTCGCAATACTTCGCCGATCGTGTCCGAAAGGAATCCGGTCAGCGTCCGGCAGACCAGGTGCAGCGTGCATTTGAACTGGCCCTGGGAAGAAAGCCATCGAGCGAAGAAGCATTGCCGGCCGCGGATCTGGTCCGACAGCATGGGCTGTTTGTTCTGTGTCGATCGCTGTTTAATGCCAACGAATTTGTCTATGTGGATTAATCGGATGTCAACCATGACGACTGACCGACGTGGAGTTCCGTCTGCGTCTGTGAAAACTTCTCGCCGTACATTTCTGGAGACGGCCGGGGGTGGCTTCGGCGGGCTGGCGCTGGCGGCGCTGCTGGCCGATGACAGCCGCGCTGAACCTCATTATCGGCCTCGGGCGCGGCGCGTGATCCAGATCTTCTGTCCGGGCGGCATGAGTCAGGTGGATACCTTCGACCACAAGCCCGAGCTGCAGAAGCGCGCCGGGCAGCCCTTCGATCCGGATGGCCGGCTGCAGTTCTTTGCGTCGAAGCCCGGTCAGTGTCAGCCGAGTTTCTGGAAATTCCGTCAACA
Organism: Fuerstiella sp.; assembly: GCA_040222735.1. Classification (GTDB taxonomy): domain Bacteria; phylum Planctomycetota; class Planctomycetia; order Planctomycetales; family Planctomycetaceae; genus Fuerstiella. Next base: position 2,020 of record JAVKCM010000058.1, on the reverse strand, counting down.
CGGGCAGTCCGGTCTGTGGATGAGCGATCTGTTTCCGCGGCTGGCCACGTGCGTCGACGACATGGCCTTTATCTATTCGATGCACAGCAAGACGGCTCTGCACGGTCCGGCCTGCTTTATGATGAACACCGGATTCACGCTTCCCGGTTTTCCCAGTATGGGGTCATGGGTCACGTATGGACTGGGCAGCGAAGCTGACGATCTGCCGGCCTTTGTTGTGCTGCCTGATCCGCGAGGCCTGCCGCCGGGAGGAATCATCAACTGGGGCGCGGGATTTCTGCCAGCCGTGCACCAGGCGACTACGCTGAATACGTCCAGCCCGAGACAGCCGATTGCCGACCTGTTTCCTCCTGAGAACTTTGCTGCGGCCACCCCGCAGCGGGATCGCGCGGGACTGGATTTTCTTCGTCAGCTGAATCAGATTCATCAGCAGTCACGGCCCGGCAACAGCGAACTGGAGGCGCGAATCAGGGCTTACGAGATGGCGGCGCGGCTGCAGCTGAGTGCTCCCGAGGTGACGGATCTGGCGAACGAAAGCGAATCGACCCGGGCACTGTATGAACTCGACCATCCCGAGATCGGTCCGTTCGGACGTCAGTGTCTGATGGCTCGGCGACTGGCTCAGCGCGGAGTGCGGTTTGTACAGATCTACTGCGGTGCCGAAAACACGACGGCCAGAAAGATCCGGCCGAACTGGGACAGTCACGAAGACCTTGTGCGAGATCACGGCTATTGGGGCGCCGTGCTGGATACCGGCGCGTCAGCCCTGCTGAAGGATCTGAAACGACTGGGCATGCTGGACGATACGCTGGTGATCTGCACGACGGAATTCGGTCGCCAGCCGGGGGCTCAGGGAGCGGCGGGCAAAGGTCGCGACCACAACGCCGGGGCATTTACGGCATGGCTTGCCGGCGGTGGAGTCAGAGGCGGTATCGGCTACGGGGCCACCGACGAACTGGGATTCGAAGCGGTGGAATCACCGGCCTACAGCTACGACCTGCACGCGACGGCCCTGCATCTGCTGGGAATCGACCACACGCGGCTGACGTATTACCACAACGGAATTCAGCGTCGACTGACCGATGTCCACGGTCACGTCATCCAGGAAATTCTGAGCTGAAACGTTCCCGTCCCGCACTCGTGCCTTGTCGTTACCCACAAATTCGGGGGGTCAACACCGGTCGTTATCAGAGAACTCAAGAGTGAGCCGAGTGCCGTAAGGCACCGGGCCGTTCACCGGGTGGCTTCCCGGTGTGACGTTGAAATCCATGGAATCGTCGCGCGCGTGGCCCGGCCGCTGACGCGTCGCGGCTCACGGAAGGATCACCAATGGCCGGCCCTGGTCGTTTCCGTAGCTGGGGCTTCCAGCCGCAGCCGCCCCGACTGCCTCGCCGTAGCTGGGGCTTCCAGCCGCAGCACATACGGGTCTCGGCTGCGGCTGAAAATTCGCCCCGTCTGGGCGTGATCAGCGAAGCCTGCCGTCAGAGGCATCTCAACACATGAAGCACGTCCAGAGGTACCTACCGCATCCACAAATGCCGGTGATTCTCGTCATGTAAGCCGCGGGCCGTCAGGCACCGGGTGGTTGGGTGACATGTTCAAGAACCCGGCCGCTCACGCGTCGCGGCTCACGCAGCGAAAATACTCATGTTCTCTGCAAAGTCGCGACGACAGTGTGGGTAACGACAAGGTACTCGTACTCGTACTCATACTCATACTCATACTCATACTCGTTCTCGTTCTCGTTCTCGTACTCGTACTCGTACTCGTTCTCGTTCTCGTTCTCGTTCTCGTTCTCGTTCTCCGCCTCCGCCTCCGCCTCAAACATAGTGTTTCCGACAAAGGCGTCGGCAGGTGAAACTGGCTGGTGAAACTGGCTGTGTCCTTCCGGTAAGCGTGCCTGAACGATTTTTTCGTCCTCGGTACCGTGGTTGGTTTTACCTTTGGGGAGACCGACGATGGCTGGACGAAAACGTGGTGAGATCGGCGGGGCACTGGCGCGGGGGCGAGATCGGTTTGA
>JAVKCM010000057.1:0-50291 GCA_040222735.1 Fuerstiella sp. | reverse complement strand
TCTTTGGAAGGACGTTCCATGTCTAACTCCTTGTGGAATGCATCCGTGCTCAAACACGCCCCGTCGCCACACGCTGTAACATCCCAACTCCCATTGAGTTACGCAAGACGAACATGTATACAGCAGTGGTCGGGAGACCCGACCACAACCGAAGTCGGGTCGGGAGACCCGACCACAACCGAAGTCGGGTCGGGAGACCCGACCTCAACCGAAGAGACCCGACGACAACCGGTGCACCCGTGAGCCGCGACGCGTCAGCGGCCGGGCTGGGGGCGTCGCTGGGACGGGGGGAATGTGGAAGTGGAATCGGCGCGTTAGAGGGGCCCGGTGCCTGACGGCACTCGGCTCACTGTGCGTCGCATGGTGGGGACATGAAGCGTTCGGTTGAGCGCAGGTGCAAACAGCAGGTGCCGTCCATGTTCGACCGGCCTCAACGCCGGGTGCAGCCGGGTTGTTACCCGACTGCACCGGTTCGGTCAGCGGTGTTGGTTCCGCGTTTTTCGCACTGCCCGGTTCGCGCAGCTCGGTTTGGTCCGTGGTAGTGGTTTCAGCGGTTTGTTCCGTGCTGGTCGCTCAGCTCTGCTGCAGCAGTTGCTGCACAAACGTCACGGCTTCGGCCAGCGGGACGCGCTGGGCGTCGTCGTCTTCCCGCCGCCGGATCTCGGCGATTCCTTCCTTCAGGCCCTTGCCGCCGATGACGATTCGCACGGGCAGTCCGATCAGGTCGGCGTCTTTGAACTTGAAGCCTGGCCGCTGATCCCGATCGTCCATCAGCACGTCGATACCGGATGCCGTCAGCTGGTCGTAGATTCCATTGGCCGCAGACATGACCTCCTCATCCTTCACGTTCAGCGGAATCAGCTCGACCGTATACGGGGCCACATTTACCGGCCAGCGAATGCCGTTGTCGTCATGACAGGTTTCCACGATGGCGGCGACCACTCGGGTGACGCCGATGCCGTAGCAGCCCATGATCAGCGGGTGTTTCTTTTCGGCGCTGTCCAGGAAGCAGGCATCCAGCGATTCGCTGTACTTCGTGCCCAGTTTGAACACGTGTCCGACCTCGATACCGTGCACGATTTCAAGCTTTGCGTCACATTTCGGGCACGGATCGTCGGCGGCGGCATTCCGCAGATCGTGGGTGGTGGTCAGTTCGAAGTGCGTGCCGGGAATCACGCCGGTCAGGTGGGCGCCTTTTTCGTTGGCACCGGTGATGGCCGATTCAAGGGCGGCGATGTCGTGGTCCGCCAGCAGAGTGCACGACAGTCCGACGGGGCCGGCAAAGCCGACGGGGGCGGAGGTGACGCTTTCGATGGTGGCCGGGTCGGCCAGTTCCAGGCTGGTGGCACTCAGTGCTCGTCGGATTTTTCCTTCGTTCGCCTCGTGATCACCGCGAATCAGCACTGCCACGGGTTTGTTGTCGGCGACGTAGATCAGTGTCTTGATGAACGTGGCGGGATCGGCTTTCAGCATGCGGCTGACATCGTCGATGCTGCCGGCTTCCGGGGTATCGACCTTCACCGGGGCTGGAGCGTCCGCCCGGGCGGTTGGAATTTCGGAAGATCGGCCGGTGTCGGCTCGTTCCTGATTGGCGGCATAACCGCAGCCCGGGCAGCGGACGACAAAGTCTTCGCCGTTGTCGGCGGGGGCCATGAATTCGTGAGAGGCGTCGCCGCCGATCGGGCCGCTTTCGGCTTCGACCGGAATATATTCCAGACCGCAGCGTTCGAAGATCCGGCAGTAGGCGTTGTACATTGCATCGTAGGCGGCGTTCAGCTGTTCCATTGAGGATCCGAAGCTGTAGGCATCCTTCATCAGGAATTCGCTGGTGCGCAGGACACCGAACCGGGGACGTTCCTCGTTGCGGAATTTCGTCTGAATCTGGTACAGCGTCAGGGGCAGCTGTTTGTATGACTTGATTTCATGAGCCATCAGGTCGGTGATGACTTCTTCGTGGGTCGGGCCGAGGGCGAAGTGCAGTTTTCGGTCGCCGCGTCGGGTTTCGAAGTTGAACAGCACGTTGCCGAATGCTTCCCGGCGGCCCGTACGTTCGAACAGTTCCATCGGCTGGATGGCGGGCATGAACAATTCGATGGCGCCTGCGCGATCCATTTCTTCGCGGACGATCTGAGACACCTTGCGGACGACGCGGTATCCCATGGGCATGTAGGTGTAGGCCCCGGCCATCAGCTGTCGGATCAGGCCGGCCCGCAGCATCAGGCGGTGGCTGGGAACTTCGGCGTCCGAAGGAACTTCCTTCATGGTGGGGATAAAGGTTTGAGTCCAGCGCATGATTAACCCGGGGAATACGGAAATGCTTGAAAAATGGTGGTAACACTCACGATCGGCGTGTGGGGACGGATCGTAACGCAGAATCTGATTCAGGCAATCTTGGTACGCGGAGGAAGTGGTTGAGTCCCGCGAACGTCACGGTAAGATGCAGCCTGAGAGCCGGGGGGTGCCGGATTTTCTGCCCTGATTCAAAGCGATGACGCCGAGTCCCTGCATGAGTACCAGTCTGCATCTGAGCATTCAGGAATTCGACCGCATGGTGGATTGCGGGGCGTTTGAAGTTTCTTACCGCAGCGTGAAGAGCGATCTGGCGGAGAAAGCTGAGTTGTACGCGGAGGCCGGGATTCGGGAATACTGGATCGTGGACGCGGCCGCCACCTGTATCCACGTTTACCGGGAACCGCGAGGAACGGAGTACATGAACTGCTCGATCGCAAGGCCCGGCGAAATCCTGTCGCCGCTGGCGGGTTCGGATGCAAAGTTCGACGTGTGTGACTTGTTTGCCACCGAATGAACAGCGAATCTCTGACCGGCCAGAAGCTTCTGTTTGTCACCGGCCGGCTGGCTGAGGCCAGCCTGCGGGAAGTTGTCGGGCGCCTCGCAGATCGTCTGAACTTCGACTATCAGGTGGCCGTGCCGGGGATTCAGGTGGCTGCTCTGCTGCACGTCAGTCTGCTGGCAAAGCGGCTGCAGGTTCCTGCCGCCGTGGATCGAGTGATTCTGCCGGGCTGGGTGCAGGGCGATCTGCGTGTGCTGGAGCAGCAGTTTCAGACATCGTTTGAGCGTGGTCCGAAGGATCTTCAGGACCTGCCGGAATACTTCGGGCAGGGTGGCAGAAAGAAAGTCGCACTGGATGGGTATTCGGTTGAGATCATCGGTGAGATCAATCACGCGACCCGGCAGCCTCTGGAAGCCGTGGTGGCCGAAGCGAAACGTATGGCGGCGGACGGAGCGGACCTGATCGATGTCGGCTGTGTCCCGGGCGAATCCTGTCCGGCTGTTGGCAGGATTGTGTCGGCCTTGCGGGCTGAGCAGCTGCGTGTTTCCATTGACAGTTTCGACCGGGCGGAAGTTGAGCAGGCCGTCGACGCCGGCGCCGAACTGATTCTCAGCTGCAATCATTCCAACGTCGACTGGGTCACGACGCTGGGTGTGGAAGTGGTGGCGATTCCGGACACGCCCTCCGATGTGGCGTCGCTGGACCGTCTGGTCGAACGGTTAGCGGCGGGCGGCGTGCCATTCCGCATTGACCCGATTATTGAACCTATTGGGATGGGCTTTACGGCTTCGCTGCAGCGCTACATGGATGCTCGACGGAAGTACCCGGACGTCGCCATGATGATGGGCATCGGCAATGTGACGGAGCTGACGGAGGTTGATTCGGCCGGCGTCAACATGCTGCTGGCGGCGATGTGTGAAGAGCTGGGTATACAGAGTGTGCTGACGACTCAGGTGATCAACTGGTGTCGCACGGCGGTGGCGGAATTTGATGCAGCGCGACGGCTGCTGCATTACGCGGTCGCCAATCAGGTAATTCCGAAACACATTGATTCGTCGCTGGTGATGCTGCGGGATGCGAAGCTGCAGGAATCGTCTCCCGAGTCGCTGGCGTCGCTGGCCGCGGCGCTGACCGATGCCAACTTCCGGATTTTTGCCGCACAGTCGGGCCTGCATCTGATGAATCGAAACGGGCACTGGCAGGGAGACCGGCCGTTCGAACTGTTTGCAGAGGCGCTGACGGCGAATCCTGAGATTGATGCCGGCCATGCCTTTTATCTGGGATTCGAGCTGGCGCGAGCTGAGATGGCCAGGCTGCTGGGCAAGCAGTACGTTCAGGACGAAGCGATGGGTTTTGGTGTGGCGGGCACGCTGCCCGGATCAGCGACCGTGCATCATCGCTCGCAGGATTCGTAGCAGAAAACGGCGGATGTCCGGCTGATTACATGCATCTGAGCCGTTAACATCCGGTGAAACTGTCTGTTTCCGGATTTGACGGCCACTGCCCCACGTGTCTCGACCTGTTTCCATTAGTCAGCTTGATTCCAGCCTGAACGTTGTCGACACGTTGCGTCGGTTTCAGGATTGTCCGTTTCTGATGCTGCTGGACAGTACGGGGGCGGTTCGTATCCGGGATGCGCGGTACAGCATTCTGACGGCCGATCCGGTTGAATCGCTGCGTCTGGATCGGCCCGAATATGGCACGGATCCGTTTGTCGTGCTGCGGGAATGGCAGCGTCGACTGCCATCGCCTGAGGGTCAGCACCCTCCGTTCTGCGGGGGCATCGCCGGGTTGATGTCGTATGAGCTGGGCGGGGCATTTGAAGTTGTCCCGGTGCCAGCGCGGGACGACTTTCGGACGCCGGCCCTGCTGGCGGGGCTGTTTGACTGGGCGATTGTCTGGGATCACATCGAACACACCGTGCAGCTGTGGGTGCTGGAGCTGGATCGTGGCGGGAATACAACGGCCACGGCGACGGGGGCGGTGGAGACGGCCGGGGGTTCTCGTCGGGACTGGGTGCTGGAGCGATTGCAGGGCGATGTGCCGCCGTCACCGCCGGCCATCGCGGGGCAGGGCACGCCGCCTGAACCGAGCCTGCGGGGGAACCCGGTGCCGACGGCACCGGAGGTGCGTTCGAGTTTCAGGCGGGACGACTACATCGCGGCTGTGGAGCGGGTGATTGAGTATATTCGGGCCGGGGATGTTTTTCAGGCCAATCTGTCTCAGCAGCTGACAGCCCAATGGTCTCAGTCGGCGGTTGATTTGTACGAGCGGGTTCGGGTGCAGAATCCGGCTCCGTTTTGTGGGCTGCTGCAGGCAGAGGATTTTGCCGTGGTGAGCGCTTCGCCCGAGCGGTTTTTGAAGGTGTCGGGCGGACGGTATGTGGAAACTCGTCCGATTAAAGGCACGCGCCGTCGCCACCGATCGCCGATCGCCGACCTGTTTACTCGCAATGAACTTTCGGCCAGTGAAAAGGATCGAGCCGAAAACATCATGATCGTGGATCTGCTCAGAAACGACATTTCACGAGTGTGTCAGGCGGGAACGGTGAAGGTGACGGGGCTGTGTGAGATCGAAGTCTTTGAGACCGTGCAGCATCTGGTTTCCACGGTGGAAGGAGAACTGCGTTCGGGGTGTGATATCTGGCATCTGTGTGCGGCCACGGTTCCCGGGGGATCCATCACCGGAGCGCCCAAGATTCGGGCCATGCAGATCATTGCCGAACTGGAACCGGTGGTGCGTGGTGCGTATTGCGGCAACCTGTTCTACGCTGGTCCGGGCGGCGACTTCGACAGCAGTATCCTGATTCGCACCTTCACGTTGCAGAACGGTTGGGTGCAGTTTCCGGTGGGTGGGGGCATCGTGGCGGATTCGCGGTCGAGCGATGAATATGAGGAAACGTTGCACAAAGCGGCCGGCATGCTGCGAACGCTGAGACCGCCGGTCTCGTGACGCCCGGCTCGTGACGCCCGGCTCGTGACGCTGGCGAGTCCGTATCGAGTTCCATGCCATCCAGACTACCTGATCGTTACAACGCTGAATGACTGTCGCGTTTACACAGACCGGCGGTTGTTTCTTTTTCCGGTCGGATTTGCCCGCAACCGGACTCAAGAGCCGGGACTGTCGATCGGTTGCCGGCCGATATCAACCGGTGTGAGCCGGACCAGTCGCGGTCATTCGTGCGCCGGATGCTGACTCAGTATTTCGGCAGAAGGAAAGCCGCTGGGCGAGTGGATTCCCGGACCGCATTCACGTTGTCGGCGGCCGCGGCTGTTCGGCCGAGGCAATTCTGGTAATCCGGCCGCCCTGATTTCCCCGGGGGCCGTGCACGAAGCTCATTCCTGCCAACCACAGAACGGAACACATCATGGTGAAATGGAACGGATTCTTTTCTGTCGCAGCGGCGATGTTGCTGACAGTTTCGGGGGTACGTGCCGGGGACGGCTGGTATGCGTCCTTTGACGAAGCGCGTGATGCTGCGGCGGATGCCGACCTTCCACTGCTGATCCATTTCCACGCCAGTTATTGCGGGCCCTGTCGTCAGATGACTCAGCAGGTGTTTTCTCAGCAGGAAGTGCAGCAGCAGCTGCAGACGGGGATTGCCGCGGTGGAAGTGGACGTATCGCGACGGCCTGACCTGGCTGCGGATTATGGGGCATCCACGGTACCTCGGGACGTGGTGGTTTATCCTGGCGAGTCGCCGGAAACGTTGAACATCGGTTTCAAGTCAACTCAGGCGTATCTGGATCTGCTGCGTGGCATTTCGCGGAAGGGGGCTGCGCTGGCGGCCGCAAGAAAGCCGGCGCCGGAGCAGCTGGTTGCTCAGAAGGCGATTATCGGGCTGGAGGGATTCTGTCCGGTGCGGCTGCTGCGGGATCGGGAGTGGATTTCCGGTCAGAAGGATATTTCTGACAGCTATCGCGGCATTACGTACTACTTCAGTTCGGAGGAGGAGCATCAGGAATTCGTGAAGAATCCGCGGCTCTACACGCCGCAGAATCTGGGGTGCGATCCGATTGTGCTGTATGAAGATCAGCGGGCGATTGCTGGAAAAATTAAATTCGGAGCGTTCTTCGACAATCAATTGTTTTTGTTTTCGTCGCCGGACCACCGAACGGAATTCAAGCAGAATCCTTTGAAGTACGCTCGGATTCGGCACGCGGTGAGAGTTGACGAGCTGTCTGGTCAGCGGTTTAACTAGGGTTGACTGGTCTTCGTGTGGCAGCGGCCGCGTTTCGGGCGGGAACGATTCCCGAGCGGCCGCCTGTCCGGCAGCAGGTGAAAAATAGGAAAACCCTTCAAAATGTGAGGGGAGATCTTGAAGAGATCGATTGACACAGCGGAGAGTTGCGTTAATACTAGGCTTCAGACGAACCGTTGTGTTGGGCCGCAGATGCCCATAATCCCCGGTTAAATTGAAATCTTCGCAAAACTCGGGAGCTCATTCAGGTAGCCCCACAGCTGACGAAGTCCCCCACAGGCGTCCCCGGTGCCTTGCCTCCGGTTTGGTTTGCCGGACAATTCTGTCCCTCTCCATCCGCCTTGGGAAGACGCTGTCGTCAGTTATTTGTTCTCGGGATCAAAGTGCCACTGCCACCCTTGACTGCGTGTGTGTGCACAAGGGTTCTCGGGCGTAGCTTCCGAGTGGTGCCAATCCCACAGGTTTCCCCAACGGGGTTCCTGGCGTCTCGCCTTCTTGGCTAGCCGATTCTTTCACCAATCGCGGTACCGCGTCGTGGCGGTCTGGGGGAGTTGCATGCCCCGGATCCAAAGCTTGCGCTGCGTGTCCCGTGCTGATCACTAACGTGTCGGGCAGAATCTACGCGGTTTTTTGCCTCTGCCTGCGCACTCTCTACGAATTTGGAAATCAGGATTTCCTATGCCCACCAGCAGTTCCAGTGCCGAGGAAACAAAGCCAAAAGCGCGTCGAAAGACCAAGGCGTCTGCGGGAAAGAAAACCGCTTCGCGCAAGAAAAAGAGCAAGGAAGCCACTCCGGAACTCTTCAGCGAAGAAGACTTTGGTGATGGCGTCGACGACGGAGACACGGCCGAGGCGGAACCGGTGAAACGCGTGGCTCGTAAGAAGGCCACCAAAAAACGAGCGCCCCGAAAGACGGAAGAAGACGAAGAATATGTGTCTTCGCGCGGGGATGATTCACCGGTGGATGATACCTCCTCAGTGCTGGAAGAAGCCCGTGCCGCTCGTTTTGAAGATAGCGACGACGGGCCAGAGGCTTCATCTGATCGGGACCGTGATTCCGGCGATGCGAAGGCTTCTTCAGACGATTCAGAGCCGCGCAGTTCAGAAGGCGGTGAAAACCGAGACGAATCAGAACGTCCCAAGCGTCGTCGTCGTCGGCGTCGGCGGGGAGCCAAGACTGAAGGGCGCTCATCAAACGATGCTCCCAGCAATGCCAACAATGGCGGCCGCGGCCGTGGACGCGGACGTGGCGGTCGGCAGCAGCAGGGTGGAGGACGCGGTCCGGATCGTGATCGTGGAGGAGACCGCGGAGGAGACCGTGGCCGCCGCGGCTCGGCCTCACGGCGAGGTCGTCAGGTCCAGCCCAGCGGCGAGCCGATTGAAGGTACATTTGACGGCGTGCTGGAACTGCATCCCAAGGGATACGGCTTCCTGCGTGACCCCACAAAGAATTACGCGGCGGAAGATTCCAACCCCTTCGTCTCCAGTTCCGTGGTTGAAAAGTACAAGCTGAGGGAAGGCGTGCTGGTTCGGGGAGAAGTCGGGCCGGGAACGCGCAATCAGGGACCCCGACTTCAGGAAGTCGAGCTGATCGACGGCTACACGCCGGAAGAATACGATCAGATCAAGAACTTTGACGAACTGACGCCGATCAATCCGTTCGAACAGATCAAGCTGGAAATCGGCCCTCGTCCCGTCACGATGAGGGTCATGGACCTGCTGTGTCCGATCGGCAAGGGGCAGCGAGCTCTGCTGGTCGCTCCGCCGCGAACCGGCAAGACGATGCTGCTGCAGGATATTGCGAATTCGGTCACGATCAACCATCCGGAAATTCACCTGATGGTGCTGCTGATCGATGAGCGGCCGGAAGAAGTGACGGAAATGCGTCGCAGCGTCAAAGGAGAAGTGATTTCCTCATCGCTGGATAACGACGTCGAAAGTCATGTGCGGATTGCTCAGCTGATCATCGAACGCGGCAAGCGTCTGGCCGAAGAAGGCCAGGATGTCTTCATTCTGCTGGACAGTATCACTCGACTGGCGCGGGCCTTCAACAAGTGGGTCAATCCGTCCGGTCGAACGGGACGTGGTGGTCTGGACATTCGTGCTCTGGACGTCCCCAAGAAGCTGTTCGGAACCGCGCGACGGTTTGATGAAGGCGGATCGCTGACGGTCTGCGGAACTGCCCTGATTGAAACCAACAATGGCATGGACGAAGCCATTTTCCAGGAGTTCAAGGGAACCGGGAATATGGAAATGGTGCTGAGCCGTGATCTGGCGGATCGCCGGATCTGGCCGGCGATCGACATCACTCGATCCGGCACCCGTCGCGAGGAAAAGATTCTGGAGCCCGAAGTGCTGGAAGGTGTGACCATGCTGCGTCGCAGCCTGATCAGTCTGACGGCCGTAGACGCCATGGAACAGCTGACTCGCACGCTGCTGAAGTTCGAGAACAACAAAGAATTTCTGTCGCGTATTCAGGCGGTACTGTAGGCCCAAGAAAGGGGTCGGGTTTCTTTTTCCGTCTTGGCGCGGATTTGAACAGTCACGGATCAATTGCAGAAAAAGAAACCCGACCCCTTTTTCTGCATCATTCGATGAGTTCCCAGAATTCCTCGTCTCTGGCTGTGCTGTCTTTTGTTTTTCGAGGCGGTGTAGTGTGTCCCGTGCCTGGGCCGGTGGGCCGTTTTCCGGCGGGCCTGGCTGGAGTCTTTTTGCCTGCCGGGCGTCGCCGTTTCTGCGTGGCTTGTCGGCTGCGGGGCTTGTTTCCGCAGGCGCTGCAGACACCTTTGGGATTCAGACGCGAGCCACAGGTATTGCACAGCAGAACCGGCTGGTCAGCGGTATCCACGGAACTGGCCGTGTCGGAGAATTCCTTCAGCTTTTCAGTGACGATCGCCCATTCTTCGCTCAGTGAACGCTCATCAGTGGCTGGTGCCGTTTGCGGCGGCGGGGGCGAAATGTCCGGCTTCGCGGGGGAAGTCTGTTGTCGTGGTGCTTTGTTGCTCGTCAGTTCGAGCGGTGGGTTGTCTGCTTCGGTCTCCTGCTGCAGCTGAGCACTCATGTTTTCGCGGCGGATGATTTCCGCTTCGGCCGAGATGCCTGACTTGAGTTCTCGGGCCGAGATATGCACGCGCGCCTGGCTGTCATAGCTGATTGTAACTTCCACTTTGCTGCCTTCGGGCAGATTTGGTGGCAGGTCAGAAATGCAGCAGTCACCGAGCACCGTATGAGGCTTACCGGGGCCTGCTCCGCTTTCGACGATCCGGACGTGTACCCTGGTCTGATGATCGACCACGGTTCCGAATACATGGGTGCGTGAAGCTGGCAGTGGGGTGTTGGGGGGAATCAGGTAATGGGGGACTAGTTTTCCGGCGGACGTATCCCGCACCAGAATACCGAGCCCGCGGGCATTGACACTCTGCTGTCGCACTTTTGCCAGGCGCGATGAGGCCTGGTTGTCGAAGATTGTTCTGGTGTATTGCTGATTGGACAGCAGCATGCCGGAGTAATACGCGGCCCCATGAGCGATGGACTGATCTGGTGACAGTGAGGAATTCAGTGTGCGTCCGCTGAGCTTTTTCAGGCTGGTGCGGACCATCGGCATGCGTGACGATCCACCGGTCATCAGGACCACGTCGATATGAGCCCAGCCGAAGGCATTGTCGGCCAGGATTCGCCGCGTGATGGCTTCGCTGCGGGTCAGCAGTCGCTTGCTGAAATGTTCGAATTCGGCTTGTTCAATCTGATAGGTGCGGCGATTTCCGGCATGTTGGACGGTGATCGCGGCGCGGGGCCGGACGGAAAGGCTGCGTTTGGCCTGCTCTGCCTCCAGCGCCAGAAACTGGTGACTTTCCGGATCAGATCGCGGGTCTTCCTTGAAATCTTCGATGAACTTCTGGGCGGCGATGTCGACCAGCACCTGAGTCCAGTCCAGGCCTCCCAGTTCCAGATCCCCGTCCGAGGCGACAACACGGACCTCGTCGGTGGCGTATTTCACGATGGCCAGGTCCAGTGTCCCGCCGCCCAGGTCGTACACCAGCAGCTGTTGATCGATGGCCAGTTCCGTAAACGCCAGTCCTTCATTGCCCAGCACATGGCAAAGAGCGGCTGCGACGGGTTCGTTAATGATTTCTACTTTTTCCAGACCGGCGGCGTGCCCGGCGGTGACGGTGGCATGCCGCTGGGCGTCGCTGAACTGAGCCGGCACTGTCACGACCGCTTCGGAGATCTCACCGATCTGTTCCTGAGCGGCTGAGATCAGTTTGCCGAGGATCAGGCCGGAAATCTGTACCGGCGAGTACTGATGGTCGCCGATGCTCCAGAGCTTGTCCGGATTGCCCATATGCCGTTTGGCGTTCTGAACCACTCGGTCAGGCCGCGCGATGGCATTTCTGAGCGCTTCGGTGCCAATAACGGGTGCGTCGTCGTCAAAGAAGACGACCGAAGGCGTCGCAAGTTCGCCTTCCTGGTTCGGAATCGTGACAGGGTGCCCGTGTTCGTTCAGCCATGCAATGCAGGAATAGGTTGTTCCAAGGTCAATGCCGACCGCCTGAGTCTGCTTCATCGAGTTACTTTCACTGGAAGCTTTGACGATAACTTGTCATCGTATCAGTTGCTGTCTTTCACAACTACGAGAATAAGACCGATGTTTCCGCCGGAAACTCGTTTCCGGATCCGATTCCGCGGCCTGGAGCTGATTTTCGGCCGCAAACCACGGCCGCAAACCACGGCCGGACAAACACGGCAGAATCAGGTCAGGCCAGGATATCAAAACGATGTGGCGTAACGTGTCCAGCATGGTGGCAACACGGGCTGCCGTCGGCCGGGTTGAGCTTTCCGGAGGTCGTCGGGCATGCGGTGATCGCGTATCCGGTGGTGGCCTGGGTGGCCGGACAGGCGGCACCATGCGAGCCGTACTGATTGTGCTGTGGCTGGTTCTGAGTCGGCCGGTGGTTGCCGAGGGGCAGGCTTTGATTCCGGAGAAGGCAGCGGAGTCGGCGATATTAGGTGGCGGCCGGCTGCAGCAGGCACTGCAGCAGCGTCTTGGTTTTGCGGCGACCGGTCAGACTCTTCGTCGGGCAGTGACGGAGATCCGGCGGCAGACCGGCATTCCAGTGATTCTGGACCGTCGCGTGGATCCTTCCACATTGGTTGACGTATCGACAGGCTATGTCACGGTACGAGAGACCATTCAGGTGCTGGCTGATCGCATACCGGGGCTGTCGGTTTCGTATGCCGAGAACTATGTTCTGATCGGGCCGCAGGAGGCGGCGGGTGGGTTGCGAACGCTGACGGAGCTGAACCGCCGCGGGGTGCAGCAGCTGCGAAGAAAAATGGACCGGGACGCCTTTCGACAACTGGTCGAAGAACGGGATGTCTCATGGCCGGATCTTACCGAGCCGCGGCAGCTGGTGGCGGACGTGGCCGCCGACGCCGGACTGGAACTGGAAAACCCCGCTGCCATTCCGCACGATCTGTGGGCCGCGGCTCGACTGCCCGCCATGACCTTTGTCGATCTGGCCACGCTGGTCCTGAGCCAGACCGATCAAAGCTTTGAGATCTCGGTGGATGGCCGGGTGCGAGTGGTGCCGTTGCCGGCAGAAATCAGCATTGAGCGGACTCACCGGGTGCCCGCGCGTGACAGAGATGTCGTGATTGAGCGCTGGAAGAAGTCGTTTCCCGATCTGGACGTGGTTTGGCGCGGGACCACAGCCAAGGTAACGGGGACGGTGGAGCTACACGAACAGCTTGAGGCTTTGATGCGGGGTGAGCCGGAGGCAGCCGTGGAGGCGGCTGGCATGCGGCAGCGCCGGTATACGGTGAAAGTGCCGGCGGGAACATCGATGGTGCAGCTGATCGCCATTCTTAGACACAATGGTGTCCGGATTCGTATTCGGGGGCGAGCGGAGAGTGATCTTGAGTCGCTGGCGCCCACGATGAAGGACATCGATCTGGTCAGGTCGCCCGGGCAGGAATTTTTTCCGGCGATCTTTGCTGGCTGGGGAGCCGATGTCAGTGTGGGTGATGACGAAGTTGTCCTGAGCTTTCCGGAGGACGGCGAGCCGTCTGAAGATCGGCCGTGAAGATCGGCCGTGAAGGGCCAGGCGGCGGTGGCTATCGTTCCCGAGACTCGGGAGTCGCGGTGGTTGCTGAATTCGGGAACGCAGGCGTCCACCCGAGCTTCATTCGGGCCGATTTGGCCGCCAGATTACTGGAGGTGGGGTGTCTGGAGAAATCAGCGGGCTTTGTTGCAGGAACCGTACGGAACTTCCGATGGTTGTTTTGAAATCCGCAGGGCAGTCCATAGGATATCGGCCATGATTTGGCGGTCGACAGGGACGGGCGCTGAGCAAGTGACCGCAGGTCTGGCAGAGACGGGCAACCGTCAGCGCGATTGACAGGCAGACTGGTCGATGGTCGGTTCAGGCAGGCTTACATTCTCAGGACTGTAACAGGCCACCACCGCGGCGGTTCTGGCGTCAGCGCGGACAAGGCAGACTTGATCGGAAGCCGGGCATACGTCCGTGCACCCTGGTGAAGCTGCTCCTGGTATCGGATTCGTGGAGTGATCGGTCTGCCCGCCGAACCGCCAGCGACAGGCAAATTCAAGCGTTATCACATAAGGACCCAACATGCTGAACATTCCCGCCGAAGGTGCTCTGGACTTTGTTTCTCTGGGCGCCATGGTGCATCGACTTGATCCGGGGCGTATTCCTTTTCGCAAGGCGAACCAGCTGGCGGTACATGTCAGCGGCGGTGAGTTCAACTGCTCAGCCAATCTTGCGGACTGTTTTCGGATGAAGACGGGTATTGCCACGGCAATGGTCGACAGCCCGCTGGGTGACCTGATTCACGAGCGTGTGCGGGCGATGGGCGTGCAGCCGTTCTACAAGACGTTTGAGCATGACGGTGTCCGCGGGCCGAATATGGCGACCGTGTACAGCGATCAGGGCTGTGGCGTTCGGGCTCCGGTTGTGTTCTACAACCGCAGCAACGAAGCGGCCGGCATGCTGAAGGCCGGCGACTTCGACTGGGATAAAATCTTTGCTGGCGGAGTTCGCTGGTTTCATAGTGGCGGTATTTTTGCGGCTCTGTCACCGACGACTCCGGAAGTCATCATCGAAGGCATGAAGGCTGCCAGGAAGGCCGGTGCCGTGACGTCCTTTGACCTCAACTATCGGGCCAAGCTGTGGGCCATCAGCGGTGGTCTGGACAAGGCTCAGGAAACGCTTCTCAGCATCGTCGAACACTGCGACGTGCTGGTGGGCAACGAAGAAGACCTGCAGAAGGGGCTGGGACTGGAAGGTCAGGATGTTGAGAAGGCTTCCAAGCTGGATCCGTCGGCCTTCTTCGGCATGATGGAATCGGTGGCCAAAGACCTGCCCAATGTCAAAGCCGTGGCGACCACGCTGCGGGAAGTCGTGACCACGAACCGGCATCGCTGGAGTGCCGTGCTGTGGATCGACGGCAAGACCTACCAGGCGAATGCCGCCAACGATCATAAAGAAGCCGATCTGGATGTGCTGGACCGCGTGGGCGGCGGCGACGGTTTCGCATCGGGCCTGATTTACGGGCTGCTGAACGGCCGTGATCCTCAGAACGCACTGGACCTGGGCTGGGCACACGGTGCTTTGCTGACCACATTCCCGGGCGATACCACCATGGCCACGCTCGAGCAGGTCGAAGCGTTTGCCTCCGGCGGGTCAGCTCGGATTCAGCGCTGATTCGTGGCGACCGAAGGACAGGGCCGCGTGGTCAGGATACCTCGCGGCCGGTTCCGCGTGAGCTGGTGATCAGCAACGCCTGATCCGATTACTTCCGTCAGACGGTGTGCGGCGGATTCAGAGGCTTGTCAAATCTTCCTTTTCCGGATGTGAGCAAAATGGCAAAAAGTGATATCGGCCTGATTGGCCTGGCTGTCATGGGACAGAATCTGGTCATGAACATGGCCAACAAGGGTTTCAACGTATCGGTCTACAACCGCACCACTGAAACCATGACGGATTTTGTCAATGGTCTTGGCAGTCGTCCGGAAGGTGTGGTCGAAGCCGGTGCTGCCGAGCGGATTCATGGCTTTGAGAAGCTGGAAGACTTCGTCAACAGTCTGGAATCGCCGCGTCGGGTGATGATCATGGTCAAGGCCGGTGGGCCCGTGGATGCCGTGATTGATCAGCTGAAGCCGCTGCTGGACAAGGGCGACATCATCATCGACGGGGGCAATGCTGACTACGTGGATACGAATCGTCGGCACGAAGAGCTGGCCGCGGAAGGGTATCGGTTTATCGGTACCGGCGTATCCGGCGGTGAAGAGGGTGCTTTGAAGGGGCCCAGCATCATGCCGGGCGGACACCCGGAAGCCTGGCCGTTTGTGAAGGATATTCTGCAGAAGATCAGCGCCAAGGTCGGCCCCAACAACGACATCCCATGCTGTGACTGGGTTGGTGAAGCCGGGGCAGGGCACTATGTCAAGATGGTGCACAACGGCATCGAGTACGGCGACATGCAGCTGATCTGCGAAGCCTACGACATTCTGAAACACGCGCTGGGCCTGACCAATCAGGAACTGTATGAAGTCTTCAAAGACTGGAATAAGGGGCAGCTCGACAGCTACCTGATCGAAATCACGCGCGACATCTTCACCGTTGCTGACAGGGAAAGCGACGGCGAACTGGTTGATAAGATTCTGGACACCGCCGGTCAGAAAGGCACCGGGCGCTGGATGTGCCAGCATGCTCTGGAACTGGGCGTGCCGACGACACTCGTCACCGAAGCCGTTTACGCACGCTGCCTGTCGTCTCAGAAGGATGAACGAGTCCGGGCGTCGGAAGTGCTGTCCGGACCGGACACGAAGTTCGACGGCGATCGAGCTCAGTTTATCGAAGACGTGAAAAACGCGCTCTATGCCAGCAAGCTGGTCAGTTACGCTCAGGGCTACGTGCAGCTGAACGCCGCTGCCAAAGAATTCGGCTGGAAGCTGAACAACGGTCCGATCGCTTTGTTGTGGCGCGGAGGCTGCATCATTCGTTCGGTCTTTCTGCAGGACATCAAGAACGCCTTCGACAAGAACCCGGATCTGGAAAACCTGCTGCTCGATGACTTCTTCAAGGACGCCGTTGAGAAAGCTCAGCCGTCATGGCGTCGAGTAGTCTCGACGGCCGTGCAGCTCGGCATTCCGGTACCGGCCTTTACGTCGGCGCTGACCTACTTTGACGGTTATCGTCGAGCCTCTCTGCCGGCCAATCTGCTGCAGGCTCAGCGCGACTACTTCGGTGCTCATACTTATGAACGCACCGACAAGCCACGCGGTGAGAAATTCCACACCGACTGGATTCGTGAACGGAAGCTGACGTAGGTTTCAGTCGTTGTCGCAGGCGGGTCAGTCGTTTCTGCTGTAGCCCTTGAACAGTTTTCGTTCAATGCGGGGGCTGTAGGGGGTCCATGCGGCGTCCTTGTTCATGTCGTCGGCGATCGCCCGGGTGAATTCGTGCAGCTTGGCGTCGATATTATCGATGTAGTGCAGCACGATGGCTTCCGGAGTCATGGGTACTCGCGGACTGCCGAATTCATGTGTCCCGTGATGGCTCAGAATCATGTGCTTCAGGCGCAGCACGTCCTCCGCGTCAAACTCTTCACCGCCCAGTTCGCCGCGGGCCAGCAGCATTTTTTCGTTCAGGATCTCAATGGCGATATTCATGTGGCCCAGCAACTGGCCTTCGTCGGTATAAGCCAGCGTGGGGTCCCACGACAGTTCGCGAACCTTGCCCAGGTCGTGCAGCAGAACGCCCAGCAGCAGCAGGTCTCGGTTCAGTTCCTGGTAATGATCGCACAGCCGGATGGCAACTTCCGCCATGCTGACGATGTGTTCGACCAGTCCGCCCTGATAGGCGTGATGGGCTTTCACGCCGGCGGGTGCTCCGCACAACGCGTTGATCAGCGCTTCATCGGCCAGAAAGCAGTCGGCCAGTACGCGCAGCTTTTCAGACTTCAGAGATCCCAGGATTTCCTTCAGCCGATCCAGCAGCGGCCCGACGTTCGCCTGAGGTTCGATTCTGAAGTCGTCGTCGCTGTAGGAGGACTCAGGTGCCAGATCGATGTAGTTGACAATCATCTGCAGTCCGCCCTGATACAGCTGGACCTTGCCTTTGACATGTACCATATCGCCGGCACTGATGTGCTGCAGACGTTCCTCGGTGACGTTCCACATCAGGCCGCTGATCACGCCGCTCTTGTCGCGGAGTGTCGCCAGCAGGTACAGGTCCGCGTTTCGATTTGCCCGCAGCTGCTTGTCAGCCAGCATGTAAACTTCGTTGACGGAATCTCCGTCGTTCAGGTCTTTGACAAATGTACGTGGCATTGTGGGCTTTCGATGGTCGCGAAACAGCAGAACCCGCCGGCGATCTGGCGGGTTCTGCTGAGCACAGAATTCGTAAACAGGCAGGCTGAGTACTGATGAGCACCGACCGGACAGGGGGCTGTGTGGGCGACGTGCCTTCGGTCCCGAGTCGGCCTGCCTGCGGCCGGGGATGATGCATCAGGATTCTGACAGAGCCGGCTCGGCAGGGTAAGCGTAGCGAAGGGGCTGCCGGGTGGCAACAACCGGCGACGGCGGATCTCGATCCTCTGAAATCCGTGTGTTGCAGGACGTTGGCAGACCTTGCGGGCCGGGGCCATGGGTCACGGGGGATGTGACGACAATTACTGGCAAGCATTCGGAGTGACTCGATCGTTTCTCCCTGGCGAAAGAGCACCAACGGTTCGTGCTCTTACTGTCGGTGCCGCCTGCCGGGCGGCACTTCGCGGCGCAGCCGCGACTGTGGTTGCAACAGACACGCCACTTCATTCAGCCCGCTGCCACGAACCACACGCCCCCACAATTCGGATGTGGGCCCTGCGCACAGTTCGGGCTCCGCCCGAAGGTCCAGCCCGGCAGGCAGGACCTACTGCAGGTGCCGCCTGCCGGGCGGCACTTCGCGGCGCAGCCGCGACTGTGGTTGCAACAGACACGCCACTTCATTCAACCCGCTGCCACGAACCACTCGCCCCCACAATTCGGACGTGGGTCCTGCGCACAGTTCGGGCTCCGTGCGAAGGGCATGCGGTCCCAGGCGGAGCCTGGGACCGAGGCGGGACAACTGTCTGGTCGGAATTTTCGGGGGGACACGGAGCCAGAGAGACCCTGGCAATCGCATCAGTAATTAAATCGACGTCCCGGGTGACCGCCAGCCTGAGCGGCTTCTGCGCCCGACGCCGGCGGTGTCGGAGCACGTGGTATCGGTTCAGGCGTCATCTTTTTTCGCTTTTCGGCGTCGTCGATTTCTGGCCGTTTTGCGGTCGGCGGCGGTCGGGCGTGTTCGAGGAGACGAGCCCGGATCGGCCACGGGGGCCGTTGTTTCGCCGCGTCCCCGAGTACTTCTGGGGCGTCGACGTCGACGGTTCTGCGCGTTTCGTGGCTGTTCTGTCGAGCCACCTTTTGCGCCGGATTCTTCGGGGGGCAGCGGGTCGGGTTCGCGACCATCCGGCAGCAGCTGAAAGCCGATCAGCTTTTCAATATTCTTCAGTTGGCTGCGTTCGCTGGAGCTGCAGAAGGCGATGGCGATGCCGGTGGCACCGGCGCGGCCGGTGCGTCCGATTCGGTGCACATAGCTTTCGGGTTCCAGCGGCAGTTCGAAGTTGAAGACATGGCTGATGCCTTCGACATCGATACCGCGGGCGGCCAGATCGGTGGCGACCAGAATCTGAATCTTGTCCTTGCGGAAGGCATCCAGGGCCTGCTGGCGGGCATTCTGTGACTTGTTGCCGTGGATGGCCGCCGCTTCGATGCCTTTGCCGCGCAGGTATTCGGCCACGTAGTTGGCGCCGCGTTTGGTGCGGGTGAAGACAATTGCCTGGCCCACATCGCCGGCCTTGATCAGTTTCAGCAGCAGGGGCTTTTTCTGGCGATGTTCGACATGGATCACTCGCTGGTCGATGAGTTCGACGTTTGTTTTCTTCGGAGCCACATCGACGCGGACGGGATCGTGCAGCAGCTGTTCGGCCAGCCGTACGATTTTCTGCGGCATCGTGGCAGAAAAGAACATGGACTGGCGTCGAATGGGCAGCGCCTTGATGATGCGCTTCAGGTCCGGCAGAAAGCCCATGTCCAGCATGCGGTCGGCTTCATCCAGGACAAAGATCTGGAGCCGGTTCAGGTAGATGTATTCCTGATTCATCAGATCGAGCAGCCGGCCGGGTGTGGCGATCAGGGTGTGCACACCTTTTTCCAGGGCCGACACCTGGCGTCCCTGGCCGACGCCGCCGTAGATCAGCGCGTGGCGGATTTTCACGTGGCGACCGTAGGTGTCAAAACTGTCGCCGATCTGGATGGCCAGTTCGCGTGTCGGGGCAAGGATCAGGGCCAGCGGGCGTCTGGCCACGACCTTGAAGTTGTTGCTGGCGAAATGGTCCAGAATGGGAAGGGCGAAGGCCGCCGTCTTACCGGTGCCGGTCTGGGCGCAGCCCAGAATATCGCGTCCTTCCAGTCCGGGCGGAATGGTCTGGGCCTGAATCGGTGTCGGCGTGTCGTATTTTTCTTCCCGCAGTGCCTTGCGCAGGGGAGGAATCAGGTCGAGGTCATCAAAGGTGGTCAAATTCTTGCCTGTCAGTCTGGGAATGGCGGCCAGTGGTCGCCGAACGCGAGCTTCGCTCGCAGGGATGGTCCGGGCTGTCTCGCAGCCTGGACGCGTTTTGTCTGTGGGCACGCGGGTTCCTGTCCGCGTGTGCTCTGCCGTTCAGCAGGAGCCTTCTGCAGGTAACTGCAGAATTCGCGCCGAAAAACAACCAATCACTGGGTTATTCGGTAAAGCATGTCTGAGCCGGTGTGGTTCACCGCTGGTGCCGGTCGGCGAGAGTATCAGCGACGTGGCAGCGTATCTGTTCCTGACGTCGGAACAAGGTGACTTGTGCGGGATTGTCGAATGTCGGGCGAGCTTGTTCAGAATTGAGTTAAATCAGACTGGTCGCCGAACCGACTTCCGGAAAGAATACCGCTGGTTCAGCTCCAGAAGTCCGAACAGACAAGGGTAATCGATGCGTTCTTCCAATCCCGCTCTCAGTGACAGCGTTTTCCACAATTTTGAAACTTACGGCGATGCAACGGTGATGACCGTCAGCGGTACAGCCGTCAAGACCATCATCGCTCTCGTCCTTGCGGGACTGACGGCAGCGTTCACGTGGAATCAGTTCATGCAGGGGAACCCGATTCAGGGTTACATGATCGGCGGGCTGGTGGTCGGGCTGATTGCCTGCTTTGCCACCATCTTCAAGCCGACCTGGGCTCCCGTGACCACGCCCGTCTATGCCCTTGCCGAAGGCCTGTTTCTGGGGGGGATCTCAGCAATTATCCAGTCCAATCTGGCTCAGCGCGGGATCAACGAACCGATTGCCTTTCAGGCCTGTGCACTGACTTTCGGAACGCTGGCCGTGATGATGACGGTTTACCAGACCGGTCTGATCAAGGTGACGGACAAGCTGCGAATGGGTGTGGTGGCGGCCACCGGGGCGATCGCGTTGTTGTACCTGGTGTCGTTTGTAATGGGTATGTTCGGCAGCAGTATCGGCTTCATTCACAGTGCCGGGCCGCTGGGAATCGGTTTCAGCCTTTTTGTCGTGGGGCTGGCTGCCTTTAATCTGCTGCTGGACTTTGACCTGATCGACCGCCTGGCGGCCAGTCGAGCTCCCAAGCATATGGAATGGTATGGCGCGTTTGCTCTGCTGGTGACGCTGGTCTGGCTGTACATTGAAATTCTGCGGCTGCTGTCCAAGCTGAATCGCCGGAATTAGTCCGCCCGCGCCGCTCAAAAGAGGCGCAGGCTTCCAGCCTGCGAAGCAACGTGCAGGCATCTCCCGCCTGGCTAAACCTAACTGCGGCTGGAAGCCCCAGCTACGGAAAATCGAACGTTTCCTAGAATCTTGCCTGCGTGATCTTCTCACCCAGTTGCCGGACCAGACTCAGGACAAACCGGTTCAGGTGGCGAGCGGTTTCTTCGGCCTGTTTCTTCCATGGGGTGAGTTCTGAATCCGGTTTCACTCGTTTCATCAGTTCCAGCACAGACCTTGCTTTGGCGGGTTGAGGTTCGAACAGATAGCGGGTGACTTTTTCGGATAGATTGTCTTCCACGCGTCCCACGAGGGCGCGGATGGACAGAAACTTCGCTGCGGCTTTGCCTTCCGCGTTTGGTGTCTGGCAGACCTGAGCGACGGCCAGGCTGGTGGTGTCAACGGCGAAGGCATCATGAGCTTCGGCCAGTGACTGCCGTTCGGCCGGGGATCGCGGGTGTGAGTCAGCGACCACATGTTTGCGGAGCCACACGCGTTTGCTTTCCGGAATCGTGCATTTGACGGGCAGGCTGTTGCCGTGGGTGTCGCAGATTTCACGGGCGAGGCACAGATCGCCGGAGGCTGGTTCGCCGGTCAGTGCCGAACTGAAGCCCACCGACAGCACCCAGAGCGGGCGATGTTCCCTGACCAGAGTTTCCGCCACACGTCGGTGCTGTGCAAAGCCGGCACCCGCTTCGACCACAGCGATTCGCAGCGTTTCGTCCAGAAATCCGCCGCGAAACACGGCCTCGTTGTCGGTGTACTTTCGAACGCGGTCCAGTGATTTCAGCAGGGGGCGGATTTCGGCGTGGTGGGTGCAGATCAGCCCGATGTCTGCCGATCGGCGATCGGTGGGCTGTTCGTCTTCTGCGTTGTGTGGTTTGCGCTGGTCGGACATGCTGAGTCGCCCGGCTTACGCCTGAGCTTCAAAATCCTTCATGAACTGAATTAAGGCATCCACGCCTTCCGCGGGGAATGCATTGTAGATGCTGGCGCGCATTCCGCCGACACTGCGGTGTCCCTTCAGTGCACTGAAGCCCGCCTGTTCGGCCTTTTTGATGAACGCGGCGTCCTTTTCGGCATCGCCTGTGACGAAGGTGATGTTCATCAGGGAGCGGCTGTCCTTTCGCGCGGTCGGCTGAAACAGGCTGCTGTTGTCCAGGAAGTCATAGAGTTTGCCGGCTTTTTCACGATTGCGGGTTTCCATGGCTTCCAGGCCGCCACCGGCTTTGATCCAGCGAAAGACCAGCATCATCAGGTACAGGCCGAACGTGGGGGGCGTGTTGTACATGGAACCGCTATCGGCGTGGGTCCGGTACTGCAGCATCGACGGCAGGTCGTCGGATCCCGCCTGAACAAGATCGTCGCGGACAATGACCAGCGTCAGGCCGCTGGGGCCGAGGTTCTTTTGAGCACCGGCGTAGATCAGACCGTATCGGGTCACGTCAACGGGGCGGGAAAAGATATCGCTGCTGGCATCGCAGGCCAGAAACGCTCCGTTGCTGAATCCCACGGGTTCGTGGGCGAACTCAGTTCCGTAGATGGTGTTGTTGGACGTGAAATGCACGTACTGTGGGGCGTCGCTGAACACATTGTCGGTGGGAATATAATTGAAGTTGGCATCTTCACTGTTGCACACGGTGTGCACGTTTCCGAACCGCTTTGCTTCTTTGACGGCCTTTTTGGACCATGAACCGGTTACCAGATAATCGGCCGTCTGACCGTCAGACAGGAAGTTCATGGGCAGCATGGCAAACTGCAGCGAGGCGCCTCCCTGAAGAAATAATACTCGGTAGTTGTCCGGAATTCCGGCCAGTTCACGGCACAGGGCTTCGGCTTCTTCGGCGACAGCCACGAAGGGTTTGCCGCGGTGAGAATGTTCACAGATGCCGACACCGGAATCGCCCAGGGACAGCAGGTTTTCGCGGGCTTCTTCCAGCACGCTTTCGGGCAGTACGGCGGGTCCGGCAGAAAAGTTCCAGATGCGACTGGTCATCGCGGGTGTCTTTCGTTGGCAGGCCCGACGGTTGAGTGGTCAGGCTTCCTGAGTGGCAAGGGAATCGGTCGAGTTCGGTTCAGCGTCACGATGGCGTGATTCTAAACACGATTGGCGTGATTCCAATCTCGGCTGCCGTGTGCTGCTCAATTCTCGCAGACACGGCGAGCTGCCTTGAGTTCATTCCTGGCGGCGATAAGATGGCCGCTTTCGTGTCTGCGGCAGACTGGCGGCCCTTTTTCCCGGGTTTTGTCGTGTCTATCAGGAACGTTCTGTCCGGGCAGGCGGAGGTTTTCTGTCCTGGCAGCACAGCAGGTGTCCCGCCCCGTTGCTTCGCACCACGTTACTTCGCATTTGTCGCGGTCTTGCCGCACTGGCCGGTATTCATGAATCAGGGATCGTCCACGGACAGTCGTCGCGGACCCCGGCTGCAGCCGTTTCAGCCGCCTCAGGGCGACCTTGCCATACTGGCCGGGTCGGGGAATCCGGTATTCGCTCAGAAGATCGCCAACGGTCTGGGTGTCCGGCTGACTCCCTGCCAGGCTCAGATTTTCAGCGAAGGAAATGTCTTTGTCCGCATACTGGAAAACGTGCGCGGGCGGGACACGTTCATTGTGCAGGGTGTGCACCAGCCGGTGAACGATAATTTTGTTGAGTTGCTGTTCTGGATCGATGCCCTGAAGCGGGCCAGTGCTCAGCAGATTACCGCCGTGATCCCTTACTTCAGCTATGCCAAGGGCGACAAGAAGGATGAGCCTCGTGTTTCCATTCGGGCGCGTGTGTGTGCCGATGCCATTGAAGCGGCCGGTGCTGATCGAGTGCTGACCATGGATCTGCACAGTCCCCAGATTCAGGGCTTCTTCAGCGTTCCGGTGGATCATCTGTACGCCCGGGCCGTCATCTGTGAGCACATTCAGTCACTGGGAATCGACAATCTGGCGATCTGCAGCCCCGATGCCGGGTTTGCCAAGGCCGCGGCGGCCTATGCCAATCTGCTGGGTGTGCCGGTCGTGATCGGCAACAAGACGCGTCCGGACCATTCTGAACAGGCTGAGATTCTGGAAGTCATCGGTCAGGTGGAGGGAAAGAATGTGCTGATGGTGGACGACTTCACCATCACCGGCGGGTCGTTGTGCAGTATGGCCGAAGTGCTGAAGCAGCGCGGGGCGAAAGATATCTACGCCGCCGTTTCTCACGGCGTTCTTTCCGGCGGAGCCGCCGCCAGAATCGAAAACAGCCTGATCCGGAAGATGTTTCTGACGGACACGATTGAGGCGCCGGTGGAACCGCTGGGTGAAAAGATGGAAGTGATTTCGGTCGCCCCTCTGTTGGCTCAGGCGATTCGCAGTATCCACGATCGTACCAGCGTGAGCATGCTGTTTCCGGATGACAAGCAGACATAAATGGTGGTCTGCCTGTGACGACGTCCGCGAAACACTGTGTCTGACGCGGCAGAACTGACAGAATCATAACGGGGGAGTGCAGCAGTACGATGGCGGCCAGGCTTTCACCAATGATGGAACGGTACAAGGAGGTGAAGGCCGAAAATCCCGGCGCCATGCTGCTGTTTCGAATGGGCGATTTCTACGAGCTGTTCTATGAAGATGCGCAGAACGCTGCCCGGGTGCTGGGACTGACGCTCACCAGCCGCGACAAGAACTCGGAAAACCCGATTCCCATGGCCGGGTTTCCCTATCATCAGCTCGACAACTACCTGCAGAAGCTGATCCACAGCGGGTTTCGCGCGGCGATCTGTGATCAGGTTGAAGATCCCAAAGCCGCCAAGGGGCTGGTGCGCCGCGAAGTCACTCGCGTTGTCACCCCGGGCACGCTCACTGATGACGAACTGCTGGATCCGCGTGAAAGCAACTTCATTGCCTGTGTGGCTCCGGCGAAGGAAACACTGGGGCTGGCGTGGCTGGAACTGTCCACCGGGCGTTTTCTGGTGTCCGAAGTGGAGCCTGCTCTGCTGCAGGACGAACTGGCTCGGATTCAGCCTGCCGAATGTCTGGTTCCGGAAGACAACGCCGCCGACGGCAGGCTGCCGGTGGCGCGACGAGATCTGGGCGGTCCGGTGCTGACCGGCCGGCCGGCATGGTGTTTTTCGAAGGATGAATCACGTCGGATCCTGCTGGAACATTTCGGCGTCCGAACGCTGGAAGGCTTTGACGTCGACGACACGTCCTCGGCCGTGACGGCCGCGGGAGCGCTGCTGGAATATATTCGCGATACCCAGCGTTCGGCCCTGCTGCATATCACCAGTCTGGAAAGTTACCGCCGCAGCCGCCACATGATCATTGATGAGGCCACGCGGCGCAGCCTGGAACTGACGCAGACCATGCGCGATGGTCGCCGCGAACAGAGTCTGCTGGGAGTCATCGATGAAACCTGCACACCGATGGGAGCACGACTGCTGGCAGACTGGCTGTCCAGTCCGCTGACCGATCCGGGACAGATCTGTGAACGTCATGACGCCGTCGAAGAGATGGTGAAGGATCTGACACTGCGAGACGATCTGCGCGAACTGCTGAAGGGGATGTATGACCTGCAGCGACTTACGTCCCGCGTGGCGACGGGGCGCTGCAGTCCGCGCGATCTGAGCTGCCTGGCCATGACACTCGGCCAGCTGCCGAAGCTGAAAGCCCGACTGTCAGAACGGACTGCCAAACGTCTGCAGACACTGGAACAGCGCATTGATCTCTGCCCTGAAGTGCGCACCGCGATCAGTGAGACGATTGTTGATGAACCGCCGGTCACGGTGGCGGACGGCGGCGTCATTCGCACCGGCTTCAGTGCCTCGCTGGACGAACTGCGTGATCTTTCCAGAGGTGGCAAACAGTGGATTGCCGCGTATCAGGCCAAAGAAAGCGAACGCACCGGAATCCCCAGTCTGAAAATCGGCTTCAACAAGGTCTTCGGCTACTACCTGGAAGTCACGGGGACGCATCTCAGCAAGGTGCCCGACGACTATATCCGGAAGCAGACGCTGAAGAATCAGGAACGCTATATCACTCCGGAACTGAAGGAATACGAAGACAAGGTTCTGCGGGCAGAAGATCAGAGCAGGGCGCTGGAACAGGAAGTCTTTGCGAAGCTGAAGGAAGATGTTGCTGAGCACGTCGGTCGGTTGTTGAGCACGGCCGACGCACTGGCGGAAATCGATGTGTTTGCGGGGCTTGGAGGGCTGGCCGCCGACCGCGGCTATTGCCGACCCGAAGTCACCACCGATCCGGTGCTGGATATTCGGGAAGGGCGGCATCCCGTGCTGGACCGGCTGATGGCGGCCGGCGAATTTGTCCCCAACGACGTGCGGCTGGGGGCGGAATGTGCCGACAACGGGAATGTGTCGCCGGCAGCAGCTGCGTCGGAAGCTATGCCATCAGAAGCTGCCGCGGCGGGTTCGCTGCCCGGCCATTCGTCCGGACGCGTCCAGATCATCACCGGGCCGAACATGGCAGGTAAGAGCACTTATATCCGTCAGGCGGCCCTGCTGACGATTATGTCACAGATGGGTTCGTTTGTGCCCGCCAGTGAAGCCCGAATCGGCATTGCTGATCGCGTGTTCGCTCGCGTCGGTGCGAGTGACGAACTCGGGAAGGGGCAGAGCACGTTTATGGTCGAAATGACCGAGACGGCCAGAATTCTGAACAGCGCGACGCGGTGCAGCGTGGTAATTCTGGATGAAATCGGTCGCGGTACCAGTACCTATGACGGCATCTCGCTGGCGTGGAGTATCACCGAATATCTGCACGATGAGACTCAGTGCCGCACGATGTTTGCGACACACTACCACGAACTGACCGACCTGACTCAGACACTGAAGCACGCGTCAAACTGGCACGTGGCGGTTCAGGAAAGCAACGAGGATGTGATCTTTCTGCATCGCGTGGTCGAAGGCGCGGCCGGCCGCAGCTACGGAATTCATGTCGCGAAGCTGGCCGGAGTACCCCGTGTGGTGACCGAACGAGCGGCGAAGATTCTGGAGACGCTGGAAAGCCAGCACGTCAGCGATGACGGCAAACCGAAAGTGCCGAAGCGGCAGACCGGTCGCCAGCGGAAGCAGCAGCTGAGTCTGTTTGAACTGCCGGAAGACCCGCTGCTGGACGAAATCCGCAAAATGAAGGTCGACGACATGACCCCGCGGCAGGCGATGGACGAGCTCTATCGCCTGCGGCAGGAACTGGCTTCACGCGACTGAAAGCGTGCTATCGGTGCCTGACGGCACTCGGCTCACGTTCTGTGTCCGGTTGTGTTTGTGGCTCGTGAGCCGCGACGCGTCAGCGGCCGGGCCCCGGTGCGACGATTGCATGGATTGCAGTGTCACCCAGGGAAGCCGTGCGGTAGACGGGCCCGGTGCCTTACGGCACTCGGCTCACGGCCGTGTGGCCGGTTGTGTTTGTGACTTGTGAGCCGCGACGCGTCAGCGGCCGGGCCCCGGTGCGACGATTGCATGGATTGCAGTGTCACCCAGGGAAGCCGTGCGGTAGACGGGCCCGGTGCCTTACGGCACTCGGCTCACGGTAAGTCCGGATGGAACTTCTTAAAGCTGCCAGGCCAGCGTCTTCGTGGTCAGGTGGTCGGGGTGTCCGGGGTCGATGCAGCGCAGGGTCAGCTGCATTCTGTCTGCAGTGACGGCGGCATCCACCCAGCCGATCGGACTGGTTTCGTTGAATACATAACCCACGGGCGGCAGGTTGATCAGGTGCAGGCCGCTGTCACGTTGTTGAGTATTCCAGCTGTGGGTGTGCCCATAGACGTAGGCCTTCACGTGAGCGAAGGATTCCAGCAGGTCAAACAACGGCTGCGTGTCCTGGAGACCGGTGACGCGGCCGTTTTCCGGGACGTTGAACTGCGGATTGTGATGTCCGACGACAATCGCCGGTTTGTCGCGATTGTCGGCCAGTGCCGCCTTGAGCCAGTCCCGCTGCTGTGCACCCACTTCACCGGTTACGTGATTCACTTTTTGCAGCGTGTCTGTGAGGAACCAGTTGACGTGCCTGGTCTTCAGCAGGCTGACATGTTTTCCTTCCACCGTTGACGCGTCGGTGTGATCTGTCGCAAACTGCTTCAGGAAGGCCGGCCGATCGTCGTGATTTCCCAGAGCCATGTGCAGCGGAATCTGTGCCGCGGGGAAGGCTGTCACCAGAGAGGACAGCGTCTGGTAGTCGGCAGGCAGGCCGACATTGAACGCACAATCACCGTCGATGATCGCGAGTGAAGGCTGTTGCGGCTGAGCCAGGACATCAGCGACCACATTCAGCAGGTTGGACGCCATCACCGAGCCTCGGACCACTTTGGTCGGATCTGCGTCGATATGTGTGTCCGCCAGCAGCGCCACGTGCTCCGGCGTATCCGGCGACTGGTCGCCTTGAAGCGGTTCGAATGTCAGCAGGCTGGCACCTGCGCCCAGCGATGTTTTCAGAAAGGCTCGTCGGGAAAAGTTCGTGATATGGATCGGCATGATGGTTCCTGTGAGCTGAGTTCCGGGTTTATCAGAATAGAGGGCAGGCGAACCGTGGCTTCGAAATATTCGGACCACTTCCATGGCCGGCAATCAGGGGCTGGGGTGTCTGGTGAACTACGGCAGATTCATGGCCTTTTTGCTCACCAGCCTGTCGTCGGCAAACACGCAGACGATCTGCGAGTCTGAACTGTTCTGCCAGGCAAGCGTTGTGTTATGCGCCGCGCTGCTGTTGTCGGCATCAGGCGGCTGCTGTGTGCCGGGGCCGCCGAGAATTCTTTCTACATCCTGCCGCGACTGGCCCTGCTGCAGCTGGTCAAACTGAGTCTGCGTCACCAGTGAGTCCATCTGTGTTCGCCAGGCGAAGAAGATGCCGACGAAGAAACCAACGGCCGCGAGCAGGCCGATGATTTCCAGAAGACGCGAACGTGTGGGCGTTGAATTTTCCATGGTCGGATCAAAAAAGGGGTCGGGTTTCTTTTTCGGGCCTGGTAGCTTGTTCAGGGCAACGGCTGGTTCTGAAAAAGAAACCCGACCCCTTTTTTCAGGCAAAGATTTCGGTGACCGGGCGGCCGTTGGCGATGGGAAACGGACGATTCAGGTTGTCGCGGATCTCGGTGGCGGGATCGATGCCCAGCAGTGAGTACATCGTAGTGGCCAGGTCGCCGGTGGTGACGGGATCCCGGTCCGGCACGGCTCCGTATCTGTCGGATTCGCCGTACACGGCTCCGCCGCGCACACCGCCGCCGGCCAGCAGCGCGGTGTAGCACTTCGGCCAGTGGTCCCGACTGATGTTTTTGTTGATCTTCGGAGTGCGACCGAACTCTCCGAACCACATCACCAGCGTGTCATCCAGCAGACCTCGATCGGCAAGGTCATTCAGCAGTACGGGCAGTGTGTGGTCGGTCTGAGGAAAGTGCCATTCCGGAAGAATTTCGTACATGCGGGTGTCGTCGAATCCATGAGTATCCCAGCCACCGCTGGTCTTGCTGCGGCCGCCGATGCTGGGCGCGAAGTAGACGGTGACAAACTTGACACCGGATTCCACCAGGCGACGGGCCAGCAGGCAGCTTTGTCCATAGGTGGTGCGGCCGTAGGCGTCGCGGACTTCGACGGGTTCTCTGGAGATGTCGAAGGCGGCCCGGACCTGCTGCGAATTCAGCATGCTGATCGCGCGTTCGTAGTACGCATTCAGTCCCTGAGCCGCCGCCGATTCATCCAGTGTCCGGGCCTGTCGGTTGATGATCTGCTGCAGCTGACGCCGATCACTGAGACGCCCCAGAGAAACATCTGCGGGAAGACTCAGTTGCGACAGTTCAAAGCTTTCCGCATTCGGATCATCGGGGATGAACAGCGGGTCATGAATCTTGCCCAGAAAGCTGGCCCTCTGCCCGGGAGTCACCGAACCGTCGGCAATGGTATGGGGGAATGAAACGAAGGTCGGCAGATCGTTGGTGCTCGGGGCCACCCTGTCCACCACCGACCCGAAGGCCGGAAACAGGTCCAGTGAATCACGCAGTCGCTGATCATCGGTCGGCGGTTCGACGCCGGTCAGCGCTGTATAGCCGGCGCTGTTGTGATTGTTCATGGTGTGATGGACGGTTCGAATCTGAGCGATCCGGTGCATCACCTTCGCTGTTTCCGGAAGATGTTCGCAGACGTGCATTCCCGGCACGGATGTGGAAATCGGGGCGTACTTCGAACGGTATTCGTCCGGCGCGTTCAGTTTCATGTCGAAGGTGTCGACATGACTGGGGCCGCCCCACTGAAACAGAAAGATCACGGACTTTGCGGTACCGGCCGTGGTCGATCCGACGGGCTGTGTTTCCTGAGCACGCAGCAGTTTTGGCAGCGTCAGGCCCAGCATGCCCGGGCCGCCGATGCGCAGGATGTCTCGACGGTTGATGGCCGCTGCCTGAGACAGAATGTGTCGGTGCATGTTGTGGTTCCCGGAAGAACGCCGTTGGTAAAAAGTGTCCAGTCGATTATTGTCGCCTATCGCTCCGCGAAAGAACGCTCTTTCGCGGAGCGATAGGCGACCAGCCTGTCGTCGTTTATTGATCGAACGTATCCATAAGGATCAAACGGAAAATTACTGTCGCGTCGAAACGTGGCGTGCGCTTCCAGCCTGCGTTTTTCTGCATCGCAAGCTGGAAGCTTACGCCACTTATTTTCCGCTCGGTCCTAAGTTGTCAGTCACGGTCCGCCACCACGGCCAGCTGTCGGTGTATGAATCGACCTGAGGCTTCAGGGAAGGTTGTGTTGTCAGTCGTGATTTCTTCGGCCAGGACGGCTTCGGGCAAGTGAACAAGGTGCTATCGTCGCAGCAGAAATTCGTTGGAATTCAGCAGCGCCCAGGCCACGTCTTCCAGACCCTTCCGCGGATCCGGCTGCCGGTTGATATGGTCGATCGCGGCTTTCTGTTCGTCCGTCGACGGCCCGCGCCCGAGTCCTGCCAGATACAGTTGCTCCACGATGGCGTCGGGTGACATGCCGGCCGACAGGCCGCGTTCGATACGGTTGCCGGGTTGCGTCAGCAGCTGGTCGATGAGTTCACCGCTGACCATTTCGAATGTCTGTGCCAGAGTTGTTTCGCCCGTACGTTCGCATTCGCAGGTCTGCAGGCGATTCGGTTTGCCGAACAGCTTCAGGAAGCGGTCACCGATCTCCGGTTTGCTGTAGCGGTGCCCGCCGTTCCGCACTCCCTTCAGCTGTACAGCCCGGGTTCCTGCTTCGTGGCCTCCGAAGCGGACGGGCACATCCAGTACCTGGCTGACGGCATCCAGTGTCTGTTCAGCGGTCAGGCGGCGCGGATTCACGCGGGCGAAGCAGGCCGTGCCGAGGTTGTCCTGTTCGGTCGGCGTCGACGACAGCTGCCAGGTTCTGGAATTCAGGATAATTCTCATCAGATGTCGCACGTCGAAGTTGTGGCTGACGAATTCGTTCTGGAGGGCCGCCAGCAGTTCAGGGTTGGACGGCGGGTTGGTGGATCGGAAGTCGTCGATCGGATCAACCAGGCCCTGGCCCATCAGTTGTGCCCAGATGCGATTGGTCTGTGTGGCGGCGAAGCGTTCGTTGTGTTCGTCGCTCAGCCATGTTGCCAGACGCTGCAGGCGGTCCGGCGCCGGATCACCGGCAGTTTGTTCGTCGCCGGCATTGTCTGTTTCAGCACCCAGGTATCTGAGTCCGGCCACCTGCCCGGTGGTCGGATTTTTTACGTCTCCGTCGGCCTTCATTTTGACGATCTGTTCGCCGGCGAATTCGTGTTTGTCGTTCTTGTCGCGGCGTTTGTTTTCGATGATTTCGTATTCGATTCTGGCGAAGAAATTTGACCAGCCGTAATAGTCATCCTGAGTCCAGCGGTCGAAGGGGTGATTATGACACTTCGCGCACTGCAGCCGGATCCCCAGAAAGACCTGCGCGGTTGCTTCGGCTCGTTCTTCCGGCGTTCG
This sequence comes from Fuerstiella sp., assembly GCA_040222735.1. Classification (GTDB taxonomy): domain Bacteria; phylum Planctomycetota; class Planctomycetia; order Planctomycetales; family Planctomycetaceae; genus Fuerstiella. The sequence goes on along the minus strand of JAVKCM010000057.1, from coordinate 18,536 downwards.
CAGAGCTCGATAGAAGTTGGTCGGAGGAACCTGATAAGTGCTGCCGCGGGCTCTGATCAGTTCCGCGGCAAACTGATTCAGCGGTTTGTTGTCTGCCATGCTGGTTCGGATCCAGTGGTAGAAGACGTCCACGCCTTTACTGTCCAGCGTCTTGTCCTCCACGCGCAGCAGGTCGGCCCAGCGCAGAGCCTGAAAGTCGTTGAATTCTTCTGAGTCCAGCAGCTCATCGATCAGACGCGCTCTTTTGTCCGGTCTGTCTGAACTGATAAACCGCTGCGACTGTTCGATGGTGGGCAGCAGTCCGGTCAGGTCCAGATAAATTCTTCGCAGAAAGGTGACGTCGTCGCAGACCGGCGCCGGGTTGATGCGCAGTCGACGCAGCTGAGCGAAGACGGCTTCGTCGACGATGTTGGCGGGCGCCGGCGCCTGGAACTCGAAATCGGGACGTTCCGGAACGAATTCCAGCCGCACAGGAACCTGCTGATTCAGATAGCGGACAACAACCGTGGTCAGCCCCGGCTGCTCGGCCGTGGCCACACCGTCGGCAGAAACACTCACGAACAGCGCCGACGATTCAAACACGGCCAGATCTGTCACGTCCTCTGTCGAACCGTCACTGAACGTGGCTTCGACACTCAGACGAACACTGGTTTCCGGAGCGTAAACGGTTTTCTGTAACGGTGTCGCTCGCAGCGAAATCAGGGAAGGTGCCGCGTCATCGTCCTGCGGCAGGCCGGCGGCAATCCAGTCTCGCAGAATCTGATAAGTGCGATCTGTGGTGGCAAAGCGACGACCGCCTTCATGGGGAATCAGCATGGTCGGCTTCTGCAGCAGCAGGCTGGACTCAGGTTCCAGTGTCATGACACGTCGACCGGCGGACTGACGCGTCAGGGTGAAGTAGTCGAGTTCCGGATCCTGTCCTCGCAGTGACAGTTTCAGGCCACCCTTGCCATGGGCGTTACCATGACACGTTCCCTGATTGCAGCCAGCCTTTGACAGCACGGCCATGACCTGGCGCTGAAACGAGGGCGGCTCAGCATTCACGGCTGTTGAGGTGCCAGTCAGTGTGAGCGCCACAGGCACGATCAGTCTGAATTGACGAATGAAATAAAGCATCGGCGGGAGGTCGGCAGGGGGGAATGGATTTTCAGCCGGCGCAGGCAGCTCAGAAAAATATTGTATTCTTAGTGGTTGGTGATCTCCAGCAATCGTTCCGATTGCAGTCGGCCGCAGATCCTTTCACAATTTCTTTGCCTGACGTTTGCCAGGGGCAGCGATTGTGGCGAACTTCTGTGTTGTCCTGTTCTGCCGTGCGCACCGGGGGTTTCTCACGCTGACCGTGACGGGTACTGTTTCAGCAGTCTTTTTGTTCTGAAAGTTGAAGTGATGTCTGAACTGCGACGTGAATTTCTGGTTCGTGCGGCGACCGGTCTGGCGGCGTGGTCGCTGCCTGCGGCAGCGACCACGGTGATGGCGGGAGCGGCGAGGGCGACGTCGTCGGCAGACGCCGCGTCTTTGAAGCTGGGGCTGGTGACCTATAACTGGGGCCGGGACTGGGATGTACCGACGATCATCCGCCACTGTGCCGCCACCGGATTTTCAGGGGTGGAACTGCGGAGCACTCATCAGCACGGCGTGGAAATCACCATTGATGAAAATCGTCGGCAGCAGGTGCGGCGTCAGTTTCTTGACAGCGAGGTGGAGCTGGTGGGGCTGGGCAGTGCCTGTGAGTACCACGCGGTCGATGCCGCGGTCCTGAAAAAGAACATCGAAGAAACCAAGGCCTTTGTAAAGTTGTGCCGGGACGTGGGTGGCTCGGGCGTGAAAGTCAGGCCCAACGGTCTGCCGAAGGAACGGCCGGTGCCGGAGACACTGGAACAGATCGGCCGGTCACTGAACGAAGTCGGCCGCTTTGCGGCTGAGCACGGCGTGCAGATTCGTGTGGAGGTTCACGGTCGAGGAACGTCCGAGATTCCTCATATGAAGACCATCATGGACATTGCTGATCACCCGAATGTCGTGGTCTGCTGGAACTGCAATCCCGCGGATCTGGACGGTGCAGGCCTGAGACACAATTACAACCTGCTGCAGGACCGCATGGGGACGATTCATATTCACGACCTGACAAACGACGCCTATCCCTGGCAGGAGCTGTTTCCATTGCTGAAGAAGACTGACGCGACATCGTTCACCGGCTGGACACTGCTGGAAGATGGGAAGGTGCCGCAGGATATTGTGGCGGCGATGCGGGCCAATCGAAAACGGTGGGATGAGCTGGTTGCCGGCTGATCGTCTTTTCTGAGTCGAGAGAAATCGGGACGGGAATTTCGACACATTTTGCTTTGGGCGGGTTTTCTGGTCGTGGAATGACGGCTGGCAGATATAATTGCCAGGCACGCGCCCTTCTCCTTCCAGAACGCTTTCCCCCCCTTCTGCGTTATTGATGCGTCCGCCTTTTTAGTCTTCCTGCCATGACGATCTTTCGCTTTTTGTTCGTTGTCGCCTGCTTCACCTGCGCGCAGTGTTGCCACGCTGACGCTCCGGCAGCAGCTTCGAAGACTGCGTTTCTTGCGTCCCACTGTCTGGATTGCCATCAGGGAAACGAGCCCGAAGCCGGGCTTGATCTGCAGCAGCTGAGTACGGATCTCAACACCCCGGCCACTTTTGATCGCTGGGTGACGGTCTTCGATCGGATTCGGGCCGGAGAAATGCCGCCTCGCGACGCCGAGCAGCCTCCAGAATCCGAAACCAGTGCATTTCTGGACACAACAGGTACATGGCTGAAGCAGCATCAGCAGCAGGAATACCAGCAGCTGGGACGCGTCCGGGCCCGTCGTCTGACCAATCTTCAGCTGGAACGCACGCTACAGGATCTGCTGGGTGTTGATATACCTCTGGCCAGCCTGATGCCGGACGAACCGAAGACGGACGGCTTCACGACGGTCGCGGCCGGTCAGTCTATTTCTCATTTTCAGCTGCAGACGCACCTTGCCGTCGTCGACACGGCACTGGATGAGGCGTTTCGTCGGGCGCTGAGCAAGCCTGACGAATGGACACGATCATATGAGGCCAGGGAAGTTGCCCGCAAGAATCCGAAACGCCGGACTCGTGAGCCCGAAATGCTGGATGGCCGGGCGGTAGTCTGGTCTTCGAAACTGACTTTCTACGGGCGTCTGCCGGTTACCACGGCGCGCGAAGATGGCTGGTACCGACTGAAGGTCCGGGCGTCTGCGCTGAATGTGCCTGACGACCACGGTGTCTGGTGTACGGTCAGGACCGGTATGTGTGTTTCAAGTGCGCCGCTGCTGGCATGGGCCGGGGCTTTTGAAGCCGGGCCGGAGCCTCGGGAGTGGACATTTGAAGCGTGGCTGCCCCGCGGGCACATGTTTGAGGTGCGTCCCGGGGATGACACGCTGAAGATGGGGCGATTTGCCGGTGGACAGGTCGGTGCCGGCGAAGGCACGCCTCAGAATCTCTGCGGTGTGGCGATCGAGGGAATTGAGCTGGAGCGATTTCATCGCGGACCCGACGATCAGCAGATTCGTCAGTGGCTGTTCGGCGACCTCAGGCTGAAGCCAGCCGAACGCGGTCAAGATGCCGAGCTGGTGTCTGAATCGCCGCGGCGGGACGCCACCGAGTTGCTCAGCCGTTTTGCGGGGCGCGCGTTTCGGCGCCCGGTAGCCTCGGAAGAACTGCAACCTTATGCGCACATGGTGCATCAGGAACTGGATCAGGGTGTACCGCTGCTGCAGGCGCTGCAGGGCGGGTATCGGGCGATTCTGTGTTCACCACGGTTTCTGCATTTTTACGAAGAGCCAGGCGAACTGGATGATTATGCGCTGGCTTCCCGCCTTAGCTATCTGATGTGGAACACGATGCCGGATCAGGAACTGCTGTCCAGGGCCGACCGTCAGCAGCTGAGAGATGACGGGGAACTGAAACGGCAGGTGGAACGGATGCTGAGTGATCCCCGCGGTGCACATTTGGTGAAGGACTTCGCTCATCAGTGGCTGGATCTGAGTGAGATTGATTTCACCGAGCCGGACCGGAAGCTGTATCCGGGTTTCGATGTGATCGTCGAAGAATCAATGCTGCAGGAAACTCATGCGTTTCTGCAGGAAATGATCGATCGGGACCTGAGTGTCCGCCATCTGATCGACGCCGATTTCACGTGGCTGAACAGCCGCCTGGCCCGCTATTACGGAATTGATCGCGTCACCGGCGACCAGCTGCAGAAGGTCGAGCTGCGGCCGGAAGATAACTACGGGGGGCTGGTGACTCAGGGGGCCATCATGAAGATCACGGCTAACGGAACAAACACGTCACCCGTCATTCGCGGAGTCTGGCTTTCCGAACGGTTGCTCGGGGTAGATATTCCGCCGCCGCCGGAAAACGTGCCGGCGATCGAACCGGATATTCGTGGAGCCAGAACGATTCGCGAAATGCTGGCAAAGCACAAATCCGCTGCGGAATGTGCGTCGTGCCATGTAAAGATTGATCCTCCCGGGTTTGCGCTGGAGAATTTCGATCCGTCCGGTCGATGGCGAGACAGGTATCTGACAGTGGTCAAGGGACGTCGCTCGCGCGGCCCCGAAGTGGATCCGAGTTTCGATATGCCCGACGGTCAGCATTTTCAGTCTCTGCAGGAATTCCAGAAGCTGGTTCTGGAGGACGACCAGGCGCTGGCAGCCAATGTCGTTCGGCATCTGATCGCGTACGGTACGGGAGCATCCTGCGGCTTCGCAGACCGAGATGCCGTGGATCAGATCGTCCGGCAGAGTGAAGAGTCGGGTTACGGACTGCGTTCACTGCTGACCGGCGTCGTGACCAGCCAGCTTTTTCGAACCAAGTAAGACACCAGTTGACCAGGTGAAATTCACCAGGTAAGACATCAGATCAGGTGACCTTTATGAAGAATATTTATTTCGGTTTTCAACGCCGTCTGGCACGCCGCACCCTGCTGCGCGGAGCGGGTGTGGCGCTCGGTCTGCCGCTGCTGAGCGCCATGCGGCCGGCTTTCGCGGGCACCGAAGAAACGTCCGCTCCCCGACGATTTGTGTCCATGACGCTGGGGCTGGGACTGGTGGCCGACAATCTGAATCCGGCTCAGGCCGGCTATGATTACGAGCCCAGCCCGTATCTGAAATCTGTGCAGGATATCCGAGATCAGTTTACGGTGATTTCCGGATCCTCACATCCTGGCGTCACCGGCGGTCACCGGGCCGAAGCCAGCATTCTGACGGCCAACCCGGTGGGCAGTTCCGGAAAAGCGAAAAACACTATTTCCCTGGACCAGCACATGGCCAAGTACCTGGGAAATTTTACTCGTTTTCCGTCACTGGTGCTGAGCAGCAATGGCAGCAACAGTCCGTCCTACACCGAAAATGGTGCCATGATTCCGGCGGAGAATTCACCGTCGAAACTGTTTACGAAGCTGTTTGTGGACGACGCGCCGGCTGAGCAGCGACGGCAGGCTCAACGCGTGCAGCAGGGCCGTAGCATCATGGATCTGGTCGGCGCTGACGCAAAGCGGCTGGCACGGCAACTGGGTTCAGGCGACAGAGATCGACTGGACGCCTACTACACCAGCGTGCGGGAACTGGAGCAGCGTCTGGCGGCTTCTGAAGAATGGGCTCGCCGACCCAAGCCGAAAGTTGATGTGCCGAAGCCGGTGGATATCAGAAATTCCAGTGACTTCATCGGTCAGCAGCGACTGATGAGTGACGTGATCCGGCTGGCACTGGAAACCGATTCGACCCGATTCATCAGCTACCATCTGGGCGGATCCGGCGGCGTGGTCCCGATTCCCGGCGTGGACGAAGGATATCATTCGCTGAGTCACCACGGGAAGGACGACGAAAAACTGGATCAGCTGGCGATTGTGGAATCTGAAATCATCGCGGCATGGGGCCAGTTTCTGCGGGACCTGATGGCCACCGATGAACATGGCGTCAGCGTGCTGGAAAATACCAGTATTCTGCTGACCAGCAATCTGGGCAACGCGTCCAACCATGACAATCGCAACATGCCCGTTCTGGTGGCCGGCGGTCGATTCCGACACGGGCAGCATCTGGCCTTTGATCAGAAGAACAACTACCCGCTGCCGAACCTGTTCGTCAATCTTCTGCAGCAGGTGGGGCTGGAAACAGATCAGTTCGCCACCAGCACCGGAACAGTCGCTGGACTGGAAACGACGTAGTGGCCTAGAGTACGGGCCATGACGGAACAGAAAAAGACCACAGAGCAGGATCAGCCTTCCGCTGTTCCGACAGACGCAGGCGCACCGGCAACAACCGCGCGACCCACTGGCGCTCGGTCAGGCTGCGTTCAGGAAGCAGCCGATGCAGGCGTTCAGCGGCCGCCAACGGATCTGCAGACAGCAAATCTGATCGAAGGCTACCATGTCATCGCCGAGTGGATATTGGCGAGCAGCGTGCCGTGCTGCGGGGCCGGCCCCATGGTGGTCGGATGCAGTCCGAACGCGTTTTCTATTTCCGTTTCCAGCCAACGTTCGCGTTTGAAGCCGTAGGGCGTTTCAATCCTGCTGAACAGGTAACCGTAGGTGTGCTGCAGGCCCGCGTGCGGGCTGGTTGTTGACATATTTCGCCCGGCGATGTCGGCAATCAGCTGCAGAATGCCGGGGTCAACAATCGTGGCACCGGCCAGTTCATCGACGTTTCGGCACCGGCCCCAGAACGACAGCGGGCCGAATCGCGCGGCGTCACGTCGGATCTGAGCGACGATTCCGGGGGCTCGACGCTGCAGCAGCCTGCGCCCGCGGTCCGTGCCGGTGCGGGTGACGGCCTCCAGCTGTTCGGCCAGCGCTGCGAAATCAATGCCGTCACTCATCACGGTGTGGCCGTCTGAGGTTCAGTCTTCAACACCATCGATCTCTGCAATTGATTTTTGTATGGTGGCATGCTGATTCCGGTTGACCAGTTTCAGTACGTCGTCCAGCCACTGGCTGGCCGTCTCTTCGTTGACGGCCCGATGATACCAGTAGCGAACCAGAGCCAGCTGGGCTCGTTCTGCCGGTTCCGCGCGCTGAAAAACTTCAGAGAACCGCATATCGCCGGTCGCCAGTTCGACGTAGAGTCTGTTCAGGCCCGCGTTGGTCGCGGTCATCAGCGTTTTCAGACCCTGCTGTCGCAGATCCGGTTCGTCCGACGTCGTGTAGAATCGCTGCAGCAGATACATCACTTTGACCAGTTCTGCCAGTTCACGCACGGCTGCCGCCCGGTCGGGGCCGTTGCTGTCCACCAGGGACATCAGCCGGCTCAGGTGGTCGGTGTACAGGTCCACTGTACCGGCATCCAGCTGCCGTCCGTCCGGACTTTTTTCCCGGACCAGTTTTGCATAACGGGACAAAAGGTCGTCGGCGGCTGCCTGTTGCTCGACGGTCAGTGCACGGGGTGTGAACGGCACCATCGGGAGTCGTGCGAAAGACGAATGTTCCGCCAGATCCAGAGCTGGCAGCTCCAGGTCTGTCAGGGGCAATTCTTCCAGCGGCACATCTTCGTGCAGCACAGCCTTGTTCAGGCGACTCAGCTGGATGGCCATGATCTGAGTCCGGGCCGAAAGTGCTTCCAGCGAGAGTGGTTCTTCGCTGCCACCGCTTTCGAAACTCCGCAGCGGAAATTCGCCCGCAATGTTCGTGGGACCGCCGCCGTATGTGAACCACCACATCAGAAAACCACAGGACATCATTCCCGCCCCGATCACCACCGCGGGCCAGCGTCGGCGCCGAGGTTCCGTGGCCGCGTCTGCCTGTTCCGTCTTCAGGTCCGGCTCAGGCGTCCTGCCGGTGGGGACCTCGGCAGGCGGCGGCGATTTCTCTGCGGCCGAGCGGTTGTCGCTTCGCTGGCGTTCTTCCATTTCGAGGGCCGCGGCAGCCGCCTGAGCAACGGCGGAAAGCCCTGTCTCGGGAACCGATTCCGTGACCGGCGGGCCCGGTTCCGGGAGCCGCAGTCCGGCACGTCCGGTGCCCCTGGCAGCTGGCTCCGGTTCCGGAATGGAATAGGTTTCCGGCAGCTGATCTGATGACGCGGTCTCCTGATCCAGCAGTTCAGCAATCGGCCTGAAGGTGGCCCCGGCGTCCCCGGTACAGCCGGCTGACTGAGGCAGAAAACCCGACGCTACCTTTTCCCTGAGACGATCGATTGTGTAGGGTTTCGACAGCCCGGCCTTTGTTCGGATCTGATATCGTTTCTGCGTCATCGCTGACGTGCCTCAGGTGCGAAAGTGCTTCGAGTAAGGACCGAGCGGAAAATAAGTGGCGTAAGCTTCCAGCTTGCGATGCAGAAAAACGCAGGCTGGAAGCCTACGCCACGTTTCGACGCGACAGTAATTTTCCGTTTGATCCTAAGTCGGACATGTTAGGGCTCACCGTCCCGGGATTCATCGGGAAGTGCGGGGGAATCCGCAACAATCAGATGAAAGCCCGCCCCGTATTCTGCCGCTGCACGGAAACAGCTGTGAAACACCACCGTCGAGAAAGAAACAGGACAGCCGGCGTTGGTCTGCTGGTTTGTTTTCTGCTGCCTGGAAGCTCTGTCGGACTGGCCGATGATTTTCCTTCGTCGGTGCGGAATCGGACGGCCGCTCAGATGATTGAACTGGTGCAGCAGGCGTCCGACAATCATATGGAGTTTGGCGAACTGCGTGTGCGATCCACTCGCTCGCGGATTCTGTTCGATGCCACGTTTCGGCCGAATGCGGACGGTCTGTCCTGGGTGATGCTGGTCAACGTTGATCTGCAGAAAATGAAAGCCGCAGATGCCGAATACGAAGCCGGTGGCTACCAGAAATCGCTTGAACGGCAGGTGCGATTCCGCGGGCAGAGCTTATATACAGTCATCTGGACGAAACCGAAGTCAGACCCGGTGGCGCTGCAGCTGCCGGTCGACATGCCGCCGCCCGGCGGGCCGACAGACGACAGTCTGCGGCCGCTGGATGAATTCTTTCAGTCCTTTCTGAAACGCCACAATGCCGCAGGAGCGACAGTGGCGGTCGCGAAGGACGGTCGACTGGTTTACGCTCGCGGGTTCGGCTTTGCCGACGTGACTGCACGACAGCCCATGCTGCCGCTCTCTGAGATGCGGATTGCCAGCATCTCGAAATCACTGACCGGCGTGGCCGTGATGATACTGATGCAGAAGGGGCTGCTGTCGCTGGACGATCCCGTGCTGCCGCTGCTGCTGAAGTCCGGTTATCCCGCGCTGGCGGCTGACGCCGACCAGCGGTGGAACGATCTGACCGTCGGTCATCTGCTGCACCATGCCGGCGGTTTTGATCGTGACGAAAGTCCGGATCCGATGTTTCAGGTGGTCGAGATCACTCGACAGTACAAACTGCCGACCACCGCTTCCGCACGCGACATCATCCGGCATCAGCTGACCCGGCCGCTCGATTTCGACCCCGGGCAGCGCTACGCCTATTCCAACTTCGGTTATTGTCTTCTGGGGCGAGTGATCGAAGCGGCATCGGGAATAACCTACGAGGAATTCGTGCGGCGTCATATTCTTCAGCCCTGTGGAATGCGACAGACGCGACTGGGGAAGATCCGGCTGCAGGACCGAGGCGCGCACGAAGTCCGCTATCATATGCAGAAGCGGTCTCTGCACGTGCCGTTCTGGGCGGGGCTTCCGCGGCCCGCGATCGGCTCGACCCCGAGTCTGATCGCTGATGTCGAGGCTCCCTACGGGCGCTGGGATCTGGAGGTCATGGACGCACACGGGGGCTGGGTGTCAACGGCTCCGGATCTGCTGCGGATGGTGACTCAGCTTGAGTCAGCCGCAGATCCGCTGCTGACTCCCGAATCTCTGGCACTGATGGTCCGAGCACCGGAGCTGAAGGAACCGACGCCGGGCAGAACCTGGTATGGCGGTGGCTGGCAGGTGCGTCCCGTCGGTCGCAGCGACCGTCCGCTGGAATGCCATAATATCTGGCACAACGGTGCGCTGGACGGCACGTCCACACTGCTGGTGCGTCGCTGGGACGGGTTCTCATGGGCGGTGCTGTTCAACACAGACCGCTCTGCCGATGGTGAACGTCTGGCGAGTCTTTGCGACGCTCAGATGCATCAGGTCGTGAACAGTGTGATTGAATGGCCCGATACTGACCTGTTTGCCACGCTGTCTGTTCTGCCGTCGGCACTGGAATAATCAGATTCGTCCGAAGCCGGACTGAAATGCTTGCACGTGAGTAGAGGGTGGTTACACTAGTGCCGCAGTGGGATATGTATGTGTGGCGCCATGGTAGGTGTGATGTTCCACTAGGTTTTATCAAGCCATCGTCAGGCGTGTTATGCCCGATTCGGACAACACCGAGGCGCTGCGAAACACGAAAGCGTCTCCGGCACACCCGCCGACGTCAGAAATCCCGACGTCAGGAACACGGGTGTCAGAGGTGCCGACGCCGGATACGGCGTCGCGAGCAGCTTTTGTTCGCCTGCTGCGTGAACGGGCGGAAGGTGCTGCAGAGGCCTCGGTGCACCACGCTTCGCTTTCTCAGCGGTACCTGCAGTTGTCTCAGAAGTTCGCCGACCTGGCTGAGCAGGCAGGTTCGGCCACGGTGGCAGAACTCCAGCACCAGCTGCAGACGCTGGACGACCAGGCGTCTCTGAAATCGCCGGAGCGGACGTTCACCGGATCCGGCGACAACTGGCCGCGACAGGTTGCGGCAGAAAGTGAATTACCGCCGCCGCACTTCCCTCAGAGGTCCGTGTCGGAGGACGGATTCCGGGACTCATCGCCGTCCGCGGCGGCTGTCCTGTCTGCACGGCCCGCGGTTCCCGCGGTTGCCCCTGAATCTGCAGGCACCGACGTTGCGTCCGGTTCTGTCGCGAATGGTACCGATTCGTCAGAAGTTGGGGGCAACAGCAGTTCGGCGAAGGACCGGCGTTCATCACCACCCCGGACTGAAACAAGGCGCAAACGCCGGGCAAAGACGCGTACTCTGGTCGAACGATTCCGCTCGGTCCGACTTGCCGGGATCGGACGTGTTCGCGTCCGGGCACGGGCATCAGATCTTAAGCCGAAGCAGCGTACAGCGACTGAGGAACTGAAGAAAGGGAGCGGTTCCATCGTGACCAGCGGGGCATTGTTTGCGCTGGTGCTGGTATTGCTGAGTCTGGTGACGTGGCAGCTGGAAATTGAACAGCCGCTGGATCCGATCATCTGCGCCTTCGCTGCGGAAGTGAAACCGGTGGAAGAACCGCAGCCGGTGGAACCCGCTGAAGAAGAGCAGGGGGAGCAGACAGAGCAGGAAACAGAAGAGCCGGTTGAGGAGCTCGAAGAACCCGAGCCGGAACCAGCCGAGGACATGCCGGAAGAGGCGGCGGAACAGCAGGACAGCCCACTCGAAGAACAGGCAGACATGTCTGAATCAGAACCGCTGCCGCCAACGATGGAAGCAGCTGAGGCGGCGGCGGAGGCCGGTGAGATTGATCCGGCCACGGTGAACAACCGCAGTTCGGCCGGCCGTCAGGCGCTGTTGAAAAAGTATGGCGGTTCTGCAGCCAGTGAATCGGCCGTCCAGAGGGGGCTGCAGTGGCTGGTGTCTGTGCAGCATCCACAGGGCTGGTGGGACTTCGTGCACGTGGGGCCTTCCGGAAATCCCGGGTCCGTGAATAATCCGATCGGCGGTACCGCGTACGCGCTGTTGCCATTTCTGGCGGCCGGGCAGACTCATCAGGAGGGCAGCTATCAGCAGCAGGTGGGTGCGGGGCTGACCTATCTGGCCTCGGTCGGCATTACCGTTCCGGCAGGCTACGACCTGCGAGGGCTGATTAACAAGCGAAGCGACGACCGCGAGCCGAACGAAGCCTATTATGTTCACGGGGCCGCCACGCTGGTGTTGTGCGAAGCTTATGCGATGACCCGTGATCGCAGACTGAAGAAACCGGCCGAAGGCGCGGTCCGGTTTCTGATCAATTCTCAGGACCAGCGTGGCGGAGGCTGGAGATACAATCCTCAGCAGCCGGGATCCACGTCGGTGACGGCCATCCAGGTGATGGCGCTGGCGGCCGCTCGAAAGGCGGACGTCAGGGTGCCCGACGCCACCTGGCAGGGCATCATGCATTACCTGGACAGTGTGCAGGTGGATGGTGAAGGGCGGTATGGCTATGAAATAGAAAAGAAACAGTACAGCGGCGCCTGCACGGCGATGGCTCTGCTGTGCCGCATGTACCTTGGCTGGGGACGCGATGATGGAGACCTGCGGGCCGGCGTCGCTCTGCTGGACAAGGCCGGACCGTATGACAATCTGTACAGCCTGTACTTTGCGACTCAGGTAATGAAGAACTGGGGTGGTGAAGAATGGCAACGCTGGAATGCTCGTCTGCGGGACGATCTGGTGGCGGCTCAGGAAACCGAAGGTCCGGCTGCCGGCAGCTGGAAGCCACGGACCAGAGCCATTCATGCGAAACAGGGTGGGCGTCTGCTGACAACAGCGCTGGCGACGCTGACACTGGAAGTCTACTACCGCTATAAACCACTGCTGCCCGAAGAAGTTTCTGACGAGGCCGCGGAATGATGGCTGGCGGCCCGTCGACCGTGATCCGGCCGTCGTGATCCTGAATTCCGAAAGTTGCGTCCTTGTCCGATTCGATTTTGAACGTGGTCCTGTATCAGCCCGAGATTCCTCAGAATACCGGAAACATCGGCCGCACGTGTGTGGCGATTAAAGCAAAGCTGTGGCTGATTCGTCCATTGGGCTATCGACTGGACGATCGTTATCTGAAGCGTGCCGGCATGGATTACTGGCAGCATCTGGACTGGGAAGCTGTCGACAGCTGGAACGAAGTCAGGCAGCGCCTGCCCGCGGCCCGAGTGTGGTATCTGACAAAAACCGCCACTCGTCTGGTCTGGGACGCCGATTTCCGGCGCGGCGACATACTGCTGTTCGGCAGCGAGTCACGAGGCCTGCCGGCCTCGGTGCTGAATGAGCAGCCGGCACAGAAGATCAAACTGCCGATGACTGATCTGGTGCGTAGTCTGAATCTGGCCAGTACCGTGAACACGGTGGCCTACGAAGCCGTCCGACAATTCGGCGGGCTATGACGGTTGGTGATCTCAGGATCAGTCAGTTTTGCCGCCAAAGTAGGTGCCGCCTGCCGGGCGGCACCTCGCGGCTCTGCCGCGACGTTGGTGCGTTGAGCGTTCTCTGTCACGTTGGGCGTGGCTGGACAGAAAACAGTGGCAGGGCGGGGCAGGACCTACTGCGGACCTACAGCAGTGCCGCCTGCCGGGCGGCACTTTTTGCGTGACCTTCATCGCTGGTTAACACCGGTGTACTGAAGTGTGCCGGGCAGCTGATGCCGGCTTCGTTTTGCTCCACCGACAAGACGTCGTCGACGCGCCTCGTTATATTAAAAAAGTTGCTCCGCACTCAGTGCCGTTTTTGTGACCGCCCGCGGCCACATTTTCCTGCCTCTCACCCTTCCTCTGAAATCATCGGAGTTGCCTGTGATGTTCAAGCCCGTTCTTCTTGTTCTTATTCCCGCCACGGTCCTGCTTTCGGCCAACGTCGTCGTAGCCCAGACACTGTCGGAATCCAACTACGACCAGCTGGTGCCTGCCGGCAAGGAGATTGATGCAATCTACGGCGACCATGCCCTGCACAACGGCAAAGCCAAAGCCGTGATTGCGCAGCCCGTGGCGACTCGTAACGCCAACATGACGGTGCGCACGATCGGTGGAAGTCTGATCGATCTGGCGGCGACGGCTTATGAAAGCGATCAGCTGAGTGCGTTTTATCCGGGTCGCCGGAAGTTTCCGTTCACTCAGGCTACGTCAGACGGGGACTTGGTCACCGTGATTTCAAAGGGCAGCGCTGAGCGGCCGGAATGCCGGGTGCAATACCGGATGGTGGCCGAACAGCCGGTGGTTGAGGTGATTTCTACCTGGACCAACACGACCTCCAGCGACCAGACGCTGGTACTCGAGGACGACATTCGGGCGGATGGTGGCAAAGAGGACATGATCAAGTCGCCGAATGGTACTCACGATCTGTTCTTCATTCACGATATCTACTGGCAGCAGGCGTATGGTGTCCGGGCGCCCGGCCACACCATTCGTTCCAATAGTAATTCTCGTGAAAGCGTGCTGACGTATGAGCCGGCCGACGGTCAGCCGGCGGTGTTAAAGCCGGGTGAGACGTATTCACTGACGCGTCAGTTGATTGTCGCTCGGGATCTGCCGGAGGTTTATGCCGTCAACGACGAACTGACGGGGCGGGGCACCTCGCTGGCGGCCTTTGTGAAGATGCTGGACGCTGATGAACGTCCCATTGCCGGTGCTCGAGTCACGTTTCGGTCCGACGCGGGTGAGCGGGGAACGACGGTGACGAATGCCGAGGGTGTGATCCGTCCGCGGCTGCCGATCGGGGATTACCGCTTCGATATTTCGGCGGCGGGCGTCAACGTGTTTGAGCCGAATGTGATGCGGTTTGTTGTGCATGAGGGCACGACGGAATCGCAGTTCCGGTTTGAAGGCTACAGGACGGGTACGGTTCAGGCGAAGATTACCGATGCCGAGGGTCGCCCGATTCCGGCGAAGGTGGAATTCAAGGGTAACGGCGATACGCCGTCACCGAACTGGGGGCCGGAGACGGCCGAATATTTTGTCCGCAACCTGGCCTATACATCGGACGGAACCTTTGAAACGGTGCTGGTGGCCGGCGAATACGACGTGATCGTCAGCCACGGTCCCGAATACGATGCCGTATTCACGAAGCTGAAGGTGGAATCGGGAAAGACGGCCACATTGCGGGCCTCGCTGCGACATTCCGTGAAGACACCGGGATGGGTCAGCAGCGATTTTCACAGTCACAGTTCACCGTCGGGCGACAATACCGGCAGTCAGAAAGGCCGCGTGCTGAATCTGGCGGCCGAGCAGATTGAGTTTGCTCCGTGTACCGAACACAACCGTGTCAGCACCTACGAGCCTCATATCTATGAACTGGGGCTGAAGTCGTTTCTGGCGACCGTTTCGGGCATGGAACTGACGGGGCAGCCGCTGCCGCTGAACCACCAGAACGTGTTTCCGATGAAACACACCCCGCGCACGCAGGATGGCGGCGGACCGGTCACGGACTCGAGTCCGGAAACTCAGATCGAACGGATCGCGCTGTGGGATGATCGCAGTGAGAAACTGATTCAGCAGAACCACCCGGACATGGGCTGGCTGTTCTTTGATAAGAATGGTGATGGTGAGCCGGATGGCGGGTATTCGCGTTCGTTTGAACTGATGGACGTGATGGAAATTCATCCGATCGATCGTATTCTGGATCGGTCTCGTTACGACATTCGTAATGGCAAGGCGTTCAACAACAATCGCGTGTTGAACTGGCTGCAGCTGCTGAACCAGGGCTTTCGTATCTACGGAGTGGTGAATACCGACGCTCATTACAACTACCACGGCAGTGGCTGGCTGCGGAACTGGATCCAGTCGGGCACAGATGACCCGGCTCAGATTGATCCGATGGAAATGGTCCGTGCCTCAGAGCAGGGACGGCTGATTATGTCGAACGGGCCGTACCTTGAAGCCACGTTCAGGTCGGCGGACGGTGGCAAGGCGGTGGTCAGTGGCCAGGATCTGGCGGCCAGCGACGGCAAAGTGACGGCCCATATTCGTGTTCAGTGTGCCAACTGGCTGGACGTGGACACGGTATTTGTGCTGGTGAACGGCAAAGTTGTTCCCGAATACCAGTTTAGTCGGGATCAGAACCCGGATCTGTTTTCCGATGACGTTGTGAAGTTTGATCAGACGCTGCAGATCGAACTGACGACAGACAGTCATCTGGTGGTCGCCACGGGGCACCGGACAGAAACGCTGGGCGATGTGATGGGGCCGTCCGGAGGTGCTCAGCATCCGGCAGCCCTGAGCAACCCGGTATTTGTCGACATCGACGGTGATGGATTCAAACCGAATAAGGACACGCTGGGGTATCCGCTGCCGGTGAAGTTCGGCACGGAAAAGTGACGGAAAACTTTTTCGAAAAGGTTTGCAGAATTTCGTAAGATTGTGCGCAGCAGCGACCATTACGGGGACACTAGCAGGTGCCCATGCACAATCTTCACACGCAACCTGACGGCCTGATTCTGAACGATCGTGATCTGTTGAGGCGATTCGTTCAGGACGCCGATCAGGCTGCGTTTGCGGAGATCGTGCGTCGGCATCAGAACCTGGTGCTGGGTGTCTGTCGCCGGGTCCTTGGTCACGAGGCCGACGTCGATGACGCATTTCAGGCGACATTTCTGGCTCTGGCCCGCCGGCCACGGCAGATTCGCAAAGAAGTGTCATTAAGCAGCTGGCTGTATACGGTCGCCTGGCGGGTCAGCTGGCGACTGGTGCGGCAACGAAGGAAGAATTCCGTGGAACCCTTGTCCGCTCAACCGCTGGACACACAACCCGGTCCGCTGGAAAAGATTGCTTCTGCTCAGAACTGCCTTGTGCTGGACGAAGAACTGAACGGTTTGCCATCGACCTACCGTGACGTGCTGGTGATGACGTATTTTGCCGGTCAGACCAATCGTCAGATTGCGGACCAGCTGAACATCAGTACGGGCACGGTGGACGGTCGCATCCGTCAGGCGCGGAACATGCTGCGAGTCCGTCTGGCTCGCCGTGGCGTGGCGATCGGCGTGCTGGCGGTGGCCGCCGGTATGAGTACCGGTTCCTCTGCCGTCGCGTCCGCTGACCTGTTGCAACACACCATTCAGCTGGGTGCTCAGGCCCTGAGCGGTTCCGCTTCCGGCAGCACCAGCCTTTCCCATCTCGAACCCCTTGTCCGACCGGAGACTGTTATGATCAGTACGAAGACAATTCTTACCGGTGCGCTGTGTGCAACGGCGGTGATTGGTGTTGTCGGGATGAATGCCGTGGCTCAGACCAGTGATGAGGCCGCAGCGGCGACAGCACAGGTACAGGCCCTTGACGTGACGGTCGAACGCGGAACGGCCGCCGCTGACGAGCGTGTCGCTGGCCGTTCAGAAGTAGAGCCGGTTGGCGGATTGAATATCGCCGGTGGTGCGGGATTCGGCGGCGAAGGCTTCGGCGCCACCGAAGGCGGCATTGAAAACGGGGGCGAGGAAGAACCCGTGCAGGCCATGGGCGAGGGTGATGAAGTCGGCGGGAATGGGGCTGCGGCTGGAGGTGGTGCGGGCGACGGAAATGGTGCGGGAAAATCGGGGCGGTTTCAAACCTATCCTGCCGATGCGCGTCCCGTGGAAAAGTGGATGTACCAGATGCTGGAACAGCCGGTGGCCAGTCTTGACTTTCCTGGCGAGACGCCGCTGAGTGTGATCCTGGAGGCGATCGAGGACAACGTTACTCGAGCCCACGGAGACACGCCGGATGGGAAATTCCGATTACGGATCTATGTTGACAAAGGCGAACTGGCTCGGGAAGGCATGACTTCACTGGACGATGTGCAGATCTCGGACATTGAATTCGACGGAATGTCACTGCGCAATGTCCTGAAGCTGATCTTTGACCAGACGTGGAATGATGCTGCGTCAGAGGTGCCGCTGACATATGTGATTCAGAACGAAGTGATGCTGATCACGACGCTGGATAAGGCTGAGTCGCAGGACATGCTGATCACGCGAATTTATCCCGTGGCTGATCTGCTGCTGCTGGACTACAGCGATTTCGCGACGCCGGCGCCCACCGGGATGGAGGACATGATGGGAGCGGGCGGCGACTATGGGATGGGCAGCGACGGCGGCTATGGCATGTTATCGGTGCCCGCCGGTCAGGCGGGTGGCATGGGGGCGGGAGGAATGGGTGAAGGGATGGCCGGAGGGATGGAGGGCGGTTTCGGATTCGGACACGAGCCGCGGATGATGGGGGCGGAGCCGCCGAGTCTGGAATCGCTGGTGATGGACATGACATCCCCGCCGTGTCGCTGGATGGAATCCGGATACGAAAGCGGAGCGATCCGTCGGGCCGGCACGAATCTGGTCATCCGCCAGACATTCACGGGCCATCAGGAAATCGTTCGGCTGCTGAACCTGCTGAGTGACGCGGCAGCGGAAGGAAGTGAGTAGTCAACCCTGTGAGCCGCATTATGTGTGATGCGGACCGGGAGACTTTCGGTCGATCTCGTGGTCGGGTCGGGACACCCGACCACAACCTGCGCAGTCAACCATGTGGTTCGGGGTCGCCGCTTTGTTGTGGGGCGGTCTCCCGACCGCCCCACGCGTTGTGCAGACAGGGAGACCTTCGGTCAATCTGGTGGCCGGGTCAGGAGACCCGGCCACAACGTGCCGCGGGAGAAGGTGAGTAGTCAACCAGGTGGTTCGGGGCCGCCGCCGTCGTCGCCGTAGCTGGGGCTTCCAGCCGCAGCAGATGGGTGGCGTCGGAACGACCAATGGCCGGCATCAGGTCGTAGTTGGGGCTGCGTGCACGCGTTGTAGTGCGGACCGGGAGACCTTCGGTCGGTCTGGTGGTCGGGTCGGGAGACCCGTCCACAACGGTCGGTCTGGTGGTCGGGTCGGGATACCCTACCACAACGGTCGGTCTGGTGGTCGG
>JAVKCM010000056.1:0-36687 GCA_040222735.1 Fuerstiella sp. | reverse complement strand
TGGTCTCCCGACCGCTTGTTGCGGGGTGGTCTCCCGCGTTGTGGGGTGGTCTTTGTTGAGGGGTGGTCTCCCGACCGCCCCACGCACCGGCGTGATGCGGGGCGGGAGACCTTCGGTCGGTCTTGTGGTCGGGTCGGGAGACCCGGCCACAACACGTCGGGAGACCCGGCCACAACACGTCGGGAGACCCGGCCACAACACGGGCACCGGGCGCATTAAAAAAGGCTCAGCCGCGGTGTCGCGGTTGAGCCCGGTAGTTGATGTTGTTGGTTTCAGCGAGCGATCCAGCCGGTCGGGTGTGTATGCACCACGCCGCTCTGGCTGGCCACGCGGGCCGGTTTTCGCGGTTCCTTTTCCTGCAGAGCCGGCTCGACCGCTTCTTCGGCTTTCAGACGTGGCCAGATTTCAGGATTCACAAACGTGTGTGGGGTTCCCGGAACCGGATTCAGTCGCGTCGCATGGCGGTTGAATCCGGAATACACCGGCGTCATCTGACCGCGTTCATGGCGAGACTGTGTTCCGTCGGGCGTCACGTCGATCCCGCTGGGAACGTTGGGAACCTTTCCGGGCGCTGGTTGCGGCTCAGGAGCAGGTGTGACGGGATGCGGTTCCGGTTCCACAAACGGATCAGCCAGCGGAGAGCACGGTCGACAATGGTTGGCCGCGAAGTCCGAGCAGGCGGATCCGGCGGTGTCGCAGTCGCCGCAGCCCGGACCGGCCGCACAAAAGTCTCCGCATTCTGCCGAGCTTCGGACGGTCGGACGATACATCAGTCCGGCCTTCAGGCGATTCAGCAGACGGGAGCAGCACGACGGCCGATCGCTGCAGCCTTCGGATTCGCAGCAGTCCGTGGACGTCGGCGGGTGGCAATAGGATTCATTGCAGCGTGCTTCGGGAACACAGGCTGATTTGGGAGTGGGGCAGAAAATTCGTCCCGCACCTCGGTCCTGGTAACAGCCGCGTTCACCACAGGCGGTATCTGAGGAACAGCTGTCGGTGCTGGTTTCCACGCAGCCGGCTTCGTCACCACAGGACGGCCGGCGAAACTTTTTCGGAAGATCGCAAATAGACTTCCAGAAGCTGCGTTTCGGAACGCAGGCGTCTCCGCATTCGGGTGCCGTCGGATGGACGATCAGAGGAGCTGCGCAGTCGACGTCATCGGCACACTCATCACCGCAGTTCTGTGACGAGCTTTCCAGGATTTTCAGAAAGCTGATACCGCGGACTCGGGAAATTCCCTGAGCCGGCGGTACAGGACTGGGCTGCAGTGCGATACGACTGCGGTCCTGTGGCGGGTCACGATCATACTCAGAGTAAGTTGCTTCGGAGGCATCACTGACCTGCGGTGCGCTTGAGAGAGAGCGGGCGGCTGAGCAGCCGCTCACCGCGACCGCCGTGCCGGCGATCAAAAGAGCGATTCGATTGAGCCGCATGGCGACTTCCTTTCTGCGACGCATCCTGTGAAAGCCCGGCAGTAACTTGAGGGTCGAACACGGAATGCAGAAACAAATTCCTTCTGCCGTCTTGGTCATCGTCAGGAAGTCCGCCGGATCTTTCCGGCATTCGGCGAGATCCGCCGCACTTCACACCAGTGCGTGTGCAATTTTCTGCCGGTGCGGAACAAGAAGGCCCACCGAGTTATGCCACACATGGTGACTCGGCAGCTGTGGCAAAGTCTGCCGATTCCGGTTCTGCCCGAGTAACACGCCCCTGCCCGCTCACTGCGTCGTGCGGCGACAAGTCGACAGGAACGCGGATATTCCTGTCCGAACGTGTCGCGACGCGGAGGCCGACGGACAAGAGTGTTCGTCGTATGCCTGCGGTGGATCGGACTGTGAATCGTGTGGGACGGTTCGCATTTGAAATCACAGGAGGTACCATCTGAACACGATTTCAGGTCCGCGTCCGTCTTCATCGCGGCATCGTTGGTGACGGTGGGACGCGTCTGCTGCCGCGGGGGCGAAGCGGCTGGAACCTGAGACTTTCTGAACTCTCTGACGGGGCATATTCATGAGCTCATTCACGCGTCGTCTGGCCCTGAAACTTCTGGGGATCGGTTCCTCGGTGCTGGCATGGAACCATCGCCGCACGGCCGCGATTCAGCCTCCGAAAAAGAAGTCCGATCTGTCCGGTGGATTTCAGAGCGACTGGCACCAGTCAAACGATCGCATCTGGCTGGGAAAAGACTTCTGGGCCAATCCGATGGAAGACTGGCGGATTGTCAACGGAGCGGCTGAGTGTCAGACCGGCGGAGGCAATCGAAATGTGCATCTGCTGACGCATCAGCTGACCAATCCGGAAGGCACGCTGCAGATGTCTGTCCGGATTCAGCAGGTCGAGTTACAGAAGCGGGACGGCGGTGCCGGGTTTCGTCTCGGTGTCACCAGCGACCTGAACGAATACCGCAGCAACTGTTTTGCCGGTGGCGGCATCAATGCTGGTGTGGTCAGAGGCGAACTGACGCTGGGACGTCGGAAACTGCCGCTCACGGCCGGTGACAGCGGCACGCGGTTGACACTGAGCGGCCGGCCGGCCGGCGACCAGTATTCACTGACCCTGAGTTCCGTCAGTGAAGCGGGACAGGTTCAGACGTCGCTGACCGGAACGTTTCCGAAGGACGCGGTGCTCGGCAATATCGCGCTGGTCAGCAATTTTGTCTCAGCGCTGAAAAAGAATGAAGGAACGCGTTACCGCTTCAGCCACTGGACGATTTCCGGTGATGCGTTTACCGTCAGCCCGGAGCACCGCTTCGGACCGTTGTTGTGGTCGATGTACACGCTCAGCGATTCGCGCAGCAGCGAAGGGTTCGTCCTTAAGATGACGGCCCTCACACCGCCTCTGGGGAGCGACGACAGCGACAGTGTGGAACTGCAGGTCGATCGCGACGGCACCTGGAAGTCGCTGGGACACCAGCGACTGCATCCCGACGCCTGGACGGCCACGTTTCGCGTCAGCAACTGGAATGCATCGCGGGATCATTCGTACCGTCTGGTGTATCGGGAAAAGAAGAAGGACAAACAGCCGCACGTCAGTGAATGGACGGGAACCATCAAGGCCAGTCCGTCCGGTCGCCCGCTGCGACTCGGCGCCCTGACCTGCCAGAAGGACTACGGATTTCCGTACGAACCGGTGGCGAATAATCTGGTGAAGCTGGACCCGGACATACTGTATTTTTCCGGAGACCAGCTGTATGAAAACCATGGCGGCTATGGCCTGATCCGGGATCCGGCCGAGCCGGCCATTCTGAATTATCTGCGCAAGTTCTACATGTTTGGCTGGGCCTTTCGAGATGCCCTGAAGGACCGACCAGCGGTCTGCATTCCTGACGATCACGACGTTTTTCAGGGGAACATCTGGGGCGAAGGCGGTGCTCCGATGCAAGACCTCGAAAACGGCGCCTCATCGAAGGGCGGTTATCGCGAACCGGCCCGGATGGTCAACGTCGTCCACCGAACCTGTGTCAGTCATCACCCGGACTATTTTGATCCCACACCGTGTCTGCAGGACATCAGTGTTTATTACGGCGACATGGTGTACGGAAACGTCAGCTTTGCGATTCTGGGTGACCGACAGTGGAAGAGCGGTCCAGAACGAGTGGAGACGGGCAGTGGTCGGGCGGACCATGTGCGCGATCCCGATTTCGATACGTCCACACTGGATAAACCCGGCCTGGTACTGCTGGGAGAACGGCAGGAGGCGTTTCTGGAACACTGGGTGAACGACTGGCGCGGCCATGAAATGAAGGTTGTGCTGAGCCAGACCGTGTTTGCCGGCGTGGCCACGCATCACGGCGGCTACGATGGATATCTGAAAGCGGACCTGGATTCCGGCGGCTGGCCTCAGACGGCCCGCAACAACGCCATCAGAATCATGCGCCGGGGAAAACCGCTGCACATCAATGGAGATCAGCACCTGACGTCGCTGGTGCAGTACGGCGTGGATCAGCAGCGTGACAGCTGCTGGAGCTTCTGCACGCCGGCCATCGCCGCCGGCTATCCTCGCTGGTGGCGTCCGGATGAACTCGGCATGCCGCACCAGAACCGCCCTGAACATGGCCTGCCGAATACCGGCGAGTACCTGGATGGCTTCGGCAATAAGGTTTACGTGTACGCCATCGGAAATCCCATCGTGCCCACGGAAAAGAACCGCTACAAGGTGGCTCACCAGAAGGGCAGCGGATTTGGTCTGGTGACCATTGATACCCGGACGAAGACCTATCATGTGGAAGCGTTTCGGTTTCTGGTCGATCCGACGGACGGCAATCCGGACAATCAGTTTCCCGGCTGGCCGGTCACACTGCACCAGAAGGAAAACGCGGGCGACAACGTCGTCTCCTGACGGCTGTGCCGCAATGATGACCGGCTTGCAGCGCCACGGTCTTGCCGTGCGGCCGAAAGCCCTGGCCTGGCGGCTTCCGCTACGTCAGACTGACATATCTGCTGACGCTTCGATCCTTATTCTTCCTGCAGCGAAGATCACATTACCATGCCAGACACGCACCGTCTTGTTGCCGGAAAACCCGTCACTCTCAGCGACATCAGTTCGCGTGGAAAGGACTTTCACGACAGTCGCGATGCTGCCGAGCTGGAGTTCTGCTCGCTGCGGGACCGCATGGCGACGCTGCAGCCCCATCTTTATGCCGAGGGACGGCAGAAGTTACTGGTGGTGCTGCAGGCGATGGATGCCGGTGGCAAGGACGGCACCATCCGCCACGTGTTTCGCGGTGTCAATCCGCAGGGCGTCCGAGTAACGTCGTTCAAGAAACCGACCGCCGAAGAACTTGATCATGACTTTCTGTGGCGGATTCACAAGGCGGTGCCGGGAAAAGGCATGATCGGCATCTTCAACCGGTCACACTACGAAGACGTCCTGGTTGTCCGCGTGCACAATCTTGTGCCACCACACGTGTGGCAGGCGAGATACAAGGTCATCAACGAATTCGAAAAGCATCTGGTGGAAAGCGGCACCACCATACTGAAGTTCTTTTTGCACATTTCGAAGGACGAACAGAAAGAACGCCTGCAGGCCCGGCTTGATGATCCCGAGAAGCACTGGAAGTTCGATGCCGAAGATCTGAAGAAGCGGGAAGAATGGGACGATTACCAGCTGGCCTTTCAGGACATGCTGAACAACTGCACCACGACCTTCGCGCCATGGTATCTGATTCCGGCCGATCAGAAATGGTACCGCAATCTGGCCATCGCCCGAGTGATTGTGCATACGCTTGAGAAAATGGATCCGCAGTTTCCTGAAGCGCCGGATCTGAGCGGGATCACCATCACGTAGCTGACGTCCTTAGGATCAAACGGAAAATTACTGTCGCGTGGAAACGTGGCGTAGGCTTCCAGCCTGCGTTTTTCTGCATCGCAAGCTGGAAGCTTACGCCACTTATTTTCCGCTCGGTCCTTAGTCGGCGTACAGCCATGATACCGGCAGCGAGCGAAAACGGCAGGACAGCGTGCCTTCCCCGACACCGCTGTCCCAGTAACTCAGCAGCATTCGTTCGCCGCTGAAGACCAGACTGGTGTAGGAATACGTACTGGCTGCATCATCTTCCAGATTGCCGACCCGCCGCCACGTCTGACCGTCGTCAGAAGAAACGGCTGCTGTCAGAGGAGTCCGTTTTCCGCCGTGCCCCTGGCCCGGGACGTAGGTGTCGTTCCAGATCAGAACCAGATCACCGGTGGAAGGCACTCGTCTGAGCGTCGCAGGCGCCTCCGGGGCCTGCAGTCCCAGCGATTCCATCTCGCTCCAGGTATCGCCCTGATCGGTGGAATATGATTTTCCGACAAAGCCCAGCTGATTGCGAATCAGCATCATGACGCGTCCATCAGTCAGTTCAGTCACTTCCGGTTCCATCGCGCCACGACGAGCAGCGTCGACGGTGCCTTTGCCGTTTCGCCAGGTCAGGCCGCCGTCATCTGACAGATAACAGTGTGCTTTGAAGTGGTTGTGCTGATGGACATCGGGTGAGGAAGCGGCCGGCGCCAGCAGACGGCCGGTCGACAGCTGTGTGATCCGATCGTTGTTGACCACGTGATAACCGTCGTCGGCTGTGACAAGAATCGGCTGGCCAAAGCTGCGGCAGTCGTCGTCAGAGAACCGAACGTACAGATCCAGATCAGACGGACTGTTCTTTTGCAGGTAAAACATGGCCGTGCGGTCAGGGCCGAATCGTCGCAGCGAGACACTCATCACATTCAAACCACCGGTGTTTTCCTGCAGTACCGCCTGCTTCTGCCAGGTCCGCCCGCCGTCTGACGACGATCGGGCCACAATATGGGCGGCGGCAAAATCACTGCCGGAACCAGTGAATTCCGTCACGGCAAACAGCAGACTGCCGTCGTTGCGGACAAGGATTGAACCTTCGGTGTAACGAGGATTCTGTGGCGTGCTCGGGTAAACCAGTCGTGAGATATCCTCGTCGCGATCAGGCGGCGGACTGCCGGAAAGCACCAGCAGTGACTGCGCTGCTCGTATGGCAGCGTCGGGGTGAGGATCGTTGAGCATCTGAGTCAGGCGTTCGGCCACACCGGTGGCCCATGCATCCCCGGCAAAAGTGGCCGCATAAGTGCGGACGGCTCCGTCGTCGCTGTGCAGATTGGCGGTCAGACCGGCCAGCCCTTCCGGATCTCCCAGCGCGGCCAGAGAATGCTGCAGGTAAGCTCGAGTCATTTCCGCTTCCGCACGCGGCAGCTGCTTTTTCAGGCGGGGGATATCAGTGTCGTCGCCGATTCTTCCCAGTACCCAGGCGGCAATCTTCAGAATCTCCGGATCAGAATGATCCAGTGTCGCTCTTAGAAACTGCATCGCCCTGCGATTGCCACAACGGCCCAGCGCTGCGGCGGCCATCAGCTTCTGTTTGAGGTTATCCTGCTGTGCGAAGGCGGCTCTCATTGCCTGACCGTCTCCGATTTCGACGACCTTGTACAGGCTTTCTGCGGCGTGAACGTGGCCATGGGTGGACTCCCCTGCCAGTATCTGCAGCATGACGCCCGCCTTTGATCGGTCGCCTGCTCGCACCAGTTCCCGAGCAATCCCGCACCGCCGCTGGTCATCGGATTCCAGCGGCAGCTTCGGGGCCAGAAATTCTGTCACTTCGTCGCCGTGACCACCGAGTGTCAAACCTTCTGCCGCGTGGATGGCCGGCCAGAAATCCTGCCCGCGCAGCCCCGCACGCAGCACGGACAGACACTTGTTTCGAGTGGCCGGTGACAGGGAGATCGGTGACCTTTCCGCCAGCGCCGCATCGGCAAGCAGACTGACGGCGACAATCAGGCCGGAAAGAATCTGTCGACTCACGGTTGGTATTCCTTTGTAACGATAGACTTCAGGCAACTTAGGACCGAGCGAAAAATAAGTGGCGTAAGCTTCCAGCTTGCGATGCAGAAAAACGCAGGCTGGAAGCCTACGCCACGTTTCGACGCGACAGTAATTTTCCGTTTGATCCTTATCAGAGCGACCAGCGGGAGCGTTTCCGAGCGGCAGCTCGTACTATGCGGCGATCCGCCGCTACAAATCTTCTTCCAGCGTATTACGTTTCTTCCGGCAACTTATCAGAGCGACCAGCGGGAGCGTTTCCGAGCGGCAGCTCGTACTATGCGGCGATCCGCCGCTACCAGGCGGTCCAGCCGCCGTCGACGAGCAGGTTTTGTCCGGTGATGTAGCTGCCGGCATCACTGGCCAGCAGCAGCAGAGGACCGCAGAGTTCGTCTGGCAGCCCCATGCGCCCCATGGGACTTTTCTGTTTCAGTCGTTCCACCATTTCCTGAGGAGCCTTTTCCGACGGGAACGGCCCGGGGCTCAGCGCATTTACGCGGACATTGTCCTTTGCCCAGTACACCGCCAGGTGTCGGGTCATATGCAGAATGCCGCCCTTCAGAGTGTGGTATTGAACCGGACTGGCGGGACAGACACCTTCGTAAGCATCCGGATACGAACCGACGACGCCGTACATGGAACCAATCATCACGATGGAACCTGAGTGACCGGCTTCCACCACGTGATTTCGAAGTCGACGAGCCAGCAGAAAATAGCCCGTGGCATTCTGCAGATCCTGATTGAACGCGTCTGCGGTCACATTGGTCAGATCCAGACCGTGTCCCTGCTGTCCGTTGTTGACCAGAATATCCATTCGTCCGGCCGCTTCGACCGCTGCTTCAAACCCGGCATGAATCGAATCTTCGTTCAGCTGATCGATCTGAACTCCGAAATGAGAAGCCTTGTCGGACGGCAGGCGGGCGGCGGCGGCCTCAGCCCGGCTCTTGTCCCGGCTGGCCACCACCACGCTGGCGCCGGCTTCGGCCAGCACGCGACATAAGGACTGTCCCAGATAGCCGGTACCACCGGTGACCAGAGCCGCGCGGCCCGTCAGATCAAACAATTCCTGCACGGCTTTTCCGTTCATAGCTGAATCCATGTTCCTGTCCGTACCGATTCCAGCGCCGCCAGGTTCACTCTCAGCGTCTGTTCGGCCTCAGCGATGGAACAGGACGGTTCCGTCTGTTGTTCCAGCTGGTCGATAAATGCACTGGCCTGTCGCACAAACAGGTCATCGCGTTCCAATTCAAAGGCTTCAGCCACAACCCAGGCAGCATTCGGTTCCTGGCAGGTCAGGCAGCGATTCTGGTGCATTTCAAACCGCAGCGCCCCCTGTTCGCAGACAACTGTCAGCGTGGATTCGTTGGGCGGCTGATGCTGGTTCAGGCTGAATGATCCGAGTACCGCGTGATGTCGCGTTATCAGGTGAACGGTATCTTCCACGGTCACGCCGTCCAGCACGCAGTGTTCCGCGTCCGCGACCAGTCGCGTCACCGGACCAACCAGCCATTCCGAGGCATTGACAACATGTGTCAGAGCATCCTGAATAGCGCCGCCGCCGGTTTCGTGGCGAGTGTAGTAGATTTCGCGATAGGCCGGTCGGTAGAACGGAAAATGCTGGCCTCCTGTGTAGACCACCTGCACCGGCGGGCCGTAGGATCCGGTCTGCAGCAGCTGCTTCAGTTTCTGCAGAGCCGGATGGTGTCTCAGCACATAGGCTACACCGGCGGAGATCGTCCCTTTCTGCACGACCGATTTAAGCGGATCAATGCCATCCAGGGACGTGCTGAGCGGTTTTTCGATCAGGATGCTGCTACCGGCTTCGGCCAGCTGCTGAGCCATGGGGACATGCAGATGAGCGGGCGTGCAGACCACCGCTCCGTCGAACGGCTGGCTGAGTGCTTCATTCAGAGAAGCGAAGTCGGCCGTCAGTCCGTAGCGTTCGGCGATCTGCTGTCGCAGACTGTCATTGGCTTCGCACACAGAGACGTCTGCCCGCTTCGTCAGCTGCAGACAACGAATATGTCGTTCGCCGATGGACCCGGCCCCGATGACAAGAATTTTCTTCATGCAGAGGAGCGTATCGAGTCGCGCCCTTAAGTTCGAGTCTGTCGCCGAACTCGGACCTCATTTTCGGGACGCCGGACTTGACGTGACGGCGGAAGAACCGAACATGCCGATTCTGGCTGACGAATGTTTTGCCACCATGTGGTAAACCGAGGGCCCGGTGGCAGACTGCTTTCTTCCAGACCGACCTTTCGTGTCAACGACCGTGGCACGGCGCTACTGAGGCGCGGGTCTGTCGGTTTGTTTTGCCAGGTGTTCGTTGATACCCAGCAGTTCCGGGTCGCTGACATTTTCGCCGGGCAGCACAGGAATCTCCTCGTGACTGAACCACTGTGTCATGGGCACGCGCCAGGTCGGCAGCTTCCGCGTTCGGTACAGTGCTCCCATGTAGACATCCGAGCTGTCTGCCAGGACATTATCGTCGATCGTCAGATCGTATCGGATGCCATAGTGAAACCGTGAGCCGCCGCGACGTTTGCCAAACACGGCAATCTTCGGCTGATAGAAGTACTTTTCGCACACATAAACGGTCCCGCGACAGTGACGTCCGCAGCAGCAGGCATCCGCGGAACGCAGAGGATACAGGGCCTCCCATTTCTGCATCGGCTCGGTTTCGGTCAGCGACACCGCATCGCGGACCGGAGCCGTGCGGCCCAGAAAGCGATCGCATTCGCTGGTCAGAAACATCGTGCCCATCATCTGTTCGTTGTACAGAAAATCGGGAGTAAAAGGTGGTCGATCGATTTCGAACTTCAGAAAAAGATCGCGTCCACGCAGATTGTCACCCGCCTGTACGGGCTGGCCATGCTGGTCGCAGAGTGAAATATGAAACGTGGCCGTCCTGTAGTTGCCGTTGTTGAAGAGTCTGGGACTGCGTTCATCGTTGCCGCGATAATAGGAACCGCTCACGCGGGCTTCCGTGTCGGGGCGGCGGGGAACGGGCGGGTAGCCGAAATCATAGAACGTGGCAAAATGAATTTCGTCTTCCAGCTGTTTCTGATGAATCTGCGCCTGCAGAGAATAGACTTCGAACCCGAGGTATCCGACCAGGACGAGCAGCGGCACCGCGGGTGAGACCTTCTTTCGCAGAAGGCTGCTCGACAACTCTTCCTGAACCGGGTGCCGCAGGCGATAAACACGCAGTGCGATCAGGATCGTCAGCAGAGTGGCCGCAAGGACAAGTCCGCCATGATCTGACATGAACAGCTGCAGGCGGGCCCGCAGAGGAATATCCTGGAGCTGCGGCAGCACATTTTCGTAGATTTCAGGGTTCCTGTTGAATTCCATCACGCATTCGCTGCAGCAGAACCGTACCTCCTTACCCTTGTAGGTCACCGTATAGTCGGTCGAGGCGGGCCGGTCCTGCAGCACCGGACACATCGCATTGACGTCCTCACCGGACGCGGGTGACGCCGCACACAGCGACAGCAGAACAAGAGCAACAGTCGTGAAGTTCCGGGATAAGATGTTCATGACGGCAGTGGAAGCGGATCGCTTTAACGAAGGTGTGGCGAATCGGCACCAGCCCGGCGGCTGAGAACAGAAGGCCGCAGACCGGCGGTTTTCAGTGAGTGACTGGAATCCGGCGCCGGAAGTTCAAACGGCAGAGGATGTGTGAGAAAATGCCGGCGCAGAAACGCCGGGTATTCGACAATGGGGCGGTCGTCGGTAATGGTCAGCGCACCGTTGTGTCGCGGCAGTTCAGGTGTGTCCTGCAACGCCAGAATGGCTTCCGGAGACGCGGTCTCGTGATGCCGGCTCACTTCCTTCCAGAATGGATCGTCGCTGGCCAGCCGCTGTCGAAGTGTCCCGGCATCGATCGAAATCGGATCATTGGACAGGATCACCAGATAGCCGTTGAAAAAGGTTTCCCGATAGGGAAACACCTTGTCAGCGGTTTCGCGCACCACAAACGCCTGTTCGGGAGTACCGTTGGAATAAAGGCAGAAGACGCCGCCTGGTTTCAGACGCCGGCTGACCAGAGCCATGAACTCTTCCGAATTCAGCAGTCCACTGCCCGCCTGTTTCAGATACAGCGGCTGCGTCTGGATCAGGTCGTACGTGGTCGGGTTCAGTTCCAGTCCCGACCGGGCATCCTGCCAGATCAGATTGATTCGAGGATTGGAAGTGATATTCAGTGTGCCGTCCGGACAGGCCGCGAAGACATCTTCCAGCACACGACTGATGTCGTAGGCATCCACAGTTCTGACCGTGTCCAGCTTTGCCAGCGTCGCTGCCGTGATGCCGGTTCCGACCCCGATGACACAGACATCCCGGATGGGCGTTTCGGCATGACAGACGGCCGGCATGACGGCCAGATGCCAGTTATGTGTCCCGATATGACTGGTTCCGTCGGACATGGAAGAGTGCCACAGCCCGTCCCAGATCATTTCACCGTTGTCCCGGACGACAATCACGCCGTCCCGACCGCAGAACAGCCGGTTGCCCGGAAGCAGTCGGCTGGTGTCAACGCTCAGACAGGTGATCACGATCACCACCGCCGCGCTCAGCGGCAGGACCGATGCTTTTCGTGAGTGGCGTTGTCGATCTTCCGACAGGCAGCCTCGCAGCGACAGCAGCACCAGAGCCACGGCGACGACCGCCAGAAAGAACGGGATCTCGTAGCCGACAAATGTCATCAGCAGAATGCCCAGACATGATCCCACGGTGTTCCACACATAGATGCGTCCCACATCACGGCCCCAGGACTTTGCGGCCTCTTCGGTCACTCGTCCGAACAGGTAGCCGAACAGGACGCAGGGCAGAAAGAAATGCGATCTGGCGGCCACGAATGCAGCCAGAGAGAACACACCTGTGATCGGTGCGTACGAATCCCATGCGGCAAAGGCGATGCTCAGCACGCAGCCCGCAGCACACAGCTGAAGAGCTCGAAGAACAGAGAGGCCCGTTCGCCGTGCACTCAGGGCGGCCCCAAGGCTCCAGAACAGCAGAAAACCGGAAAGCACCGCAGCAAACGTAAAGGGCAGCGGCTGTTGCTTCAGCGGCATCAGTCTGAACAGGTGTATTTCATAGGCCAGCGAACAGAACCCCAGTCCCAGAGCCAGCAGATCCGTGCGGCCTGGCAGCCATGTCGTGCGGGCTTCCGAAGCGACGTTGTCGGTGACTTCAGGCACCGGCCTTTTCGCGGTCAGGACCATCAGGCCGGCCAGCAGCAGTCCGGCTGTCAGGTTAAGAAAGGCGGCGGCCGCCAGTGAGGTGGACAATCCCAGTTCGGGCAGCATGTATCCGCTGGAAACGACGGCTCCGGCCACGCTGCCCATCGTGTTGATGAACAGCAGCCAGCCCAGCAGTTTTGAATTACTCAGACCCAGATTCCGCTGACAGACTTCCGCGGCCAGTGGCATCGTGGCGCCCATCAGGAAGCACGGGACGGACAAAACAATCATGGCTCCCACGGCATACATCAGCAGCAACGGCACGCCGAGTGTCACGGCGGTCTGCTGAACCGCGAACACCGTCTGAGAAAGGTCAGCGGTCAGAACCGCACAGATCACCAGATTCACGATCCCCAGCAGCAGTTCGATTCTGCCGAACGTTGCCAGAGGATTGTGTAACCCGGAAGCCCGTCGTCCGCTCCACCATGATCCGGTTCCCAGGCCAGCCATAAAGACCAGCACCACCACGGTTGAGCAGACGGTCTCGCTGCCTCCCAGAAATACCTTCAGTGCCCGCTGCCAGATCACCTGATTGATCAGGCCCGCCGCCCCGGAACTCAGCAGGGCGGTTCCCAGCAGCACCGCTGCCGGAACCAGCCAGCGTCGGGCTGCTGACGAGGGGCGCGAAAGCTCGGCCACAACTGCTTCTGCCGGAATGATCATCGGCGTATCAGCGGTCGGTGCAGCAGACTCAAAGGTTGTCGCAGAGTTCTTCATGCCGGCCGGGGTTGTGTGGTACGCGGGAATCAATGACTGAACGAAAGTGCGTGTGCATCCTGACCAGACGGCGGTAATTTGACAGCAGCCGGTGGTCATTGCCTGCGGCATCAGACGCAGCGCAAGCCCCGGAACGCAGATCGGCAGACCCGGCTCCGACGGGAGTACAATGCAGGCTAGGTCGCTGCCGGGGAGCGTGGTGAAATTTCACCGTGCAATGACAACGGAATCCGAAGGAACAGCCGGCCTGGTCGATGCAACCCGGACCATCAGCGAGCCCGATACCGTGCGTAAGAATTCGGCTGATGATCACCAGCCGGCTGGCCACAACTGTTGATTAGACGGCCATGCAGCGGGCATCGACTGGATCGCTGTCACTGGCAGAATGATGATCGGTCCCGCTGTTCGCGTCGGTTCCGCTCTGTGCGTTGTTCTGACCGTCCGCATCGGTCTCGCTGTGCGGACGATGATCGGTGGCCGTCGAAGTGCCGGTGGTGCTGTCCGGCGGATCCTGCTGGGATCCGCTGCGGACCCATTTCAAAAGAAAGAAGCAGGCCGGATAGGACAGTGCGGCACCGATCGGCGCCGTGATCAGGGCTCCCAGACACATCGGCAGCCCGACCTCTAGACCCACGGCGCACATCGCCTGCCACCAGTTGCTCAGCCCCTCGAATTCGATCAATCCGGCAAACTGTTTCAGAGTGACATGCCCACCCACGAACACAGCCCCCAGCCGATACCAGAAGTAATAGAGCGGTACCATCGTGATGGGGTTGGACACATATGTCGCCGCCATGGCGGCCGCGGCGTTGAAGTAGAACAGACGCCTTGTCAGACAGGCGAAGATGACGATCAGAATCGTCTGCAGGCCGACGGTTGGCGTGAGGCCGAAGAACATGCCGATCGCGACGCCTGCTGCAATTGCGTGGGTGGAATCATCCAGCGCCAACACACTTCTGAGCAGCACCCGCGGATGCGTGGAAAGATTCAGAACCTTACGCAGCATGATGCAGAATGGTATCCCGGTGACAGAATCGCAGCAATCGACAAAGACTGACCGAACTATAATGTGCAAACCAGACAGCCGCAAAACGCAATCAGCAATAAACGCAAGTTCCCCGGGATGCACGTCGATTGCCCGGATGAGACTCGTATACGCGGCGAATTCAGTTCCCTGGTTTGTCTTCGACAGGAACGTCCGAAGTGCTCAACGCCGGATGGGCGGTACCTGAGACGATGCGGGATCCCGCAAAAGCCGTTTTCAGGGGACGCGGCAGCAGTATTTCCCAAAGAGCGAAAAAGATCGGACTACTGCAGAGCAATTCGGGGCGGAGTGCCGGACGCTGCGGTGCCGGACTGCGTATCGACGACCGCCGCAGGCACGGAATGCACAAAATAGCTGCCCGCGACGAAGACCACCGGCAGATTCCAGGGATATTCCGCCGGCAGCGTCCCCGACCGAATGCCTGACTCGCGAGTCTCAGTCACCAGAAACCTTGTTCCGCTGTTTCGTACCGTGTCTTCAATCAGCGCCGCTCGCGTGGGAAACAGTTCCTGAAGAATCCGGACACACCAGTACCTTGTGGCCGGCTGCACATCCAGTTCGCGAAACAGGTGGACGCTGTGTACGTTCAGGCAGGTCAGTTCACCGTCCGTCACCTGCTGACGCCGCAGGAAGTCGGCTACCTGACTCAGGTCCTTCCACTGAGGAAAATTCCCGTGTGCCAATGTGGCTCGTACTTCTGTCGAGCTGCCGGCGGTGACACACTGAGGCCACATTTTTAATCGCTCCACCCGCAATATGGGAGAAGCCAGAACTGCCAGCAGCAGAAACGCCGCGGCCAGTGCTCCACGAGGCCCCACCGCCGGATCCCGGTACCACGACGCCAGTATCATCAGCCCCAGCAGAATGCCCGGTACGTGAATGTAGTCCATGGCGTGCTGCAGCGCCAGCGACTGAACCAGCCAGCCCAGGTACAGCGCTGCAATGCTGACGAAGGCTTCGCTGTTCGCCGGGCCGAAGGCTGCGTTCGAGTCATCATGCGCGGCAGATGCGGATGGGCGGCTGCTGGTCGTCAGCGCCGCTTTCAGAGTTCGCAGCGCCAGTGGTACGGCTACGAGATGGACACACCACCACGGATAGAATCGGCGGAACATCAGTACCCAGCGATCCAGACTCTGACGCGATCGTCCGGCCTGCAGATACTCGGGGTTCCACTCAAGCATCATTTCCAGAAAATGAGGCCACGTGTCCGACAGCACCAGCCAGAGTATACCCGGCAGCCCGGCCAGCAGGCCTCCGAAAACGACAGCCGCGGCATCCCGGATTCCGTCAGCGTGAGTTCCGTGCGCATGAGTTCCGTCGGCGCGTCCGCCGCGACGCATCAGATCAACCACAATCAGCGTGAGAGCCGGCACGGCCACATGCGGTTTGATCCACACAGCACAGCCCCAGCAGAAACCTTCCGCGACCGCCGACAGCAGTGCCCGACGAACAGCAGGTTCTGGAAGATCTGAATCAGCACGGTCGACGTGCTTTTGCCTTTTTCGTCCGACACGCAGCAGGACGGCCGCGGCGACAGGCAGCAGCATCCATGTGTCGCGCTGGCAGTGACACCATTCATTGCAGGACAGGTAAAACAACAGCGCCGCCAGACAAAACAACAGCGCCTGCCGGACAGAGCACAAGAGGCGGCAGAACACCGCCAGCATGCAGCCGAAGATCAGCAGGTCGGCTGTTCTGAGCGCTTCGGATGACCATCCCAGCAGACTGCGAACAGCCGTGTGAATCCAGACCACGCCGGGCAGATTCGGTTCGACGATATCCCGGTACAGAATTCCGCCGTGCAGCAGGCGATCGGCCTGAACGTCAAACAGGGCACTGTCAGAATTCACGGGCATGCAGACGAAGAGCGGGCCGACTACCACCAGCAATGCCACGATGCCGGCCAGCAGCCATCCGTGACGTGCCATCGACAACTTGTCCGGACGCACCGAAGGGCTGGCAGACGAAGCAGGCGGCGATCCGTGATGTGGAGCGTGCATCTGGCAAGAGCCCTGAATCGGCTGGAAAAAACAAGTCTGCTGGCAACGGCAGTCTGTCTCAGCATTCACACCTGCCGTGAGACCGGAACTGTTAACAGCATAGGAATGGCTGCGACCATCCGCCGCGGAATCCGAATCGTCGGGCAGAGCCCCGGAAACGACGGCGCGCACAACAGCAGCCGCCAGCCGGTGAATTGTGCGTCACAGGACGGAACGGCCCGGATGATCACCTGCCGATGTTGACGAAATGCCACAGTGAACGACCTCGGAAGACGTGTTGCAGCGGTCGCACGGATAACGGCGGTGATTCCCCCCGGACAGACCTGATGGCTTTTGACGGTAAACCGGCTGACATGGTACTGCCGGTCTGTGGCCGAGCGGCAACACGACTTGCACGATCGTTACAGTTTACGACGCTTCCATGCAAACGGGGTCGGCTGATCCAGCGAATGCGGACCGCACGATCCTGAGTGATAGAGTGGCACATCCGGGCGACGGGGAGACGGATTTCGTGAGTCAAATTGCCGGCCGCCGGCATGCGTCAGACGCCGGCGCGACGCCTTCCGGTCCGGCGTTTTCCGATATGACGTCTTTCTAATCACCATCGCCCTGCACCGGTGCCTTTCTTCCGAAGCTGATTGAACATGCAAGCCAGTCATCTGCAGCAACTTGTCGATCTTGAGGACAGCTACTGGTGGCACGTCGCCAAGCGACAGCTGGTTCTGCGGCTGCTCAGCAAACACTGTCCGCCTCCGGGCCGGCTGGTTGAGGGGGGAATCGGTTCCGGCCGGAATCTGATTGAATTTCAGAAGATCGGCTATGACGTCACGGGTTTTGACCTGATGCCGGAATCCGTGGCTCACGTGCAGGATCGCGGCATCGCCGATGTGCATGTGCACGACCTCGGTGATCCGTGGCCCGTCCCGAAGCAGAGTCTGAGGGCAGTGGTGCTGCTGGATGTGCTTGAACACGTTGAGTTCCCGGTCACCGTGCTGCGGCATGTTCACGAGGCGCTGCAGGACGACGGTGCGGTGATCGTGACCGTGCCTGCCTATCCGTGGCTCTACAGTCGCTGGGACGAACAGCTGGGCCACTTTCGACGATACACGAGCCGGGAATTCCGCCGTCAGGCCGGAGAGGCCGGGTTTCGGGTCCGCTGGCTGAATCACTGGAACAGTTTCACGCTGCCGGCCGCTCTGGCGGTTCGCGGCTGGGAAAAGATGTTTCCCAGCCGGGATCAGCCGGACTTTCCTCACGTGTCGCGATTCACCAACAATGCTCTGCTGACAGCCGCCGCCGCTGAGCGCTGGTGTCTGAATCAACTACCAGTTCCGGCCGGACTGTCTCTGGCAGGAGTACTGAGCAAATGACGACGCCGGTCCGACCGACAGCCGCCCGGTGCCGGAGCACATGCCGGGTTTCCGTGGTGATGCCGGTCTTCAATGAAGCCGCCATTCTGCGTGAGCTGACAGATTCCGTCCGCGCGGTCCTGACGGAACAGCGCCTGCGGTTTGAGATCGTCTATGTGAACGACGGGTCTTCGGATCAGAGCCGCGATATTCTGGATAGTCTGGCGGGCGAGGACGTGCGGATCAAAGTGCTGCATCTGGCACGCAACTTCGGACATCAGGCCGCTGTCCATGCCGGGCTTGATGAATCAACCGGCGACGTTGTGGTGCTGATGGACTCGGATCTGCAGGACGATCCTCGGGCCATGACCGCCTTTCTTGAACGGTGGGAAGACGGATTCGATGTCGTCTACGCACAGCGTTTCAATCGCAAGGAATCGTGGCCGAAGCGGCTGTTGTTCTACAGTTTCTATCGCGTCCTGAATGCAATCGCGGAAAACCCGATGCCGGAGGATGCCGGCAACTTCAGTCTGATGGATCGCAGCGTTGTCGATGCGCTGCAGCGGATGCCGGAGACAGAACGCTATCTGCCGGGACTCAGAAGCTGGGTCGGATTTCGTCAGACGGGCGTGCCTGTCGAACGTCTGGCACGGCACGACGACCAGCCGCGAGTATCACTCAGAGGACTGTTCAGGCTGGCCAAGACGGCCGTCTTTTCCTTTTCATCTTTTCCGCTGACGCTGTTTTACGTGATCGCGGCGGTGTCAGGTTGCGTCTGTCTGGCGTCGGTCGGTTTTGTGCTGTATCACAAGGCCTTCACCGGGCTCGCGATTCCCGGATGGGCCTCGGTGATCATCACGGCGTCTTTCTTCGGCGCCCTGAATGCGCTCGGCATCAGTGTGCTGGGAGAATATGTGATCCGCATCTATGATCAGGTTCGCGGTCGCCCCATTTATATTCCCCGGCAACTTCACTGCCGCTCTCAGGAAATTCCCGAGACTTCCGGTGAAACTCTGCATGCCGTAGAGACGCTGATGCAGGAAATCGATAAAGATCTGAACCTGACCGGTGACGCTGCCGGTATCCGGCACTGATCGCTGCATGTGCGGGACCGCAGCGGTGTCCGCAGGCCCCTTGTTTTTCCCCGACCGTCCACTCTCTGAATGCTGCAGTCGGCAGCAGGATTGTTTATGAAAGTCACGATGATCGGAACCGGCTATGTAGGGCTGGTCACCGGAACCTGTTTTGCGGAAAGCGGCAATGAGGTCACCTGTCTGGACGTGGATCAGAAAAAAGTGGATCTGCTGAACAGCGGCGGCATTCCGATCTACGAACCGGGACTGACGGAACTGGTGAAACGCAATGTGGCGGTCGGTCGTCTGACGTTCACCACCGACTACGCAGAAGCCATTTCCGGTGCCCGATGCATCTTTATCTGCGTCGGCACACCGCAGGATGAACAGGGCGCCGCCGATCTGAAGTATGTACAAAGTGCGGCGGAACAGCTGGCTGAGTATATGATGCCCGGGGCCGTCGTGATCTGTAAGAGCACGGTGCCGGTGGGCACCAATCGCCGCGTCCGTGAATGGATCGAAGCAAAGACCGACACGAAGTTTTATTCCGCTTCGAATCCCGAATTCCTGAAGGAAGGAGCGGCCATCGATGACTTCACCAAACCAGACCGGGTGGTCGTCGGAATCGACGACGAAGAAGCGGCTGATCTGCTGCAGGAACTCTACCGGCCGTTTCTGCGCACGGAAAAACCGTTTATATCGATGGGCATCGAAAGTGCCGAAATGGTCAAGTACGCCGCCAACTGCATGCTGGCGACCAAGATCAGCTTCATCAACGAAATGGCCAATATCTGCGAACAGGTCAACGCGGACA
Organism: Fuerstiella sp.; assembly: GCA_040222735.1. Lineage (GTDB taxonomy): Bacteria > Planctomycetota > Planctomycetia > Planctomycetales > Planctomycetaceae > Fuerstiella. The sequence goes on along the minus strand of JAVKCM010000056.1, from coordinate 17,126 downwards.
TCAACGACGTCCGCAAAGGCATCGGTCACGATGCCAGAATCGGCTTTTCATTTCTGTTTCCGGGGGTTGGCTATGGCGGATCCTGCTTTCCCAAGGACGTCAGAGCCCTGGCTTCCCTGGCCGCGGAACACGGCGTGGAACCGCGCATTCTGCGGACCGTGGATGAAACCAATAATCAGCAGAAGCACGTGCTGTTCCAGAAGATCAGCAATTATTTCAAAGGTGATCTGAGCGGCCGGACTGTGGCTGTCTGGGGACTGTCCTTCAAGCCTCGCACCGATGATGTCCGCGAAGCACCCTCGCTGGTGCTGATTCGCAGCCTGCTGGATGCCGGCGCGACCGTGCAGGTGTCGGACCCCGTGGCCATGGACAACGTGCGTGAGGAACTGGGGGACGTCATCAGTTACTGCGAACACCACTACGATGCGTGTGCCGGCGCCGACGCACTGGCCATTGTGACGGAATGGAGCGAGTTCCGGAATCCGGATTTCGATTACATCAAGCTGAAAATGAAGTCGCCGGTCATATTTGATGGACGAAATCTGTACGATCGCCCTAAAATGGCTCGCCGCGGGTTCTATTATTCGGGTATCGGTCTTTGCCCACTGCCCCCGAAACAGAATCCGTCTGTCCCCGATTGAAAGCGATTCCAGAATTCTGCTTCAGCACCGCTTCCAGAGTGACACCGACCAGTGACAGATAAAACTCAGACCGATCACAACAACGTGATCGGTCAGTCAATACCCTACGAACGATTTCTGGACTGTGTCCACTGCGGTCTCTGCACGTCAGCCTGCCCGACCTATGTCGAAACCGGCGACGAAAACGACAGCCCTCGAGGACGCATTTACCTGATGCGGTCCGTGGTCGATGGCCGGCTGGACCTGACCGACAAGGTCAAAGGCCATCTGGATCTTTGTCTGGACTGCCGTAGCTGTGAGACCGCGTGTCCATCCGGAGTTCAGTACGGTCGGCTGCTGGAACCGTTTCGCGTGGAAATGCAGCAGCAACTGCCCGCACCCGCTGCCTCTCAGCCGCAGGTTCAGACTCCGGCCCGGCCGGACTGGTTTCACCGCTGGATTTTATACGGCCTGTTTCCCCATCGAAAACGAACGGCGCTGGCATTGATGCCGGCACGCTGGATGCAGAAACTGAAGCTGGATCGAGTTGTCGAAGCGATCGGACTGAACAGGCTGCTGCCCCGGAAACTGCAGCGTATGCAGCAACAGCTTCCCAGACTCGGCAGGCCGCTGCCGGAGCTGCCGGAATTTCTTCCGGCGCAGGGCGAACGGCGGGCAACCGTTGGACTGTTTCTGGGCTGTGTCGCCGATGCCATGTTTCGACGCGTCCACTGGGCCACCGCTCGCGTGCTTCAGCACAACGGCTGCGATGTGGTCATCCCGCGCCAGCAGGCATGCTGCGGTGCCATCCATTATCACAGTGGAGCATCCGATCCGGCGATTGACCTGATGCGACAGAATTCCAGGGCCTTTGCCGTCTCAGAACTGGACACCATTGTCGTCAACGTCGCCGGCTGCGGGGCCATGCTGAAGGATTACAACCATATTGCCGACGAAATTGGAGACGGAGCCGGTCTCGACACTCACGACTTTGTTGCCAAAGTCCGGGACATTTCCGAATTCCTGATGACTCTGGGACCCCGAGAACCCGTGGGCCCGATCGATGCCGTCGTCGCTTATCAGGATGCCTGCCATCTGCAACATGCTCAGCAGATCCGTCAACAGCCGCGCCAGCTACTGAACCTGATTCCGGGCCTGACACTTCAACCGGTGGCCGAGCCGGAACTGTGCTGCGGCGCCGCCGGCAGTTACAACCTGACTCAGCCCGACATGGCCGATCGTCTGGGGCGCCGGAAAATTCAGAATTTGCTGGAAGTGAGTCCCGACATCATCGTCACCGGTAACGCCGGCTGCTCGCTGCAGCTGCAGGCTCAGCTGAAAAACGAAGGTCGATCAGTGCCCGTCCTGCACCCCATGGAACTGCTGGACCTGAGTTACCGCAATGCTGACCTGCAGGAACTGGTTTAGCTCTCTGCCCTGCCCCACACCGCTTGTATGCCCCGGAACCCCGATATGAACCGGCCGGATCTGATCCCCGCCATTCACGCTGTCGTCTTCGACCTGGACGGCCTGATGGTGAATACCGAAGATGTCTTCAGCCTGTCCGGTCGGCAGCTGCTGGAACGTCGCGGTCTGCAAATGACGGACGACATCCATCGCAGCATGCTGGGACGACGACCGAACGAAGCTTTTGCCGCCCTGAAAACACTGACGGGCATTGCCGACGACATTGAAGATCTGAAACGCGAAACACGCGAACTGTTCTGGACGATTGCCGAAAACCACCTGGCTCTGATGCCGGGACTCACAGAGCTGCTGGATCTGATCGAAGCGGCCGGACTTCCCAGGGCCGTGGCAACGTCTTCTCCCCGCGATTTTCTGGAAAAGCTGCTGGGACGCTTCAATCTGCGGCATCGCTTCGCCGTCACTCTGACCGCAGAAGACGTGACGCACGGCAAACCACATCCCGAAATCTATCTGACCGCGGCCGCCCTGCTGAATGTCCGGACGCAGAATATACTGGTTCTGGAAGATAGTGAGACCGGTACACGAGCCGCGGCAGCCGCCGGAGCCGTTACGGTTTCTGTGCCGAACTCACACACCGAAGCTGGTGATTTCAGCCTGGCGTCGATGTGCGTTTCCAGCCTGCAGGCCAGTGAACTAAAACGACTGATCGGCTCCGGTGGCTGATGACCTGACGGTGGTCACGGTACCTCGGTTGCTGCCCCACCACGGCTGATCAATCCACTGCAGATCGGTCACATGGCCCCGCGCATCCAGCCTGGCCGTCGCCCGATAGAACGTGGCAGTAGCCGTATCGGCCGGCGGAACAAACAGAATGGATTCTGCCCCGGTCACCGCGTGCCGACTGATCCACACTGACCTGCGTGCCGCGGTCTCCGGCGAACGATCTGCAGCCGGTTCAGAAGACGTGCCGGTGTAGAACGAAGGATGTGGTGCAGATGAACTGCGAGAAGACGCAGAGGCGGCCGCGGACGCGGGCATGCCTTCGATCGGGGGCATCGTGTCGATCAGAAAGTAAACATACTCAACGCCACACGGTCCCAGAGTCGGAATGCCATAAAGACGATGAGGATAGATCTGACGCAGACGATGATAGTGCTGCCGCTGCACTTCCGCTGACTGCCGAGCGAACCATCTGACCGACGGATGAACGGTCGAATTGAACTGAACGTCGAAACGATAATCAAAACCCGACGGCGTCGGCTGTTGCGCCATCGCTTCGGCTGTCAGCAGGGAGGCCAGGACACACAACAGCCACGTGAACGTCTTCATTTTCTCACTCCGTCTATTGAAGAATCGCCGGGTTGGGCGAAAGGCCGCCTGCCCGGTCGGCGGTGCGGTCTTCTGATAAGAACGCCCTTACCACGTGGTCTGAACAGAACATCAGACCATCGTTTGCACCGACCCGGAATGCTTCGCCATCCAGACCATTCAGTATCGCCCGCCACTGCGGCATCCTATTCCCCCTGTCTTTTCTGTTCAACCCATCCACCTTTCCCCATAACGGAAGCCGCGCACGCTTTCGGTCATCGTCACTCGTTGTGGGGCGGTCTCCCTCGTCGTGGGGCGGTCTCCCTCGTTGTGGGGCGGTGACCCGACCGCCCCACCCCTTGGCGGAACTTATGGGGCGGTATCCCGACCGCCCCACACATTGGCGTGACACGCACCGGGAGACCTTCGGTCGATCCCGTGGTCGGGGCGGGAGACCCGACCACAACCGGTGCCGGACCGAAATTCTGGCGAATTCCGCCACGCTGCCTCGTTGTGGGGCGGTCTCCCGACCGCCCCACCCTTTGGCGCACGTTATGGGGCGGTCTCCCGACCGCCCCACACATTGGGGCTGACCGAAATTAAAACGAATTCCGCCGCGAGCGATTGCCATGGTGACTGTTACCCCCTGGCATCCGACAGGACCGCAACGGCCGCTTCACGGTCCAGATAATTCATCACCAGCGGCTGAGACAGGTCATCCTGAGACTGCTGCCACGTTGCATAGAAACCTTCTTTGGTCGCCAGCACGTCAACATAGCGGCTGCACCCCGTTCCGTAGGGGCTGATGAACATCGGCAGCAGATGAGAAAGCCGTACGGCCCCCGCGACGTTGTCACCCGGATAGAAGGCGGCGCCGCCGATTTCTTCGCAGCTGTAGCCTCGAGGTCTGGTCACCGCCTTATCATGTTCATCCAGCGGCCGCAGGCATTCACCGCCGCAGTAAAACAGCAGGTGATGGACTTTATCCGCAAATAACCCGACCTGCGGCACCTTCAGGACACAGGTGCCTCGAGTCATCGCCACGTCCCAGGTGGTGCCGCGCGGGAAGACGGAATTTTCGGGCCGGGTCGCGGTGCTGCCGGCGGGGGGAAGGTCAACGACTCCGGTATTCGAGCTGGACCAGTTGAACGGATGGCTGCAGTAGCCCAGCCGGTCCCCCTTCGACGTGGTCCAGAAAAACGGATCCTTGACGTGCAGATGTTCGGGGCAGCGACTCTGGAAGGCCGGTTCGACGGTTGCCGCCGTCAGTTCGTCAATTGACGGAGCTCGCAGCACATCAATCGTCCAGACCCCGGCACCGGGTTTCAGAAAGTCGCGCACGTCGTCCGGATAGGGGACCCCGATCTTTTCTGTGGAAACGAACAGCTCAACCCCTTCCGGCGTGAACCTCAGACAGCTGCCTTCAATGGACAGCACCTTACCGGTGGGGCTGTCCAGCGACGACTTGTCCCATTTCAGAACCTTTTCAAACGAACGGCCCTGATCGGTTGACCGAAAAACGGCAAGTTCCAGCCCTCGTGTGCCCGCCGCGACGCCCGTCCGTGAATCGCCGGCATTTCGATAGCGGCCGACAACGTACAGACTGCCATCCGGGCCCTCGGCCATGTTTCCGCCGCCGAACCAGAAGCCCGAGGATCGTTCCTGCGGTTCGACGATGATTCGAGCCGCCTGCTGATTGATCAGCAGGTGGCAAAAACTGGTCAGCTGTTCTCGCAGCACGTCAGATGCGGACATGATTTTTCTTTGCACAGGAGCGGATACCGGAAGAGCGGAGTGGAAACGACGGACTGCGCCGGACACCACCTGTCGTCGGGACGTCGCGAACCGCAGACCACAATCCGCGGTGAAACCTAAATAAGGTTGGTTCACGGCAGAAGCCTGGACGCACCGTTTTCCGGGAACAGTCAACTTTTATCGGTCCTTCACGTTCGCACGACGGACTGCCAATCACTGCTGAACTTCAGCAGGAAGCCGATCCGGCATCCTGCCTTTCTGATGAAGCTTGTACGGATCAGATCCAGCGAAGGCGCAGCATCGCGGACAGGGATGCCTGCGCCACGATCCATGAACACCATCCTGTTGGTTGATCCAATATTTGCTCCATAAACAGCCAGTAGCGCTGTCCCGGAACACGTCACCGAAAAAATCTGCCGAAATCGTGAGTCTGCATGATTTCGCGTTGGAAACGCAGCGTCCGCTGAAGACTTGAGCAGAACACGGGCATTCTGCGCCGGTCTGGGTGTCCGGTGTGCGGAAGATCAACCGCCCGGTCCAGTGAGTGTTGTGAGTCCCCGGCAAATCCTTAGGCCATGCGGCATGCCATGCTGAGCCGTGCGGCGAGACGGCGAATGGCAGCGGAACTCCGGTGCTCAGACAGAATGAGCCTGCCGCTGAGCACGCAGCTTGCAGGCTGTCAGCGTGTTGAATCCCAGCGCGACGATGAGTCCGGGAGCGATCGTGGCCAGCAGGTCAGCCGTGCCGATCCACCAGTGCGCCGTCAGAAAACAACTGCCGGTGACGGTCGTAGTGATGATGGCCGGCAGCACCAGACGCAGCGGATGACCGGCCAGCCGATGATACAGAAAGGTAACCGATCGCAGCATCAGCAGCGTCACGATGCAGCTGGCGGTACCGTGCATCAGCGCGGAAACGATCGGCGGCGCATCGTCGATCGTGGCAGACCGGACATTGATGAAGTACGCCCATCCGCCCCAGGTCACAAAGGCCAGCGCTGCCGAAATATAGCGGTACTGCCGGCTCGGCCGGTCAGGATTATCGATATTCGATCTGGTCATCCGTCCCGGTGTGTCCTGTCGTGAAAATCATGGCTGGCAGCGAACCGGACAGCGCCGGCGTGCCGGCCGCGTCTGGTAGTCCCGATGACGCTTTTGGCCGACGACACGAGAAAATCCGAGGTGTCGAACTGAATTCGGGGCCTTTCGGCGGGAAGTATAGTCACCGACCCAGCAGACTGCGACGGAATTGTGCGGCCAGGTTCCGCCAGTTGCAGTTGACGGCTCCGGTGGTCTTCAGGAACGACCACAGTGACCCGACCGAATTACTGGGCGCGATGCAGATGTAGCGGTCCACATAGCGAGGTCGAAAGCGAGACTTGAAATGGTCCTGACCTTTGGCGTTGAAGACGAAGTCGAGCCGATTGAACCAGAGTGAGAGAATCTTTTCGACGCGCCAGTCACCGTTTCCGGCCGCGGCGCTGCTCACGTTTCGGCCGGGTACCAGGCACAGGGAAACCTGTTCGACGCCTTCGTCCCGGAGCAGATCAATCACCGTGCGAAACAGATAGGCGGTGACTCCACGAGTGGCGTCCTTCCGCTTGCGGTAACATTCGAATGCCCAGCTGCGGCCGCCGTCGATGGGGCTACAGGCCAGAAATGCCTCGATGGGTCCGTCGCTGCCGCTGCGAGCGACAAACAGCCGTCGTCGCTGAAGAACATGCGGGCTGAATTCCCCTTCCAGCAGTCGCAGCGGCTTGTCAAACGCCCGTCCGGCCAGATCCTCGTTCATGATGCTGACCAGCGTTTCACCGACGGCCGCCTGCTGGTCGGGCCCGGTGATCTCTGCCACTTCCACACCGGCTCGTGTGCAGTAATTGGACTGCCGTCGCACCCAGTCAAAGTTTTTGCCGGACCAGGTCACCGTTCGCGGATTCAGCAGAGGTTCCTCGCCGAATTTATTCACGACAAATCCTGCGGCCCGAAACCGACAGGCATCCGTCTCTGACACGTTGTACACAACAATCGTCCGCTGGTGTTCGCTGGACAGTTGTCTGAGCCACGAGATCATCTGAGGCTTGAGTCGCTCAGGAGCCAGCAGTCCGCCGGCGATGTGCCAGAATTGTCTGTCGACCAGCACGCTGGCCGCCCCTTCGCCGCAGGGCGTCTGCAAAACATGCCCGTCCGATATCGATATGTCATATGATTCCGGCACGCAGGCGTATTCAAAGGCGCAGCGTTCCAGCTCCATGCGGTGCTGGTGCGGCAGCTCCCGGCGGTCAATCAGAATTGAGTCTGGTGATCGTGGCAGGGGAGCCGCGGTTTCGCGAAGAAACGTGAGGTCTGCGGCGTCGGCCGTTGTTGTGATTGCTGTCGACATGGGTGTCAGTTCAGGTTGAGTTGGCAGAGTCGGGGGGGCGGGTGGGAAAAAGGTTTACAACGTGATCGTGTCCTGGACGCGGAACTGGTCCAGCCATGATTCGTCCATCACCAGCCCCGGATGCTTGTACTGGTAGTCTCCGGTGCCGCGTCGGCTGACTTCTTCATGGATGCAGCGGTCCCATTCATCGGGAGCCAGTCGGGTCAGGTGCGGAGACTGCAGCACCCCTTCGCGGCGGCGGGCCCGCCACAGAAAATTCAGGGACTCCAGTTCCGTATCCAGACAATTCAGAAACACCCGGGCCTGCTGAGTATCCGGTACGTCACCGGATTCCACCAGAAAATCGTAGCGCGGCTGCTGCTGGTGCAGTCGTCGAGGAACCGCCGTGATCAGACCCAGGTTCAGTCCTGTTTTCTCGGCCGCCGCGTGGGCGGCTTCCACCACCTGATGTTCCGTCAGCTTCTCACCTTCCAGGTCACCGACGCGGGCACTCTTCTGGACAAATTCCAGCAACGGTGCTTCGCCGGCAAACCCACGACACTTCACGATGTCGCCGATGTCAAACCGGTAATACCCGGCCGCTGTGGTCATGATCAGGCGGTATTCATGATCCGGCGTCAGCTCATGGCCCTGCAGCGTTTCCGGATATCCTTCGGTGGTATCCTCTGCCGGCACAAATTCATAGAACCCGGATTCCATGGAAGGCACACCGGCCGGCAGCGTGTCCTGCAGCGGAATCGTGTGCCGCCCTTCGCTCGAAACCAGTCCCATGTCACGGCACGGTGATTCGCCGAAATATTCTGACAGATACCGAGACTGGTAGCCTGCTGTGCCGGCCAGCCAGCAACCGATCACGGGACAATCCCAGTAATCCCGGGGCAGCAGTCGTCCGGTGCGAGTCGCCAGTTCGCTCAGGCGTCGCGCACCACCCGGAGATCGCCTGAGATACCGGGACGTCAGCGCTGTACGGATGGGTTCGGGAATGTCGAAACTGCTGGTGAGCGTCCCGTCACTCAGGTCCTTCAGCAGGGTGTCGGCGTGCGTCTCGCCGATCTCTGCCAGACGAATAAGCGTGCCGGGATTCATCAGCAGAATCCAGCCGACGTCCTGCAGAATACTCAGCAGCAGGGCGACGTAGTGCCGCGCCACGGGATCGGGAATCAGGTTCACTACATCGGGAATCAGATAATAAGGCTTCAGCAGCGGGTTCTGAATTCTGGTCAGCAGCGCGCTGACCATACTGATCTGATAGCCGCCGTCCGTCTTTCCCATGTCCCAGGTGCCGGACATCTGCAGCATCTTCGATCCGATTTTTCCAGGGTGATCGATGAAAAGCTTCATCCCCCACACGTCCCAGGCACGACGGTATTCACGCAGCCACGTGTCCGTCACCGGATTCAGTTTCGGAATACCGCTGCTGCCGGTCGTGATCGTAAACTGCAGCAGCTTTTCGGACTCCGGCACCAGAGCATTGGTGTCTCCGGCGGCGACGGAATTGATATACGGGGCAAAACGGTCATAGCCCCCGACCGGCACCTGACGCCGAAAATCAGCCAGTGTCTGTATCTTTGAGAAACCATGGTCTTTGCCGAACGTCGTGTCCCGAGCCAGCCGGACGCGGTCCAGCAGCCAGTCGCGCTGTACTTCCGACGCTCGCGGCAGCTTCGCTTCAAAGGCGTCACAGGATGCTCGTCTCAGGACACCAAGCACGCTGCGTGACACGACACGTGGAGTAATTCGCGGAAGCAGATTCAGCATGGGGTTCACCGTTTCTAACGCCACAGAAGATGAATGGGTTTGTGACGGGGGGTGGGACGCACCGACTGCGTCCATTGCAGCACCAGGTTCGAATCAGGCAGTCTGGGTGTGAAGCCGGTTGCAAGCATCAGCGCTGAACTCACATCACCGCTGCGGAGTTTCAGTGCCAGAATAGCGCCCTGTTCGCGCATGAGGCCCAGGGCACTTGTCAGCAAGGCTGCCTGCCGCCGGGCCGGCAGCTGATTCACGCAGATCAGGTCGATGACCGCCACGGGTTCGCGGGTGCGGGCCTGAAACGGCAGAATGTGGAAGTTGACAAATCCCCGGACCTTACCCCCGTGTTCAGCAACCACCGTCTGGCTGATCGGGCTTTCGCTCAACTGGTGCCGCAGCGATACGGTATCCCATCTGACGCGCAGGACACAGTGTTCGAACTGCTTTACGGCAGCCTCTTGACAGGCCTCAAGATCACCGCGATCGAATAGTCTTATACCGTCGACGGCGAGCCACTTTGCACGCGGCATCAGCGGGGTCGCCAAACGACTGAGCAGGCCTTCGGTCCGGTTCAGATTCCATCGATGCAGTCGATTTCCGTGCAGCGGCCGCGCCCAGAAGCCACGTCGACTGTGAAATCTCTTCAGTGGAAATCGCTGCGACGGACGTTCAGCCAGCGAGTGTCGGGAACCCGTATATCGAAAACTGACAATCAGCTCCGAATCATCCCGGCGTTCGAGATCGACACGCGCTTCGTCCAGCGTTTTTGCAAGGCCGCGACCGCGGTGAGTCTTCGCTACCGAAAGCCAGCTCCAGTTCGATCCGTGAAAGGTCGCTGTCGGCGTCTGAAGATAACATGGAGCCCCCAGCAGAACAGCCACCGGCCGGCCATCTTCAATGACAGCAAGTCGGCGGTCCGGTTCGTCACCCCGGGGACCGAGCTGCCAGTCGAAATACTGTTCTGACCAGACGGGAAAGGTCATCCGTCCGGTGTAAGCTTCTGACCAGGTGGATTCAACAAACGCCTGCAGCTCGGATGTTGCCCCCCTGAACGTCTCTACGGTCTGAACAGAAACGCGGTCCGATTCAACGACTTCATTCGCGCGAAGATGATTAATAAGCCGAGTCGAAGACATCAGTGCTGACGCCGCTGAAGTGAGTTGAAACGCGACCGCAATCCCTGGTCAATTCCTCCTGAACGCAAAACATGTGCCCAACTTCGCATGCAACGCTCCCACTCAGGCGGGGCACGACCGTCGCGTCATCGCTCTGGTCCGGCCAGTTTCAGCGGGATGCGCCACGTTCCTGCTGAAAAAACAACTGTCTCAGCGAGTGTGCTCTGGTGGCCGGGAACTGTAGAGCATCAACCGGGAAAAGCGACAGATTTCCGGCTGCATACCAGTCCTGAGCAGCCGGCTCTCTGTTCTGAGACGCCGTCGGCAACCGAGTCCGCTCGCTCGGCGATCAGCCTGAACGACCAGCGACCTGGACGCCTGGCAATCTGTCCGGAAACCCGGCTGTAGCGGAAACCACCAGAGCTTTCGGCCACGTTCTCCGGCGTCGACAGATGGTCCCGGCGAGCTTCGCTGCGGTATCCGGACAGCCAACTGGCAATTACGGGGACGCGTGGCAATCACCCGGAACTTTGGCAACCAACGGCGCCTGCAGATCCCACTCTGTAACGGCACACTGTTCACGGCGGAACGCCGGACGTCAGCAGATCGGGATGTCTGAAGCGTCTCCCGCCTCCCGGCCGGTCAGTTTCACCAGGAATGTGTGCAGCAGCTCCGGCCCGGCTGCTCCCGGCTCCGGCGCCGGATTCTTCTCCACCCGTTCCAGAGCCAGTGACAAGGCAACCCAGCGGCGTTCTTCAACACCTTCCTCAGAATCCAGTCGTGAATTGGCGCTGGCGACATGCAGCGGCAGCGGGACCCGATCGATTTCTTTCGTCTCCGGATGGGCAACGACCTCATGCGGGGCAGCAGGTCATCCCACGTTGCGGGTCCGGCAGGTACTTCCAGCCGGCCTTCCACTTCATGGTTGTCGATGTTTAATCGAACTCCCACCACGATGGTTTCTATTTTTTTTGCGAGGCAACTCGGCATCATTCGAGTCGGCTGATGCGGACGTGTCTTTTGCCATGAACCCGCTCCGGAAGTGAAAGGCTGCCTCGGATCCGATGTTCCTTCTCCGAGGTCCGGAACAATCGTGGCAAGGGTGTTCGCCGATCATCGGAATGAAGGTCAGTACACCGGTTGCCACACCCAGCATCAGTCCCATCGGTACTCCGGCAAGCACCAGCAGCGCGGCCGCTCCGCCTCCGGTGACCAACATCGATCCGAACCGCCCGATCAGCCAGTGCCAGAGAGTATCGCCGACCATGTCCAGAACCTCCCGGACGCGTGCACGCGGGCTCGCAGGAATGCGTTGATGGCCAGCCCGTACTGCCGCGCTTTCCGCAGGCAGATGTCAACGTCGGTCCGCGGATCAATAACCGCAGCCACGCCACTTTCGGTGTCGCCGACAAGGTATGACAGCTGGGCGATACCGTCGGTCTGAATGGTTTCCAATATCAACATCTGGTGTCTCCGGTTGCAGGGTTCAGGGTTCAGGTTGCCGAGTCTTTGATCCGATTGTGCATTGATCCCGACGGGCCGCCGCACTGGCGGCAGTTGTCTGCTGGTGCTCGAACACGCGGCCCGTCGGTTTCGGGATGGTGAGGATTCCGGTCAGCAGCTACAGCTGTTTTCAAATTCAGCGACCTGCTTCTCAGCCTCCTCTTTTGCGATGCCGTAGTGTTCCTGGACCTTCCCGACCAGCTGTTCTCGCCGGCCGTCGATAACGTCCAGTTCATCTTCGGTCAGTTTGCCCCACTTCTGACGGCACTGTCCCTTTGCCTGTTTCCATTTACCCTTGATCTGATCCCAGTTCATCGATGAGCTCCTGTTCTTTAAAAATCTGCTGCCGCCTGCGACGGCGACAGCCCTGGATGTAACATCACCGTCGACGTGACGGTGAATGATGTGATCGGTTGAGCCGAGAGGGCTCGACGGCTGCGTCCTGATCTTCAGACACGAGGTTCGTTGCCCGAACCATCGTTTGTGCTCCTGCACAACTTCCGGATCAAAAGTACATCAGCTGAAGATGTGTTATGCACGCTGCGTGCCAATCGCTTTCAACGCCGCCGCTGCCGGACCTGCGAGACGTAATGTCCCGGAACGACAAGGGCTGTTGTTCAAATCAAAGCGTTCTCCCGTGCCGTGGCGCAGCGAAGAAGCCGATCTTTCCATGGTATTGGCGGCCTCGGTGACCAGCACCGCGTTGAAGAGAACAGACTTCGCGTCGCAAGCTTGCTGCGGGGTGAGTCTGACGAAACCAGCGGATGTTCAGGAAGCAATCCGATCGGTCATCGGTCGGTTGCAGCCGTGCAGGTGGACCGATACGCGGGCAGCTGTCATGGATCGATGCGCGATCCAGGCACGCGAGTCTGAGTTACCGACGAGCAGAAAGAAGGCCTGCTTCAGCCGTTGGATCAGGTCAGCCCATCCGCCGGGCGACTACAGGGCCGCCGGGTATCCAATGTCTGTATCGGCCAGCGCTGCCAGCAGTTCGTAGTCCGCATCATCCTCGAGTCCGGGGGCGTCGGTCGTCGAGCTGGCGGAAGCAGAGGCGGTACAGTCGGCAATCACCACGGTGATGTTGTCGTGACCGCCGCGGCTGTTGGCCAGTTCAATCAGTTGCGCACACCTGTCTGCCGCTGAGTCGCCGGATTCCATCACCGCAGCAATCTCTTCGCTGCTCACGTGGCGCGTGAGACCGTCGGTGGACAGCAGCAGCACATCTCCCGGTTTCAGCCGGTCACGAATCAGATCCGGTTTCGGTTCCGCGTCAGATGCGGAAATTGAATTTGAGAGCACGTGATGATAACTGTTATAGGGAATGTCTTCTTTTTTGATACCGGCGTCGATCAGCGACTGAGCCAGCGTGTGATCTTTTGTCAGCTGCCGCAACTTTCCGTCCCTGAACAGAAAACAACAACTGTCACCCACGTGCAGCAGATAGAAGTCGGGCCATGAAACATACACAGCGGTCAGGGTCGTGCCCATCTGAGACTTGTCGGGATCCGCTTTGCCTTCCTGCTGCAGCATCTGCTGAATCCGGACGGGCGCTTTCTTCAAGGCCTTACGAAACTCAGCGTCGTTGCTGCTGTGCAGATTATGAAACTCACAGATCAGATCCCGCAGGTGGATCGCCATCTGCTGAATGGCCAGCTGACTCGCCCGGCCACCGTGGGCATATCCCCCCATGCCGTCGGCGACCATCAGCAGTTCACCCGGCTGCCAGCCAACCAGCGCGTTCCCATCGAGTTGCGGCAGGCTGCTGTCGCGGATGTTCAGCAGACGACGCATGTCGGCAATCAGATAATGATCCTGATTTGACGGACGTACCCTGCCGATGTGGGTGGCTCCTGCCATCTGCATCCGTCGTTGTTCAATATTCTGATCCATGGCAGTTCCTGAAAGGGGCGAGTCCGCCAACCTTGCCGCAAAATTTGTGCCGGACACCCAATACGGCCTGACTCTGCGCAGGCCCGTGCGTGTGATCGACATTCTTTCCTCTGACCCGCCTTGAACGGCAAATTTCCCCCAATTTCCCCGCCGTGGCGACGAGAATAAGTCTTCGGTCATCCATCAGTACGATACGCTTGTTCATGCTTCCCCCGTGGTTTTCGTTCACCGATCGGGCTGGGTGACGGACATCTTCTATGGTGTCCCAGCAGGCCGTCGCTGAAAATTCTACGGTATTCGTACAGGCTCCCAGGACCGTCAGTGGCCAAACAGGCGGGCGACCATCGCTGACGGATACTTCATGGTTGCTCCCACCGCTCAGGCGAACAAACAACGAAGGCCATCGCAGGCAATCGGCGTCGTACGCGACGTGAACGCAGGGAAATCAGCGCGGTCGCTGACCGTCCAGTGACCAGAGACCGGGGACGAAGCGTAAACGGCAAGTGAATCAAATGGCATAAGGCGTGTGCGCCGCGGATACGCATGTTCAGACTAGACTGCCACGCCGCGTGACCGGCTGGCGAGCACACGTTGACCCCTGCCGGCCGCTTGAATTGGCACCGTGTTTGCATCCCTTCTCAGTCGCCGGCATCGCAACGGCGGGCGACAAGATCCCGCCTTTTACGCGGCCGACAGTTAGAAAATTACAGACAAGTGTTCGGGGACCGTGACCGTAACCATGTGAATTCGTCCGGAACCGGTTCATCACAGAGGAGAATAAACCATGAAATGGAAACTGATGATCACCGCGGTTGCATCAGCCTGCCTGCTGTTCGGGGCTGCAGCTCCTTCCGCCGATGCCGGAGGACGGAACAAGTCCTGGAGGCAGCATCAGCGGCACCTCAAACGCAGTTACAAGAACCTGCGTCGCGACTTCCGCCGATACGATCGGCAGTACGATCGATTCAACCGTCAGTACCACCGTTCGATGCCTCGGTCTTTCCGTCACCGCAGTCCCTATCGTTATTCATACCCATCCGGTCGCGGCCTGCATTTCGGCACTCGCCGTGGCGGCTTCTACTTCCGGTTCTGATAAGCTCGGCCGACAGATGTCAGAGTCCCGGCGTGTTTCTCAAAACACGCCGTAAACGCCGGACTTCACAAACCGCACTTCGTTGGCGCGGACCTGGTAGTCGACACCGACGTCGTACAGCAGGTGATCCAGCTCAGCTTCATGATCCGCCACAAAGCGCTGCAAAGACGGTGGATAATTCAGCCACTGCAGAAAGTATCTGAGCTGCCGGACATCGACTCCTGAAAAGTAGATGGTGTTGGAAGTCCGTTTGTTGGCCAGACAGATGGTGTGACAATTCATCAATTCAGGCCGAAGCAATGTCCGGACCAGTGAATCCGGCGTCGGCAGAAAGGCAGCGCAGCGAATCTTGTCTTCAATCTGCTCCCGGTCGCTGGCATCGAAGAAGAAGTAAAAATTTTCCAGTTCTGTCGCGCACGGATCGCGGGTAAAACCGTAACTGATGCCGCTGGACACCTGACTGCCCGGGTTGCCGACGTACACATGAACCGTATCGATCCGGCCATTGGCCTGAGCCACGGATTCGTCCAGGTCGAACGAAAACATGAAGTACGGAATGTGTGATTCGACGGTGTCAGGCAGCTGCAGCCGACCCTGGCACGCGTCCATCAGCCGCTGAATGGAAACGATTCGATCTTCGCGTTCGTAGTCGTACAGATAGATCTCAAGCGACCAGCGCCTGTCGATCTGCTTGACACCATACACGCTTCGGAAATCACCGATTCCCGCCTGAATGGCGACAATCGTTTCGGTCAGCCAGTCCGCTTCCGGCATCTCCTGAACAACTCGAAACAGCAGGCTCGAGGCACGAAGTTTTCCGACGCCGCTGGCTGGCGGTTCGTACGGCCAGTGACAATAGTTAAAATACGGATCGCCGGGGCGAATGCGTTCACTAAGGCAGCGTGCGGAAGCAGAATCAGAATGGGGCATGACAGACGTCAGGAAGACTCAGAATATCGGAGGACACTGCAGGAATGTTTTGCAGAACGGGGACTGAACGCTCTGCGAAAAATGGTGACCAGAAGCCACCTGCCACTGATGTTCGAACGATCATTGCGACTGCAGCCGGGAACCGTCGAAGACCGCCGGGCTCTGTTCAGCCTGCCTGTCGCCGCACTCGGTTCCGACGGTCTGTACGAAGTGTTGCAGATCTGCCGTGTCATGAGCAGCCCGGAGTCGCATCAGAATGCGATTCAGCGATTCTTTCACCGCGCCGAATTTGTTCATTTCGGTTTCGAATGCTCCGGTCGGGCGCTGATCGGAAAATGTTATCTGGAACTGGCAGAGCCGACGTCGCTCGACGATCAGCCGACGCGGCAACTCATCTTTCTGGGTTTCAAATGGTCGGCGACTGATGATTCGGTGGCAGTTGTCAGTCGTTATCGTTCGCTGCCCTGTACTGGCTGGCAACAGATTCGAGAAGCCATGCTGTGCCATCTTCCGGCGGACCTGAGGCCTTCCGTTGCCGACCTGTTGCACTGTCTGGCATCGCCTGCTGACGGACGGAATTCATCGACCAGCGAACTGCGGCTGCTGGCAGTCACCGACGAAGGCAGTGACCGCGTTTCTCATGATCTGAATGTCTATTCGCTGAACTGCCCGGCGGCGGGCGTGGCGGACTGTCTTCAAGCCATCGGTCGGCAGCTTCACGTTGACACCACGGCTCTGGATGCATGGAACTGCCGGTACGCCACAGCCACCATCGGCCATCTTTCCACCGGCTTGAATCGCCGTGAGCAACCGTTTCTGACCCTCTACCACACCGCCGACGTCAATCGCCTTTAGCGGCACTCAGCTGCAGTCCGTCCAGCGGGTGATCGCCTGCAGAAAAGCGACGAAGTCCCTGAATGACCGTGCGCCATTGTGGTCGCTTAGTCTTTACCCTCCCAGCGCCGCAGGGAGGGTCGTCGTTTCCCTGCGTTCAGCAGGGAAACGCGGGGAGCGACGGCATCCCCGTATTCTATCCTGACACGCGCGCTCCGCGGTGGCAATGCAGAACGTACCACCGTCGCGGCGGGGCCGCGACCGGACCGCAGGTCTCCAAGAACCTCTCCGTTGTGGGGCGGTCTCCCGCCCGCCCCACGCAGCCGGACCGCAGGTCTCCAAGAACCTCGCCCGACCCGCTCCCACGTTGAACGTCGTTTTCCAGCCGGGCAGCAGTTGTCTCGTTGCGGAGCGGCCTCCGGATGTCGTGGCTGGGTGAAACGGGGATCAGCTGGGCGGACTGCACGTGACGCGGCGGGGGGAGAGACCTTCGGTCGGGCGCGTGGCCGGGTCGGGAGA
>JAVKCM010000055.1:0-16880 GCA_040222735.1 Fuerstiella sp. | reverse complement strand
CAGCAACGGAATCCGAAGACGCAGAAGAAGAAGAAGGAACGCACGCATCATTCCGTGTACCGCATTCTTGCCGAACACACTCGACCAATACCAAAGCGCAAGGCAAGATCGCCCTCCTGAAAGATGTATACAGCAGTGGTCGGGAGACCCGGCCACAACCGGGAGGGCTCCGCCCGAAGGTCCTGCCCGGCAGGCAGGACCTACTGTAGGTGCAGCCTGCCGGAAGTTGAACGTTTTAAGGTCCGTTTGGGTCCCGAACAAAGACGATCACCTCTGTCCGTGACTTTTCTACAGACAGGGATACGGTTGACGTTAAGGACCGAGCGGAAAATAAGTGGCGTAAGCTTCCAGCTTGCGATGCAGAAAAACGCAGGCTGGAAGCCTACGCCACGTTACGACACGACAGTACTTTTCAGTTTGATCCTTAGCCGCTGCGGCTACGCGGAACCACATGATGATTACGACATCTGCCGTCTGCCTGAACGCCAGGACCAGAATGTAATCAGAACCAATGGAAGGATTATGGTAACGGAAATCAATATTACTGCATTTTTGTCGGTGCCATTCATAAATAATAGCGTGACCATGATTGCGATTTGAACGATCGTTGCAGCTGCACCGAAGAACACCCCAGCGCGTGTGGACCGCAACACGGAAATTGCAAGGCCGAGCATCAAGCAGCCGTTTGCAAGGAACGCAATTCCAATTTTCTGATCTCCGGGCGAGGACCGAAGCAGGAGAATCGTAAACGCAAAGAAAGCCAATGTGCCTACAGTAGAGGTGATCGAAATCGCTCGCGAACCTCGTGGCGGCTTTGATTCAATCGCCTCACTCTGTGGGGTAGCGTAAGGGTTGACATCGGAGACCATACGATCAATTCGACTCCTCAACAATTGTCACGGCTAATAAACGGTCGATCAACAACGGACTGGTTGGTCGCCTTTTGCTCCGCGAACAGCGACAATAATGGACCGGGCACTTCTAACGACCAATATCAGCCTGTTGTGGCGGTTGATTGACACTTGGAAATTTCGGCAGCGACCACAACGCGGCTGCATGTCTTAGTGAGCCAGTGGACGCGGTCAGCAGATCCGCAGCAAAACCGACTTAACCTGGATCCATTTTCCGCCCTGGAATCGAAACAAGTACCAACACGCGGAGCCGCCAGGCCAGTCTGACTGACCTCCGAAATAGACTATAGCCTCTGTGTGTGTCTGGTTGAATCCCACACGCGTCCGTGTCAGACGTGTGCCGGAAGTGGCGGGGCCCCCTTGCTGAAGCGGCTGAACGCCGCTTCAGCGTTGACCCTCCCCGCAGATTGCGGGGCGGGTGTTGTCCTGTGGCCGATCGGATCATGGCTCGGTGATTTCTTCCAGAGCCGACATCCTCCATCTCCGTTGTGGTCGGTTCACCCTACCCGACCACGCGCCCGACCGAAGGTCTCCTGTTTCACTCGTGGCACATCCGCGCCCCGCTCCCACACATGGTCAGCCCGTGACAACGCGTGACACGGCTTTGTCTCGGCGTGGAAGAACGGTTCTTTGGACTGATAAGAGTGTGGAACGGAATTCGTTCCCAAACAATGCCACAGAGAGACAATGTACGCCGAGCGCAAACGGCAGTTCGGCATCCCAGAGGCGGTCTGATTGCCGAAACGTCTGGAACATGCCAAACAATGTGACGGCAGTCGATAGACCGAGGAGAACAGGAATGGCTTTCAAGATTCGGCACTCTCTCTTTCCAGCTAACGCCTGCGATGTGATTCGCGATGCCCAACAAATGGCTGCAGCAGTCAGGACTTCTTTCGCTCAAACAACTCTGGTGCGACCTTGCTCCGCTTCGAGGAACCGCCTACTGCGGATCCGCACGGCAGGTGGTGTGGGGAGGGTCATCCGCGAGGATGGCCCCTACTGATTTATCCGACATCGTGTGTATGCGTAAACGTGATCGGCGTGGCAGTAGCCCGGCAAGAATGCCTCTCCGGTGCAAACCATGCCGAGCTTGGTGGCGACGCGGATCGATCGAAGGTTGTCAGGATAAATTAGAGAGATCAATCGTTTGATTCCGAGCTCGTCACACGCCATGTCTCGCACGGCTGTCGCCACTTCGGTTGCAATCCCGCGGCCCCAGAACTGTTTTGCGAGCCGGTATCCAAGTTCGATTTCAGGTTGGCCGTTGATGTCGTCGAATCGAAAGAGACCACAATAGCCGATTGGCGCGTGCAATTCTCGCAGAATGACGGCCCACGGCCAAATCCCCATTGGTCATAGCATTTGGCAGTCTTTTCGATCCACTGTCGAATCCAGTCAGTATCCTGCTTGCCATCGCCGAACCGCATGACATCAGGATCACCGAAAACAGCAATCATCGAGTCGACATCGGCTTTACAAAACCTTCGCAACACAGCACGCGGTGTGGACACGACGCTCATCGATTTGTTGTCCACTGACTGAGGAAGGCCGCCAGCGATGGTGACTTTTACTTTCTCTCGTAGATTCACTGTTCATCTCTTGAAGAACGACGACGGAGAGCCAATGCGATCGTTGCACAACCTGCCATCCAAATTAGAGGCGACGATGGCTCCGGTACGGGCGACGTGCCGATATTGACAGTTAATGAATCAGTGTCGGCACCCGTGCCCCATGACCAGACGTGAGTGCCGTCATTAAGACCTAAGCTCGCTAGAGTTTCGTTCGAAAATACAGATGAACCAAACAAAGAATCCCCGGACACGTAACCCACGGGAAGCCAAAGGTTGGAAAGTGCGCCGACAATGCCAATTCGATCACCCGCACCCGAATCGGCGAAAGTAGTGAATAAAGAATTCAATCCTGAACCAAATGAAGTTGGGCCGATCGGGATTTCGTATCTTCCGCTCGGGATAGCTCCAGTTGGGCCAATGTAGAGTTGCGCGATGTTTGGCTTGACGCGACTATCTGTAAAAAAATCACCTACGTGCGTCAAACTCGCTGTGTTCAGTTCGCCAGATGCAACCACATGCACGTCGTTCCCATTTTGGGTCACGTTGAGAATCAAGCCACCCAACGCGACATCAGAATGAACGAGCCCGACAAAGAAAACCACAATGACGTATCGATGAAAACACATGCAGTAGCTCCAATCAAATTGTTGGGCAATCAATGTTGACGACCAAATTGCCAACTATGCGGCCGCAGGGATGCGAACTCATCGACGGCGTGCTGAACGTTGCCGCCTCGTGGGGTTGTTCACCTCACAGCGGTTCCTGAAGTATCAGTCAGTCGCGGTGACGGATCTGCCTGATGCCGCGTTTACCACGAAAATTGCCTGGGTTTTGCACTCTTACAAGGTTGAGCGTCTGCGCTGTGTCAGAATCTGCTCCACAGGCCGTGCGTGTGCGAACAATTGACAGACTGGACCACGGCTGTGCAACATGCGCCTAATACGAACATCGCCGCTTCTTCCCCTTGGCGAAGTCCAGCGAGCCTTTGCCAACCCAGCTGAAATCGAATGCTGATGTGACAAAGTTCTCAATGTCGATGTCGAATGGCTCCGTTGTCGCGATCATCCTGAAGCTGCCGCTGACGTTCGTGAACTTTCCAGTGCTTTCAAAGGTCGTCTCGCCGATGGTCAGGCTGGCAGGAATGAAGTTCGCGTCGAAGATCGCGTAGAACTGTCCCTCTCCGTCGGGATACACCGCAAATGTGCCCGGATGCTCGCAGACCAGGCTGTGCCCGTTCGCGGCCTCGAACACGAAGCCTCCGGAGAATGACCCGTTGAAGACGGCACCGGCGGGAAGGGGGCCTGGGTCATCAGTTGTCACGAAGGCGATGCCAAACCCGGTGTACCTGCCCAGATGCGTGGCGGTCCCCGAATTGGTGTACGGGCCGGCGTCAAAGGGGATGAGCGAGAGGCCCTCGGGAGCGTTGCCCCCGCCCTTGATCTTAAATGGTTTGACCTGTGCCTCCGCCCTGGGGCACGGCAGGGTGAAAATCGCGACGAGAGCGATCAGTGAAACCACGACCGCGTTCAGCTTAGAGGTACGGAACATGACAAATCTCCAGGTCCACAGTTCTTAGAACGTGAAATCAGTGGCTCGGGCGAACCAGACATATCTTTAGAGGCGACATACCGCAGGCAGCAGAGTGCAAAATATGTCAGAAATTCTTTCCACCGGCCGATTCAGGAGCGCCGAGCGGCATACAGTTGCAGGGCCCCTTTCACCAGCGGCCCCATTTTTGGAGGAGCGGCCTCGAAGGACACTTTGAGCCCGGCTTCCTTCAGGGCCATAGTGCAGGTCGGACCGATCGACGCCACGATGATGCGGCCGGCCGCGGCCAGCCAGTCGGTTTTCTGCTTCGACTGTTCGGCGACGGTCAGTACGTTTCGCACCTGCTGAGCACTCGTAAACAGCAGAATGTCCACATCGCCGGTGACGGTCCGATCGATAGCGAACTGCAGAGGACCGGTGTCATCCGGCAACGCCCACTGATAAACGGGAAGCGGCAGTACCTCGGCGCCACGGCTCTGCAGTGCCTGGTATAATTCCGGGTTCGGAATTCCGTATTCCTGGACGGCCACCATCTTTCCGTCCAGCCTGATGGCCGCAGAATCGATGGCTTCCAGCAGCTCATTCCAGGTGTTCGGTTCCGGGGCTCGGACGGCATACGTCAGGCCCAGTTTCTTCAGAACAGCGGCGGGCTTGGGACCGCGAACCAGCGGTGGGATTGTCTTCATGGCCTGCAACAGAGGCTGATCCAGCTGCTGAGAGGCGGCCAGTTTCACGAGCGCCTCGGTACCGACACCGGTGAGCAGAATCAGGTAGTCCACGTCTCCGGCCAGCATCCGACGCACACCTTCCATGGCCTCGGTATTCTGCTGCAGCGGCACTTCCTTCATGGACGGCGCAACAACGGCCGCCCCGCCGTGACGTTCAATCAGCGAACGCATTTCTTCGGCGCGGCGACTTTCGAAGGTGCAAACGGTCGGTGTCGTCTGATCAGGCATGAGCGGAGCGTATCACCTGCGGACCGCGACACAAGCCAATCTTCGCGTTCCGGCCACTCCCGTGGCGCCGGCCTAAGGATCAAACGGAAAATTACTGTCGCGTCGAAACGTGGCGTAGGCTTCCAGCCTGCGTTTTTCTGTATCGCAAGCTGGAAGCTTACGCCACTTATTTTCCGCTCGGTCCTAAGTCCGTCCGTCCGCGGCCGAATTCGGTCGGGGCATCACGTGCGGGTGAAGTAGCTGCGTCGATGACGCTGAAATTCAGAAGGCCGGATTTTGTCAATCCGGCCTTCTGGTCATGCACACGCAACAACAGTCTCGACAGCCTGGTCAGCGATTGATGCCGGTGGCTGTTTCTTCGGCGATCAGAGGTTCTCTGACAGATTCGCTGGCGACACGTGCCCGCACCTTGTGGCTGCCGGCCCGGGCACATCGTGCTCGCACGGCAAACACAGCGGTATCACCGGCTTCGAGCGATTTCAGAGATCGGAAGATGATGACTCCGTTGTCAGCGATGAATTCTGACGGACCGGTGACTTCCAGCAGTTCCAGTCCCGGTGGCAGTTCACAGGACAGTCCCACGCTCTCGGCGTCGCTGGTGCCACTGTTTTCAATCCGGATTTCGAAGACTGTTTCCTCACCGGTCTGCAGCTGTCGTTCTGCGGCGGCAACCTTCAGGTGCAGCTCAGCACTGCCTTCTACCGCCATGGTATGTTCGGCGCGGGTCATGCGACCGTGTTCTGAGATGACACCCGCCTGATGGCGAGTTTCGCCGGCCTGTGTGGCCCGCAACGTGACGCCGAGCTGACGGACGCGGTTTGGTTCCAGTGTACCGACGAACCATTCGATTGTCCGTTCAGCAGAGATATACTTGCCGCCGGCATCGGCACGGACAAACTCAAAGCCGTCCGGCAGCTTGTATTTGGCTCTGACGTTATTCGAATCGACATTACCTTCGTTGACCACGACCAGTTCGAAATCGGTCGGCCGGCCGGTCTGTCCGCTGGCCGGGCCACGGAGGCCGATATTCAGCCGAGGTTCGGCGACAGCCACGACCTGCGAGGTCTGTTCCATCAGATCTCCGTCGGCGACAACGCGGACCGCCAGACTCAGATCACCACCCTTCACAGCGGTGACACTCAGGCGAGCCCGGCGAAGTTCGCCGGGGTTCAGCGTACCGATTTCGATCGTCAGCAGGCTGCCCTGACGATGCTCCAGTCCTTCCGGGATGGCCGCCTGAATCACAACATTTTCTGCTTTTCCGGAACCGGGATTGGTGACGTGAACCGTGTAGCCGATCTGCTGGCCCACTTCGACGGTCGCCGGTCCTTCCAGTCGGATCGCCACTTTCGGTTCGGTCACGACGACCGCGGAGGATGTGGCACCGGTAAACTGAACAAAGGCGTTCATCTGCACATCGCCGGGCTGATGCGGTACCACGACCAGCTGAATAACTTTGGCGTCGCCGGGCTGGAGTTCAGCGAACGACCAGCTGGCACTTCCTTCTGCAGCCACCGGCGCCGGTACAGCACTGACAACCTGCAGGCCGGGCGGCAGCACGGCCTCGGCCGTGACGTTTCGCACGATGCCGCGACCTGTGTTTTCGATAACCAGGTCACAGCGGCAGTCGCGACCCACACTGAACTCATCGTGATGAACCCACTGCATCGTGACGCTGGGCGTCTGCGGCCCCTGCAGTGCGGCCGGCAGTTGCAGATCTTGTGGTGCCGGAGCGGCTTTGATTTCGACGCCCGGTCCGGTTGTGGTGGCATCGTCTGCGAACTCGGCCTCAACCGAGACAGGATCTGCGAAAGATGGGGCGGGAACGGCAGTGGTCTGAACCGCCTCAGCAGCGGGTTCTTCCAGAAGCTCGGCGAACGGATTAGTAGATCCTTCTCCGGTGGAGGCGTCAGAAAAGAAGTCCGCGCCGGTCTGTTCGACGCCGCCTGAGTTGGCATCACTTGAAAACGCGGCGGCCGTGACGCGTCCCCGGACATCAGACTTGACTGAGCCTGTCTTCTGGGGCTTGTCAGATGTGGGAGCGGCCGCTGCCGTGCGTTTTGCATTGTCGGACTTGCGGTCGGCGGAAGCGGATGCGGACGTGGATACCCGAAGGCGCTCACGCCGAACTTCCGGCGTACCAGCACCGGCGGCGGGCGACGGTCGCTGTGTCACGTCGGGCGAAAAATATTCCAGCGCTGCCGAAGTTTTTCTGGAAGCGGCGGCAACCTCGGATGTTCCGGTCGCCGCAGTCGCTGGTTGTTTCGTCCTGTCCCAGCGCGCGAACGGATTTTCTCCGTCTGCGGCTCGGCTTGTGGAATGGCAGACGGAAACAGCCAACAGGGCCATCGCAATGCATCGGACTGGCATCACCTATCCTCCAGAAAGTCCTGCTTTGCGCGGACTCGGCGGTCATATCGGGTCGACAAAGGCGCATCAGCGCCTGATCGAACGTATCGGTTGCAACACAAGAAGCGGTTAAGGAAAAACTACCGCTTGCAGGATGGTGGCAAACTGCGGTGACCTGAACGCCTTGCCGCACCGGCGAAATCCGCCGCAGGCAGAGTCTGTCCGGGAAAGCACGTCGACGCTGGAACGCGGAGGTAGCTGATGCGACGGTGAGTCCGGCCGCCTGCGACGACGGCCAGTCGCGTCCGGTGCGGCTTCAGCCGCCGCTTTCACATTTGCCGCGGCTGCTCTGCAGCATCAGGGTCAACAGCGGGTGCTCGACGCCGTCTCACGGACTGGCCGGCACCACAGCATGATTGTTGTCGCTGGAATTCTTGCCGATCAGGACAACGGCCAGGGCGGTTGCTGTCACGCCGGCCGCCAGCATCGCCGGAGCCATGCCGGGGCCATACTGTCCGCGAACCTGAGAAGCATCCAGCACGATGGCCGGGTTGTGCATGGCGGCCGGAGGCGCATGACCGGCATCCCAGAAACGCAGCGCGGTGACCTGGTGACCAGCCACGACGGTATGCACGCCGGGGCGCAGTCGGGTTACTGTGACGCGGCCGCGTGCATCGGTCCGGGCCTGAGCAACTTCGGAACCGCGGCATATCACCCGCACCGTCTGATGGCCGACCGGATGTCCGACGGCATCCACCAGCGTAATTTCCACGCGTCCCCCCTGATCCAGCCGGATGTCGCGAATCAATCCGGGGGCTTCCGCCGGCATGGGATCATTTGCACCGGCGATGCCCGCCGGGGCGGTGCCACACAAGGCAACGACGGCAACACTCACACGGGCAAAGCCGGAACGAGCCAGATGAAATTGTCTCACAGCAAAAACCCCGAAACCAGAGTGGGTTGAACGCAGCATGTCAAGACCATGCAGACACTGCAGCAGACGCAGTTCGGGCGGCAGAGCATGCACGTTGATCAGCGTAGTGAAATTCGAAATCGGCGAAAATACGAACCTACGCGCTTTAGCACTAAAGGGTCCCGCCTGGAGGCCCATTCGCTGAACGGTCCGGGGGCTTCACCGGCAGAAATTGCCTGTACGTAGTCCTTCAGCAGCTGACGTGTTGCGTCTGAGTCATTGATCAGGAAGTGGACCCACGCCCAGCTGTCGCGATATTGCGCTGATGTCATTCCGGCGGCGGAGTCCATGGCTTCCAGTTTCTCAAGGCTGGGATGCCAGCCGCTGCGGCAGCGCCACTTCATCCCGGCCAGTCGCGACGACCTGCTCCGCTGGTCCGGACGGTCTTCCAGAAACTCTGCCAGCCCTTCGTCGATCCATAGCGGGATGTACGGCAGCTGCTGGTGCAGCAGGGCGTGCGTGTATTCGTGCCGCAGATCCGTCAGCAGGTCTGCGTGGCGGAATGCAAAAATCTGATACCGGTCTCCATTTCGGAAAAAAATCGCGCGACGCCCCAGTGCCTGCGGGATTCGTTCAGCAAGATAAGATCGATAACTTTGATGAGACCTGAAGATAATCAGCTGAACCGTCCTGTCTGCTGTGGAAAAGCCCAGCAGGTTCTGGAATTCGGCCGTGACGCCCTGCAGTTCCTCCAGCACCGCCGACAGATTTTCGGGGGATTCTGAGAAGATTTCCAGCGATCCGACGTGCCGGTGCTGCACCCATCTCGGTTCGTCCGCGGACAGCGGTATCAGCGACAGTGTTAGTGGGATCAGGGCTCGCAACAGGCCGCCGATGCACGACGATGGCTTTCGCTGGGAGCCGGAACTTTTGAGATGACAGGACATTCAGGGCCTGTTTTCTGAGACTTAGCGGCGGCGATGGAATTACCCACCGTTGAATATGAATTTCGTCCCGGGGGGATTAGAATCAGCAGCATGGGTCACAGGTGTTTAGGACAACCATCAGATCAGCGTCAACATCAGTTAATAGGGAAAAGCCAGCCCTGTGGTGGCTCTTCGGCGGCACCGGAGACCCGGAACAGGCGGCAAACTACGAAAACTAATGGCATTCCCCATAGCAAGCCGGGAACCTCCCCATAAGCAATCATCGGTTTTCCGTCGGTCGAGCGCGGCGAAGGCTTGAAATCAGTGCTTTTCGGCGCTACAACACCTAGGGTGTTTATTGCTGAGTCATTCGGGCCTAGTGATATGTCCTGGCCACAGATCAGCACTATCAATGTCCCGGATTCTTCCGTTTTTTCTGGCGGAATTGACCGGACGACAGGGTGCTAAGGACGTCAGATTGTGGCTCTGGCAGGGTAGTTGTGTGCCGCCCCGAATCGTCGGGACGGAAAAGCACCTTGGAATGTCGCAGTGATTACGTTGAAGTGCGCTGTTCTCGGGCCTCGTTGGTGATTCGGTCGTCCCCGACTGCGTCCAGTAGTCAGGGGTGATCAGACGTCCAGGAATCATCGGAACCGGGGCGATCCACTGTTTTTTTGACCCAGGGGAAAAACCAAATGCTGCAGAAAAGAGGGCGAATCGCTCGACGGAAACCCAAGAAGGCACCGCCACCGACGGAGTTTGAAAGTCCAAGAAAGCGGAAAGACTTCACCGTTTTTCTGGTTGAGGACGATCAGGCGATCCGGGCGTCCATGAAGGAAGCGCTGGAGGAGGAGAAGCTGACGGTCAATGATTACATGACCGCCATGGAATTCTACCGCGACTTTCGTGACGTTGTCCCGGGAGTTCTGATCCTGGACATTCGACTTCCCGGCATGTCGGGCATCGAACTTCAGGAGAAGCTGGCTGAGGAAGATTTTCCTCTGCCGGTCGTGATGATCTCCGGACACGCCGATGTACCGATGGCCGTACGGGCCATGAAGAATGGTGCTTTCGACTTCCTGTGCAAGCCAGTCAAGGTCGACGACCTGCTGTCTGCCGTGGGTCGTGCGTACCACTTCTACTACGACGTCGATGTGGACATGGATGACGAACTGGATGCCACGGAAGACAGCCTGAATCGCCTGACCAGCCGGGAACGCGAAGTTCTGGACCACGTGGTGGACGGACTGTCCAGCCGCGAGATTGCAGAAGAACTGGCAGTCAGCACCAAGACTGTCGAAGCCCATCGTGCTCGAATCAACGACAAGATGCGAGCCGACAATGTCGCGCATCTGATTCGGATGTGCTTCAATTATAACGCAGCTGAAGAAGGTTAGCTGCAGCACACTGTTTTAAGTGTAGCCGGATGAAAACGCCGTGCGGATTTCCGCACGGCGTTTTCGTTTGGCGACCGGCAGAAGTTCATTCCGGCCACCGCCAGCGACAGATATTCAGTCTGCCGGCTGAGGACTTCCACAGAACCTGCAGCGATCGGCCATCGGCAGCGAACAACATGGCGGGGCGCGGAAAGTGTTCCGCGGCTGGCACAGGCAGCGATTCCTGCAGCATTCCGATTCGCTCGCCGGTGCGGGCAAACCACAGGCCGACACCACCGCTGTCATCGATGCTCACACCAATACTTCCGTCGGCACTCAGCGCGATGCACCACAGCCCCAGAGCGTGCAGGTGCAGCGTCGTTCGTACTCCGGTGTCCGGCCGCAGAAATCGGACGGTGCCATCGGGGTGTCCCGTAATGATCTGGTCTGCACCGGAAGTCACGTGAATACAATGGGTGCTGGATCCGTAGTCCACCAGAGATTTCACCTGCCGGGTCGTGAGGTCCACCAGGATCACCGGACCGAACTGTCCCCCACAGATGACGCTGTTTCCATCGGGCGTCCATGCCAGACACCCGCCGTGCCCCGGCAACTCGAATTCTTCCGCCGCTGACTGCTCTGAGGCCAGGTTCAGCACGTGCAGCACCGCGTCACTGCCGGTCCACGCCAGCATCCTTCCGTCCGGAGAGAAAGCCGCTGCGTGAACGCATTCCGCCGGTACACCGTCCCGGACAGCCGGGACCTTCCACAGCATGCGCCGTCTGTCCGATGTCTGCAGAAAAAGCCCCTCTCCGGCGCGAGCCCACACGAACGATTCCCCGACCGGAGCAACGGCCAGCGCTGAGACGCGGCCGTTGCCGGGACCGACGATCTCCACAGTCACATCGCGTCTGCCTGACGCGGGTCCTTGAACGAATTCCTGATGCAGACCATCCTCCGGGGCTGAGTCAGCTGTGTCCCGGTCTGACCACGGTTCATCTGCCGCCTGCATTCGAACGACCGCCCCGTTCTGATCACCCAGCAGCAAATAGCGTCCATCAGCACTCCATGTCGCCGATGTGACCTCCCGACCGACAGGTCGATCGGGTTCGGCGGCAGTGGTCGGGGCGTCAGCCAGCAGCGACGCGTGCGTCGCGATGACTTCGCCGGAGAACGACGAAGCAACCAGCCACTCGCCCACGACCGCCACCGACGTCACCGGTGAATCAAAGACGTGCCAGCGACCAACCGGTTGAATGCGGGGAAGAGCCGAATTGCCCAATCCTTTTTCCCCACCCTTGTGACGTGCCGTATCGATGTGTGCACTTCCGTGACGTAGAGTATCCGGTGGTGAATTCTGCCCGTTTGACTCGACCTCAGGCCCTGCCTCCTCTGTTATGCCATCCGGTACAGCCCAGCAAACGAGGTCTCCATGATCCAGTCCCGCCAGCAGCAGACGCTGATCCATTGTCACCGCCATGGATTCGATCTGCTGCATCCCGGCCACGAACTCACATACCGCTGAACGTCCGGCCAGATCGAACAGCTGAATCGTCGCACTGCCGTGACTGGCATTCATCAGGTGCGACGAATCCGGCAGCCAGATCGAGAGCTGAACACGCACAGGCAACGGAATGATCTCCGGCCGCTGCAGGTCGGCGAAATCAGCCAGCAGAATTGTTTCTCCGGAAACCTGAGCCGTCAGGTAGCGACCGTCTGCGGATCCGGCCAGCCATCGGTGACGTCGAGCCGCCGGTAACTCAGTTGTGTGACCATCCCCGAGTCGAAAGACCTGTACGTTTTCATAACGCGCGCCTACCGCCAGCAGCTGTCCATCCGCGGAAAATTCGAGCGATTCGATGGTAGTCGGTTGTCCCGGCAGCCGATGCCGCAGCTTACCGGATTCAATGCTGTACACGCAGGCTGTCGCCGTGTCGGTCCGCGGGTCCGTGGCACCGCCGGTCGCCAGCAAAAGGCCGTCGGGGCTGACGGCCAGGGCATGCAGAGACGGAATGCCGGTATCGATCTGCCTGACAATCTGCGTTGTGCTGACGTCGACCAGATAAACCCGTCCGTCGGCCGCGGCGACGGCCAGGACCGCCGTTCCCGGCACACTTCGAATCTCGTGAACGGTCACGGGCAGCGTCAGCAGTCGGCGGAACGTACGATCCATCTGCTGCCGCAACAGTTGCCATTCCGGGCGGAGGACGGCAGAAAGACCGGCTGTTCGCAGGCGTTCCAGCGCCTGATCGGCTTCCGCAAACTGCTGGTGTTCCCAGGCCGCATAGGCTTCTCTGATTCCTGACGTCCATGCCAGTTTCTGAAATCGCAGCTGCTGGCTGACGGCTTCGGAACGCAGCGCATCCGCCGTGTGCGCCAGCTGCCGGATCGTATCGCGTTCAGCCCGCAGCTGTTCGTTCTGTTCTCGGATCGTTTCGTTGGTCCGCAGTGTCACGCCCAGAACAATCAGCAGGGCCAGCAGTGCCACGGCAATCAGGGCGGCCGAAGCCGGGTTTCGCACACTCCAGCGCCACCAGCGTTCGCGCATCGGCAGCGGCCGGGCCACGGTGGACCGACCATCCAGAAACCGCTGCAGGTCATCGCGCAGATCGGCGGCGGTCAAATAGCGATCGGCGGCAGCGGGCTCCAGGCATTTGTGGCAGATTGTGGCGAGGTCCCTGGAGATACCGGGACAGATTTGTGAAAGACGCGGCACGGGCAGATACAGCGACGCGATCCGCTGCGACAATCCACTCGACGTATGAAACGGTCCTTCGCCGGCCAGCAATTCGTACAGCAGGACGCCCAGAGAGTACACATCGGTCCCCGGACAGTGTTCGGCCACACTGCCGGTCAGCTGCTCAGGCGCCATATATCGCGGCGTGCCGACCAGCAGTCCGGAAACGCTGAGCCGCATGTTCGCGTCCATCATGCGTGCCAGGCCGAAATCCACCAGTCGCGGGACGGCCTCGTCGATGGCATCTCCGGGCTGCCGATCCAGCAGCACGTTTTCGGGCTTGATATCCCGATGGAGTACCGAAAGTGAATGAGCATGGTGGACGGCGTCGCTGAGATCACGCAGCAGCCGAGCGGCCAGCCGTTCGGGCAGACGCGGCTGGTGAATCAGATGGGCGGCCAGGGGAGCTCCGGTGACCAGTTCGCTGACCTGCCACGCCAGCTGCTCAGAATGATTTGCTTCCAGCACGCGTACAATGGAAGGATGATTCAGCCGGGCCGCCGCGCGTGATTCCTGCAGAAACCGATTCTTCAGCGTTTCATCGACCAGAAATTCCGGACGCAGAATCTTAATCGCCACGTCGCGATCAAGCTGCGTATCGTGAGCCCGGTAGACAATGCCATGGTTGCCTCGGCCCAGTTCCTGCTGCAGCTGAAAACGGTCGGGCAATCCGGGGATGCTGGTCGGCAGCTCGGCAGAGATGACCGTCTGCGATACGCCGTTCCTGTCGGACGGTTCGGTCCGAACGGCGGCACCGGAATCGTCGGTGTGGAAACTTTCGTGCGGTGACGGTGGGTCGTCTGACGGCCGCAGCACATCATTCAGGCAACGCAGCGTTCTGGCCAGTTCCGGATCGATGGAAAGCAGAGACTGATCAGCAGAAACGGGCGCTGTTCGGCTGCGCAGAGCATCGTCGTAGGCCACCACTGCGGCAAGGTCGGCGTCCTTTGGCAGCTCAGCATCTGAGGGTGAAAGCCGAGGTTCTTCAGGGCTGTTCAATCACGACTCACAGGTTACTTGACCGACATCCGCATCCATCGTCGTTCATCCGGTTCAGCTTTCGGTCGGGTCGGCAACGCGGGTGGGTGCCGCACCATCGGCCGAGACGGAAGCTGTGAGTTGACGATGCTTCCGGAACTCTCGCGGGCGCACTCCACCGTCTGTTTCCTGCAGGAACTGTTTGAGAATCTGCACGGCCTCTGCCCAGCGACGCCAGACGGTGGCTGTGGACACGCCTCGCATCTGGGCAATCGCATCGAAAGTCATGTCTTCAAAATAACGCATGCTCAGAATGTCTCGAAGATCATCCGGCAACTGCTGCAGCGCCAGCATCAGCTGGCCGGCTTCTTCCTCAAGCGAGACAAGTTCTGAAGGGGACAACGCTTTATCCGCCAGCTGACTGCTGCGGTTGTGGATTTCTGCCTGCTGACGACGTCGCTCAGCCACACCATGTCGTCGCAGCCCGTCCGCGAGGCGTGACTGTAGAATTTCCAGCAGCCAGTTGCGCAGTTCGGCTTCGGAATCTCCTCGAAACGCCGGAAACCGTCGGCTTGCGGTCAGCATCGTTTCCTGGACCAGATCGGACGTCGACATGCGACATTTCAGTGACTTCCCGATGCTGCGTTCAGCCACCGCCAGCAGCAGCGGCTGGAACAGATCCAGCAAGTCACCCAGCCGTGATCCCGCCCCCTGACGGGCCTGTGCCACCAGTTCCGTCACAGTCAGACCGGCCGCTACGATGTCAGCGCCCATGTTCAGCCTGCATTTTGATGGTCTGATGTCGCGTCGGGGTTGACGGAGATCCCGCCCGACTGAACACGAACAGAACCGACAGAAAAAACGTCAGGGACACTCATGCGATGATTGCTCCAGTGAATTCAGCAGGAACCTGTATTTACATCACGTTCTGACGTTCCCGACAAAAAAGATCAAAAGTTCTGCCGGCGCTGCGTCCAGTGCTGGTGCCGGTCGCAGACAGGTTCTGCATACGTGCGCATCATGGCCATGGGCCTGGCTCAGACGCAAGTCCCAGCTGGCCTGAATGCCTGGAATCAATACCAGATCCGTGTCTGTCTGATCGGCGAAAAACGACTTGATGACCGTGTGTGATGCGGGTAAGAACGGTGACAGAATTCCCATTTCACTGAAGAAATCGCGACACCTGTTTCAGAGTATTCGCCATAAGTTGAACCAGAAATTTGGCAAAAAGATGATCATGCACGGCCCCGAGATGTTGTTCAAGGCAATGGGGGCCGCAGACGATGAAGCGGTCACTGGTTTGGCCCCGACGGTCCCGCCGAAGTGCATCGTTCCACAATGGGCGCTCAGTGCAAACAGCATCAACCTGCCCCCAGAGCTCGACGAACAATCCATTGATCTCAGCAGACGGGAGGCAACCTGCTTTTTCACCGGCAACAGTCGCTGTTGCCGACTCAACAGCTGCACTTTCGCAATCCTGGTGGATTCCACGCAACCGGCCGCCGCTTATGAACGAAAATGGCGGTGTCTGGATTCGCCGCCTTTGTGATGTCTGCGGTGTCGCCTGGGCACCAGCCGTTCACGAAGGAGACAGGGCATGGCGCTGAACTTTACCATTTCCAAAGGTGCGATTCCGGCTCCTCAGGTCGTGTCACCTGCCACCGTGGCGAATCGAGCCGGGACGAGTCGGGCACTGGCGTTTACGCACCCGATCCTGACCATCGATCAGACGGGCATTTCCTACAAGCAGCGGGTTCAGGCCGGCGTCCGCGAATTCAGCTTTGATTTCGGAACAATCCGTATCACGCTGCGTCAGGACGTTCTGATTGCCAGCGATCTGACACCCTGCGAGCAGCGCAAATGGGCGGCTCATGAGCGCGGGCACGTCAACGACAACCGGGGCATCATGGACAATCTGGAAGCCGAAGTGATGAATTACGGCCTGATGCAGGACGTCTTCGTCAACGGACAGTGGTATCCCCGGACAGACTTCAATCTGATCCAGCAGCTGATTGAAAACGATGTGGGGACCGCCTTCCGGACGCTCGAAGCCGCGGCCGTGGCAGCTCACGACACCACCGCTGAATACCGCCGCGTGGCACGGGAGATTCTAAGAGACTGTCCGGGCCCGATCCGATACGTGGTCCAGTCGGGCGACACACTGTCTCAGATCGCACTGCACTATTACGGCAATGCCTCAAAGTGGAGGAAGATCTACGACGCCAATGTCGGAGTCATCGGAGCGAACCCTCATTTCATCCGCGCCGGCGATACGATTGTGATCCCCAGATAGTTGAGTTGCCCGGGCGAGCAGTTCGGTATGACGTGGTCGAGGTTCTCCGAAACTCAACGGAACGCAGAGCAGACTTGTGTGACGGGATACCTGACGTGCACAGGACAGCCGACTGGTGGCAGAACGCCGGAACTCACGTGCGGTCGGCTTCGGAGAAACCGACCAACAGAACGTCTCCGGATCAGCCCGCGCTGCCTGAATCACGGGAGCCCAACCGGCGGTCAGGATCAAACGGAAGATTACTGTCGTGTCGAAACGTGGGGGAAGCATACCCCCCGCGGTCGTAAGGATAGCCAGCGTGGAGCATAAGGCACAGGTTTTG
>JAVKCM010000054.1:0-66711 GCA_040222735.1 Fuerstiella sp. | reverse complement strand
CGGTCTCCCGACCGTCCCACACAGATGACCGCAGGTCTCCATGACCGTGAACACGGCGTCTCAACGAAACCCGCGTTATGCTCCGGGCTCCGTTGTCGTTGTCGGTGAGTGTTCAACGGGCAGCGACACGACCTGAGTCGGTCGGCCGGTTATCAGGCGTGCTGAGCGTCCAAATGTCACGAAACTCCACAGCCACTGCACAAACACCAGCACCCGGTTTTCGAACTGACTGAGTTTGGCGATGTGAATCAGCAGCCACAGCAGCCATGCCGGAAAGCCGCTGATCTTCAGCCAGCCAAGGTGAGCCACGGCGGCGGACCGACCGATGGTGGCCAGGTTTCCCATCGGTCGATAGCGAAACATAGCTGGCGCTGTGGACGCAGCGCCGTCGGAACTGCTCAAACGACGTCGAATTTCAGCGGCCACGTAGCTGCCCTGCTGAATGGCGGCGGGAGCAATACCCGGCACCGGCTGTCCGTCCGGTCCGCGGCAGTCAATCATATCGCCGATCACAAACACTTCCGGAAATCCCGGCAGCGTCAGATCGGGCTGAACCTTCACGCGACCGGCATGGTCGGTTTCCGCGCCCGACTGCTCGGCCAGTGAGCGGGCCAGCGGTGAGGCGGCGACGCCCGCGGCCCACAAAATGGTCCTCGCCGGCAACAGCTCTTCCGCCTCGTCCCCGGCCAGCGTCAGTTGTTCCGGCTCAACGCTGACCACTCGCGTCCGGCAGCGCACGACCACGCCCAGCCGCTCAAGCGACACCCGGGCCCGCGCGGACAGCTTTTCCGGATACATGGTCAGCAGGCGATCGGCGGCTTCGATCAGCACGATCCGGGCATCCGAGGGATTGATGGATCGGAATTCATTCTCCAGAGTAAACTTAGCGATCTCGGCCAGCGATCCGGCCAGTTCCACTCCCGTTGGTCCGCCACCGACAATCACAAAGGTCAGCAACTGCTGTCGCTGAGTCTGATTCTGTGCATTCTCGGCCGCTTCGAACGCGGCCAGAATCCGACCTCGGATTTCCGTCGCATCTTCAATCGTCTTCAGACCGGGGGCGGCAGACTCCCATTCGGGATGCCCGAAGTAACTATGCCGGACCCCCGCCGCCACCACCAGCAGGTTGTATGGCAATTCGCGGGCGTCGGCCGTCCGCACCACGCGCTGTTTCAGATCAATATCCTGCACGTCCGCCATGTGAACGTCGGCGTTCCACTGTCGCCACAACAGGCGACGCAGCGGAGCCGCAATATTCGCGGGCGACAGCGAACCGGTCGCCACCTGATACAGCAGCGGTTGAAACAGATGAAAATTGCGGCGGTCCACCAGCGTCACATGAACCGGTACGCCGGCCAGACCCTGCACGGCCGCCAGCCCGCCGAAGCCGCCGCCAATGACCAGAATGCGACAGGGAGACGCCTGTTCCAGCAGCCGGACGCGGGCCGTCTGCCAGCGCCATCGATGAATGGCTCGCACGACACCGATCAGCAACGTAATCAGCGTCAGCGGCACGACGAATCCGAACATCAGCAGCTGAAACACCGGCAGCATCTGACTGCCGGTGGCGATCAGCACCAGCGTTGTGGTGTATGCCAGAAAATAACCGAAGAAAAGGGCTCCTTCCCACCTTGCGATCAGATGGCCGGTGAAGAAGATCGGCAGACACGCAGCGGTCGCGACCACCATCACCGGAATGTCAAACTGCAGCGCCTGCCCCGCGACCGGCAGCCCTTCCGGTGCAACGGCTGCGGAAAGTCCGAGCACGCCCAGCATATTGAACAGGTTGCTGCCGACCACATTCCCGACCGCGATGTCTCGTTCACCACGAACCGCCGCAACAATCGACGTGGCCACTTCGGGCAATGACGTGCCTCCGGCGATAATGGTCAGACCGATCACCAGTTCGCTGACACCCATCCGCCTGGCGATCTGCGTCGCTCCATCCACCAGCCAGCCGGCCCCCACAACCAGCAGCACCAGACCTGCGGCAATCAGTAACACCTGCCACAGCAGACTTTTCACACCGACGCGGGACGGCTCAGACAACGGCAGAGCACCGTCGCCGCGAAAAGCGTTTTCGTATTCCTGTTTTACGGCAGCTGATTCACGGCGGGCGGCCGTAACGCACCAGACCATGTAGCTAAGCAGTCCGGCGAACAGCAGTGAACCTTCCACCCGCCCGATCCGGCCATCAACGCCGAATCCCCAGACAGCCAGCGAGATCACAATCATCAGCGGTACATCAAATCGAATCAGTTTCTGATCCACGACCAGCGGAATGATCAGTGCGGACAATCCCAGAATCAGCAGCACGTTAAAGATATTGCTGCCCACCACGTTGCCGACGGCAATATCCGGCTGTCCCGCCAGAGAGGCCGACACAGAAACCGCCAGTTCCGGCGCGCTGGTGCCGAAGGCCACCACCGTGAGCCCCACGATCAGCGGCGACACCCCGACAGCGGCGGCCATCCTGGAAGCTCCGCGCACCAGCAGTTCGGCGCCCGCCACCAGCGCTACCAGTCCCACAGAGATCAGCAGAAAAGCCAGCATATCGTTTCCAGCTTCTGTCAATGGTCAGGTCCATGAGATGCCTGAACGCAGACCTGAATGGTGAAATCGTCCCCACACAATCCCGCAGATCATCAGTTCCTGAGTCCGTTTTTTCCAGTCCTGCCGTCGGCAATCACGCGTCGGACGGACGGTGTCGAGCAGCATTACTCCGGCAGTGGCTCACCTCGCGTCTCAAACGCCAGGAAAAGTGCCAGCCGTCCCACCGGAGATGCAATTTCACTACGCGACCTGGTTTGTTGTTGAAACTGACGTGGAAGCAGCCACACCGGCGGACGGCGTAGCCACACCCGTGCTCAGCGGGTCTGCAAACTCGCCCGGAAGAAAATCGAGGCGGACCGGAACGTCGGGCGCGAGCCCCATTTTCCAGTTCAACCGCTGCCACCAGCTAAGTCCGCGGACCCAGCTGGCCAGCGCCGCCTGCAGACGCAGCACCGAGGGATGATACTTTTCCGGGATTTCATGCAGCGTTTCTTTTGCCCCCAGCGGCAGCCCGGCCAGCAGCAGGGCGGTGGAAAAGTTGGTCCGGTAATGAACCGGCAGTTCCTTGTTCATCCACGTGCAGCCGGACGGCACGACCAGGGCACGAAACGTGCGAACCGCGTCTTCCGCCCTGCCCAGCCGCAGCAGACAGACGCCTCGGGCGTTGCGGATTTCAGGGGCCGCACTGGTACCCGTTGCCAGCAGGCGCAGAGCATCCTCAAACTGACCAGCCTCTGACAGCCGGATGGCTTTGTTGACGAGCGGAGTGGATGGCTCAGCAGGAGGTTCGGACGCGACAAAGATCTTGCGATTTTTCATGACAGGTTCCTGTGTTTCAGAAGTTCGACCGGCGTTGAAGGACGCACAGCGACCTCAACGCGTGGGACAAGATGGAAGTTTGCTGACGGAAACGGCGCGGTTTCGGGAGCGTGGAACCGAACCTGGCATGGACCGGACGCGTCGATCGGATGATCAGACCGACGGGTGGGGCCGAGTCAGGGGCAGTCGCACAGAATCGAATCCGGGCGGCCGTTTTCCGCGGCAGCGGCGGCGGCGGCGGCTACAGCCTCAGCAGCACACCCAGCGTAAAGATTCCCGGGCTGGCGGACACAGGCATTCCGTGGGGCCCGAACGCCGGCGACGTGTGTCGTCGTGAGGCCGCCGAGTCCTGAATCCAGCCGGCGTCGTGTCCGACAGAAACGCGCAGACGGCATGTCTCTGATGATCGCGAGGTCGGTGTCTGGTGGGACGGCAGCACACAAAAACCATCGGCGGTCAGCTGAGTTCCCGGTTCGGTGCGGACATTCTGCGAAAGTCGGACGTCCGGCTCGAGCGCGCCTGCAGTCTCGGCGACCGAAAGCGTCGGTGCAGCGGCCCAACCAGCGGACCGTTCGGCGGTATCGGCAGCAAAATCACCGGCAGACTCAGGACCTGAGACGGCAGGACGGCCCCCGAACAGGGTGACAACAGCCAGCAGCAGGATCGGCAACACCGGGCCAGCGCAGGATTGATTCAGCAGAACCGGCCACCGGCGCGGCCGGTTCTGCTGGTCAGAATCAGTGTGCGAGCAGGTAAGAAACGTTCGGACAATAGCTGACTGGCTGGTCGTCTTTCGCTCCGCGAAAGGGCCCTTTTTAGCGGAGCGAAAGGCGACCATAATTGACCGGACAATCCTAAGTGAGTCGTTCAACGAAGTGCTGCCAAAGGCGGGTTGGTAAGCGGCCGGTGTTTTGTCCGAACAAATTCTTCATCGGCAAACCCGGCCGACGAATATAAGTATCGCACCGTTTTGAATTTCGTCAAGAAGCGTCTGCCGCACAACCACCTGCCGGAACTGCTCACAGAGACTCAGGCGCCGTCTGCTCGTGTTGCGACACCGGATCGGCATATTCACGTGCGGTCTGCACAATCTCTGAACGTCGTCGAAGAAAGGCGTCCAGAACATCCGGATCAAAATGCCGGCCCCGTTTTTCTTCCATGATCCGGAAGCAGTCCTTCATGGACAGCGCCGGCTTGTAGGGTCGGGGTGTACTCAGGGCGTCAAACACGTCGGCCACGGCGGTAATCCGCCCTTCAATGGGAATCGCCGTCCCTTTCAGGGCTCGCGGATAGCCGGTGCCGTCCCAACGTTCGTGGTGAGACGCTGCGACGGCAGAGGCCAGATGCATCAGCGGTGAGGTACAGTCTTCAAACACATTGCGGTGTCGCACGTGGCCATCAGGGACCACTTCGTCGCGAATGATACTGCGCCCGGCCACGCAGTGCCCTTTCATGATTTCAAATTCCTCATCCGTCAGTCTGCCGGGCTTGTGCAGAATCGCATCCGGCATCGCGCAGGTATTTGCGGACCACGCTGACCACGACCGGCTCATCGTCGATAATCAGAATCCGTATGCCACGGACCGTGTCGTCCGTGTTTCGCGTATACCGAAACGATGAGTTCTGCAGCAGGTCCGGCAGCACCACCATGCTGGCATTCACGTCTGAAAAATCGTAACGGGCAATCATTCAGTGTCATCCTGTTTGCGGTAATCTTCCGCCGTACACGATCGTCAGACACGAGCCGGCATTTCGGCGGGCTGTGATTTGGACACCACCACGCGGTCGGCCAGCGATTCAATCTGGTCAATCAGTTCACTCATACCCTCCGTGGCCTCGGCGCGGGCAAGGCTCTGAAGCGCACGGCAGGGTTCAACAAAAACACCGTATCCCACGGTCCCTCCGGATCCGGCCAGCCAGTGCGCCAGTTGCCGGAGCCCTTCGAAATCGGACTGTTCCATACACTGCCGAAGAAGTGGCACCTGACTGCGCAGCCGCGGCATAAAGGCGGCCACGATTTCATAGAAATCCGGGTCGTCCGTCGGCAGCGACGATTCGATCAGTTCCAGTTCAGCGTTTTTCGCCGGCCGTTCACCAAATTCCTCGCTGACCGATTCCAGTATCTGCTGAGCGCGGCTGTCCGGCTCAGACGACGGCTGGTGCGACAGAGGTTCTGTCACAGGTCCGGTCTGTGCGCCGACTTCTGCGCCGCACTCGGTACCGATTTCTGTGTCGGTAGCGATTTCTGTGTCTGCTCCGACTTGTGTGCCTGTTTCGGTTTCGAGTGGCAGCCCCACAGCGTATTCGACCGGCTCGCACGTCCGCTGATCTGCCGGCGACTCGGCAGGCACACCTGCCTGGCCTGCCTCGCCTGCCGCGGCCGGCCCGGGCGTTGATTCACGTTCCGAAACCGGCGTGCGCTGCACGGCACTGCGCTGCCGAGCGGCAACCTCAGGCGGCAGCAGGCGGTTCAGTTCATTGATCAGATCCGCCATCTTGATCGGTTTGGTCAGAAATCCGTTGCAGCCGGCGTCCATGGCACTGTCCCGGTCATCCTGCATCACATTGGCGGTCAGCGCCACAACCGGAGTCGTGCATCCCAGCTCACGCAGCCGGCGAGTGGCATCCAGCCCGCCCATCACCGGCATATTAAAGTCCATCAGAATGATGTCGAAGTCGTCCGAGGTGGCCATTTCAACGGCCTGCAGCCCGTCACAGGCTTCCGCGAACGTACCGCCGGCTCTTGAAATATGGATTCCGGCCAGGCCGCGGTTGGCCTTTTCATCGTCCACAATCAGAACGCGACACGGTGGCAACTGCAGCGCCGCGGCGGCCGTTTCGCGACGTGTCGCGACCGCCTGTTCTGCAGTAGGATCGATCAGCGGAATTCCTCGAACAGGTCCCGGATCGATGGTCATGGTAAACGTGCTGCCCTGCCCCAGCACGCTGGTGACCGTCACGTCGCCGCCCATCATGTGAGCCAGTCGCTTTGAAATAGACAGTCCCAGCCCGGTCCCGCCGAACTTTGTGCTGACGGATGCGTTGGCCTGCGTAAAGCGTTCAAAGACCTTCTCGACCGCATCGGCCGCGATGCCCACTCCCGTATCGATGACGTCCACGCGCAGCAGCCCGTCGTCAGCCAGCCCCACGACAATCCGCACTTCGCCCTCTTCGGTGAACTTCACGGCGTTGCCGACAAGGTTGAACACCGTCTGACGAAAACGGACCGCATCGGTCAGAATCGTTTCCGGCACCAGACCGTCGGCTTCAAATTTCAGGGCAATCGACTTTTCCTTTGCCTTCACGTTCATCACGGAAACGACCTGAGAAATCAGGTCCCGCAGTGAATGCCGCTGCCGGTCCAGTTCCATCTGGCCGGATTCGATCTTCGACAGGTCCAGAATGTCGTTGATCAGGGCCAGCAGATGTTCGCCGCTGGCATGAATCGTATCCAGATAGGTAAAGCGTTCGTCAACGTTGTCGTCGAAACCATTGCGCAGAACTTCCGTATAACCCAGAATGGCGTTCATGGGCGTGCGAATCTCGTGGCTCATCCGCGCCAGAAAATCGCTCTTGGCCTGATTGGCCTGTTCGGCCATCTGCTGAGCATCCTCGGCAACTTCCTTGGCAACTTTCAGATCCTTTCGGGTTTCTTCCAGCTGTGTGACGTCGTCAAAGCTGACCAGGACACCTCCGTATTTGCCGTCGTATCCCAGCACAGGCGAGGCGTTGGCCATCAGATTCTGCGCAGGGCGTCCATCGTGTGACAGTCCGATCATCACACCGGCCTGAGCTCGTTCTTTTCGCAGTGCATCAGTCCACGGAAGCCCGGTTGTGTCGGCATCGCCGTCCGGGGGACTGGTGATCCAGCGGAACACGTTCGCGTCTGTTCCCGTCAGCTTCTCGGCGTTCACGCCGACCCATTCCGCAAATGCCTGGTTGGCCAGTACGATGCGTTCCTGCCGGTCCAGGACCAGCAGGCCTTCGGCCAGCGAATCCAGCGCTGCACGGACCCGTTTGGGCACGGCTTTGGACGGATCCAGGTGCTTCAGCATCTTCCGCAGATAGATGTAGAACAACACACCGCTAAGCGCCGACACAAACACCGTGAGCAGCATCCATGGGTGCTGCAGAAAACCCAGGGCTTCATCTTTGACCGCCGGCGCGAACCGCAGTTCCACATTTCCCCAGCGCTTGCCCTGAGCGAGAATCGGTACCAGTATCTCGTTTTCGGTCGACCGCGTGCCGCTTGTCTTCCAGAACTCGGCATGATCTCCGATTTCCTGCAGCAGTCGGTTGTCGCTGGTACGAATGCCGGCCGACAGAATCGAATCGTTGCGCTCGGCCATTTCCTGCAGAATCTGCGCCAGTTCCCCGTCCTGCTGCTGACTCATCAGCCGTGAACTGACGATGGCGATCGATTCACACAGATCAGCGCGACCGCTCATCACGGCTCCGAGCCGATCGGGCACCAGCCCGATCCACATGGCGGCACACAGAATACTGACCTGCATGCAGATCAGCCCCAGTGTCATCTGAGTTTTGGCAGTCAGGAACTTCACAGATCATTCTCCAGCCGGGGATTGGCCGTTCTTCTGCGCCGCGCGTTTTTCCAGCATGGCCTGCAGAGAGTCGTCGTTTTCAACATCGTCCGTTTCTTCCAGCGATGACAGCACCACCAGCGGGTCCATCAGTCGCCATGCCGGCATCTGTGCCAGCACGCTGCTGACCAGCCAACCGCCGCGAATCGCCCACAACACATAGCCAACCGTCAAAGAACCCGTGGCCGTGACGGCGGCCGCCGCCGTATACACCTGAGCCTGAAGCGGCGCTTCGATTTCTTCCCGCATGTGCTGCAGATCCCGGTGAAAGTCCGTGATCTGGTACGTCCCACCCGCCACCGTGTCGGTACCTGTCTGCTCGGTTTGTCGCAGTGAAACAGAAGATTCCACCGTCGACACCCGAGCCTCGGGCACGTCGTCCAGGTTGGTCCGAATCACGAAATCAAACACCGTGCCAGCGTCGTCTTCCATGACTTCCATGACTTCCGTCACTGCCTGCACCACCACCGGAGCTTCTCCCATCGTGGTCTCGCCGGATTCAGCCGACGCGGTGGCCGGCGGCGTCGGCGCGGTGGCTTCCGGCTCAGCCGCCGCTTCCACCGGCATAACGGGCACTTCCTTTTCTTCCTCGCCCGCTTCTTCCTCTATCGCTGCCGGAATCGTGGGTGCAGGCACAGACGGAGCGACAAACTCATCAACGAAGATCGTCACGGACACAGAATCGGTAAGCGACGGCGTACCGCTGTCCGTCACCTGAATCGTCAGGACATAGGTCGGTGTCGCGTCGTGGTCCAGCGGTGCTGCCACAGAAATGGTTCCGTTGGCCGCGATGCTGAAGGCACCGCCCGTGTTGCCCGCGACAATTGCGAAACTGAGCGTGTCGCCGGCATCGACGTCGCTGGCAGACACCGTCAGCAGGCTCGTGCCCGGCGAAACGTCCTCGCTGATGTTGCGGTTACCGACCGGACTCAGCTGCGGGGCATCGTTGACGGCCGTGATCACCACTCGAAATGTTTCGATCGTGGCCGCCGTCCCGTCATCAACGGTGACGGCGACCGTGACCGGACCGCCGTGCTGATCCGGTGCTCCGGAAACTTCAATCGTCCAGTTGCCGCTACCCAGGTCGGTGAGCAGGATATGGCTGTGCGGAATCCGCAGCGGATCAGAAGAACTGGCGGTCACCGTCAGCAGACCGACGGGTGTGTCAGTGTCGCCGACACCAAATGCGATGGGACCGGTGGAACCGTCTTCCGGTATCACCTGATCGCTGAGCGCCGTGATGGTTGGAGCATCATTTGCATTCGCAATCGGACCGACCGCCGCGCTGCTGACGCTTTCGTTTGTCCCGCCGCCGTCGGTATAGCTGGCCACTACGGTGATGTTGGCACCGACATCCGAGTCGCCCAGCGTATACGTGCTGCCGGTCGCGCCGGCGATATCCACTCCGCCACGCCGCCACTGATACGACAGTGGTCCCATGCCATCTTCGTCGCTCAGCCCGGTGGTATCTGCAGTCAGCATCTGATCTTCCACCAGCAGCCCGGTCACAGCCGGAAGCCCGGTCGGTGCATCATTGGCATCGGTGATCGTGACTGAAATCGACTGAATGGTGGTGCCGCCGGCGCCGTCGTCGGCCTGCACATCAACTTCATACACGTTGTCCAGATCGGCGTCCGTCGGCACTTCGAAGTTGCGCGGAGCTGTCAGCTGCAGACGGTCAGCCCCGTTGATATTGAATAGTGCCGCATCATCGCCGCCCACGATGGTGAAGCTGATCGACTGCCCGGGCAGATCCGCGTCGGTCGCGGTCAGGGTGACAATATTCGGAGTCATTTCCGGCACGCTGATCGACGCCGACGAGGTGAACACCGGGGCGTGATCATTGGCCGGCAGCACACTGATGCTGAACGCCGCCGTGCTGAACGAACCGTCACTGCCGGCAGCCCGCACCGTAATGCTGTGCGAGGCTGTGCTTTCGTAGTCCAGCAACAGAGTGTTCGCGACAGTCACGACGCCGGTACCGGCGTTGATCGCAAACCGTCCCCCGGCATTGTTGTCCAGGCTGTAGGTAATCGTATTGTTAGTGCCGTCGGGGTCGGCAGCGAGAGCCGTCAGTCCGACGGTCGTTCCGTTCGCCGCAGATTCGCTGATCTCGTCGGTGGTACCGTTCGCGTCAGAAATGGCGGACACATTGGACTCGTTGACATCTGAAACAGTCACCGCGATGTCCTGCGTGTCAAGGCCTCCAACACCATCGCTGACCTGAACCTGAACGTCGTAGACATTGTTGCCTCCCGCGTCGGCAGGTGTTTCAAAGTTCGAGGCCGCTACGAACGTCAGGACGCCGGTCGAACTGTTGATCGTGAACGCGGCCGCATCGGCCCCGCCGCTGATACCAAAGGTTAGTGTCTGGGCCGGCAGATCGGCATCTG
This sequence comes from Fuerstiella sp., assembly GCA_040222735.1. Classification (GTDB taxonomy): domain Bacteria; phylum Planctomycetota; class Planctomycetia; order Planctomycetales; family Planctomycetaceae; genus Fuerstiella. The sequence continues at coordinate 56,345 of JAVKCM010000054.1, read as the reverse complement.
TCGCAGTGACGGTAGTCACCGCGGTCGCGTTCTCAGTCACACTCACACCTGCCAGTGCACCACCGCCGTCGGAGGTAATGACGGGGGAAACGTTCGTGGCCGTGGCCACGACATTCTGAGCAAATTCCGATGTGTTTCCGGACGCGTCGGTCGCCGTGCCGGTAATGAATTCGCCGCCAGCCACACTGACACCGGTCAACACTTCGCTGAAAACCACATCGCCGCTGGCATCGGTGGCGACAGTGGCGGACCCCAGATGACGTTTGGCTTCACCGTAAGCCGACGGATCGGCAGACGTACTGGCATAAAAATCGATCTGGCAGGTCCCCAAAGGAACACTGTTCAGACTGCCATCGATGGTCAGATCGCTGCCATTGCTGGTCGCCGTTGTCAGCACGGGAAAGTTCTGACGAGCATTGGGGCCGCCATCGGAGTCCCCGACATCGTTCCCGGTCACACCGTCGTCATCAAGATCGATACCCAGCCCGGTGTTGCTGAAGATCGCATTGCCACGAATGGATGTCCCCGTGCCATTCGTGACGGCCACCCCGTCGCCTCCATTGTGAGCGATTGTGTTGGCTTCACCGGCCAGCAGTCCGCCGATCACGGTATTGCTGGTATTTTCCTCGACCCAGATACCGTGGTCGGCATTGCCCAGAGCCGTCGTGCCGTCCGCTCCCATGCCGATCAGATTGCCCTGAATCACGGTATTGGTGACGGCAGACGAATTCATGAGCCTCACGCCATGTCCCGCACCGGCCCCGATCACGTTGTCAATCAGCTGCAGGCCATCGTTGTTGTAGACCTGCACACTGGACGTGCCGCTGTTGCCCAGCGCCGCCACGCCGGTCGCGTCAGTGCCGATATAGTTATTCCGAATCACATTCCCGGATTCGATCGGCCCGAAGGTGAACGTGGTAACGCCGCGACTGTCATTGCCGGAGATCAGGTTGCGGTCGGCCGCGTTGGTGCCGCCCACCAGATTGCCCCCGGACCGCAGATGGACACCAGCGTCTCCATTGCCCAGATCGATCGTGCCGGTGACATCGGTCCCGATGAAGTTGCCCTGAATAGTCACATTGTCGGCACCAGGTTCGGTCAGGATTCCGGAGCCGGTAAATCCGTTGATTACCAGCCCGAAGATAGAACTGCCTGCACCGCCGGCCTCCACCGTCAGCCCGCGATTACTGTCAGCGGCGCTGTTGGTCAGTTCGATTCTGAGCCTGGCATCATTGCCGACCGACAACGTATTCTGCGACGCCCCCGCCTGCGTATAACCGTTGATGATCACAGCGTCGGTGATTTCCAGTTGCGGCAGAGCATTGTCCAGATCGATGCGAAACCAGCTGTGGGCGGCATACGGATGATCGGGATCAAAGTCCGCAATCATCGCGTCACTCACGGACGTTGTCGCCACATTTGACAGGGTTCCCGTTGCGGCATCGTCCTGATAGTACAGGTGTCCGGAATCCGTGTCGGCGATGTTGAAATGAATCTCGTCCGGCCCGCCGGCGTTGGCCGTGTTGTTCAGCGCCGCAATGGCTTCCCGCAGCGAGATCTTTCCGTCGGTTCCCCGGTTGTTCAGCAGGGCCGTCGCGGACGTGACGTTACCATCCAGCACGTCGGCCGTGGTATCCACCACCAGTACACCTTCGAAGACATCCACGACCGTGACCGCGATATCCTGCGTATCAACGCCTCCCACCCCGTCGCTGACCTGGACCTGCACGTCATAGACATTGTCGCCGCCGACATCGGTGGGCGATTCAAAGTCCGGTGCGGCAATAAATGTCAGCACACCGGTGCCGCCGTCGATATTGAACGTTGCGGCATCCGCTCCGCCGCTGATCGAATAGACGAGCGTCTGGGCCGGCAGATCGGCGTCGGTGGCGGCAACCGTTGTGACGCTGGTGGTGTTTTCGGTGACATTCACGGCGGCCGCCGCACCACCGCCGTTGGAGGTGATGACCGGATTATTGTCGTTCACCGGGTTCACGGAGATCGTGAATCCCTGAGTGCTGGAAGACGAATCCGAACTGGTGGCGCGGACTACGATGTTGTGGCTGGTGGCCAGTTCGTAGTCCAGAGATGCGGCCACGGTTACCACGCCGGAGGTGCCGTTGATGGTAAACAGACCGCTGGCATCGTTAGCCAGGCTGTACGTCACTGTATCCCCAGCATCCGGGTCTGTGGCGGAGGCCGTGATGCCGACCGCGGCGCCGACCGTGGCACTCTCGGCGACTTCGTTGGTGGAAGCATCAGAATCGCTGACCGACCCGATCGGCGTGTTGGCGCCATTGACATTGATGGTGATGTTGTCGTTGTCAGATTTCGGGCCGCCGGGTCCGGAATTGCCCATGTCGTATGTATTGACATTGACCGTGGCGACGCCCGTGAAGGACGGCGTCGGCGTAAATACCATGCCGTCCAGGGCGGCATTAATGTTCGCAAGGCTGCCCTGAAACCGTATAAAGTTGTCCGCGATACCGTCACCCGTGGAAAACGTCAGCGGCGACGGAGGCAGGGCATACTGCCGGCCGACCACGCCGTCATCACTTTCTGTGGTGGTCTGACCGTCCCACACAATCACAAAATTGCCATTGGCATCCATGGCAATATCCGGTGCGTACTGTTCACCGGTGGTCGGACTGTTGGCCGTCTGCTCGGTGCCGACCCTTGTGGCATTCTTGCCAAACTGCTGAAAGTGGATGTCTCTGGGTCCGAATTCCGACGTCTCATGTTCCCAGACCACCGCGAAGTCACCGTTGGCATCCATGGCGACGGACGCGTTCTTCTGGTGCCACGCGGTGGTGGTGTTTACCAGGAACTCACCCGGACCAATGGCGTTTCCGCCAGAATCGAACAACTGACCGTAGATTCCGAAGTCGCTGCCGTCCTGATCTTTCGACTGCCAGACCACCACAAAGTTGCCGGCATCGTCAATTCCCACGGACGGATCCGACTGTTCCTTGTCCCATGATGCATTGACCTGAAACTCGGCTTCACCAGGCGTCCCCGGCGCATCCAGAGGATTCCCACTGGCGTCATAGCGTTTGGCGAAAATGCCGTAGTTGCTCCCGTCCAGCTGTGAGTCTTTCCACGTAATGACAAACTGCCCGCTGCCGTTCATGGCGATGTCCGGGGCATGCTGCTTCCAGCCCCACGCCGTCGCAATCTGCCAATCTGTTCCATCGATTGCCGTCCCGGCAGAATTGAATCGACGGGCAAAAACACCGTCATTGTGACCGTCCAGTCCGTCCTTGTCGGTCCATACGACGATCACATTCCCAGCCGCATCAATTGCCACGACAGACTCTGACTGATTACCGGCCGTTGTCTCATTCGCGGCAATCTCACCGGTATCACCGGTCCCGTCCCAGTTCATCGCCCGGAAATACACCCCGTCTGTACTCGGAGCGTCCTGACCATCACTGGTCCACGAAACCACAATCCGCCCACTGGCGTTGACGGCCACCGACGGCTCTGACTGCGGCAGAGACTTGGCGCCGTTGCCATTGATACGTGTCTGCGGAGCCGTCGAAATACCGTCGGCGTTGTACTGCCGCATGAAAATGCCGTCGCTGTCACCATTGCCGTTGCCGCTCCAGACAACCACGTAGCGGCCGTCCGGCAGACTGGCCACCTTTGCTTCGGACTGAATGCCAGTGTTGTTCGAGGCCACAGAAAACTCACCGGCCAGCGGTGTCGCAGGATTCACCAGCGGATCCAGCGTGACCGTGCCGCTGGTCACGTTCAGGGTGACTTCCACATTGCTGCCGCCGGCATCGCTGTCACTGACGGACACGAGATTGCTGTTGCCGGCCGAAAACACCAGTGAGGTATCGGACAGCGTGGTCTGCGTGCCGGGAACGTCGTTCAGCGGCGCGTCGTTCCGGTTGCTGATCGTGATACTGAAGGTCTGACCGGCCGTCGGACTGCCGATGCCGTCCGAGGCCGTAAAATCAAAGCTGTCCGTGAGCGGCGCTTCAGCACCCAGATGCACGTACTGCAGTCTGCCCGTGTCGATGTCAGCCTGAGTGAACGATGACACGGACACCCCCGTGTCTGTGGTCAGTTCCAGTCGGCCGAGTGCCGGTCCACTGGTCACCGTATAGACCAGCGTCGATGCGGGCGGCAGGTCCGGGTCGTCCACCCGCAACATGGCGGCGGTGATCGTCTCCGTGGCGTCTTCGTTGACAGAAAGGCCGTTATTCACAGCCACCACGGCATCATCGTTGTTGGCATTGGCCACAATGATATCGAACTGCTGAGTGGGCGAGGTATTGTCACCGCCGCTGGCCGTCCCGCCGCTGTCCTGCACCGACACGGTCACCGTCGCCGTGCCGATCGCATCGGGAGCAAGGGTGTAACTCAGGTTACCCAGCGCGTCGATCGTGGGCGCGGCACTGAACAGCCCGGCATTGTTGTTGTTCACCGTGTAGGTGAAGGTCTGCCCGAGCTCGTCGACCCCTCCACCCGGAAGAGCGGACGCGAACAGTGCGACCAGATGCAGTCCGGTGTCTTCGTCGACATTCTGGTCACCACCGATGGTCAGCACCGGCTCGTCATTGACCGCCTGAATGGTAATGGTGGCCGGCCCGCCGCTGATACTGGCAAGGTCGGTATCCACAACCTCATAGTTGAACGTCACGTTGTAGCCGTTGGCATGTGTCGGCTGCGTCAGCGTAAACGTGTACGTCGTTCCGTTGCCGCTGCCGGACTTGCTGAACGTTGCATTGTTCACGCCCGAGATGTTGACCGTCAGTTCTGCGTTGGTGTTGTCGACGTCACCGGCGCCAATCAGCGTCAGCATCTGAGCATGCGTGTAGACCAGATTCTGGTCTTCCAGCCCGGTGCCCGATGCCGTGGGATTCACCGTCGGATCATCGTTGATTGCAGTGACGTTGATCGTCTGAGTGCCGGTACTCAGGTGCTGCCCGTCGTACACCTGAAAGGTCACGGTCCGCGTCAGTTCACTCGGATCTTCACTGATGTTTTCGTAACGGACCTTCTTGAACACGGTTTCATAGTCTGAGAATGACGAGGCCCCGTAGAACACAATCTGACCGGTCGCCGTGTCCGTCTGCATGCTGATGCCGCCGGGCAGCGGATCGGTGAACGTCAGGCGGTCTTCGGAAGACTGGTAGTTGCCTGTGATCCGCACGGTGGCCCACTGCTGGCTGGCGTCGTCGTCGGTCAGACTGACGCCACCGTCCGCCTCTCTGGCCCCGTCTCCTTCAAAATAATTCAGCGGCGATCCTCCCATCGTGAGTACCGGATCGCCGTTCGACGTGGTCATGCCCACCCGCAGGTGGCTGCGATGAAAAATGCCGTCGTAGCCGAACACCATGCCGTCGTCGGAGGAACCGTCGACAACGACCTTCACCTGCAGTAGACGATTGGCCGCCAGTGAACGCGTAATCGATCCAAAGTCGAACGTGTCTTCGACCCAGTCGCCGTCCGGGTTCCATGTGCCTCGTGAGATGGTATCCGAGGCAACCAGTTGTGCATCCGTGCCGTTGCTCTTGATGTCGATCAGATAGGCGTGAACCGTCGCTCCTTTGGTGGTGCTGAAATCCTTGATGTGCGTCCAGATGTTCAGCTGCACAGGACCGTCGATATCAATACTGCCGGACGCGGTCTGCCACAGCTGATGCTTGACCGGGTCTGTTTCGCCGAACCCGGTGCCCCCCTTACTCACCAGGGTTCCGACCGGAGCATGCCGGCCGTTGTCGTAGTCGGGAATGGCGGTCGCCGTCGGCAATGCCGTATCCAGCGTGGCCTCCGGAATGCCCCCGCCGGTCAGAAAGTAATGCGTTTCGGTGGTCGCCAGCAGACCCGTCCAGTTCTGCTGCACATCGATGCTGAAGGCGATGTCTGTTTCGATGACACCGGTGGCGTATTCCAGAATCCAGTCGCCGCCAAACGTGGCATGACCGGTGTTGTCATCACTGGCGGCGACGTCGGCTCCGGTCAGGACGCTCAGAGAATCGATGAATTCCTCGCCCGTCGCTGAGCTCGCCAGTTCACAACCGTAGATCAGCAGGTCAGCCTCGGCGGACAGCGAGCGGCCCCACGCCGCGAATTCTCCGGCGTAGCCCGCAAAGTTGTCCGACGACAGCCAGGTGTTGCCCAGTTTCACCTGACCGTCTGTTCCGTGAGACACAATGTGAATGGCATCGACGTCGCGGTAGCGGTTCAGAATCTCGGTGACCTGCTCAATGCCGTCTCGATCGGGATCGAACGTGAAAACTTCAATCTGCCGGCCGTCCGCGGCACTGGCCACGAGGTCATCGATCAGCTGCTGATAGCCGTCCGCCGCCGGATCCACGAAAACCAGTTGCTGAGACTGGTTCGCGGCATCAGTACCGTCCGCCGACGTCGCTCCGTCTGTCGCGGCGACCGCCGATTGATCGGTGGGTGCGGTCGCCGTTGACGCATCAACACCTTCCGGCTGAGGCACGTCGGCCAGCACGGCAGCCGCCGGCGTGGCACTCATCAGAATGCGTGGTTCCAGCGGCGCGCAGTGCAGCGGTGCGCGATACGAATCGTCATACCGACTGCGATTCACGGCCTCCACATAACAGTCGAACTGCATGCGGAGACGAGAAAGTAGCTGCCTGATCGTCATAGAGGCGAGACTGCCGCTGGTAACGTTTGCGAAAGATGCTGCCGCTTATCCCTACCTCACAGATCCGGACGCACGGGTTCGTTTGGGCACGTTTGAAGGGTGCTGCGGCCATGTTGATGGAAGACCTCACGACCTCAGCCGGTTGTAACGATCAGGAGGTCTCTGCCGATGGGTATTTTGCCGTAGATGACCGAGCCGAAACCGTGGTGTGCCGGCGCGAAGGCTGAGGAGCGGCCAGGCGGTAAGGTTTGCTGGACGGGTTTCGTGTGGGGAGGTGGTTGCAACGGCAATCTTCGCTTGTCACACCCGTCTTCGGTCGCAGCCTGACCGTAGACAAGCGAAGGCTGCCACGGTAGACGTCCAACGGGACGACACCGATCCGCCAGTGTTATCGCGTGGATGGCCGCCTGGTCCTTCGCGCCGGCACACCGCACCGGCCCCGCAGGCAAATGCGCCACATCACGCCGTGGTGTGCCGGCGCGAAGGCTAAGGAACGGCCAGGCGGTAAGGTTTGCTGGACGGGTTTCGTGTGGGGAGGTGGTTGCAACGGCAATCTTCGCTTGTCACACCCTACATCTTCGGTCGCAGCCTGACCGTAGGTGTGACAAGCGAAGGCTGCCACGGTAGACGTCCAACGGGACGACACCGATCCGCCAGTGTTATCGCGTGGATGGCCGCCTGGTCCTTCGCGCCGGCACACCGCACCGGCCCCGCAGGCACATGCGCCTCATCACGCTGTGGTGTGCCGGCGCGAAGGCCGAGCAGCGGCCACGCGGCGCGGTTTGCTGGACGCGTTTTATGTGGGGGTGGTGGTTTTGACGGCAAACTTCGCTTGTCTACGTCTTTGAGCGCAGGCTAAGCGCTGGCACACCGGGGATCGGGGGTGCAGCGGGTGGGTCGGACCACGAAGAAGTTGAACCCAACGACTCATACGCTCCCCATTCCTGATCATCCTGCGTACACTCTGCACCCGGACACGTTTTCAGATTCTCGGAACCTCAGCAGACGGCATTTATTCATGGCAGACGATGTTTCCGGACCCAGTCAGGCAAGCTCGGGTGCGTCAGGGGGAAAATGGTACGACGGTATCACGTCCTATCAGTGGCTGGTCCTGTTTATCGCGTCCCTGGGCTGGATCTTCGACGTGTTCGAAGGCCAGATTTTTGTGGCGTCCATGCGCGACACCATTCCGTCGTTGCTGAATGTGGAGCCCGAACATCCGGATGTCGCGAAATGGAACGACTGGGCCTTTGCCGCCTTCGCCTTCGGTGGCGCTATCGGCGGCATGCTGTTTGGCGTGGTCAGCGACCGCATCGGACGTTCCAAAACGATGATCATCACGATTCTGTTTTATTCACTGTTCACGCTGATCCAGGCCTTTGTGACGTCCCCCGAACAGCTGATGGTGCTGCGGTTTCTGGTGGCGATGGGCGTGGGCGGCGAATGGGCGGTGGCATCCGCGATGGTGGCCGAAGTCATGCCGTCCCGGGTGCGGTCGATCACCAGTTCTATCTTTCATGCCTCGTCGGTCTTCGGCACGCTGCTGGCCGCCGCCGCCGGAGCCTTCGTCATCAGCAATCCGGCGCTGGGCTGGCGGTGGGGGTTTGCCATCGGCGTACTGCCGGCCCTGCTGACGCTCTGGATTCGCTGGAAGATGAAGGAACCGGAACAATGGCAGAAGGCGCGGGAACGAGCAGCCGCCGATTCCACTCAGGCCACGGGACAGTTCAGCGAACTGTTTCGCGGCACCAATCTGCGCAATTCGCTGATCGGTGTGGCGCTCGCGTCGATTGGTTTGACGACATTCTGGGGCTGCCATATTTATGGAAAGAATGCTCTGCTGGCCCGGGCTCAGACGGCCGCCCTGACGGCTGAGGGCGTGGCGTTGGCGCCGCCGTCCACGAAAGAACTCGACGATGCTCGCGCCGCCGGTGACCTGTCAGACGAACAGTGGACGGCGGCCGTGATCGATCTGCAGAAGGAATACAACGCGGCCCGCGGCAGCGCGCTCACCAAACACAATGTCAAACGGGATGAAATGCTGAGCATGGTGCTGAACACCGTCGGCGGCGGCCTCGGGCTGGTGCTGTTCGGCTGGTTTGCCAATCGGCTGGGACGCCGCGGTGCCTTCATCTTCTACCACCTGATCGGGTTTGTGGTCGCAGCCGCCATGTTTCAGATTCTGATTCCCAACGAAAATATTCCCTACTGGGTACTGGCCGCCAGTCTGCCGGTGTTCGGATTCTTTACGCTGGGCATGCATGCCGGGTACGCCGTGTATTTTCCGGAACTGTTCCCCACGCGGCTGCGAGGTTCCGGGGCCGGATTCTGTTTTAACGGCGGTCGGATTCTGCAGGGCATGGCCTTTTTCGGTCTGGGTGCCCTGAAACTGGCGCCGGCCGTAAAGGCGCTGTGGCTGTCGCCGCTGTACCTGCTGGGAGCGGCCGTGGTCCTGGCCGGCCGAGAAACCCGCGGAGAAGAACTGCCGGAATGAATTCCGGGGCCGGAATAGATTCCGGGGCCGGAATAGATTCCGGCGCTCGAATAAATCCATCGACCAGCCCACCTGAGACGTCCGTGGCAGGGACCGTGCGGTTTTGCGGGCTGTCGAGGTGATCACAACCCGGAGCGGCCGCCGCGGCTCACGGCTCGCTGGTGTCCCGGCGCCTGTCCGCCGTGGCTGAATCGTCCCGCGTTTCGCGGCCCGCAATTCGTGCCAGATAATCTTTCGGGAAGCCCCGGATCCAGTAGGTATCAGGACGCGCATATTGCTGCAGATACAGAGTGGGCGCCGAGCGAGAAGCGACGAACGTGGCAACAGCCACGACGATGATTCCGGCCAGAAGCGTGATCCCACGTGCCGCCTCCAGCCCTGCAATTCCGGCCACTACCAAACCGATGCCCAACAGCTGCACCAGGATTCCACTCGCTTTTCGCAGGCGTTTCCTGCGCTGGACATGCCGGGCCAGCCAGTACACAACATGACAGTTCCGCTGCCGAATCACCAGCCGAAAAGAATGAAACTGTGTCTGCTGCGAAACGCTGACCAGATCTTCCGTCTCGCCGGTTTCAAGGCAGACCGGAGGCAGAATCACCGACGGGCCGCACACCAGCAGGTCACCGACTACGCGAAATGCGTGCGGATCAGATCCGTCCACGGCGACAGCGACCTGGCCCGAGCAGGTTTCGGACACGGCAAACGGATTGTCTTCATTCATGCCGATTCCGTTTCCCGAAACGGATTACCAGTTTCCCGCCAAACGATCAGACAGAATCATCACCGTCTTCTATCCTATCGATGTCGACACGATTCGACGACGCTGAGTGTGATCCGGCGGTTTCTGAAATGGCCGGAAAGTACCGTCAGACGCTTCTGATACAGGCCCGCCATGGCGGAACAGAATTCCAGCAACCCTTATCGGGCTCCGTCCCTTCCGGATCCTGATGCACTTCAGACGCCGCCGGACGGCTCTCGGCCGGTCCGGCTGTTCCATGTCATCGTCATTCTGCTGAAGGGTCCGGCGTATGGACTGCTGGCATTTCAGCTGACGGTACTGGGTACTCTGCTGATCCTGGCCGGAATTCGAATCGTCACCGGGCGGGAACCGCCGACCCAGACGCACCTCAGCCATGCCGCCGCCATCGGCATGCAGATTGCCGTCGTGGTGATGGTTTTCTACTGGTTCTGGATGCTGCGGCGGGCCGCAAACGTGCGTCTTCGTGACGCGGACAATCTCCGAAGCAACGGCCAACCGACCTGACCGTACGGCGCAAGCCGTACGGTCTGCACAAGCGGCGGCCCCGGGACCGGGCGGCTTGCGCCGCTTCGCCAGGAATCAGTGCTGGTGCGTCTGTTCAGTTTCACACCGACGGTCGTGTTGCTACAAACAACGTTGCGGACGGTGCTCAGTGTGAGTCCTGCAGCCGCACAGACATTGCTTACGTCGGCCGGTCAGCCAGCGGCCTGCGACCATACCGATCGGCTGACCGGCGTTCAGACAACACCATTGAACCGGAAAGTTTCCTTCCCCATGCTTCGCTCCACCTGCCTGCGAATTCTGCTGCCTGCCTTTCTGTCTGTCACCACCATCGGTCTGTCTCCGGGTTCCGTCTCTGCCGAAGAAACGATTCGTGTCGGCATGATCGGACTGGATACATCTCACTGTCTGGCCTTCACGCGTATTCTGAACAACGCCGACGACCCCAAACATATTCCCGGGTGTCGCGTCGTCATGGTGTATCCCAAAGGATCGCCCGACATTGAAAGCAGTGTGAAACGAGTTCCCGAATACACGGAACAGATCAAAAAGCTGGGTGTGGAAGTCGTGGACGATCTGGAGCAGATGGTGCAGCAGGTCGACGCCGTGCTGCTGGAAACCAACGACGGCCGTCCTCATCTTGAGCAGGTGATTCCCGTACTGAAGGCCGGCAAGCCCTGTTTCATCGACAAGCCGATCGCCGGGTCTCTGGGCGACTGCATTGCCATCTTTGAACTGGCAAAGCACTACAAGACTCCTGTCTTTTCATCGTCGTCGCTCAGATACGGCACCAACACTCAGCAGGCGCGCAACGGATCGATCGGTGACATTACGGGATGCGACACCTATTCACCGTGTTCGCTCGAAAAGACTCATCCGGACCTGTTCTGGTACGGCATTCATGGCGTCGAAAGTCTGTTCACGGTCATGGGGCCGGGCGTCGAGACAGTGACCCGCAGCCAGACCAGTGACTTTGAACTGGTGACCGGCATCTGGAAAGACGGACGGATCGGAACCTTTCGAGGTATTCGGGCCGGCAAGGGCGGGTATGGCGGTCAGGCCTTTGGCACGAAGGGCGTGACGGACGTCGGCAGCTACAATGGATACGATCCGCTGCTGGCAGAGATTGTGAAGTTCTTCCGTACCGGTCAGGCACCGGTCTCTGCAGAAGAAACGACAGACATCTATGCCTTTATGGAAGCGGCTGATGAAAGCAAACGTCAGGGCTTCACGCCTGTCAGTGTTAAGAAGGTTATTGCTCAGGCGCGGGAATCCGCGGCAAAAAAAGTGGCGACAGTGATCGATCGCAACTAAAAAGATAAGCGGGAGGTTCAGACGGTACGCCCGCTGCGTCGATCCCACCACAGGGTTATCGGTTGTCAGAACAACAACTCAGAACCCGTGGCGATCAGAAGGACCTGGCGGGTGTGCTGTACTGTCTCACCCAGCAAGTGAAAACTTTTGCATTCTGGTGTTTTTCTTGACAAACCCGGTGGTCGTTGGGGTTTTTTTTCCGTGGTGACATTGTCAGAATGCCATCGCCCCCTACCCCTACGCCGCGTTCCTGAAACAGATCCTGCCCTCGCAGATTCCGATCGGAGCTTGCTGAATGTCTGTCGCCGACCCGCCCGTTCCTCCCGAAGGTCGCCACAAAGAGGCTGTCGACACCGTCGTGATTCGTTTTTGTGGAGACAGCGGTGACGGGATGCAGCTTGCCGGCACCCAGTTCACCAACGTGTCCGCTGTCTTTGGCAACGATGTCAGCACGCTGCCGGACTTCCCGGCCGAAATTCGTGCTCCGGCCGGCACAATCGCTGGTGTGAGCGGTTTTCAGATCTGCTTTTCCAGCCACGACATCTACACCCCCGGAGACGAAGTCGACACGCTGGTGGCGATGAACCCGGCGGCCCTGAAGTCAAACATCGGCGACCTGAAACGCGGCGGCACGCTGATCGTCAACGAAGACGCCTTCGAGAAATCGAATCTGCTGAAGGCCGGCTACGACAAGAACCCGCTCGAAAACGAAGAAGACCTGGCCGCTTTTCGCGTTCACCGCGTCCCCATGACCCGCCTGACCCGAGATTCTGTGGAAGGTCTGGGACTGTCACAGCGCGAAGCCGATCGCTGCAAGAACTTTTTTGCCCTCGGTCTGGTCTACTGGCTGTACGATCGTGATCCGAAGCCGACGGAAGACTGGGTCAAAGCCAAGTTCGGCAAGCAGCCGGAAATCGTTGAATCCAACCTGAGAGCCCTGAAGGGCGGTTCCAACTTCGGTTTTTCCACCGAAGCCTTCACGGTTCACTACGAGGTACCGCCGGCCAAACTGGCGCCTGGCAAGTATCGCAAGATTACCGGCAATGAAGCATTGGCCATGGGCATGGCCACCGCCGCCCGACTGTCGAATGCGGATCTGGTCTTTTCCGGCTATCCGATCACGCCGGCCAGCGACATCCTGCACGAACTGTCCAAACTGAAGCATTTCGGCGTCACCACGTTTCAGGCCGAAGACGAAATCGCCGCCATGTCCGCCACCGTCGGAGCCGCCTTTGGCGGACAGCTGGCGGTATCCGCCAGCAGTGGCCCGGGTATCTGCCTGAAGGGCGAAGCAATGGGCCTGGGCATGATCACCGAACTGCCGATGGTCATCATCGACGTGCAGCGCGGCGGCCCGAGTACCGGGCTGCCCACCAAGACAGAACAGTCTGACCTGTTGCTGGTCATGTTCGGTCGAAACGGTGAATCTCCGGTGCCGATCATCGCCCCGCAGACGCCGGGCGACTGCTTCTGGGCCATCCAGGAAGCCCTGCGACTGGCCGTCGAGTTCATGACGCCCGTCATTCTGCTGTCCGATGGATATATCGCCAATGGCGCCGAACCCTGGCAGGTTCCAAAAGCCGCCGACATCAAACCGATCATCGCCAACTTCATCACCGAAGCGAACACTGACGAAGGCTTTCAGCCGTATCTGCGGGATGAACGTCTGGTGCGACCGTGGGCCCGGCCCGGAACCGCCGGCCTGGAACATCGCGTCGGCGGACTTGAAAAGCGAGACGTCACCGGAAATGTTGAATACAGCCCTTCCAACCATCAGCACATGTCTGACACACGGGCTCGGAAGGTGGCCAACGTGGCGGACTTCATCCCGGAACAGGAAGTCGATGGTCCGGAATCCGGCGATCTGCTGGTGCTGAGCTGGGGCGGAACATTTGGTGCCGTCAGAACCGCCGTGCACAAGGCTCAGGAAGAAGGCAAGAGCGTGGCTCATTCCCACCTGCGCTACCTGAATCCGTTTCCGCGGAATCTGGGCGACATCATCGGCCGTTTCAAGCGCGTTCTGATTCCCGAACTGAATCTGGGACAGTTATCGATTCTGATCAGAAGTAAGTATCTGGTCGATGCGGTGCCCTACAATAAGATACAGGGGAAACCCTTCAAAGTTGTCGAAGTGTTCAACAAAATCAACGATGTGCTGAGCAGCTGAATCGGCTGCGCCCACTGGCAAGCGAAGTCCGCACGGTAGGCGACGATGGAACGGAACGCGCCGCGAACACCAGTGAAGCCACGGGCCACCGCGTCAGACCGGTCTTCGGCACTTACCTCAAACTTCAGGACCTTCCAGATATGACGACCCTACTGCCTCAGCTGACCGCCAAGGATTTTGCCAGCGATCAGGAGATCCGCTGGTGCCCGCGGTGCGGAGACTACTCTATTCTGGCGCAGATGAAGAAGGTGCTGCCGGAGCTGGGAATTCCAAAGGAACAGTTCTGCTTTGTGTCCGGCATCGGCTGCTCAAGCCGATTTCCCTACTACATGGACACCTACGGGTTCCACAGTATTCATGGTCGAGCACCGGCCGTGGCCGCTGGCGTCAAACTGGCTAATCCGGACCTGCAGGTCTGGGTGATCACCGGTGACGGTGACGCTCTGTCGATCGGCGGCAACCACCTGATGCACGCCATCCGGCGAAATCTGGACGTGAACATCGTTCTGTTCAACAACCAGATCTACGGCCTGACCAAAGGCCAGTATTCGCCGACCAGCCCGCTGGGATCCCGTACCAAGAGTACTCCCTATGGTTCCATTGACAACCCGCTGAACCCCCTGTCCGTGGCGATCGGCTGCGAAGCCACCTTCGTCGCTCGGTCCGTAGACGTCGACATCAAACACCTCGCCCATACCCTGCGACGAGCTGCCGAACACAAAGGCACGTCGTTTGTCGAAGTTTACCAGGACTGCAATGTGTTCAATTCCGGAGCCTTCTTTTATGCGTCCAAGAAGGGTGAAAAGGAAAACAACATTGTGTACCTGGAACATGGCAAACCACTGATCTTCGGCAAAAACAACGATAAAGGCGTTCGCCTGAATGCTCATGGTCGGCCGGAAGTTGTGGAACTAAGCGGCGGCATCTCGGAAGATGACCTGCTGTTCCATGACGAAAAGGCCGAAGACCCCAGTCTGGCCTTCCTGCTGGCTCAGATGCGGCACCCCATGTTCCCGGAACCGATGGGCGTCCTGCGCAGCGTTTCACGCCCGATCTATGACGAACAGGTACGCAGCCAGGTCATGCACGCCAGGGAAACACTTGGTGACGGAGACCTGGACAAGCTGTTCAACAGCGGCGACACCTGGGTAGTGAAATAGCCTGCT
The DNA here is from genome assembly GCA_040222735.1 of Fuerstiella sp. Lineage (GTDB taxonomy): Bacteria > Planctomycetota > Planctomycetia > Planctomycetales > Planctomycetaceae > Fuerstiella. The sequence continues at coordinate 41,309 of JAVKCM010000054.1, read as the reverse complement.
CGAGCCCACCTTGGGCGTGGCATCGCTGAATCGGCAGACGGCACCGTCCCAGCAGGCTCCGAACGCGGCCCCTAAAGTGGCGTAAGCTTCCAGCTTGCGATCTACCCGGACGAACCCCGGCCCAACGTTTCGAATCTGCGTCAATCTGCGTCATCTGCGGATTGTCCCGGTAACTCCGTGAGCAGAAACAGGAATTGCATCGTCGATCTTCTTCTCTGCAAACCTTCGCTGCCCGGAATTTGATCCGCAGATGACGCAGAGAACGCAGAGAACGCAGAGAACGCAGATTAAACACTGATCAACAACCCTGTTTTCTGAACAGCAGCGAACAGTGCTGTGCCTGTCCCGTTTCCACGGTCCCATGCCGGGCTTCGAGTCTCAACCGGTAGCAGGCATCGCTGCGGCCGAGAACCAAACGTAACGGAAGCCCCAGCTACGGAAGAGCAGCACGGCAGCGAAAAAACAGACAGACATTGGGCGACCCGAAAACGGGACACGCACAATCCGAGCGTGACCAAATGTAACCGGGGCGTGGAAACGGGACACGCACAGTCCGAGCATCACCACGTTGCCTGAGCTTCCCGATGAGCAACCGATGTGCCCTCATGTGCAATCGCACCGGGGCCGTCACGGTCGGCTGACCAGAACCACCACGACCAGTTCCCGGTCTTCGTCAGCGTCCGGAAACAGCCCGACGGCCGTCAGACTTCCCGCAACCGCCGGTTTGCCGACCTGACAAACAGCGTTGGTTTCCAGCACGTGATTGCCCAGCTGAAAGCGATCGATTTCGCCATTGTGCTCGGCCGCCTGCTCGTGTTCCTGCAGAGTCGTCATCGCCGTCCGCAGCAGCAGACGAATTCCGTCGCCCTGCCAGTCTTCCTGAAACTGCGGCGTCACTTCTGCCATAATGCCGATATTCACGTGAGCGACCTGAGGCTGGTGCCCGATCGCGTCGGTTCCCACCACTGGAACCCGTCCTATCACAAGCGGCATCCGGTGGCCGGAACACAGGTGCCCGGTGATCCGATTGCGTGCTTTCAGGATACCGTGATAGCCGCCCACCGATTCGCTCAGACGACTGAGTTCTGCCGCCGCGTCGTCAGCCTGCAGGTCCTGTTTCAGATTCCGCTGCGCTGCTGCATTCAGCGGCAGCCACCATAATTCCACGGTCAGCGGCTGTCCGCCAACGGTGTGAGCAGCAAAGTTCTTCAGGAAGGTGGCAATGGCGTCGTGATTGGCTTTCGTCTGACGAATCAGCAGCGTGTTGTTGGCGGCCGAGATTGAGGCTTCTCCGCCGTTGTCCTGCCAGGAATCCGGGTCGATGTGTTCCATGATCAGACGAATCAGCGATTCGTGTTCGTCTGAAGAATCAATGACCGAATGTTGTTGAATACCAAAGTTGACAGCGCCGCCAAATCCGCCTCCCATGCCGCCGCCTCCCGTGCCTCCCATGCCACCGCCACCACCGAACTGTGCCGGCGTCGGTACGCTGAACAACCCACCACCACCGCCACCAAATCCTCCACCGCCCGGACCGGCGCCTGGCGGCATTCCCTGAGCGCCGCCGAGTCCGCCAGCCAGAGTGATCGGCATGCCCGCCACAGCCGTGGACGCCGGCAGGCCCGGCTGAAACGGAAACTGTCTGGCCGGCTGCGTCAGTTCGCCCAGTGGGTAGAACTTCAGCACCCGGGCATCCGGCTGGCCGGCATCGACTTCGTCTCCGGAAGCAGGTTCAACTGACGCGAAGACGCCGAAGATGGCCAGGGCGGTCGGAATGATGGCGTATTTCATGGATTCTGCCTTCTGTAGTCAGGGTGACGGGCGAACGTTGGCTTACTAAACGAGTTGCCAGAATCGAATTCCAGCAGAATCGTCAGAAAAAGTTCTGTTCGTCCCCTATCTGTCAATGGCATCACACAAGTTGTTTTCTTACCCGACAGGAACTCAGATGCACCCTGTCGTCGCGCACAGCGGGCGACATTCCGGATCAGGCGGTGTTTATTCTGGAACTGGGCGGCAACGACCTGCCGGGCAGTACTGCAGTGCAGCAGGTCTTGCGCTGTGAGGACGGTTGAATTCGGCCAACGCGGGATGATCTGGCATCGGAAATTGCTGGTCGCTACCCTACTGTACAGATCACCGGACGGTGACCGCATCTGAGGACTGCCTGGCATCAACGGCCAGGCGACAGATATCGCATCACAGACTCAGGAAGGCGAAACGGATGTTCCTTCTGCAGGAAGAAACCACCGACCCACAGCAGCAGGTTCAGCAAATCGCCGACCGAGCGGGCGCAGATGTCCGAACGGCTCTGGATGGACTGCAACAGGGCGACTTCGAAAAACTGTGGCCTCTGGTGGTCGACTACGGCTGGCCGGCCGTACAGGTACTACTGCTGCTGATCGTTGGTTACCTGGCGTCCAAATTCGCAGCACGAATCATCAGCGCGCCCGTCCGCAGGCGAGTTGACGAGACACTGGGCCGCTTTGTCGGCAAGCTGGTGTATTACGCCATCATGATCAGCATGCTGGTGGCGGTGCTGGGAAAATTCGGGTTTCAGGTCACCAGTTTCGCCGCCATTCTGGCCTCAGCAGGCTTTGCGATCGGCATGGCGTTTCAGGGCACGCTGGGGAATTTTTCCGCCGGAATCATGCTGCTGGTGTTCCGACCGTTCAAGGTGGGCGATGTCATCAGCGCGGCCGGCATCACCGCCAAAGTATTCGAAATCGACCTGTTCACGACCAAGTTCGACACCCCTGATAACCGCCGCATCATCGTCCCCAACACTGCCATTACGTCGGGTACGATCGAGAATATTTCTCACCATGAGATCCGCCGCGTAGATGTCAGCGTCGGCTGTTCCTACGACGCTGATCTGAAACAGACTCGCGACGTACTGACCAGTGCGGCCGAATCGCTGCGGGACAGACTTGTCGATGGCGAAGGTCGCGGCTTCCAGATTGTGCTGGGCAGCCTGGGAGATTCCGCCGTCAGCTGGACCGTGCGTTTCTGGACCACCGCCGATCAGTTCTGGTCAGTGAAGGAAGACCTGACCGAGTCTGTCAAGAACCGGCTGGACGGTGCCGGGATCGGTATTCCCTATCCGCAGATGGACGTTCATGTGACCAACGTGGCGTGATCAGTCGCGCCTGATCACATGGACGTGACCGGGACACCGGATCAGGTCACCAAAGCGTCCCGGATTTCCCACAGCACGTCGGCAACGGAAAGACATTGGGCGGCCCGGAAACGGGACACGCACGATCCGAGCGTGACCAAACGTAACTGGGGCTTCCAGCCGCAGTCCATGACGGCTTCGGGTCGCAACCGCTAGTGGGTTGTGCTGCGGCGGGAAGCCCCAGCTACGGAGGAGCGGCGCGGTAGCACGAAAACGGACAGACATTGGGCGGCGTGGAAACGGGACACGCACAATCCGCGCCTGACCAAACGCAACTGGGGCTTCCAGCCGCAGTTAATGCCGGGCTTCGGGTCCCGACCGGCAAAGGGCGTCGCTAGCGAAACAGTTCTACATAGGCCTGAATCACCGGCGCCAGGACGGGCACTTTGAGCTTAACGATCAGCACCAGAGGCGCGTACAACACCTGCACAATGCTGCCGATCATCGGCAGGTCAAATTTCTCGACCATAAACACCGCCGGCCCGGCGCTCAGCACATAGCCGGCGAAGAACGCGCCGCCCGACAGCACAAGGCCAAGGCGACGTTCTTTCCTGGTGCAATCGGGTTCCGGCTGACTTGTTGCCAACAGATCCGGCTGAGGTTGATCGAGTACAGCCATCGTGCATCCAGATAAGAACAATCTTTGAAACTGAAACACCGCCGCATCAGCCGGGCTGTCGATTGAATCGGTACCGGATTTGTTTCGGTGGTTCGACACAGTCTGCACGATTCTTCGCCAATGTTTTTGGCAGTGCAGAATCCCGGGATCAACTGAAGCAGATTCCGTAACGGTTAAAATCGACAGCTTTGCGGCCCCAGTGGCGTGGTCGTCTCGGCAAACTCAAGAGACCTTCCACAGACCAGCCATGCCTGCTGCCCACCCGCCGTGACCTGCCATTAATCCAGAAACCTGCTTCGTTCTTCGGGAGTCGGCAGACGACAGGCTTCCGATTTTCCGAACAGCCGGTACCGCAGAGCCGCCACCATTCGATAACCAAGATCTCTTAGCGGCCATGGGATCACCCACAACAGTGCGCCCAGTATACGCCAGCCGCCGCTCAGCTGCATCAGAATTCGGGCCATGGCTCCGGAACGATAATACAGTCGGCCGGCATGAGCGAAGACGAACGTGTTCAGGTTCTTCCGCACCTGATCCGGCACCAGCTGGGCCGCCGTTTCTCCCTGCAGCGGTGCAAATTTCAGCACGGCCTGCTGATCCCGGGCCAGCAGAAAGTTGACCGTGTGATTGCACAGGCCGCAGACACCGTCAAAAAAGACGATGGACGGATGAGGGGCGACTGCCGTTGCCATCTTGTCGTTCTTCCGTTCTTTCACTTTACTGAGCCCCAAAAACCGCTGTCTCATCGGCAGTATAACGGACGCCTTCGAAGATTCCGGCATCGCAGATGCGTTTCAGCCGTCATTGCCTGCTGAAAACGCTCCGAACGGTGACAGAATTCGTGTTTCCTGACTACACTCTCGGCTGGCCCCTTAGCGGGGAACGCCACGCTGGTCCTGATGTTCCGCCGCCCTGGGTGTCTGCAGGGACAGAGGTCACGGCGTGCCATTCCGGTGAATCGCATCCGCGGACAGCGGCACAAGGCAGGCGACAGAACGAAGCTTCCGAAAAGAACGCTATGACGGCGAAAATGGACTCTGACAATCCGGCTCCCCGATCGCTCTGGTCCCGGTCGTTCATCGGCTATTTGTCGATGAGTTTTCTGACAGCCGTCAATGACAGCATGTTTCGCTGGCTGATCGTGCCGATCGCCAAATTCCGGATCTCGTCGGCCGAAACGCTCACGGATGCTCAGCGTCAGTCCAACGAATCGCTGGTACTGGCTTTGGGGCTGGGCAGCTTCATTCTGCCGTCCATCATCTTTGCTCCGTGGTCCGGCTGGGTCGCCGACCGGTTCAGCAAACGCACTGCCACCCTGTGGCTGAAGACGGCGGAAGTGGTCATCATGCTGGCCGGCGTCGTATCGATCTGGCAGGGCAGTATGGTCGGCATGTTCGTCGTGCTGTTTCTGACGGGTACTCAGAGTGCTCTGTTAAGCACGGCCAAATACGGCATCATACCGGAAATTGTACCGAAGGAAAAACTGTCGGCTGCCAACGGCGTCACCGGGCTGGTCACGCTGATTGCCGTGATCGCGGGCACGGTGGCGGGGAACGCGCTGTACGCCGTGACTCAGCCGGACGGCACCTCCGGGCTCTGGATTTCCGCGACCGCTCTGCTGGGAGTCGCGGCCGCAGGGCTGCTGGTTTCGCTGCCGATTGCACGTGTGACGCCGGCGAATCCGGGACTCAGTTTCCCGCTGAATCCCGTGACGTATTCGTGGCGCGACATCAGACTGGTGATGGCCGACCTGCCGATTCTTCGAGTTTCGCTGGGAATCGCGTTTTTCTGGTCGCTGGCGGCTCTGGCTCAGCTGAACATTGACACATTTGTCATCAACAATCTGAAAATGGGGCAGACCAGCGTCGGCCAGTATCTTGCGGTGCTGTCTCTGGGGGTCGGTCTGGGCAGCGTGCTGGCCGGATGGTGGTCCGGGGGCCGCGTTGAGCTCGGAATGGTGCCGCTGGGCACCGCGCTGATGGCGCTGGCCTGCGTGGTCGCCTTCTTCAGCAGTGGATCGTGGTGGGTCTTCGGAATTTCGCTGGCCATGATCGGCGTGGGTGGCGGTCTGTTCAACGTGCCGCTGAACGCCTATCTGCAGGACCGCAGTCCCCGGGAATCGCTGGGAGCGATTCTGGCAGCCGTGAACCAGATCACGTCCTTTGGTGTGCTGCTGGTGTCGTTTCTGTTTCCCCTGATGCGGACCGGCCTGGATTTCAACGCGGCCCAGATCTTTCTCGTGACCGGTCTCGGAACATTTCCCATCCTGTGTTACGTGGTCTGGCTGATTCCTCAGGCCACCATCCGCTTTATCGTGTGGCTGCTGAGTCGATTTGTATACCGCGTCCGGATTCACGGGCTGAACAATATTCCGGACAAGGGGGCCGCGCTGCTGGTGGCCAACCATGTGACCTGGATTGACGGAGTGCTGATTCTGCTGGCCAGTTCCCGGCCGATCCGCATGATTGCCTATGCCGACTACGTCAAGGGCGGCTTCATCGGGTGGCTGTCGCGGCTGTTTGAAATCATCCCCATCCGGGCAGGCGACGGTCCGCGAGCCCTGATCAAGTCGCTGAACACCGCCAGTGAGGCCCTCAGAAACGGCGAACTTGTGTGTATTTTTGCCGAAGGGCAGATTTCCCGCACGGGCGAACTGTTGAAGTTCGAACGCGGCATGATGAAGATTCTGAAAGGCACCGACGCGCCCGTTCTGCCGGTCTACCTTGATGAACTGTGGGGCAGCATCTTCAGCAACGAAGGCGGCCGTTTTTTCTGGAAGAAGCCGAAGCACTGGCCCTATCCGGTGACGATGTACTTCGGAGAACTCATTCCCCACGAAGCAGTCAGTGACGTCCATGTGGTGCGTGAGGCCGTCCTGGACCTGAAAGACAGATCTGTCGAACACAGAAAGGAACGCAGCATGACCCCGGCCATTCGCTTTATCCGGCAGTGCCGCCTGGCCTGGAGTCGCACCAAAGTTGCCGATTCAGCCGGAACAAAACTGACCGGCGGCCGACTGCTGACCGCCGCACTGGCGTTTCAGCGACTTCTGACCCGATCTGTGCTGACACCCGACGAAAAGATGGTCGGACTGCTGCTGCCACCGTCAGTCGGTGGTGCCATCGCCAATCTGGCAGTGTCCCTGAGCGGTCGCGTGTCGGTGAATCTGAATTACACGCTGTCAGACGATGTCGTCAATTACTGCATCGACCAGACGGGTCTGAAGAAGATCATCACCAGCCGGAAGTTCATGGAAAAGCGGCCCATGAAACTGGACGCTGAGCTGATCTATATGGAAGACCTGAAGGAACAGATCGGCGGCCTGGCCGGTCTGACCGCGATGGTCATGGCCAGACTGATGCCGCTGGGCATGCTGGTACGAAAACTGGGGCTTCAGAACGCCGGCCCCGACGACCTGATGACAATTATCTTCACGTCCGGTTCCACCGGAGAACCGAAGGGCGTGATGCTGTCCAACAACAACATCACGTCGAACCTGACGGCGGCCAACGAACTGCTTCGATTCAACAGCAGCGACGTGCTGCTGGGAGTTCTGCCCTTCTTTCATTCATTCGGCTACACCATCACGCTGTGGCTTCCCTGCTGCATCGACCCCGCAGCCGTGTACCACTTCAATCCGCTGGACTCACGGATGGTGGGCAACCTGATTGAAAAACATGGTGTGTCCATCATCGCGGCCACCCCCACTTTTTTGCGGTCGTACATGAAACGCTGCAGCGTTGAGCAGCTGAAGTCAGTGAACCTGGTGATCACCGGCGCGGAAAAACTGCCGCCGGAGCTGCGGGATGCATGGAACGAAAAGTACGGCTGCCAGCCGATGGAAGGATACGGTACCACAGAATTGTCACCGCTGGCCGCTGTCAATGTGCCGGACAGTCGCGCTGGCAGCTCGGGTCTGATGAAACCCGGCACGGTCGGCAAGGTGATTCCCCAGTGTCGGGCCGCCATTTTCCACCCCGACACCGGCGAACAGCTTGGCGTCAATCAGGAAGGCATGCTTAGGATCAAGGGGCCGAATGTGATGCTCGGCTACCTGAATCATCCCGAAAAGACGGCCGAGGTGGTGCTGGACGGCTGGTACGATACCGGTGACGTGGCTCGCATCGACGAAAACGGCTTCATCGAAATCACCGGTCGCCACAGTCGGTTCTCAAAAATCGGCGGCGAAATGGTTCCGCATATCCGCATCGAACAGGAAATCACGCGCATCATCGACGTCGATGACTCCGACGAACCAGAAATTCTGTGTGCGGTCACGGCGCTGCCGGACAGTCGCAAAGGCGAACGCCTGATCGTGCTGCACCGGCCCCTTGCAAAACCCGTCCGGGAGATTCTGGACGAACTGCAGAAAGCCGGTTTTCCGAATCTGTGGATTCCATCGGCCGACAGTTTTGTGGAAGTCGATCGCATCCCGCTGCTGGGGACCGGCAAACTCGATCTGCGGGCCGTCAAAGAAAAGGCCGCCGCCCATTTCTGCCAGTAGCAGAAGTCGCCAGACCTGTGGCCCCGCTGCACCAACCAGCTTCTGCCCTGTGTCGCCGCCACCACACGGGGCTACGGCAGCCAGGTCTCGCTGGCGTAGAATCCGGGAAATACGCGGTTGACGCCGTGGAAGAAAAGCATCGAGGTGAAGTAGAACCACGTCACCGTCACCAACCAGCCGATGGTCCGGCCCGCTCGACCAGACTGCCGCCACCAGCCCGCCAGCTTCGGTGACGCAGCCACAGCCGGAATCTGCAGCAGAAAGAACATCAGCTGATATCCGTCGATACGCTCCGTCACGACGGCAAAGATCGCCTCGTGATGGATTCCGCTGACCAGAAACGTGAGTGCGAGTCCGCGGATCGGCGCCGACCGACCGCCGCAGGGTCGAAACACATTCAGCATCAGCCAGCCATGAACACGATGATTCCAGCGCCACCAGAACTCGGCGGGTGAGCCGGCCAGCAGGGCGTACCGCATCGGTGGCGAGGTGTCGTAGCCGGCCAGTCGCTCGACTCCACAGACAAGACGTGACAAAGCTTCAGCAAATACGGCAAAGAACACCAGCATCACGGCATGATCCAGGGCGAACGGCGGGTGCCGAAGACGGACCTGCAGCCATGCCCGGACCAGCAACAGGGCCGTCACCAGAACGACACCGCCGGCGAGCATATCCAGCAGTGCCGGACGCACATGGCCCGCCCGACACGGCAGCCGTCTGCGGTCGCCCAGGATCACCTAAAAGTCGGAATCGGCACCAGAAACTCAAGAAATGCCCAAGTGGACATCGTAAAGGAAGGGTCGCGACAATGCCGTGCAAGGTCCAGCAGTTTGAACATCAGCTCCGTCGCGGCAAGCACTGCCAGCGCCCGGAATGTCAGCTCGTCCGCAGGAATCAGAATCGGGCAAAGAAGAATCAGCACTGCCAGACCGGTGCTGATGATGAAGCCGAGTCGACGCATCTTCAGCAGAACAAGCCCTGCGACAATGGCATAGCCATACGCCGCCGCAAATGCGACAGAAAGCTGAAACACACCGTCCCTTTACTTGTCCTTCCGGGTCCGTCAGCAGCTGTCCGGCCTGATCGCCCCGTCGAATCTGACTTCGAAGGACGGAAGGCGCCGCAGATACATCAATCTTCTGCAATGCCGACTGAATCGTCCGGATCTCTATCTACAAGCTGAACTAAACCGTGCAGATACTGCGACAGCGAAAAATCACGCCACCCAGTATCCAGGACGTCGCGGCCACCGTCAGCAGAATCAGCACGTTGGTCCAGGGAAAACTGCCCGACTGAATCGTAAGCGCCGGACGGTAGTACTCCATGACACTCAGAAAGGACACGGATTTCGCCGGCTGCCAGAACTGAGCCAGAAAGTTCACCAGAAATGACATCAGCAGAATGGCAAACATAATGCCAATTGCGCGTCCACGACGATCACTGGCGGCCGACACCAGAAAGGCCAGTCCACCAACGGCGCAATAGACGGCCATCAGGTTGGTCATCACGCTGAAGGTGGCAAACGCCCCCGGCCGCATCTCCGGCTGCAGCCAGCCTGAGGCAAACCAGTGACCGGCAAAACCGATGCTCAGGATCACCAGACCAGTCAGCAGAAAGCCAATCGTTTCTGTCACATAAAGCTTCCACCGCGACACCGGCAGTCCCAGCAGAAAGTCCACACTGCCACGATCAATCTCACCGGCCGGCACGCGCGTACAGTACATCAGTTCGTGAGCCCACAGTAGTGACAGCACTGTGGGATGCACCCACAGAAAGGCCTGCATCATCTGAGCCGTAAAGCCATCCGTCGGCTCGATGCCCAGCAGAGCCGTCAGCAGTGGTTTCACAAACGGCAGTTTTTCAAACACCCGATCAATATCGCCCAGAACCTTCGGCAGCAGCGCCGTCAGCAGCGCCATCACCAGTGCCAGACCAAGCCCGAAGAACAACACCGGCCACCGAACTTCAATAAAGATCTTTCGCAGCAGTCCTCTCACTGTTCAGCCTCCGTCGATTCAGCCGAACTGTGATAATACTGTCGAAACAGCGATTCCAGATTTGGCGGACCGATACTGATGTCAGTGATCGGCTGGGTCACGGCCCACTTTGTCAGCTCCACGGCAGAACCGATCAGTTTAATCTGCCGCAGATGACCGTTGCCGCTTTCCAGCTCAACAAAGTCTGGTATGTCGCAGGCGTCCGCAGCCTCTGGCGATGAAAACGTCAGCACCACCGTCCGCGGTGCCCTGCTCTTCAGCGATGTCAGAGACTCATCCTGCACGATCCGCCCGTCACGCACAATAGCGACACGATCGCACAGGGCTTCCACTTCGCTCAGCGTATGGCTGCTGAAGAACACGGTCTGCCCGTTATCTGCCATCTCGCGCAGGCAGGCCGCCAGGGTATCCTGCATCAGCGGATCAAGTCCGGAGGTTGGTTCATCCAGAATCACCAGTTCCGGCTGGTGCACCAGCGCCAGGATCAAAGCCAGCTTCTGGCGATTTCCCCGAGACATCCGGCGGACGGGCAGATCCATCTCCAGCCGAAAACGTTCGGTCAGTTGCTCACCCGCAGGTCGCAGGTTTCTGCCCCGGATCTCTCCAACGATCTGAAACGCCCGCCGCGCCGTCAGCCACGGATACAGACGCACGTCACCAGCCACGTACCCGACCTGCTGTTTGATCAGCGGACTTTCGGCCCAGCAGTCGTGGCCAAAGATCGTGGAACGGCCGGAAGACGGTTTCAGAAAACCCAGCAGCAGACGAATAGTGGTTGATTTGCCCGCACCGTTGGGTCCCAGAAAACCGAATACCTCACCCTGACTCAGCGACAGGCTGACGTCGCTGATACCACGGCGTGAGCCATAGGCTTTGCAAAGCTGGTGAGTTGCAAGAACAGACATTCGGAAGTCACTGCAGGAAGACAGGAAGCGGCCGACCATGAGCGACCGACCCGGGGCCGGAACGCTACTCGGCGACGAACTCCGGATCGGTCAGCAGGGCCGCCAGCACCTGCGCATAGACGCGATGGCCGAAGTCATTGGGATGGTTCACTCCGTTGCCGGTAAGGTCCCGATCCTTTTTTCGCTTCAGGAATTCCGTCCAGACCGACGTCATGTCTGCCAGCGCGATTCCCCGGCCGGCCAGCTTTGCCAGTTCGTTTCGGTAATCCGGAAAGACATCGTGCTTCAGAGTGGTCCAGTCGCGATTACCCAGCATCGAAGCGATCAGAATAAACTCGGCCTCAGGCCGCCCCTCCCGAATCTTCGCAATCATAGCGGCCGTATTCTGCCCGTATTCGGCGGCTGATCGGCCGGCCGAATCGTTCATGCCGAAGGCCAGCAGCACCAGGTCCGGTTTCTGTGCCACGACCTGATCGATCATCGTCAGCCCCCATGGCGTCGAGGTTCCGCCCACCGCCAGATTTGTCAGCCGGACATCGCCCTCGCAGCAGTGCTGCAGGTGCATCAGCAGCAGGTCCTGCCACGGTGGCTGGTACGGCGCTCCCTCACCCCAGCCCGAAGCGTTGCAGCCGGTGGAAATGCTGTCGCCCAGCAGGACAATCGAAACCGGCTGCGCGGTCTGCAGCCGCTGCACGGTGCGCGGCAGTACATCCGCGTCGAATTTCGGCATCTTCACGGGCCACTCATCAACAGCCTTCACATAGGTGACCATGGTCTGCATGTTGTGATACTCAAGTTTGGCGCCAAACAGAATCTCGCCGTTGCCGTCCCGGTGCGTCAGCCGATACTTCTGTGATCCGGCCGGCCGCCGCAGATCCTTAGCGGCATAACTGACGATACGGGACCCGTGGGGCACCACGATTTGCCGGCGTCCCGGCTCAAACTGAAAATCAGTATCCGGCTGAAAGCTGACTTCACCGGACGCATCGTGCACGGCAATGATCTTCTGCACAGGAAACAGCAGCGACGCTTTGGCCACCTGATCCTCGGCATCACGAACAAACAGAACAGGTTCGTCGTACACAACCTGGCTGAGCCAGAACGGTTTCAACAGTTCCGGAGACCACGTCCATGGCTGCCGGTCCTGCGCCTGCACAACACCTGTCATCAATAATGCGCCGGCGGTCAGAATCTGCAGCGTCGCGGCATAAACTTTCAGAAACATGTGATCGGTCGTTAACAGAGCTGAAAAGAACGAGACTGGTGCTCAACAGGCCGCCGGTGACACACGTTTCTGTGCCCAGGCCGCCATCTGCCCGCTGGACGGTACACTGTTGGCATTGGCACATTCAACTGTCCCGGGACGAAGTGACACATAAGAGCCGACTGTTTCCCTGATTCGCCGTTGTTTCTCTGCAGCACAACGCTGTCACTGGCGGCAGGGCTCTCTATGATGAACAGGTTGCCCTGACGTGCTGGTTCCTTCGTCCGCTTAACCAGAGAGATGCCATGCCCTGTCTGCTTCGAAGTGTCACGGTTCTGTTGTTCATGATTGCCACTGCGCTGCCGGCACCGGCGGCCGAACGGCCCAATATTGTGCTGATGATGGTGGACGATCTGGGGTTTTCTGACTTCGGCTGCTACGGCAGCGAAATTGAAACGCCGCACGTGGACGCCCTGGCAAAGAACGGGCTGCGGATGAGTCAGTTTTATAACACGGCAAAGTGCCATTCGTCCCGGATCTGCCTGCTGACCGGCAAGTACACGTTTCAGGCCGGCAATGAAGCCATGGACAAAGCCCTGACCGTGGCCGAGGTGATGCGGCACAATGGCTACTTCACCGCAATGGCCGGCAAGTGGCATCTGAAACAGGAACCCACCGACCGAGGCTTCATGCGGTACTGGGGCCATCTGTCCGGAGCCACCAATTTCTTCACCGGTGATAATACGTTTCGACTGAACGGAGAAAAATGGTCGGACTTCGACGACGATTTTTATACCACGGATGCCAACGTCGACTACGCCATCCGATTCATCGACGAATCACTGAAGACAGACCAGCCGTTCTTCCAGTACATCGCCTTCAATGCGCCACACTATCCTCTGCAGGCCAAAAAGCAGGACGTGCTGAAGTACAAGGGACGTTACGCCGCCGGCTGGGACGAGATTCGACGTCGTCGCTATGCCAGACAGGTCAGGATGGGCCTGATCGATTCACAGCACGCACTCAGCCCGCGACCGGATTATATTCCCGCCTGGAATCAGCTCACCGACGAAGAACGCCGGTGGGAAGAAGCTCGCATGGAAGTGTTCGCCGCGATGGTCGACTGTGTGGACCAGAACATCGGACGGCTGGTGCAGCATCTGAAGGACCGGAAGGTTTTTGACAACACGCTGATCCTGCTCTGTTCGGACAACGGAGCCTGTCCCTTCGAACGCACACGCGGAAAGCAGAAGGCCCCGTGGGATCCGGAATCCTACTGGTGCTACGATGTCGGCTGGGCCCATGTCGGCAACACGCCGTTTCGCTGGTACAAGCAGAATCAGCACGAAGGTGGTGTTTCGTCACCACTGATTGCTCACTGGCCGAACGGGCTCACCGCTGAACCGGGTTCTATCAGCCATCAGCCCGGGCATCTGATCGACCTGCTGGCCACCTGTATGGATGCTGCCGGAGCAGAATATCCTGCAACCTATCATGGCACGGACACAACACCGATTCAGGGCCGGTCACTGCTGCCGATTCTGAAAGGACAACAGCGAGATGGCCACGAGTGGCTGTACTTTCAGTTCAGCAACAACCGAGCGATCCGACGAGGCGACTTTAAGGCCGTGTCGGCCCGAGGTGGCCGATGGGAGCTCTACAATCTGGCCGACGACCGAACGGAACTGAACGACCTTGCTGCCACCCGCCCGGAACTGGCCGAGCAGCTGGAAAACCTGTGGTTTGACGTGGCAGAAAACATCGATCGGGTACCAAAGAATCTGCTCAAACCTGTCACCGACAGAGTCCAGACATTTCCGCCAGGCCAGATGACGCAGCGGAAAGCAGGCCCGACCGCCGTATCGAGTGACAGAAAGAAGAATCAGAAGAACGGCAGCGCACGCAACAGACAGAAGGACTGACGCTTATCGGCCGCCGCTCTGCAGGAATGCCCGGCCGAGATCCGCCGCGCTTTGTCCGTAGGCCGCCTGAATCGCTCGACCGGCATTCCCGCCGGACTGATACGCGCGGGCGAACTGACTTAGCTTCGGCATGCCGCCGCGGCTGATGAGATAACGGGTCAGCAGATAACCCACCGCGCCCACCTGATCGGGAGCAAAGGTGCCGTCGTCGAACAGTGTGGCCGGACCATTAATGGTGGACACCGCCTGAGCAGCGATCTGTGGAAGTTCCTGCATATAGGGCGACTGCCCGGGAGCTTCAGATTCCATCAGCGCGAAACCCTGCTGCAGCCAGTCCGGCAGCGTGCCTCCGCTGCGGGCGAGATAAGCCTGTGCAATCATTGAATTCAGCAGCTGCCGGGCATTCAGCGACTGCTCACTGGCTTCATCACCGATGTCGTGCAGGGCGACGTATGCATCCGCCGCACCCGCAGTGACAACCGCATGACCGGACACCCCGCGCGGCGTACGGCGATTCAGCAGCACGGTGTTGAATTCTTCGTAATCAAACCGAGTCTTCGTGGCAAACACAATCAGACGCCCGCGCCACGGCTTCTCTCCATCGGGCAGTTTGTAGGCGGCTGTCAGGGCCGCCACTTTCTGTTCGCCCCACTCGGCCAGCTGATCAAGCCGGCTTTGCGGCACATTGCCATAGATATACAGGTTCTCAGATGTTGCCGACGCCGCGTCTTCGCGGGGAGCCACACGTTTCCAGATGTCCTCGGCCTGCTTCATCCGACGTTCCGAGAATTCGGCATCGCTCATGGCAGCCAGCTTCGCTGCTTCAATTTCGGCCGGTGTGGGTACCAGGGCCCGCAGCGGTGCCTTCGGATCCGTGCCGTCGAAATGAGCACCTTCAGCGATCCATTTTTCCAGGGCCATGGCCTGAGATTCTTTGATGGCCACCTGATTGCCGGCGGGCATCTTGATGGGTTCCTGACGCAGTACCAGGTCGACAATATAACTGCTGTCCGGATCGCCGGGCACAATCGTGCTGCCGGTATCGCCGTCCGTCAGCAGCTGCTCAAACGTGCTGATGTTGTAGCCGCCGCGAGCACGATTGCCGCTGTGACAGCCCATACACACGTTGACCATCCACGGAGCCACATCGTCCTTGAAGGACACCGTTTCGCTGCCGTCGGCCATGACCACCCTGACCGGTGGCTTTTTTTCAACTTTGGAATCACCGATCATGGCCGTCATGTCGCTGCCGTCAAAGCCCGCTCCTTCGGCAATCCACTTGCCGATAATATTCAGTTCCTCGTCTGACAGCCGTTCGCCGTTTTTCGGCATTCGCGCCTGTTCGTTGGGAGTTGTCAGGCGGGCCATGATCAGACTCGCTCTCGGATTACGCGGGATCAGCAGCGGACCATTCTGACCGCCACGCCCCATGTTGGCGTAGGTATCCAGTCGCAGCCCGGCTCTGGGCCGATTCTCACCGTGGCAGCCGAGACATTTTTCCCGCACAATCGGCGCCACCTGCTCTTCAAAGCTGATCGGGATGGACGCTTTGGCCCGCTGCAGCGCCGACATCAGCGATGTATAACTCCGGTCGCGCTCGTCTTCCGCGATCGCCATCTCGGTGACGCGGTCCTCAACTTTCCTGATCAAAGCCTTCGCTTCGTCCACTTCCTTCTTTCGAACCAGACTGCTGACGCCACGCAGTTCACGAGACAGTTCGGTCAGTTCTTTCCGGACTTCCGGTGGCAGGGCCGCCGAAACGTCAGTCGGGAAGTGGCTGGTCAACAGACAGGTCAGAATCAGCAGGGCCAGAGGTTGACGCATAGTCCAGTTCTCGTCAAATAGCAGATCGGAAGGCAACTGTGCGGGTCACCGCAGACCCGAGGCAGGCAGGGAAGGAAGTCCGTGGCATCATTCGTGACATCAACGGCCGCGCTACCCGGCAACCTGTTAATTTCATCCGAACTACCACGCCACCAGATACACCAGGTCGTCAATTCAATCATAACCCGAAGTATTGGAGAGGGAACATGTGCGAAAGCGTAAGCCAAAGACATCTGCGAAGCTCCCTGCAGATCTATCGCCTCGCTTACGCTTCGGGTTTCATGAGCCCCCCCTGACAGCGACAGCCTGGCAAACTCGGGGAAGACGTATTCTACAACGATCGGGATCGCAATCATAACGCGCAAAACGGCCGAAATGTTCGCCATTTCCTGAGGATCGGGCTTCACCGCGGAATATCCCGCGAGAAGAACACGTCCCAACCGGCGGTCGTCAAACAGGCGGCAAAAACAGGTGGGCATCGCCGTCGCCAGCCGAGCCCGCCGCCGAACCTCGGAGCCGCGCCACCTGACCGGACAGCCCCGCGTTCTTTGCGGCCGGAGGTTCCGCCGCGGGGGATGTCAATGCCGTTTGCGGCAGGAAACCCCTGCGCCGCCGTCAGACTATATCTTCTGGCTGACGATGAAATCGGCGACCCTTCAGTTCGAAACGAGGCAGTTCACCGGGCTGAGCCAGTTTGACCTCGGAGACAAAACCCAGGCGATTGCGAAGAGCATTCTTCACGACGGACTCCAGCTTCGCCGACTGGTCCGCCGCAGCGCCGGTGGGTTCCACAGTAATACAGAGTTCATGCATGGCCCGTACAGTGCGAACATCAATACGAAATTCAGCCACTTCATCAATTTCCCGCAGCACCGCTTCCACACTGGAAGGAAACACGTTGTTGCCGCGAATCGTGACCATATCGTCCGACCGCCCCAGAATGCCGCCGGGCAGCCACAACAGCTGTCTGCCTGACGGATCATCGTCCGCACTCGCACGAACCAGGTCTCGCGTGCGATAACGAACCAGCGGCGATCCGAGACGCCCGAGATTAGTGACCAGCAGCTCACCGAGTTCCCCTTTCGGAACCGGATCCAGCGTTTCCGGATCCACAATCTCGGCAATCATCTCTGTTTCCAGCAGGTACATTCCGCCAGGGCGATCATCACTCTCCACGCCCAGCGAAGCGATTTCGGTCATGCCCCAATGATCGATGACTCGGGCGTCCCACGCCGATTCAATACGACTGCGGGTGGCCGGAATCGCGCCTCCCGGTTCACCCGCCACCACCAGCATGCGAACGCTGGATTCCTTCAGATCAATGCCTTCCTGTTCTGCCACTTCCGCCATTCGCAGGGCGTAGGTCGGTGTGCAGCAGACAACTGTCGCTTCATTTTCAATCATCGCCTGAAGACGAATCGTGGTGGTCATGCCACCACCGGCAATCACGAAGTTGCCCAGCCGGGATGCCCCTTCAAAGGCCGCCCAGAAACCAATAAACGGTCCGAACGAAAACGGAAAGAACAACCGGTCGTGACTGGTCAGTCCGGCCAGCAGATAAATCTGCCGCCAGCATTCCATAATCCAGTTCCAGCTGTCAGCCGTGTCCAGCCACCGCATCGGATGACCCGTGGTGCCGGAGGTCTGGTGCAGACGAGTATAAGCGGTGGACGGGAACGACAGATTGGCACCGTACGGTGGCTGCTGAGCCTGCGAATCCACCAGTTCCTGCTTGGTGGTAACGGGCAGACGCTGCAGATCGTCCAGACTTCTGATCTCGCTGACATCGATGTCCGCCGCTGCAAACTTCGTCGCGTAAAAACGGTTTCGCGGAATGATGGCTTCCAGCATCTCTGTCAAACGTCGTGCCTGAGTCTGTTCAATCAGGTCGCGACTCTTCCAGATCTCTTCGATGGACTGATTCACCTGTTACCAAGCTCCTGCGAAACTGATCAACCCGGACAGCCCGGCGCCAGCCGAACCATACAGGTTGCTGAGATTTCCGGTTCGCTGCGTCACACAGGACCGGTTGAAACATCGACGCATGGTTCATTCATCCAGCAAACGAACACGAACCACCAAAACGAACACGAGTCACCGACGAACCTCGCCGGGGACAGAAAAGCATGACTGCGCCCGGCGAATCGGGAATATTCTTCGACTTCAATCACGGCGGTCAGCGGTGTCCGGCCTAATAGCCGGACGCATTCCCGGATGCCGTCACGTCGATCGGCTCCAGCTGCAGCCGCTTCCGGCATTCATCCAGAATCACCTTTGTGGCGCTGGCGCCGACGCGACTGACACCCAGAGCCCGCACCTCCAGCAGTTTGTCGAAATCCCGCACACCGCCGGCCGCCTTGACCTGCACGTGATCAGGCGCGTGCTGCCGCATCAGTTTCAGATCGTCGATGGTGGCCCCGCCGGTGCCGTAGCCGGTCGATGTCTTGACCCAGTCGGCGTTTACTTCGCCACAGATCTCACACAGCCGAATCTTCTGATCGTCGTTCAGGTAACAGTTTTCGAAAATGACTTTCACGCGTCGTTCTGACGCGTGAGCCACGTCGACAATGGCCTTGATCTCGGTGGCGACGTAATCCCAGTCGCCGCTCAGGACCTTCGAAATATTGACCACCATATCCAGCTCTTCGCAGCCGTCCGCAATCGCACGCTCAGCTTCCGCCTGCTTGATCGCCGTGGTATGGCCGCCGTGCGGAAAGCCGATCGTGGTGGAGGCTTTGACAGTGCTGCCGGCCAGCATGTCGGCACAGCGTCTCAGATAATACGGCATGATGCACACGCTGGCCGCGTCGTACGCCAGCGCCAGCCGGATACCGGATTCCAGATCGTCCACGGTCATCACCGGCTGCAGCAGTGAATGGTCGATCATTTTTGAGATGTCGGTGTAGGTGTAATCCATGATGGCTGGCTACTCTTCCACTGATGAAGCAGGACGCTGAACAAAGTGACTGGCATGACTGTGGTGCGGCGGCTGGAAGCCCCCGCTACGGTGTGGTGCGGCGACGGCTGGAAGCCCCCGCTACGGTGTGGTGCGGCGGCGGCTGGAAGCCCCCGCTACGGTGTGGTGCGGCGACGGCTGGAAGCCCCCGCTACGGTGCGTTGTTAGTGGGTTCCGATTTTGAAATGCGGTTTTTCCGGAAGGCCGGGGCTCTGTTTCGCGGGTGACGTGACAACGATGAGCAAAGCAGAGATCAAATCTCCTTCGGCACAAAATTACGCAGAAACGTGTGGCTTTGCACCAGCGCCCGCCGGCGTGATTGCAGCGAATCTTCGTACGCCCGGTCTTCGACTTCAACACACACCGGTCCGGTATACCCGACGTCTGTCAGAACCGAGAAGAACTGCCCCCAGTTGACATCCCCCATACCGGGCAGCTTGGGAGCATGGTACTGCAGCGGATGAGCCAGAATGCCGACTTCGTCCAGCCGGTGACGGTCAACTCGCACATCCTTCGCGTGTACGTGGAACAGCTTGTCCGTGAAGTCACGCATCGGCTTCAGGTAATCCATCTGCAGCCATGTCGGATGAGACGGGTCGTAGTTGAGTCCGAAGCAGTCACTGGGAATGGCTTCAAACATGCGTCGCCAGATCGCGGGACTGTGAGCCAGATTCTTGCCCCCCGGCCACTCGTCTTCGGAAAACAGCATCGGACAGTTTTCTATCCCCACGCGGACGCCCTGCTCTTCTGCATAGTCGATGATCGGCTTCCAGACTTCGACAAACCGCGTAAAGTTGTCATCCACGGATTTCGTCCAGTCACGACCGATAAAGGTATTCATGCGATGGATACCCAGTTTCGCGGCGGCGGCAATCACGCGACGAATCTGATGAACCGACGCCTCAGCTTCTTCCGCATCGGGTGACAGGGCATTCGGATAATACCCCAGCCCGCTGATGGACACGCCATACTGTTCCGTCAGTTTGCGGATCCGATCTGCCGCCTGACTGTCAAAGTCGGTGACGTCAATATGAGTGACCCCGGCATAGCGCCGACTGGCCTTACCGACCGGCCAGCACATCACCTCCACACAGTCGTAGCCAATCTCAGCCGCCGTGGCCAGAACCTCTTCGAAATTCAGATCCGGCAGAATCGCCGTGACAAATCCAAGTTGCATAGGTCTTCACTTTCTGCTGCTGACTGCAGGAATTCAGGCCGTCCCCTGTTCGCCTTCACCCAGTTCACCTTCAAAGACACAACATCATGCCCTCTTAACCGACCTCGACCCACCGTTGTTCGCGATGACTTTGCAGAATGCTTTCACAAAGCAGAATTTCGCGGTGGCCGTCTTCAAATGTCGGAAACAGGCGGGCCGCGGAATACTCACCGGCGGCAATGTAACCGTAGAAATCACAGAACAGCTGTTTAAAGGTGTCCGGAAATCCCTGATTGTGACCTCCGGGATAATCGGCATGAGTCCGTGCTCGTTCACCCAGCAGCGCCGGATCCCGCAGCAGCGTACGATTGGCTTCGTCACGGTGGCCGATCCACATTTCGTTGGGGCGCTCACTGCACCATTCCAGCGCCTGCTTCGAACCGGCCAGTTCAAACCGCAGGCAGTTTTTGCGACCGGCCGTCACCTGCGAAACGTGCAGTACGCCGCGGGCGCCGCCATCAAACTTCAGTAACACACAGCCGGCATCTTCTGTGTCCACCTGAACCGTTTCCGTCGCCACCGACGCTGACAGTTTTCCGCTGAACGTCTCGACGCCGCCCACCGGACGGTGACGCTGCCTGTAGACCGTCTGCAGATCGGCACACACCGACGTAATACTGCGACCGGTGATGAACTGCAGCAGGTCCAGCCAGTGGGTCCCGATATCAGCGACGGCTCGCAGTTCGCCGCCCTCAGACGCCTGAACACGCCAGTTGAAATCGGACTGATGAAACAGCCAGTCCTGAACATAACTGCCGCTGACATGAAACAGATCGCCGACATCGCCGCGGTGTACCTGCTCTGCCGCCTCCAGGCACAGCGGGTAGTACCGGATATTATAATTGACTCCGGCCACACAGCCCGAACCGTCCGCGATCCGTACCAGTTCCGCCGATTCCTCTGACGCCATGGCCAGCGGCTTTTCACACAACACATGCTTGCCGGCTCGCAGCGCCCGGCTGGCCTGTTCAAAGTGGAAACGGTTGGGTGAAGTGATATGAACCACGTCTACATCGGGATCCGCCAGCAGCTCATCCAGCGTCGCATAACCACGACTCAGGCCCAGTTCAGCGGCCGCGCGCTGAGATTTCTCGACGCACGAACCAAGAATTCCCGCCACCCGCACACCGGCGCGCAACAGGCCCTCCACATGGACCGGTCCGATAAACCCCGTGCCGATCACCGCGGCGGTCAGTTGTCGAGTTCTGGTCATCAGATTGCTTTACTTCAACCAGTTGATGCGTTGCAGCCAGTCCCGACAGCGGCCAGGCCACGAAGTAACAGGACGATCATCAACTGCACGCAGCCCGTAGCCGTGGCCACCGGTGTCGTAGACGTGAACTTCAGACGGCACCCCGGCCTGCTTCAGGGCAATCGTCAGCAACAGGCTGCCTTCTGCAGGAATGCGGTCATCAAACGCATGCACCATGAACATCGGCGGAGATTTCTTCGTCACCTCCAGGCCCTCAGCCAGTTCCGTATTGGCCTTGTTGGTCAGATAGGCCGGATAGATCAGCATGGCGGCATTCGGAAGAAAGGAAGCTTTGTCGTCATCGTCCACCGGTTCGTACAACCGTTCGGTCGTCAGAGCGGCGCGAACTGCCGTCTGTCCGCCCGCTGAAAATCCGAGCACGCCAATTTGATCGGCCTTCAGTCCCCATTCCGCCGCCCGGGACCGCACGATGCTGATCGAACGCTGAGCATCCTGAACGGGTAACAGCCAGACGGGATCGATCCCTCGGGTCGGAACCCGATACTTCAGCACAATGGCCGCTACGCCGATGGAATTCAGCCACTCGGCGACCTCAGTTCCTTCCAGATCCCATGCCAGAATATTGAAACCACCTCCGGGACAGACCACGACGGCAGATCCGGTTCGCCGATCGACCGGCGGCAGATAAACGTGAGCCTGCGGTGTCGACACGTTTCCCAGCCGGATGACGGTCTTTCCGGCGACGCGGCGGCCATCAGGGCCGGATTGATCGGCTTCTTCCCCCACTTCTCGCGCGGGCCCCGGCGGGGTTCCCGGCCAGAGATCAATGACATCGGAGGGCTCTGCGGCCTGAATCTGATTCGAAGCCGGTGGCAGGCCCGCCAGCAGACCACAGATAAAGAGTGGCGCCCAGGCGCAGATCTGATTTCGCATGATTTCTGACTGCTTTCTGAAAATCGCTGGTTCTGAGCACGGCGTCTGCCCGTGCGATTGCTGGCGGACGTTGAACCGGAGCGGCCGCAGACCGACCGGGCCACATCGGTGTGGCATCTCAGCCTCAGGCTACCGCCCCCGCCCGCAGGTTTTAACGCGCCAGCCGCGCCGAGAAAAGCTATCAGCCTTCGTCGCAGAAAGAATCACCCCGCGGTTCGAAAACTTTCTGCCGGGCGGGATTCTTCGCAATCGCCTGAGACAAATCGCAGCCGGTGACGTCATCCTTCCAGAGGACCGAATTGACGGGATCAGACGGGATCAGACGTGCTGTCGTCCAAAGAATTATCCGGACTGTGGCGAAAACATGCAGCCGCACTGCTGCTGATGGCTCGCGGTCACTGTCGCGGAATCGACAGCGGACTGGCCGACGACTGCGTGCAGGAAGCCTTTATCCGGCTGGCCGGTCAGACACCTCAACCGGATGATCCGGCCGCCTGGCTGACTCGAGTCGTCCGCAATGCGGCGATCGATGCCATCCGCACACATCAGCGGCGTACCAGCCGTGAACGGATTGCCGCCCGGGAACGCCCGACATGGCTGCAGCCCGTCAATCCGTCCGACACCGAACATCTTTCGCCTGTCGAGGTACAGCAGGCACTGCAACAACTGGATGACATGACGCGCGACATCATTGTCGCACGAATCTGGAACGACATGACGTTCCGACAAATTGCGGCGGCGTTTGACCTGTCACACGCCACCTGCCAGCGTCGCTACGAAACAGGAATTCAGCAGCTGCGGACAATCATCACCGTCCAGGAAAACGCCACCTGCCAGTGAGCACCAAGCCATGAATGACAATGACACAGCTTCCGACTTCGAACTGCAGCTGAAACAACTGCAGCCGGTTACTTGTGACAAACTGATGCCGGACACGTTTTATCGGGCCGGCTGGCAGGCCGCCGCAAACAGTGCAACGCACCAGACACCGGCCGGTACACAGCGACGGCAGCGTGTCACGACGTTTGTGACAGGCCTGGCCTGCGGCCTGCTGGTCTCGGTTGGCATGGCCGCATGGCAGGCTTCGCTTCAGCATTCAGCCGGCCCCCCGGTGTCACCGGTCGTCAGCAGATCACCGCCCGTGCACCGTCCTTCGGCACCGACTTTCGATCAGACAGAATCATCAGCTGAAACAGAACCGTCTGTGAATCTGCAGGCGCCAGCCGCGATCGCATCTCAGGCACCGGATCGATGGGGGGATCTGGTCATGGGCTTTTCTTTCTGGCCACGTCCGGGAAGCCTGAATTCTGAACCGAAGGCTCCGGCAGCCGTGCGACCACTAAGTCCGGCAGCGCGGCACTACTGGAGTTCTCTGGTGATGACCGGACCTCAGTCGGGCCTTCAGACAGGTCAGCAGACACCGCCTATACAAAGAGAAGACGTATCGACCGAATCACGGAAGGACCTGCTGCCATTGCGGTCATTCCCGGCCACTCAACGCGTGCTGGACGAACTTCTGTAACTGAGCCAGACACTCCGACTCTAAGACAGACACTCACTCAGACAAATCGTCGGGCACTCATCGCTTCGCTCAGGGCGAATTCAACGACCTGCCGGCGATAACTCGATGACAAGGAGATTTCTGATGCAACGTACCCTGCCAGGTCTTTGGTTTTGCGGCCTGTTCGGCCTGCTGGCAGTTCCCGCCGAATCACAGACATTCATCACTGCTCTGCCGACGCCGGTCGCCGGGGGAGATACCGCGCCGGGCGACGACGACAGGCCCGGCTCGTCCATGACACTGCAGCAACTGCAGCAGTCTCCGCAGAAAATTCGGCGGGAGCAGGAACCTGCAACCATTCTGGTACAGCCGGCGGCCGAACCGACGCCAGCCCTGAAACTGCGTTTGTATCCCGCACGCTGGAATCTGAAACCCGGATCAGCCCTGCTGCATTACTCGCGAGCCCAGATGCTGTTCTCACAGTTGCCTGAGGAAAAACGGAACAGGTGGCAGTCACCGGAATGGACGGAAGGGAGCGGCAACGGACCGAGCCCCACAGCCGACGAGCTGAAAGCCACCGTCGATTCGCTCAGGTACGTGTTTGAGGAACTGCACGCGCTGGCTCAGTCTGAAGACTTCAGCTGGGACCACCGACTGCGCGACGTCCGCGGACCGAGCGTCTACATGTATCTGCTTCCGGATGTGCAGCAATCCAGAGCCCTGGCTCGTATGCTGTTGCTGAAGATTCGGCACCAGCTGCTGCAGAAAGACTTTGAAGGCGTCGTTTCCTCCATCAGCGACGGCATTCGTCTGGCAGAGTTTGTCGGCCAGGGAGAAACGCTGATCCAGAAACTGGTGGGCATCGCCATCGCCAGCATGATGCGAGACAGTATTCAGCAGGCAATCACAACCACCGGCTGTCCGAATCTGTACTGGGCGCTGGCCACCATTCCGCAGCCGCTGATCGATGTCAGCGACTCGGTGTTGTGGGAACTGAACAATGTGGCAAACGTGCTGCCCGTGCTGACCGACGCGGAATCCGAAACATGGACAGAAGCCGAAGCGGCCGGGAAGTGGTCGTCGACACTGGATGATCTGGGCGTCCTTTCCGGAAATGGCGTCATTGGTGACAGCGATGTGCGAATCATTCTGGCGGTCGCCAGTGTCACTCTGGCCGACCAGGCTCGCCAGCGACTGCATGCGGCCGGATTTACAGAACAGAAGCTGGCCACCATGCCGGCCCTGCAGATTGTCCTTGTGGATGCAGCCCGAGAACTAAGACGCGTCGGGGACGATCTGGGAAAAGCTCACCTGCTGCCCCCAACACTCGCTCGGCCACTGTTTGAACGCGAAGACCAGAAGTTCCAGAAATGGGTGACAAAGAATCGGCCTTCCTCCATCGCCTCCGTGATCGGCGGGCTGCTGTATCCCGCCGTGACACAGGCCAGTGAAGCCGAAACGCGGCTGGTGATGACCTACCACCGTCTGATGACGCTGGAAGCTCTGCGGATGCATGCCGCAGCGAACGGCGGACAGCTGCCGGCGTCTCTGGACCAGCTGGATCCCGTGCCCGCATTGCCCGACCCGTACTCCGGACAGCCGTTCGGCTATCAGGTTCAGAGTTCCGATGAGCACACCACCGTCACCCTGACGGCCGCCGGCCCCCGCGCCTTCAAACCGCAGCAGTTATTGCGAGCCACGTTTTCAAAGTAAGGAGTGTCCGGTCAGTTATTGATCGAACGTTCTTAACCGGGGTCGCTGAATCTGTTCTTCAGATCATTCGATTGGTGCCGCCGAACGGCCGCAGCAACCAGAAAAGAAAACCACGGGACGCCGTGACTCTTCCGTCCCGGCCATCCTTCAGCAGACAGCATCTGACAAAACAGCGCTCATACAAAACGGCCTTGAGAAGGCAGCGTCTGACAAGACCGAGCCTCAGGACAATCTGCAAACACGCACCGCATCAATCCCAGTTTCAACAGGACCAGTAAACAATGATGTCTTCAACCCAGCAACCCTGTGCGACAGGTCAAAAATTCCGGAGAATCGCCGCACCTCTGTGGCTGTCACTGCTCGTGGCCATCTCGGCCGCGGCAGAAGCCGACAACGCTGCCGCCCGGAACCCGGATCCACCTGCCGCTGCTCCGATCGAACGATATCTGGACGCCTCAACCGCGCTGGTCGGGTGGGTCGATATCGCACAGATTGACCTCGACGCGATGACGGAGTTCGCGAAGCAGTTCGGGCCGACTTCGCTGGATCTGACTCAACCGAAAACCGTTCAGAAGGCGCTGGTGCAGCTGGGCGTCGCGCGGGTGTTCTGGGTCAGTGACCTTGCCGGTCTCACCAATGGCCCGCGCGCCGTCATCGTGCCGGCTCCGGCAGAGCACATGGACGGAATTCTGCTGATTCTGAAGTCCGTGGCCGGATCCGAGTTAGTGACCGCCGTGGCAGATGACGGATGCATACTGGTCGGCAACAAACAGGCCGTGGCCGGACTACAACAGTCCGGCCAGGGGAAGCCGGACGCCGCACTGCTGGCCGCCGTTAACAACATTACACATCCTCACGGGCTGGCCGTGCGGACACCGGCCAGTGCATTGATTCCGGTGGTCAGTCTGCTTCCCGGAATATTCGGCAATGATTCCGCCCGCACGTCACAGGCCGCCGAACTGCTGCTCAGTGTGCAGACCGTGACTGTTTCCGGTGAACTGCCTCCGATCAGAGGAAAGCTGCAGATCACTACGAAGTCGTCCGAAGCGGCCGCGGCGCTGGCAGAACTGATCAATGACTGGACAACGGAAAAAATCGGTGAGGCGGCAGCGGCTCTGCACGTCTCGGCGGACGGAAGTGACCTGATCCAGAGCTCCGATTCATCCGAAGAGGCCGAAGCCGTGATCGGCAGCCTGATGAAACTGATTTCACCCGCCCGGGACCGCGCGAGGAAGATGTCGACCATGAATTCGCTGAAACAGATCGGCCTGGCGATGCACAACTTCCACGACAGCTACGGACATTTTCCGCCGCAGGCCCTGGCAGACGACTCGGGCCGTCGTCTGCTTAGCTGGCGCGTGCTGATTCTTCCGTACCTGGACCAGACGGAACTCTACAATCAGTTTCACCTGGACGAACCCTGGGACAGTGATCACAACCGCGGACTGATTGAAAAGATTCCGTTTGTTTACGATTCGTTCGCCAGGTCTTCCGACACGGACAGAAAGGGACGGACGCGTCTGATTGCCCCGCTGCTGACCAACAGCGTCTTTGGTCGACCGGGCACCGGCGTTCACGTGCGCGAGATAACCGACGGCACCAGCGCCACATTGCTGGTGGTTGAAGCCGATCCTGAGCAGGCCGTCATCTGGACAAAGCCCGAGGACATCGACGCGAGCGCGGCGAAGGACCTGAAAGCCCTGCTCGACAGCATGGCTGACGGCTTCCATGCCTGCCTGTGCGATGGCTCGGCCCGATTCTTCTCCGAAACAATCGACAATGCCGTCGTGCGAGCCCTGCTGACGATCGACGGCGGCGAAACGATTGACTGGAATCAGCTTCAGGCCTCAGGTCACTGACTGTCACTGCAGCCGCGACAGGACTTCCATCGCCTTGCCCTCAAAGACAGCCTGCCATTCCGGAGCCAGCAGGCAGTCGCTGTCTTCCTGAGCATTGCCGACGTTGCGCAGCTGTTCAGCCGTGGGTGAATAGTAGATGTAGCCGTTGGTATATCCGGCGATGAAGGTGTGTTCATATGGCGACGCGTCTTTCAGATTCAGACCGATCTGAACCGTCAGTTCGCCGGGAAACGTAATCAGCCGGAAGTCGCCGACCTGCAGGCCGGCGACTTCCACATCTACCGTGCGTTTTCCGGCGGCCACATAATGAGCCTGGTGTTTTTCCAGCAGCCGAAGGTTGGTCTGCAGCCGCGTCAGCTGTTCCATGGTGTGAATATTGCGAATGTACTGGTCCATGGCCCGACGGTTGTCCGCGTCCAGCTTTGAAAGATGACCACGTCCCAGCTGCTGTTCATTCAGATAGCTGTGCGAATAGTACGATGGAAAATCCTCAGTCAGCCGGTACTTGACCACCAGAGGCAGAAAGGTCTTCAGACTCAGCGTGGTTCCCCCCAGTGAACGCAGCAGCCGTTCACGCTCGTCCTGCATGACGTTGATGCGTTCGGCCAGGTCCGCTCGGGGAAGTTCAATCGTTTCGTTGATGATCTGTAGTGGTCCGCCGCTGTCGCACGTCACCTTGCGAACGGTTTTCAGTGTGCTGAGTCCCAGCAGGTTACCCAGAGGCTCGGCATCCCGCGGCATGTGCACTTCCTTGTAGAACACCGGATTGATGTCGCCGCCGCATCCCTGCACGAACAACGCGACAGTGCCTTCATCCAGATTGTCTTCGATGACCTCGGAGGAAAACCCGGTCATGTCGGCCGTGTTGGCGCCGCTGGGAACCCCCTGAATCGGGTGGCAGGCGAAGTTGTACAGCACCGCCAGCGTGCGGCCGTCCTCACGATTCAGTTTCAGAACGCCGATTTCCGGATCAATCGGCCCGACTTCAGCGACGTCCTCATCACGCGGCATGGCGTACGCATGACGGACGTCGATCTCCCGACCGTCCTTCAGCTTCAGGCGACGGTTTTCCATGATCCGGTCTTCGTGCCCGTGACCGACCCCCACCTGCACCGGCACCAGATTCTGCGCAGCTTCCACAATCGCCCGTACAGTTCGATCCTCAACATCATCGCAGGGAATGCCGTGACAGTGGCTGGCATTGATCAGAATGTGTTTCGGATCGATCCCGAGTTGTTCGTTCACTCGGTTGCGTACATTGCCCAGAAAGTCGTTGCTGATGGCGCCGATTTCTCCGATCGCCACGACGTCCAGCGTCACCATCACGGCCGTGGTGGCGTCCGACTTCAGCACCAGTGCCCGCGTATGCAGGCGACCGTGCGCCGGACCGGCCGCATCACTGGTGATGTCGACCTTTGCCGCACCCGCCAGCAGAGATTCTGCCAGCACAGCTGCCCGCGGAGCGATGGTGAACGCGATCAGGAAAAGGAAGTTGATAACAGATTGCATCAAAGCAGGTTTCAGCTGTTTCATGAGACCACGTGGAAGGAAGGAGTTGATATGGAGAGTCGGTCAAGAGGCCGCCGTCGGGTGAACGGACAGATTGTAACAATCAGAAGAATATTGCGCACCATGTGGCGGTCGAATCGACAGCTTCATGAATCCGATGGCGTCCGGTTCAACGCGGGTGACAGGAAAAGGGCTCAATTGAACGAACTGTGGTTCTAAATGAAGTCTGATGCCTGCAGAATGGTTGTTTCATCCGTTCATCAAGAGAACAGCCGTGAACAACTTCGGCGATGGTGCTGCATCCTGAGGACAGATCAATGACAAAATTTGCAGTGACAGCGGCCAGTGGGCAGCTCGGTTCGGAAATTGTGAAAGCCACAGTCAAACTCGCCGGCAGGACAAACGTTGTTGGGCTTGCCCGGACGCCCAGCAGGGCCGAAGCGCTGCCGGTGGAAATCCGCCCCGGCGATTACACGTCGTGCAGTGAACTGACAAAGTCGCTCCAGGGCATCGACAGCGTGTTACTGGTTTCCGGAATGGACGCGCCCGACAGGCGGATTCAGCAGCATCGCAATGTCATCGACGCGGCCAGAGCCGCCGGCGTAAGCCGGATCGTCTACACCAGCATTCAGGGCGCAGAACAGAACACTGCATTTTCGCCTGTGGTGCAGAGCAATCGGCAGACCGAAGAAGACGTGCGCAACAGCGGCCTTGAATGGGTTGTGGGGCGCAACGGAATCTACATCGAACCCGACGTTGATTACATCGATACGTACAGGCAACGGGGCGAGATAGCAAACTGTGCCGGCGATGGATTGTGTGGCTACACCACGCGTCCCGAACTTGCCGCCGCCTACGCACGGATGCTGACAGAATCAAGGCACAACGGTCGGACCTACAACCTGCACGGTGAAACGATCACTCAGGCGGTATTGGCCGACTACCTGAACAAAACATTCGGCACTGATCTGAAGTACCGCGAGATGTCGGTGGCGGAGTATCGAGACGAACGAGTCGCAGAACTTGGTGAATTCATAGGCAGCATTATCGCCGGAATTTACGAAGGAATCCGGAACGGTGCCTTGAACAACGAAAGTCACTTCGACCAGGCCGCCGGACGCCCTCATCAGACATGGGACGATTACTTCCGTCAACTGAAAGACCAGAACTAGCAGCCTGTCCGGATACTTCTGACAGGGGTAGGGAAGTCGCGTTGTTTGCGACTCCCCTCCCTCCGAACCGGACTGACGGATCTCCCGCATCCGGCTCTCCAGTTGATTGTTACTGCCGAGCAGATTGACTTTCACAAGCATGGGCTGTTGCCAGACTGAACAGCCCCTGCTCCGCGAAGAAGGCGTTGGGGTAGCGCTGATGATCCTGTCCGCGACCGCGGCCTCGACGGGCCGCACGCTTGCGGAGGATGCTGCGAAGTCGCATGCGAATCCAGCCGTCAAGATCACGAAACGTCGTACGCCAGCTGTGTTTGAAGTACTCATACCAGCTGCGTAACGTGCGGTTCACGTTCACAATGATCGACTGCAGGCTGTTGCCGTTGGTCCGTTTCGTCTTGCTGCGAATCGTGTCCCTGAACTTCGCCAGACTTTTCTGCCGGGGGAACCGGCGGTGTTTGATGAAGCGGTAACCAAGGAACTCGAAGCCTTCAACGTCCACATGGTCGATCTTCGTTTTGGTCGGATGCAGAGTCAGACCACGTTCCGCGGTCCAGTTCCGCACCTTTTCCAAAGCCGCAGCGGCTGCTTCCGCAGTTTGACACTGGATCACAAGATCATCCGCGTAGCGAGTCATCTCGTAGCCGCCGGCTGCCATCAGACGCGGGGCGGAAACGGGACAGGGGAACTTCCGGAAACGCTGCTGCATCGAACGACGCTCCGAACAGAGTCCTCGACGGGTTTTTCGCGTCCGAGGACCTGAACCGCCTTCTCAGCACTCGCACGGATCAGCAAAGGCGGCAGTAGCTGATTGATCATGTCCGGCGAACCACGGATTCCAGTCCGACAAGTTCTTGCCCCGGGACCGGGCCGGGTTCGCCGGACACCTACCCAAAAAGGTCTGGACAAATGCACGAAACCAAAACAGATTCAACTCAGCCGCAGGCACCAATGCATGTCTGGATGCGCCCCATGGGGTTCAGCTGGAAACTTCGCCTTCAGTCGCGGGAATACGCCACTGAGATCAGAACTGCCGTGGTCGCCGCCGGCGCCGAGTGCAGTCGCCCGGTATCACACTCGGATGCATACCACTGGCTGATCTTCGCATCGTTCATCCATCGAAAAAGTCATCGTGAACTGCGCGCCATCATCGCCAGCGTTCCCGGCGCCCGCCTCATGCATGACCCGGCCTGACAGCCTGTCCGAATACCGCAGCAAAGCTCGCCAACAGCTTCGGCAGTCGCAGGAAAAACGAGACCGAAAGCCCTGGCGGCTTCCGCAACAGCCGGGCTTCCGGACAGCCGGGCTACCGCACAGCCTTGCCAGAGTTTAACTAAAAGAAACGCCGGATCATCCGACAGCGATCCGGCGTTCAGATCGTGTCGATCCATTCCCGATACTCGTCCCACAGCCTGGTGGATGTGGCCGGGCTGATGTCGTCTGTGAACTGTTCACGCTGTTGCTCCGGCTGTTCTGGCGGTTGCTCCGGGAACAGCTGTTTCCGCTTTGCGGGCTGACTCGTCAACGGCAACATCACCGCTGGCTCACCACGCTGCGACGCAGAATCTGCAACCAGCGGGCTGGTGACGGCGGCCTGCTGTTCGGCCAGTCGAATCTCACTTCCGCCGGCCAGCGCGTTGACTCGGGCTCTGATTTCCGCGGCCGTCAACGGGCTGCTGCCTTTCGACTGGTCAATCTGTACATCGGTCCCCGCCAGTTTGACCAGATGAATCAGAAAGGAATCGTTGGCGTCGAAATCACCGTCGCCGTCCACGTCGCCCGCGGTCTGAAGCAGATCGATGCCGGACCGGATCTCAGTAACTGTCCGCAGACTGCTGCCTTTGGACTGATCGATCTGCTGATCGGTTCCGGCCAGCTTCATCAGATGCGTCAGGAACGAGTCGTTGGCATCGAAGTCAACATCACCGTCGATGTCGCCGCGCGGGCGACCGGGATCGGTGTCCAGCACGATGACCGGAATCACTATGTCCGAAATCTGACCAAACGCCGTATCGCTGCCCGGCTGATCCACGCTGATCGTCAGCGACACGTGCTGGTCGCCATCGGCGCTGCCGTCATTAACGCCTGAGATAGCCACCGACTGTTTCTGATTCCAGTTCAGCGGCGTAAACGTCAGCCGGACCCGATCGGCTGACAATTGAGTGGCGTCCGAAGCACTCACCGTCAGCACCACATCTGTCTGCGGCTTCGCATTGAGCACGACATCCACCTGATCCGTGTCACCGGATTCCGTGACGGCCGTACGCTGGTCAGTCTGGCTGACAGAAAAGCTTCGCGCAAACGGTGAACTGCCGGCCACAAAGACGCCACCAGTGAAGCCGACCGGCTGAAATTCTTCCAGCAGCTGCGGCGGATCGTCGTTGCCCGGCACGTCAAAAAGACGCACAGGTGGTTCCGCGACGATGGCGGCTCCCGTAACAATGTCATCACGGCCGTCGCTGTTCACATCACCGCCGGCAACAGTGACGCCTCCCGTGAAGCCTGGATCAAAGGCATGGAAACCCTGCATCAGGGTTCCAGACTGGCCATTAAACAGTTTCACAACGGGCGCATGCCCGACACCGGGCCCGGTGACAACATCATCGAATCCATCACGGTTGACATCCGCAGCCCCTACGAAGACGCCCCCGGTGAACCCCGGATCATAGGCAAAGAAATTTCCAGACTGGCCACCGATATCGATTCCGGCACCGCCTCCCGGCTGAGGCGTGGATCCGTCGAACACTCTGACGTGCGGGCCACCCCCCGGACCGGCCCCTGTGATGATGTCAGGAATTCCATCACCGGTGACATCACCCGCCGCCACACGCACACCGCCGGTGAACGAGGTGTCATAGGCGAAGAAGTTGAACAGTTCTGAATGATCAGCTCCGCTGAAGACACGAACGCGAGGTCCACCCCCGGCGTCTGCTCCCACGATGATGTCTGAAAAGCTGTCGCCGTTCAGGTCCCCCGCCCCGACAAAGATGCCGCCTCGAAACGAGGGATCGAAGGCGAAGAAGCTGCGAAGCTGAGCCCCGGTGTTGCCGTCGAAGACCTTGACAACAGGACGACCTCCCGGACCGGCCCCCGTGATTATGTCCGGCGTTCCGTCGCCCGAAATATCACCAACAGCTACTCGCACTCCACCGAGAAAACTGTCATAGGGCAGAAACCGAAACGTTTCCGTCCCGGTCGGCTCAAAAAGACGGACCGGCGGCACATTGGAATCAGTCGGGCCCAGCACAATATCCGGCAGTTTGAATTCCGGCGGCGGAAACGCAGTCACGTGAACGGTATCGCTGGCACTGTTGCCCAGCGAATCGAAGGCCACGACACGGATCTCTTTTTCGCCCGGGTCGGCAATCGGGATATCAACCACGAACGGTTCCAGGCTGAGCACGTGATTGACAACGTCATCCACCAGAAATTCGACACGCTGAATTCCGACATCGTCTTCAGCTTCCACGCCAACTCTCACCGTGTCTCCGGCGATCACGCCCTGCCCGTCCGGCGGCGTACTGATGGTGACCGTTGGCGGTTCGTCCGGCACCAGTTCGACGGTAATCGGATCAGCGTCAGCCGAGTTGCCCGCGGCATCCCGAGCCGTGACTCTGATGACGAAGCTCGACGTATCCGACGGCGGCGTATATTGAAACTCAAACGGAGCGGAGGTGTCCGATTCGAGTTCGATCCCTCTGGCATCCAGCAGGTCCACGGACTGGACCGACACGTCATCGCTGGCATCGATGCGAATCGGGACAGCCGTCCCTTCGATGAACGAGGCACCGTTGTCGGGTGAAACAATCTCAACGACTGGCGGCGTATTATCTACGGGGATAGTCGCCGACAGGTTCAGAACGAACTCTCCTACGTCAAAGTCATTCGTATCGAATGTCAGTGTGCCGTCGTAGGTACCGACATCTGTGGCGGTAAAATCAATCTGCAGGTCTGTGAATTGCCCGGGACGAACCCACACCGCATCTTTGTATTCAGGAAAGAAGTTCGGACTCACGCTGACAGGCCCGGCGAACAATGGACCAGAGCCGATATTAGAGATGCGGATACTGCCAGAACCGGATCCCAATACGTATTCGTCCTCAGGGTTGAAAATGAATCCGGGGTCTTCTGTTCTGGAAACCACCAGTGTCGGCGCCGGATCCAGTCGGATCGCGTCGGCAATCACGGTACTGCCGGACGGACTGGTCAGGTCCACTTCCAGTACCTGGCCCTCATCAATCTCAATTTTCGCCAGTCGTTCCCACCACAATCCGGCATCCGCAAAATCATCGGGTGGCAGTTGCTGATCGATGGTACCCTGCCGATCATCCACTCCGTTGCTGATCGAAAAAGGTGCCGCGTTTGAATAGGTTCTCCCGGATGTCCATGTGGTACTGACAACGTAGGTGCCGGCGGGAATGTCGGACAATGTCCAGCTGGCAGACTGGCCATTCCACAACGTATGCTGGTCACTCAGAAATCCGGGTCCCCGAATCGCGCTGCCGTGACTTGAGAATTTATCGCCGGGGACCGGCGTCGGCAAAGCGACTGGTTCACCGAAAATGAAATCGTCCAGTACCACCAGATCGTCCGGGCCGCCCTGAGTGAAGTCGTTCGGACTGCCGGATGACAGCAGCGAACCTTCACCGGCCGTGATGCGCACGCGAGCGATCACGGGATCGTCAAAACCGGCTCCGACAAACGACTGCGATCCATCACCGGCCGTGGCAGGCACAAACCGCTGGAAGATCTGCTCACCCGCCGCATCGAAGAACTGCAACTGTGACGTGAAGGATTTGTCCACGTCGGTGAAGACGGCTCCGAAACCGGACACTGCCGCCGGAGTATCCGTGCCGGGCACAAAGAACGTCACGTCGAACACCGGGTCGCTGAACGACGTCAGCAGGCGTTCAGGACTGAAAGTGCTGAACGCTGTGTCATATGTTGAATTCAGATGATCAAACCGCGCGCCTTCTGCACTGGCCGCACTGCCGCTCACCTGAAATCCGGTCCCCGCGGTGAACAACTGCAGTCCGCGCGTCAGCGTGGAATTAAAATAGTCCTGCGGCAAACTGTTGGGAGCCGCATGTGTGGCGTCCACATCATCCCACGCTACCGAACGAAAACCGGAAGCCTGAGAACCCGTCGCGTTGCCGTTGTTAACCCCTCCCAGATCAGCCTGAAATGTGGCCACGCTGCCGATCAGCGACAGAAGACCAGGACCGGTTGCTTCACGGACGGTTGGCGTACCGACCACAGCGGGTGAATGACCGGAAGCGTCATCAAAAAACAAAGGGTCAGAACCGAAAGGCGGGGCATGCTGCAGGGGTACCAGGCGAACCGCATCCGCCAGCACGAAGCCATCGGCACCCGCGGTGTCCAGTTCCACCGTCAGTTGAGTGCCGCTGATCGTGACAATATCCAGATTACTCCAGCCCACACCGCTGTCGGTAAATTCCTGAGGTGCCAGCTGCTGATTGACACGCTGTTCTGACACCTGTATCCCGCCTGTAGTTCCATCAAAGATACGAAACCGAGTATTGGTAGCCCGGTCTGGCGCACTGGTCCATGTCGCTGAGACCGCATAAATACCGGAAGGTATTTCGGTGAATGTCCACGTGGCCGTGTCTCCGCTGTTCGGGCCGCTGAATTCCACATCGCCGTTCAGGCCCTGAGGAAAAACGGGATCGAAGATGCGCGTAAAACCAGGCGCCGAATAACCCGCATCTCCGTCGTCGATAACCCGGGCAGCGGCATCAATCACGCGCCGTTGCTCAAACCCCGAGTACAGAATGTCGCCCAGCCCGGAACCCGGAAAACTCAGCTTCGTGCCGTCGTCAATCACCAGATTGCCGCCCGCATTCACAATCAGCAGATCAGTTCCGATGCCACCGGTCAGCACACGCGGCGTTCCCGGCAATGGTCGAACGGTCAGCGTGTTGCCAAAAGGACTGCCGACAAAATTCTCCCAGACACCTTCCAGACGCACCGTGTTGCCGTCGGCGTCCACGGACTGCACAGCCGTCGAATCCAGATCCAGCGTGATTTCCAGGTCATCCAGCGACAGGTCGATGGTGTCGAGTCCACCGCCATCGATGAAGATATCGTCACTGCCCGGTGTGTACATCACGACGTCGTCTTCCGGACCGGCGTCCACAATATCGTCGCCGGGGCCATCAAAGAACGTGTCTGCGCCGGGGCCGCCGATCAGCGTGTCCGGACCGTCACCGCCGTCCAGCAGATCGTCTCCGTCACCGCCCAGCAACCGGTCCTTACCCGGACCGCCAAACAAACGGTCCGCAGCGCCACCGCCTTCCAGAAGATCAGAGCCAGCACCGCCAAAGATCACCTCAATCAGATCGCTGCCCGTCACCGTGTCGTCGCCATCGTGTGTGCGAATGCGAACTTCACTGACATCCGCAACCGGGTAGGCAAACGAGCCCGGGATTGCGAACCCGGTCAGACCATAGTCCACCACCAGCGTATCGCCGGTCACTGTGGCCGAAATCGTCTCTGCACGGCCGGCACCATGAACGAACACCGGATTCGGCCCGCCTGCAATATGATACAGGCCGCGCAACGGCCGTGTGTTGTCTTCATTAAACGGATCACCGTCGAACTCAGTGACGGCCGCTGCCGGATCTGCCACCGTCAGGATGAAGTAATCTTCGTCGGCGTCCGCTTCACCGATTCCGGGCAACGCAGTTTCTCCCGCGGTTGTTCCGAGCGTCGCTACCACAAACCGATTTCCATCCACCGTCAGATCGTCCGGATCGCTGACCGTCATCGTGCCCAGCGGTGTATCTGTGCCGGGATCAAACAACGCATCGTCCGACAGAAAATAACCAAGGTCGAACGGGGCCACGTCGTCGAACACGATGCGGAACGACTGAGAAAACTCGGTGGTGCCGGTTGCGAAATTACGCCCCACAACAATATCACCGGTCGGCCGACCCGCAAACACATCCAGCTCGCCAAATGGTACCGGCGAGCCTCCGACCGGGTCGGTGACGCTGGCATCCAGTGAGCCGGCGTCTGTTTCTGACTGAAAACCGACAATGGCCCCGTTGTCGCTGATCGTGACCATGCGGGTTGGCGGAGTTGTGCCGTCCGGACCACCGCCGGCACCGGTGGATGTTTCGCTCACCAGCGATGTGATCCCCATCACCAGGTCACGCACATAGATGTTCAGACCGCTGACCCCCGGCACCAGATCGGTGCCGGTGCTGGCGAAGGCAACGAATCGACCATTGCTGCTGATGGAAGGAGCAAAAGATGTCCCCAGCGGGACCGTATGTCCGGTGCTGGCCGTGCCCTCGCTATTGACGCTCACCAGAATCGTTTCTGTCTCGCCCGGCTCATCAAACGCGCCGTCGCCATCCGGATCACGGTCAAAGACGAAGATATCCGCGACGGTGTTGTCGTCGACGACTCCGAGTGCCGGATCCAGCAGATCGCCGGCGGAACTCTTGAAGACAACAAAGCGGCCATCCGCACTCATCGCCGGCCCGGCCGTTATCTCACTTTCTGTCAGCGCACCGCCGGGAGACGGCCCGTCGCCGGTCGTCAGCCCGGCACCAATACCGCCGGCCAGACTGCGGCTGACCAGAGTCGTTCGCCCTGTCTTCAGATCACGTACGAAGACATCTTCCGTGCCGTTCGTATCCGTCACGCCGCCGACCAGATCAGTGGCCGAACTGAAGAACGCCACATGACGACCGTTCGCGCTGACTGATGGCTCACGCGAACCTTCATCAGCGGTGCCCGTACCGGCCGCGTTGATGGTAATCAGCTCCACGGCACTGTTGCCGCTGCCGATAAAGATATCCGGCCGCGCATTGGTGTCCGCGGCTCCGCCGGTGGCAACGCTGGTCAGATCAGAATGCGTGGTTTGAAAAGCCACCACACCACCGCTGCCGCTGATGGACAGATCCGCAACTGTGGAACTGGCGGAACTGCCGCTGGAAACGCCGTCACCGGCGACACTCACGAGTTCAATCACACCGGTGTCGGTATTCGCCCGGAACACATCACCACCGCTGCCGTTCACGTCGGTTACTCCGGACAGCGGAATATCCGGAGCGAAGCTGGCGAACGCTACCCATGTGCCATTGCCACTGATCACGGGACGTGTGGCGGCGCCGGAACCGCCGATGATTCCCGCCGCCGTTCCGTCCGTGGCCATACTCAGCAGCATGGTGGACGTCTCGCCACTGCCCGCTTCGTCAAACACTCCATCTTCGTCGGCATCACGGTCGCGAACATACACGTTGGGCGTGACGTCGATATCAACGTCCTTGACCAGATCTTTGGCGTGACTCACAAACGCCACAAAACGTCCGCTGTCACTGATGGCGGGATAAAACGAACCGGACGTAATGCTGGCTCCGGTTTCGGATAGTCCCATGGACCGAGCACTGTCGGTTCCGGCAAAGTTGACACTGATCAGCGTGGTGCGGCCGGTTGCCAGGTCACGCACAAAGATATCCTGAGTGCCGTTGGTGTCGGCGACGTCGTCCACCAGATTGTCCGCATGACTCTGGAACACCACATAGCGACCATCTGCACTCAGATCGGGGTTGGTCGAATAATCAGAACCGGCTTCGAATGGTCCCGGTGAAGGCGACACACTGACCAGTTCCGCGGTCAGCAGGCAACGCGACTCCAGGGCTTCTGATTGATTCTGTGACCGACGCCGGCGTAACGACCGCCTGCCACGGCGTCGGAGCTCCATAGCCAGTTCGCAGATCGAAGCGAAACGCCGGTTGCGACTTCTCATCTCGTGGTCTCCGACTTCAGAACGAGCGAGTGCTCCGCCAAAAACCATCGATTGCATCCATCCAACCGATACGATGATCGGGTCAGACCACTCTCAAAATCCGGAGCCGACTTTACGCGATCCCTTTTGTCGGCCCTGTCATCCCATCTTGACGGACCGCATTTCGCCGGGCAACCATATTCAATAACTCGCTCTTCCTACACGAGGTGATTTGTCCACACTTCAGGCTTCCTGGTGAAAAGTCACAGCGCACCAGTACGACGAAACACGAACTACTCAATCGCGAACAGCTGGCGCAGCATGAGCGGAAGTGTGACGATCGTATAACACCACACAATCACCGTGATCGGTTTGTCTCCCTGTGCCGGTCCCCATCCAAGGTAATTGATCAGGAATACGATCAGCAGACACAGCGCCATCGCCGAACCACCCAGCACAGCACAGGGACGATCATGGTGACGTAACGCCAGAACCAGAACACTCAGCCCTGTGATGAAGAGCACCGGACCCATTCCGACAATCGTTTCATGGTCGACGGTCTCCAGCACCACACCCGCCACGATCACAAACAACAACGATGTGAGCGCCGTTCTCAGCCCGCCCTGGATCGCCTTCCGCTGAGGCAGTGAATAGTCGGCCGCCGGAGCTCGATAAGGATTGGCATCCGCTTCAGCCGCCATCGAAGGTCGATCTTCAGTATCTGACATAATCACTCCGGCAGGAATGCCTGCCAATACGAAGCCTATTACTGCGTCTCGGCTTTCCCCTGCTCGACTTCAAGCCTGACACAGCTGAACGCATCGTACCCGGAGCCCCGAGCCCGGGAAACCTCCGGCAGAACCAGCGATCGACTCATCCACGGGTTCGCCCCGAATCATGAACGGCCGCGACGATCACAGCGTCAGCCACGCCGGATCGCCCTGCCACGACGACCTGACAACGCACGGCCCGCTGAACCGGCTGAACTGATCGTCCGAGCATAAAGAAAACGCGCTCGGGCAGCCTCGCCTCGAGCCGGTTGCAGACCGCCGATGCAACACTATTCATCAGCCAGCTGCGGGCGGGCGGTGCCGAGGTGCGGAAAGGCTCGTGGCCCGCGGAAGCTGTGAGCGATTTGCAGCAATCATCACCGGGATCCACTCTGCCGGCCGCCGCGAACACATATCACCCCACGCGCGTACGCCACGGTTTACCCCACACACCAACAACGGACGCCCCTACACCATTTACCAACTCCTGTCAACAAACAGCACATCTTGTTTTAAAAATGAAATTTCTTCGAAGAAACACCACAACAAGGCCTACCCAACCACTTACCCGTACTCCACTATTACAACCACTGCTTATTAGACATGATTGACAGCAACTAATGCCGCATGGGGAAATCCCCACCATGCAGATAAAGGAGTGATTATGTTGTCTTCAGACTGGCTTCGCCGATTCCAGACACAGAACAAGGTAAGCATTTCGCGGCGACGGCCGCGACGACGCCGTGTCGTCCACACGGAGTCCATGGAACGCCGTGCAGCACCTGGTGACGTCACCGGCATCGGCTCCCTGATCGCCGGGGATCTTGGGCACCTGCCGAATCTGAAGATGATCCAGGACCTGCTCAGCCTCGCTCCGGCGGTCTCCGCCTCTGGAGAATCCAGCCCGTCGAGCGAAAACGCAGCACTGTTCGCGGCATGGGCATCGAGCGACTTCTTTGCACTGGCCGACATCCCCAACGACAGCCCACCCCACCCAGTCACGCCGGACGACGGCCCCCTGACAGCTGAGCACTCAAACCTGGCACATCAGCACGACTCGTCACGCCCGGTCGGTCCGCACCAGGCGGTTCAGATCAACTACATTCAGAACGATCAGACATTGCTGACCAACCTGGATCTGCTGTTTTCAGAACCGCCGTCGTCCGCGCACGGAGTTCTTGCCGTTGTTGCCGCGCGCCCGGCAGACTTCCAGCCGGCCGCGCAGGACACAGCCACGGCCAGCCCGACCATGGACAACGTATCGCCGGGCACGCCCGCTCGCGGCCCCCTCGCCTCACCAGAAACTCTGCTGACACCAGTCGCTTCGCGACGGCAATCCGCCTCCGCTCCCCCTTCACTGGCCGCCAATACCAGTGAGCCACCTCAGCCAGTCACACTGACCCCCGGCGACCTTGAAGTTTCTGTTTCCGACGTTTCGGCACAGGAATACCAGACCTACGGCGATTTCTTCACCATCACCACCAACGCCGCTCAGATTTCGTGGTCATCCGACCCCGGACCACTCACGGTGCACTACGATGTCAACGCGGTTTCGCTGC
>JAVKCM010000053.1:0-36391 GCA_040222735.1 Fuerstiella sp. | reverse complement strand
CGACCACGATATGTTGGGTTGTGGTCGGTACTCCCGACCCGACCACGAGACCTACCGACGGTCTCCCTGTGCGTCTCACACCAATGCGTGTTGGGGTCGGGAGACCGCACCACAACGAGGGGCGCAAAGACAGACGTATCGTTTCGCCTATCGGCATAGGCGACCCAATATCACACTATTTTACTCTGCGCAGTCCGGGCTATTTACACATGACTGTACGGCCCGCGCACTGTGGCAATTATAAGCTTTCCATCGATTAAACGGATCAAATCACCGGTCCTAACAGCAGGGCCACGGCAATCCCGATGATCAGACACAGACCCAGCTTTTCCGGAGTCCTTCATGAATCGCCTGATCCCCTTCCCCTGTTCTGGTCCAGCTGCCGGCTGCTGCCTGATGATGGCAATGCTGATTGCTCCGGCCAGCGCTGATGAGCGCCGTTCGGACGCACCAGCTTCTCAGCAGCTCATTATCTCGCAGTTCACCAAATCCACCAGCCGCCAGCGAGCCCTGAGCGTTTCTGACAGCAACCGTCCAGATTCATCCCGAATTGGTCTTGAATCCGAAGCAGATGATTCAGACGCGGGAGATACCGAACTCGCGGGCGACAGGAGCGGACCCGCCGCCAGTCAGGCCGGCATGATACCGACGATTCTGCAACGTCGTCTTTCGGAGGTGAGTTTGCGCGACGCCGTCACGCCCTTTTCCGTTGACGGGGAAACGCTGCGCGAACCTCAGGATGCCGCGCAGGAGTTTTACTCCGAAGCCGGCACGGTCGTGGACTCCACATTCAGCCATGCCACACCGCGGCCTCAACGGAATCTTTATCCGATCTGCCACCATCCTCTGTATTTTGAGGACCCTAATATGGAACGGTGCGGACGCGGGTTCGGTGTGCTGACCGAAGCCGTCTCAGCGGTCCGTTTCTTCGGACGAGTGCCGCTGGTGCCTTACATGATGGGAGCTCAGCCTCCGGGCTGCTGCGTTCGCGCACTGCCAGACTGCCCGTCGTGCCATCGTTTCGGCTGCGATGCCTACGTGCCGGATCCATCCCTGCGTGCGGTGGGCCTTGAGGAAGCCGCCGCTGTCGGACTGATCTTCCTGATCCCGTGATTCTTCAGTGCCGCTTGCCGGAACGTGTTTAACTTACGCCGCGGCGGGAAGTATTTCCGTCGCCAGCGCTTCGATGTCTTCGGCACAGATCAGGCTGGCCTGATCTGAATAGCCCACCAGCAGCGCCATGTCGCAAAGTCGATTGATCCGCCGTGGATTTCCACCACTCAGATCCTGGACAGCCGCGACGGCGCCGTCGCTGAAGACACCAACATCGCCCCCCGCATGTTCCATTCTGCAGCGAATATAGTCGCCGGTTTCCTTCTCGGAAAACCCGCTCATCGAAGCGGTCACAGCAATTCGTTCACGCAGTTGAGCGTTCCGACCGACATGTGAACCCAGCACGGGCTGTCCGCAAAGAACCACAGAAAACTGCAGACTATAGTCCGTCTCTGCCAGATTCAGCAGAGGCAGTACGACATCGTTCAGCGTTTCGTTGCCGAACAGGTGTGCTTCGTCAAACACGATCACCGGATGCTGACCATTCTCAGCACAGCGCCGCAGATGCTGCTGTTGCTTCACCAGCAGCACTTCCGGCGACAGGCCGTCGACGGTTTCCGTTTCCATCAGTTCACAGGCCACGGCGCGGGCCAGTTCCTGCGGAGACAACCGGGGAGCGGCAATGTGAACAAACGGTCGCAGCCCTTCATCTTCGGCCTGCAACAGGCGAATCAGACTGGATTTTCCCACACCGGAGGCGCCCAGCAGCATGGCCAGACCGGCATTGTTATCGATGCAGTATCTGAGTCGCAGCAGGGCTGCCTGGACGGACCGGGATCGATACAGATCACCAACCTCGACGCGGTAGCAAAACGGCTTCTCCGAAAGTTTCCAGTACTTCTTGTACATGTCTGATTTCTGCTGTATTCCGTGAATGAAGAATAAGGTCCGCGGTCTGCCGAGTGGGCCGGCCGAGTGGGCCGAGTGGGCCTAATGATTCGGATAAATCGTGCCGGAAAATCGGATGGAAGCTTTCGTCTCTGAACCGGCGGGACGGCTGCGCGAACGAATCACGGGCAGTGGTGCAGCAGCGTCCGCGGAAGTCTTTGGCGACTCCGTCGTGGTCTCCGGCCGGTCTTCAGACAACGACACACTCCGCATTGATCCGGCGTTCGTGGATGACGTCGAGGTCGAAATGGGGGGCACCGTGGCGTCTGTCAGCAATTCCATAGTCAACGGCAATTCAGAATCTGAACTCCGGTCCGACCTCACCGTCCGGTCCGTCAATTCAGCCGCCTCCGTGTCCGGCACGGACAGCGGGTAACGCTCGCTGAAAGCCGACAGACCATCGGTGGTTTCCGTCGGGATGACCAGCGAGGGAACTGTCGGCGGAGCCGTCGTCTGAGGTGCAGCGGACTCGCGCTCCGCATCAGACGACGCAACCTCCGGGGTGTCTTCAAACGTGCTGAGTATTTCTTCAAGCTCGGCAAATTCGTCGCGGAGGTTGTCCTGCCGATGACGAGGCCCGCCGTCGCCCGAATCCGTCAGAAATGAAGGTTCCAGAATCAAAACGCCAACCAGCACAAGGGACACGCCGACAGCCGCTTTGCGGCGGGACGAAAGCGCACGAAATCTCGACTGCAGAATCCTGAGCAGATCGAAAACAGCGTTTCTGATGTCCATCGTACTTTCCCGTCGTCGCCAACGTGCGTGCTGCTTCCTGTCGAAAGACTCCGGCAGCACGCCGGTCGACGTTTCATGTCTGTGATCAATACCGTCCAGTGGATGGAAGCATTCCGAGGCAAATAAGGGTCAAAGATGTCAGTTCCGGATGGCTGCGGCTCAGCCGGTGAAAGGCAGACCCGCGAAACTTACTCAGTAACTACCAGGAAAACCGTGTTCCTCTTTACACTGAATCGGTTTCCGGTCGGAACGAACTTGACGATTCTCACGCTTCGGCAAAAGCTGCCGATCACAGGTTTCCCGGGAGACCTTCGGTCCATCTCGTGGTCGGGTCGGGAGACCCGACCACAACTGGGTTGGGTTTCCATTGAATCAACAAGCCGCAACGGCATTCGGACTCGTTGTGGGGCGGTCTCCCGACCGCCTCACCCGCGCTCGTTGTGGGGCGGTCTCCCGACCGCCTCACCCGCTCTCGTTGTGGGCCGGTCTCCCAACCGCCTCACCCACTCTCTCGTTGTGGGGCGGTCTCCCGACCGCCTCACCCGCGCTCTCGTTGTGGGGCGGTCCATATGGTGATCGGGTCGGGAGACCCGACCACAACTGGGTTGGGTTTCTATTGAATCAACAAGCCGCAAAGGCATTCGGACAAGCTTTCCGGCGTCAACCGAAGCTCGTTGTGGGGCGGTCTCCCGACCGCCTCACCCACTCTCGTTGTGCGCCGGCCGCCGCTCAGGCGGTGC
The DNA here is from genome assembly GCA_040222735.1 of Fuerstiella sp. Lineage (GTDB taxonomy): Bacteria > Planctomycetota > Planctomycetia > Planctomycetales > Planctomycetaceae > Fuerstiella. The sequence goes on along the minus strand of JAVKCM010000053.1, from coordinate 32,915 downwards.
GCAATACAGGCGGCGCAATGAATCTCAGCGGGATTCGTCCTGCAGACCGTATTCTTCAATCTTCTTGTGCAGGGTGTTGCGATTGATTCCCAGACGCGTGGCCGTTCTTGTCTGAACACCCTGACATTGACGCAGCACCTGCAGAATCACTTCCCGCTCAACGCGACTCACCACGTGACTGTGCACGTCGTTCGAATCATCGCCACAGGCAGCGATTCCCTGACTGACGAGTGTGGAACACAGCGATTCAATATCATTACTGGTACTGCGACCGATGCGGATCGCCGCGAGTCCTCGAACGTGCGGCGGCAGGTCTTCAGCATCGATCTCGTCACTGGTGGAAAGCACCAGCGCCCGTTCGATGTAATTCTGCAGCTCACGAACGTTTCCGGGCCAGTCGTACTGCGTGAGAAAATTCAGGGCGTTGGTACTGACCCGGGCCACCGGAAGTTCGTTCTGAGTCGCGTAGCGTCGCACAAAAAACTTCACCAGAGCCGGAATATCATCCGGACGCTCCCGCAGAGCCGGCAGGTAGATCGGAATCACGTTCAGCCGGTAGTACAGGTCTTCCCGAAACCGGCCCGCCGCAATTTCATCCATCAGGTCCACGTTAGTCGCAGCAATCACGCGACAGTCGACCCGAATTGTGCGGGTATCCCCGACCCTTTCGAATTCCTGCTCCTGCAAAACACGCAGCAGTTTCACCTGCAGCTGGTAGCTGACAGAATTGATTTCGTCCAGAAACACCGTGCCGCCATGAGCCGCTTCGAAGCGCCCGGTTCGAGTTTCATGAGCACTGGTGAAGGCACCCTTAATGTGTCCAAACAGTTCACTCTCGAGCAGACTTTCAGACAGTGCCCCGCAGTTCACGCGAACAAACGGACCGGTCGCCCGACCACTGTGTTCATGCAGGGCGCGTGCAATCAGTTCTTTGCCGGTCCCGGTTTCACCAGTGAGCAGCACCGTTGCCGACGAAGGCGCAACCTTCCGCGTGATGCGAAAAACTTCCAGCATTCGCTCACTGTGGCCGATGATTCCATGAATTCCATCTTCGTCCGTCATGACATCGCCGCCAATCGCTTCCTGTCCATCACACCAGACGCCCGCTGTTTAATTATATCGCTTCCCACCGAAAAGCTGCCTTATCTGCGGGCACCCAAAAGCCTGAACATATGTTTTTGACGTCGGCGCCGAATAATATCAGACTGCGACACAACTTAGACAGCGACGATTGGTTAAAAAAAGACTCACGTTGCCTTTTTTCTGTGCTGAGAAACCATCCGGCCGGCTGGTTTAATTCGTGACGTCAGACAGCTATGATCGTGAAACAATCAGACCAACCGGCTGGTCCCACCGTTTGCAGAAACCAAACGTGCGGCGGCAACTGATTCTGCAGTTTATCTCGCTCGGGTAAGACAGACTGCGGGCGATTCAGAACATGGACGCCGCAGATCGGATGGATCCGGCATCGTGGCGTCCCCGGGACCGCCGGTCATGGGCGTCGCGGAAGTAATCATTGGAAACCCTGAATTCAGACAGAAAATCAACATGATCACGCAGGAAGACAAGGAACGGATCGGTCCGGCACTGGGACGTGTACCCAGCGGCGTCTTCATTCTGATCGCTGGCGATGGCAGCGGTCGGCAGACCGGGATGCTGGCCAGCTGGGTCCAGCAGGCTTCGTTTGAGCCGCCGCAGGTCACCGTCGCCGTCAACAGATCGCGATACCTGAACGACTGGCTGGCCGAAGGTTCCAGCGTCACGATCAATCAGGTGGCGAAAGGCGACAATGTGCTGTTCCGGCACTTCGGCAAAGGTTTTGAACCGGATCAGAATGCCTTTGAAGGGCTGGACACGTCGGCCGGGGACTGCGGCCTGCCGCTGCTGAATACTGCCCTGGCTTCTATGGAAGGCACGGTGCTGTCACAGATGTCGGCCGGCGATCACATAATCTATCTGGTTAAAATCACCACTGCCACGTCACCCGAATCGTCCTCCGACCGTGAACCGTTTGTGCATGTCCGAAAAAACGGCTTCAGTTACTGAGAACAAGGGACGGACGACATTTCTGATCGAAATCGCATGGCCACGTCTTCTGCACCGATGAATGACAGCAAGATCACGGACGATTTTCTGAAGGAGCTGGCCGCTGCCGTAACGCCGGCCCGGCTGCTTGATTCGCACGATGAACTGCTGGTCTACGAGTGCGACGGTTATGTGGTGGAGAAAAATGTCCCGGACATCGTCGTGTTTCCGGAGACTGCTGATGAGGTCGTCGCCGTCGTCCGGTCGTGTGCCGGACACGACGTTCCCTTTGTGCCGCGGGGCGCCGGAACAAGTCTGGCCGGCGGCTGCCTGCCCGTCGGCGGCGGAGTTATGATTTCGCTGACCCGGATGCGTCAGATTCTGGAGATCAATCTGCGCGACCGCTATGCCGTCGTGGAACCCGGCGTGGTCAATATCAACCTGACACGAGCCCTTGCCGGCACCGGATTTCACTATGCTCCGGACCCGTCCAGTCAGGGTGCCTGTACCATCGGCGGCAATGTGGCCACCAACAGTGGCGGACCGCATACGCTGAAGTACGGTGTCACAGTCAACCATGTGATCGGCGTGGAATTCGTTTCACCGGAAGGCGACCTTGTCCAGCTGGGTGGCCCGTGTGGCCGCGGCGGACAGTTTGATCTGACGGGACTGTTTGTCGGCAGTGAGGGCACCTTTGGCGTCGTCACCCGAGTCTGGGTCCGAATCACGCCCAATCCGTCCGCCTACCGCACCATGCTGGCCATCTTTGATTCCGTCGACGACTGCACTCAGGCCATCAGCAACATCATCGGAGCCGGCATTATTCCGGCGGCGCTGGAGATGATGGACAGGGGCATTGTGGGAGCACTGGAAGAAGCCTTCCACTTCGGATTCCCGCTGGATGCGGAAGCCGTGCTGCTGGTGGAGGTGGACGGGCTGGAAGTGGCTGTGGACGCAGAAGCTCAGACAATCACGCGTCTGTGCCAGGAGACCGGTGCACGCGAAGTGCGTCTGTCGCAGACCGAGGAAGAGCGAGCACTGTTATGGAAGTGCCGCAAACAGGCCTTCGGCGCCATCGGGCGACTCAGCCCCAGCTACTGCACTCAGGACGGTGTGGTGCCACGGACGCGTGTGCCCGAAATTCTGAGATTCATTGCAGAGGTCAGCGCCCGCCACGATATCCGCGTGGTGAATGTCTTTCATGCCGGCGATGGAAACCTTCATCCCATCCTGCTGTTTGATGAACGCAATGCGGAACAGATAAAACGTGTGATGCTGGCCAGCGACGAGATCCTTGAAAAATGCATCGAACTGGGCGGCAGTGTGACCGGTGAACACGGCATCGGCGTCGAAAAGATCAGTTTCATGAAACGCCTGTTCACAGAACAGGACCTGGCGGTCATGGAAGACATCCGCAAAGTATTCAACCCGGACGGGCGGTGCAGTCCCGGCAAGCTGCTGCCGACGGCCGGCGCCTGCGGGATGGAACATATTGAAAAAAGTCATCCGGGACGAAAGGCGGCCATGTGAGTACAGCAATTGACGTTCTGCACCCGGCATCCGCCGCTGAGGTCGCTGACTGCGTTCAGTCGGCCCTCAGTTCCGGCCACGGACTCTGTACAGGTCGCAACGAGCCAGTTCGAGAGGAATCGGCTTTACCCGTCCGGAAACTGAGTCTGAACAGGATGTCCGCCGTCGTTGACTACCCGGCGCGCGACATGACCATCACCGTCGAAGCCGGCATGCCCGTTCAGGAACTGCAGCAGGTGCTGGCCGCAGAAAACCAGCAGCTACCCGTCGACGCATTTGATCCGTCGATTTCTGTCGGAGCACTGGTCGCCAGCGATGTTGCCGGCCCGCGTCAGTACGGCTACGGCACGCTGCGCGATTACGTGATCGGTATCGAAGCTGTGGACGGCCACGGGCGGATCTTCCACGCCGGCGGACGCGTCGTCAAGAATGTGGCGGGATACGATCTGTGTCGCCTCATGGTGGGATCACGGGGATCACTCGGCATTCTGACGCAGGTGACGTTCAAACTGAAACCGGTGCCTGAGCATTCGCTGCTGCTGGGATTTCGTTTCGCAGACGCCGTCAGTTTTGAAACCGCGCTGGAATGTCTGAACAGCACGGCTGCGCGTCCGATCCTGATGGATTTTGCCACGGATTCACCAGATGAGACCGGCCTTTCGGATGAGCCGTTGGCGGCCAATGCCGACCGCCGACATCCGGTATTCTCACTCACAATCGGCGTGGAAGGCACCAGCGCTGTCTGTGACTGGCAGGCCGATGTTATTCGGCAGGATTGCGCCGGTGCGCAGGAATTCGGCGGCCCCGGTCATCCCGGCTGGACAGTTCAGGAGTGCTGCGACAACTGCAGCTACGGCTGGATGGCCGAAGAAATACGCCTGCAGGTGCCTCCGTCCCGGCTGGCCGCAGCCGCTGATGAACTAAGTGGTGCCGGGCTGTCCTGCGCCGGTCACGCCGGCAACGGCCTGTTGTTTGTGCGTCCTGAACGCGACCCGGCGACCGCCCGAACGGTCTGCGACGAAATCGCAGCCTGCCACCACGGCACCGCGTCGCAGTGGGAACGGGATCACCCGGGAGTGTCCGTCGACCCGCTGTCCGGGAAACTCAGACTGGCCCTGGATCCGCAGGCTGTTTTTGTACCGGCTGTCCGCCGGTAACGTGATCGGGGCCCGCCGCCGGAATCATTTCTTCTGCCTGATTCTGCGGTCGGTCGTTCTGAATCACGATCGGCTGCACAGTAAACCCAACCAGCAGAAACGCCAGCGTTGCCCAGCCGACACACGTACGAAACGTTCCCAGTGGCACGGTGTCATCCGCCGTCGGAGGATGACGGGGCCCCGTCAGCGTCAGCAGAATCAGCAGCAGCACATAAGAAAACATTCTCATCTGAATCATCGCGATCACAGCCGTCAGAATCAGGCCCCACGCGATCCAGTGGGCCATGCGACCGACCAGCGTATACATGATATGTCCGCCGTCCAGCTGGCCGATCGGCAGCAGGTTCATCGCGGTAATGAAAATGCCCACCCACCCCGCTGTGGCAAGGCCGTTCCATTCGAACACCATACCCGCTGGAGCCGGGCCATGCACGGCTTCAATCAGCCAGCTCACCATCAGCGGCTGGCCGAATTCGAAGCCGCGTTCCATGACCGCGTCCGTATACCCCGACGCACAGATGCCCCAGAACAACACCGGCAGCGTCACCACCAGCCCGGCCAGCGGACCTGTCACCGCGATATCAAACATGGTGCGCCGATCCGCGACCCCGCGCCCCTGCAGAATAACGGCGCCCATGGTGCCCAGCGGAGGCAGAGGCAGGGGAATGAAATACGGAAACGAAGCCGGTACGTGATAGCGGACGGCCTGCAGGTAGTGCCCCATTTCATGACACAGCAGAATCGCCATCAGCGGTATACTGTAGGTGCACCCCAGCAGTACTGACTGCCAGAATCGTTCCGTCAGTGTCGTTTGCGCGGCCGACGGCCAGATCCGATCCAGATGCCGCAGGATGTCAACACGAAGCTCGTCGTTGAAAAAACCAGGCAGAATATCCAGCGGCCAGTAGTCAGCGCCCACCAGCGTGGTGCTCAGAAAGGTCAGCACAAACAACGTCAGTGAAACGCGCAGCCGCCGGCGCTTGCGACGATGAAACGATTCCCATGCCAGTCGGCGGGCGTTCTGCTCAGCCAGCGCCAGCAACGCACGCTGTTCTGCCATGACCGATGGGGGCACGGTCGTCAACGACATGTCTGGCTCAGGTGAAGACTCGATATCGGTGAGGTCGTGGTTCACAGCAGACAACGAATTCTGAAAGCTTGAGTCTTCGGGATTATCGGGACGATCAGACATAAAAAAAGAAGCAGACTGAATCGGCGACGACAGGCACCGCCGGAAATGAAGTGCGGCTGCAGAAATCAGAAACCCGGAACGATTTCCGACTGAATCCAGACAATGAAATTCGACAGCTCGACTGACCGCATCTTCGTCAACCGACGTCACTGTGACCAGTCTGTTTTCCGGGGCGGCGCGGTAAAGTCAACCGGTGTCCTGCCGGGCGGGCAAAAAAAATGAATCCGCTGCCCCAGGGGACGGGACAACGGACTCACAGATTCAGACTTCGACTTGTCACACGCAGACCGCGCCCGCCTTGCTCATTCTGGCTCTTCCTGCCGGAACCACGAACTGTATTGGCCTTAATAAATACCGCTGTAGTTCCAGAAGATATTCCAGTAGGGATTCAGCGATGGAAAGTGACGGTAGTAGTTGAGCCTCAGCGACGGCCGCACAAATCCGTACGGAATAACCGTCTGACCGCCCGGCTGAGAAACCGGCACGGCCCGGACGCGCGAACCATGGCGGACAATCGTCTGGTGTCGGGCATTTCCGGTCAGGATCTCCATCGTGGAATCATGGCGATACGACGGATTGGCATTGTATTCGGCGCGGTTGAACGGGATCGTCCTGTAGACGTGCTCATATTCAGTGACATCCGCGTGAAGCCGACCGCAGCTGTCATCGTCGGTCATCTCAGCGTCACCTGCCGGCGGCTCGGCCGTCACAGTTGCACCGACGGCAGACGTCCTGGCGGTCTCAACAACCTTCCGCGCCGGTATAATTTCAATTGTCCAGTCGGCATCAGAGATCTGTGGAACCGGTGTCAGCGACAGCTGGTTCGCTGGCGGTGCCTCATCCTGAGCCTGAACTTTTCCACTAAGTGCGGATAACAGTACGACGGCGATCCACAACACCAGACAGAATCGAAATCGTTGCGACATTTTTTTTCCCCCTTTTCACGGAACCTGCCGTCCAGAAGGCGGAACTGAAAACCAGTCTCCGGCTGTCCTCTGGCAGCTGCACCGAGAATGAAGAGGGGTAATACCCTGTGTCAATTCCTGAAATCACAATTCGGCGGCCAATTGCTGCCCGTGACCAGCTTCGCTTTTCAGTTCGGTTGTTCCGGTTTGTAGCCGATGTACACCGTTGCAATTCCCCCGGTCAGCTTGTGGAACGACGTCCGCTCCAGCCCGGCCTCTTCCATGATCTCCGTCAGCTGAAGTCCGCTGGGAAATTCCGAGACGGACTGAGGCAGATATTCGTAGGCGGCCTGACGATTACGAACCAGCAGCTGCCCAAGTCGAGGCAGAACATTCCGAAAATACCACTGATACGTACGACTCAGGACGCGATTATCCGGCAGCGAAAACTCCAGCACCACGACTCGACCACCGGGGCGGCAGACACGCGTCATTTCTTCCAGACCACCAATCGTGCTGGACACGTTCCGCAGCCCGAACGCGACCGAAACCACCTGAAACTGGTCGTCTTCGAAGGGAAGATACTGAGTATCAGCTTCCATGAAAACGACATTGCGGTCGTGACGTTTCTTCTCCGCCAGCTTCAGCATGCCGTGAGTGAAATCGGTGGCAATCACCGGAGTCCCGTTGCCCGCTGCCTTGCGCCAGGCAAACGCCAGATCTCCCGTGCCTGTGCAGACATCCAGAATCGGCCCGTCGCCATCCGGACGAGCCAGCCGAACGGCCCTGCGACGCCAGTAGATGTCTGTGCCGCCGGACAGAAAATGATTCATGAAGTCATAGCGACCGGCGATCTCGCCAAACATCTGGCGAATACGACTGCCGGACTTGTCAACGGGCATGAATAAACTCCGAATTTGAACATCAGCCGACCTCGGTTGCACCCCTGACCCACAGATAAAGAGACGTGAGGACGCTGACGAAGCTTACCGCAGCTGTGCGGGGGCAGTTAACCGGATTCAGACACCGGGGCCGCCGGTCATCCGAAGCCCGATTCTATCGGCTGCCGGGCAAAGCCCGCGTTTCCGCGGTTCGTTCTTCTGAAGATTCGCGCGAAGTTGCCACATTCCGTAAATCCTCGGAAGCACCGGAAATTCCGGCTGTTCTGCATTTACAGAATGCTCATCAGCAGCACCGATTCAGGTCACTGCGACTCAGCCTCCCCGGCGGTTTCCACTTCCGGCTGCAGCCTCTGCGCGGACGTCAGCGCGTCGCGACGCAGCTGTTCAGCCTGCTCCAGAATCTTCGTCAGCTGAGCCGCCGACGATACTTCAGAGATCCACACAACCGCGCCGGTGTGATCCTTCATACGACCCACTGAGGCTGCGGGGCCGGGTTTGAATTTCATTCCACGGACCTCATCGCAGACTTGCAGCAGCTGTTTCGCATCCTTCGACAACGCGATGACCACCGAGCCGTCGCGCAGAGCGTGTTCCACCACGCGTTGAATGGATTCACCGGCCTGCTGCTGAAGCTCAGTCAGGTTGCCCCCCACAAGGATCACATAGTCAAACTGCTCAGAAAACCTGATGCCGGGATTCAGCGCGGCAATCTCCTGCAGTGAATGGGTCACGGGAACCTTCTGTCCGTCCCCGGATTCCGCGTCTCCCAGCATTGCGGACGCCCAGACCGGATTCACCCCGCGCGACTCGCAGACAGCGGTCAGCAGTTCGTGGTGCCGCTGATCCAGGTTGTGTCGGGGGACAACCACCAGAGCCCGACCAGCTCCGACTTTGGCCAGCGTATCCTGGTGGATCCCGGGATTCAGGATCGCCCGGCGCAGCTGCAGCGACTTTCTGACCACCAGGTCGGTGATTTCCGGCCTGTCCGACCATACGATCGCTCCGCCGGCGGACGCCGGACGGCCGAAGAAGACGCCCTGCTGCTGATGCGTGCGACAGTCTGCGACCGACGTCAGCTGCTGCAGTACCCGGACACCGCCGGCCGAACTGGCGGCGATCACACGTCCCATGCCACCGGCACTGATCAGGAAGTGGGACAACTGATCTGAAACGTAACGCGTTTCCAGATCTTCCACACTTCCGCCCACCAGAAAGATGATGTCAAAGTTGTCGACAGACAGCTGATCGATCTGTACGTCAGGCGTCAGACTGAAGTTCTGGTCGTGCAACGGATTCAGAGTCGTCCCCTGAGGTGCAGCGACGGTCAGCTGTATTCCGTACTTCTCGGCTGAGGTCTGCAGGGCCAGCAACTCGCGATCGTCAAAACTCCGTTGCGGCACGATGACAACGCCCCGGGGAAGACCTCCCTCGCTCATCGTTTTGAAGTCGCCATAGATCCCCGCAATCATTCCCGAGGGAACAGAAATAGTGGGTGGCAGCTGCCTGTTGCCGCTGTCAGCCCCGATGTTGACGTCTGCACCCGCCTGTGTGGTCGACTGATCCGGAAACGAATCCGACGTCCGGCCGGCGGAAGATTCGTTTCTTTGCATCGCGAGTGCGAAAAACATTACGGCAAACATACAGAACACCGAGCCAATCGCGGCCAGAAAACCATATGGCATGCGGCGCTGCAACTGTCTTCTTTGGTCCAGTACCGAGACGGGAACGGCGGCGGACGGCCCTTCGACCGCCTGCGGCGTCTGCCCCGTCAGCAAAGCTTCCGTGTCGCGGGCCACTTCCTCCATCGACTGATACCGGTCTGCCGGAGCTTTGGCCAGCATTCGGTGAAACACGGCATCCAGATGAGGCATCGCGCCCGGGCAGCGTTTCTCCAGCGATGGCAGCGGCGCTTCCCGGTGAGCAATCAATCGTGCCATCAGTGTATCGCCGACAAACACCGGCTCTCCGGTCACCAGATAATGCAGAGTGCAGCCCAGACTGTAGATGTCGGAGCGATTATCCGCATCACGACTTCGCAATGCCTGTTCGGGCGACATGTAGTCGACCGTCCCCATGATGACACCGGTATTCGTCACGGCCGCCTGAGCTGCACCGCGCATCTCGTCGCCCAGCAGCGAATCAAAACGTGCCAGTCCCAGGTCCAGAATCTTGACGTGCAGTTCGTCTGATTCGTCGGTATCCGTGATCAGCAGATTATGAGGCTTGATGTCCCGGTGCGTTACTCCCTGATCGTGAGCATACTGCAGGGCCGTCGCCGCCTGATGCACAATCTGCAACGCTCGGTGCAGCGTCAGCGGACCGTGGTTAGCCACATGCCGCGACAGGTCGCTGCCTTCCACATACTCCATCACCAGAAACGGCACACCTTCCGCTTCATCAGCATCATGGGCCACAACAAAGTTGGGGTGGCTGAGCGCCGCCACCGTTTTGGCCTCGTTCCGAAACCGTTCCAGCATCTTCGGCGATCGCCGGCCGGCCGAATTGATCACTTTCACACAGACGATTCGTCCCAGGCGGCGATGCCGAGCCTTGAACACGCTTCCCATCCCGCCCTGGCCCAGTTTGTCCAGAATGACGTAGTTTCCCAGCACCAGCCCTTTCCATCGCCCTTTCAGCAGGACCCGTGCCTGAAACGGCGTCAGCTTGCGCCGACCCACCAGTTCTCGTGCCAGGGAGCTGCTGTCTGAGGACTCTACGTCGCTGAGCAACGCATCGATTTCTTCTGGCGGAAACAGACCGCAACGCCGCAACCCCGTCAGAAATCCTTCCACAGAAACGGCCTCTCGGCTGCCGCTGACGTCGTCATGCCGCGGCGTGCCGAATTTCTGCGCCTCCCGGATGAGTCGATTCAGATGCTGAGGATCCGACGCTCTCTGAGCCGGTGTGCGGGCTGCCTGAAGCACGCCCGCAGGTCGTTTTTCAAGATCATCAACCTTCTGCTGACAGCTCTGACAGGTATCAATGTGTCGAAACAGTCTCTCCGCGTCATCTTCGTTCAGGCTGCCCGAGACCAGTTGCGCCAGGACGTCAGCCGGCGGACAGGTCAAAGTTCTGGCAGGTGATCTGGGCATGAGCACACTTAAGACAGGAACCAGTCCGGGAAGAAGCAGAAGCAATCACAAGCAACGCCCACGGACGCCGCGGACGCCGCCCCGCCGCCGTCCGGACGGGCAAACACAAAGACAAGGCACATGCGATCCTTCAACGCAAAACGCGCCAAGGCAATGCCTCTTCCACGATAAGAACGTTTTCAGGTAACGGCTATTCTACCAGATCCTCCAGAATCAACCGCAGACGCCGGCGTATTCGGTAATTTGCCTGGCGAATCGTCTGCGCGGCAACACCCAGCTCGGTCGCAACTTCCGTTGCACTGCGGCCGTGCAGAGCCACCTGTTCAAAGGCCTTCCAGTTACGAGCCTCAAATTCCGGACGAATCAATTCCATGGCCCGGTGCACCACCAGCGCCTTGTCCGCCTCAGCTTCCTCTTCGCTGTCTTCGGCGAACGGATCCGGTACGCCGGAAATCAGCATCTGGGCGGCCGTCCCTCCAACAGCATCGACGTACCGCTGAGACCTGCGAAAATGATCAATCGTCCGTGTACGAACAATGGTCTTCAGCCATGACCGAAACGAAGCAACTGAACGGCCCGGAACAAAGTCGCCGATATGACGAGAAACAGTCTTGAATGTCTCCTGAAAAACATCTGATGTATCTTCTTCCGTCAGTCCCCCCCTTCGGCACCACCTTTGCACAAGGGGCCCATACAAGTGGACGACCTGGTTCCAGGCATCTTCGTCGTTGGCCCTGGCCCGGCCCAGCAGACTTAGCGACGTCGTGTCAATTCTGTCAGCCATCAACACATCTCATTTCCGACTCAATGTCTGCACATCGCTGCGATGTCTGCCCGGGTTTCGCCAACTGCCGAAACCGCGGCCGGCGAAGCCGCGTTCCAACTTCTGGCACCGTGTCCTCAGTCCAGCATTGTAACTCCAATCCCATGCAGCGGGCAATCACTGAGGTTTTTCCACCATGCCACAGCAATCACCGAAAAATGACCAAAATCGCCACCTTTCTGTCGCGGAATGGCCCCATACCTCGATGATCCCAAAGGTGCCGGGCGGGCCTCCGCATATACCCTTATGCTGACTGCCTGTCAGAACGGCGGGTATTGATCCTGAACGTCGATCAGCAAGGATTCTGCAAAGCTCCGGAAATTTTCGGGATTTTGCCCCGGCGGGCCGCCGTCAAGTACAAGCACCAGACCGGTGACGACCAGCATCCGCGAAAGAATTCGACCTGAACAATCAACACACACACCGAAGGAAACATCTGTGATCAACAGTCAATGGCCGTCACGGCAACTGTACAAATGACCATGCCGAGCAACCTGTTTCGCCCGTCATTATCCGGACTTCCGGACATGGGCCACTGACCAGTCAGTTCTGAACACACAGCAGACCGGCGCAGGCGCCGGTCCCACTGAGTCAGAATCTGCGGCCAGCAGCGGTTTCGGCACAACCAGAATCAGCACCTTGAGTTCAAAGGATTTAACTGAGTGGACGTCACCGAGGTAAGAATTAAACTGATGGACGATAACGACGATCGTCTGCAGGCTTTCTGCTCAATTACATTCGATGGCGAGTTCGTCATCCGCGACCTGAAGATTATTGAAGGTCAGCGCGGCCCCTTTATCGCCATGCCCAGCCGGAAAATGACAACCAAGTGCCCGCGGTGCTTCGGAAAGAATGACCTGCGAGCCCGGTACTGCAATGGCTGCGGAAATAAACTGCCCGAAGAGCGGAACAACAATGGCGACGGTCGAGCACGTCTGTTTGCAGACATCGCTCACCCGATCAACGCCGCCTGCCGCCACAAGATCCAGACCGCCGTGCTGGAAGCCCTTTCCAGAGAACGCGAACGCGCTACTCAGCCGGGCTATGTGTGCACTTACGACGATTTTGACGTCTGAGCCACCAACACAAGCCCGTCGACTCCCGTTTCCACGCCTGCGCTCACGACGGCGCGGCTGCAGAATGCTGAACCGAATCAGCGCGGGATCTCTGGACAGCGGGTCAGTCGTCGCGGGATTCGCGGTCTGCAAAGTCTGAGGACAACAGCGGCAGCGGCAGCAGAGCCGCGATGCAGGCCAGCACGGCAAGTCCCGAGTAGCCAAACGTATAGTCGGCAAACCGAGCATCGAACTGAGCAACCAGCGGCGGCCCCAGCGCTCCGATGCCAAAGCCCATCATGTTGCTGAAACCATAGCCCACACTGCGCCGACGCTGCGGCAGAAACTCAGCCACCAGACTGTTGTACAGGGGCTGATTCATAAAATGGACAAAGGCCCAGAAACACGCTGCCGCCAGGCGCTGCCATCCTTCTGCAAACGTCATCCACAGCAGAAACGGGACATTGGCGGCATAGACCAGCGACAGGGTCAGCGGCAGGTTCTTCGGACGAGCGATGCGTCCCGCAATCCACTGACCGGCTGCCCCGCAGATCAAGGCCAGGGCGGCCGCATAGTTGCCCAGCGCGGCATCAGAAATGGTAAAGCCGAAAGCAGTCTCGAACCACGACAGAGCGCCCGATTCCTTCAGGTAGCGAGGCAGAAAATGAAGGACGCCGCCGTACACGGTGCCGCCCAGCGCTGTGCCTGTGACCAGCATCGCATAGGGCCAGATCTGAAACCGGATTTCAGGCGGGTGAGATACCGTCGAGTGTCCGGTCCCGTCGGCGGCCGAGTGCTGCTTCGATTCGTGTTGCACCGGTTTCAGCTGTCGCCAGACCAGCAGGCCCAGCAGACCGCTGGTCATTCCCAGCAGCAGGTAATATCCTCGCCAGTCTCCCGGTCGCAGCGACAGCATGAAGCCAGCCACAAACGGCGCGGCCGCAATTCCGATCGAACCGAACACACCGTGCAGCCCCAGCGCACGAGCACGTTCTTCCGGCCGCGTCTGATTGGCCAGCAGCGCCAGCCCGGCAGGGTGGTACATGCTGGCGAAAGCGCCCAGTGTAAACAGCTGCGTGTAGATCACCGATGCTGACGGGCTGGCCATGAATGAGGCCGCCACCAGAGCCGACCCGAACAGGTACAGCACCAGGATTCGCTTTTCACCGAACCGATCCGCCAGCAGTCCTGCAAAAAACGCCCCGATGCCATAGGGCAGTCGCAGGGCAAAACCCAGAAATCCGGACTGGTTCAGAGTCAGGCTGTAGTCGGCTGAAATCACCTGTTCAACACTGGCGATCGACTGCTCAAGCAAATGCACCAGTGCGTGCGCACACGACACCAGCAGAATGACCTTCAGAATCTGAGATGATCGCGTCACGCGTAGATGCTTTGTTCAGAGTTCGCGACGGCCGACCGGTCGTTGGCTGTCAGCAACAGGTCCATCTGATTACCGATCGTCAATAGCCTTCCAGCGCAGCCAGTGGTCTGCCAGCACGATGGCCACCATCGCCTCACCCATCGGTACAAACCGAGGCAACAGGCAGGGGTCGTGTCGCCCTTTTGTGCTGATGGTGGTCGGGTTGCCGTCACGAGTGACGGTTGGCTGTTCCCTGGCCAGACTGCTGGTCGGCTTGATGGCCGCTCGCAGTACAATCGGCAGTCCGGAACTGATCCCGCCCAGCATCCCGCCATGACGGTTGGTGGCGGTTGTGATACAACCGTCGGACGACTCGAAGATATCGTTGTTCTGACTGCCTCGCAGCTCGGCACAGCCGAAGCCGATGCCGTATTCGACGCCCAGAACGGCCGGCAGGCTGAACAAAGCCTTGGCCAGATCAGCTTTCAGTTTGTCAAAGACCGGTTCGCCAAGCCCCGCGGGAACTCCGGTCGCCACGATTTCGGACACGCCGCCGATGGAATCGGTGTCGCGACGTGCTTCATCGATCACATCAATCATCTTCGCTGCTGCGTCGACGTCCGGACAGCGAACGATATTCGGTGATCCGTCCGGCAGTCGTTCCACCTGTTCCATGGTCACCAGCTCAGGAGCCGGAATGTTGGCGCGAACCGTTCCGACCTGGCAGACGTAGCCGACCACCTGTCCGCCGAACTCCTGCTGAATCAGCTTCTTCGCGATGACTCCGGCCGCGACGCGAGCTGTTGTTTCCCGGGCACTGCTGCGGCCGCCTCCACGATAGTCCCGAAACCCGAACCGGGCATCGTAGGTGAAGTCGGCGTGGCCGGGGCGATACTTGTCCCGGATGTCCGAGTAGTCCTTGCTGCGCTGGTCCTGGTTGCGAATCAGAATGGCAATGCTGGTACCCGTCGTCCGACCTTCAAAGACTCCGGCCAGAATCTCCGGTTCGTCCGCTTCCTTCCGCTGAGTCGTCAGGCGACTCTGGCCCGGCCGACGACGTTCCAGGTCGACCATGAGGTCTTCGACCGTCAGCGGCAGCCCCGGTGGAACTCCGTCGATGATGACCACATTCCCCGGCCCGTGACTTTCACCAGCCGTGGTGATACGAAAGAATTGTCCGAATGAATTACCAGGCATCGTCTGCAGCAATAAAAAAAACAAAACAACCGGACGGAATTCGGTACACCAGAGACCGATTCACAACCCCGGACTCATCGCCCCGCTGTGCGCCTGAACCAGCAATTTTCTTCGTCAGCCTGCACTCAGGTGCACACGGCGGCGGCAGCAAAACGGCGTTCAGCCGCCACTTTCACCATATCCGAAGACACAGTCGCCACCCTGCCGGCTTCGGAACCACCGGGTGCCGACGCTTTCGGGTTCAGCCGCTGTCGCAGGCACTTTATCGAGAAGCGACCTCAATAACATGCTGAAACGACCGATTTTGTCCTCCTTCCCAGGGCTGCGGCTGGCGGTGAGGTCAATTCTGTTCTGGCTGATCCTGTCGGCCGGAGCTGCATTCTTCTGGCCCGCCACCGGATTTTCGTTCGATCCGTTTATGGCAGCCGGCAGCCAGGCCATCAACGTGCTGATCGTGATCACCATGTTCGGCGTCGGAGCACTGCTGCCCATCGACGAGGTCAATCAGGTCTTTCGGAACTGGCCTCATATCCTGCTGGGAAGCGCAATTCAGTATCTGAGTATGCCGGCTCTGGCATGGGCCATTGTTCAGGTGCTGCAGCCGACCACTGAAATCGCCACCGGTATCCTGATCGTGGGGTGCGTGCCCGGAGCGATGGCGTCCAACGTGCTGACCCTGACCGCCCGCGGCAACGTCAGCTACTCGGTCAGCCTGACGACTTCGGCCACTCTGCTGTCTCCGCTCGTTGTGCCGGCTGCGTTGTGGCTGACGCTGGACAGCGATGTCAATTACGACGGCTGGGCGGCCGTCAGACTGCTGGTCTTTCAGATTGTTCTGCCCGTGGTGCTCGGACATCTGCTGAGCCGCTGCCAGCTGCGCTTCCGTCGGCTTGCCGGCAGAATCGGCTCGCCGGTGGCCAACACCTCTGTCCTGGCCATCATTGCGATTGCCGTGGCCCTGAATCGCAGCGGCGTGCAACAGGCCAGCCTGTGGCTGCTGTTCGCGCTGGGGCTGATGAATGCCGGCGGTTACCTGGCGGGCTATTTCGGAGCCGCCGCGTTTCGCCTGCCGGAACCGATGCGCCGCGCGCTGACGCTGGAAGTCGGGATGCAGAATGCCGGCGCCGGAATTGCGCTGGCCAAACAACTGTTCGGAGCCGAGTCTGCCGCCGTGCTGCCCTGCATTCTGTATACCTTTGGCTGCATGCTGACCGGCACCGTCCTGGCCACCGTCTGGCAGCGGCTGACACATGTCCGGGAAAATGAAGCTCTGACGTTCCGCTCCGATGAGCCTCAGCACCGATGATCCTCAGCCCAGATAATCCTCAGCACAGAACGGCAGGCCGGCACGCAGGCGGCAGACGATGATGCGAATCCATGCGGCCGTGGCCTCGGTGACTTCCTGATCCATGACGACACCAACGTGCCGCTCGTACTGCTCAAGACATGGCTCTGCCATGGCAGAGGCGTGCAGGGAGGCGCAGAGCCGATACAGTCGCTGCACCACCCAGCGCTGCCCAAGTTGATCTGCGGGAACTTCCAACATAACGGGAACCTGATTCAATGCGGACACCTGAGAAAGCATTCCGCACTGTTCATCGAGTTCCATCCGGGTGGAAGTTGCGGACAGTTCCGCAGATAGCAGTCACGCGGCTTATCACGAGCCACCTGCGCCGGTCGATCAGCCTGTGTGAATCGTTCCGGATGCGCGACGCTGGTAAAGTTTGACGGTTGGCACGCTTCTGTCGGCATCCGTCGTCGATCGACCGTCCGGGGCGGCACTGTCTCGCCGGCAGGCGAATGCTGCGTCCGTGTTCGGTTGTGTCGGACAGGTCACGACCGTTTACAACGGTCTACGACGCCTGTTGTGCGGCCGCCGCGGTGCGGATCGACACGGCATCGCTGCTGAATATCGCTGTTCCCAGCAGGATGGTGGCGACCACTACCACTACCACCGCCACGGCCAGCAGCAGCAGCAGCCAGCGTGAGGACTGAATCTGATGTGAGGCCGGAGCGGGCGGCCGGGCGGTCGGTGCCAAAGCCGGCCCCGGGTCGTCAAATAATTCATCCACAATCGATCGTCGGCTGAGTTGCTGACCTTTTCTGCGGTCGACCATTTCAATGGATTCGCCGGCTACCTGCAGCAGCATGTTTCCGAGACGCCCCTGAATGTCCCGGGCCAGCAGATCCGGCGCGGGATACTGCAGATCTTCGATCAGACGCTGCATCTGTTCCGCCTCTCCGATCTCAGTTTCGGATCCGGGTCGGACCGGCACGGAATCCATCAGCGTCCGCAGCAGCCGGCCGAAATCCTGCAGGTCCTGCAGAGCGTGGTCGGACCATGCGTGATGATGTCCGTCCCCGGGACGGGCGGCGGCAATCCAGCGGTACAGGCCGAATCCCATCAGCTGAATCCGAACGTCTTCACAGACCGAAACCGAGCGAGTCGTCAGTCCCCCGTGCGTCAGTCCCAGGTTGTGCATGTACTGCAGAGCAGACGCGATCTGCCATGCGATATCGATGGCCTCTTCGACCGAAAACGATTCCCCGGCCGCCAGACACTCGGCAAGGGAACGTCCGGCCGGATATTCAGTGACGTAATAGACCCGGCCCTGATGATCGCCCCAGAATACCGGCGTCAGCACCTGATGATGGGTGACGTGACTAAGAATCGGCTGATCCGTCCGGAAAGCCGCGCGAAACGCGGCCGAAGCGGATATCTCAGGATTAAACAACGTCAGCCGTACATCGCGGTCCGAATTCCTGTGCCTTGCCCGGAACGCACGAAATGCGTCGTCCCGGTAGACTTCAGACAGAAGCTGATATTCTCCCGCATGGTCGATCGCCGACAACAGACTCACTTTCACGAACTGTTCAGATTCGCTGACGGCCAGGCCGTACAGCATGCCGGTGCATCAGGAAAAGTCATTGGGGTTGCCGAACAGACCACCGGCACCGCTGTTGCCCCCAGTTCCGCCGCGAAGATCGGGATTGGCCTTCCGAGCGGGTCGAGGCTCATCGGCGGGCTCGCCGGGTCGGGCCGCGGATTCCGGACGTTGCTCCAGTGCCTTCAAGGACAGGCTGACGCGTTTGCGTTTCTGGTCGACCTCCAGAACCTTGAATTCCTTTTCGTCGCCGACCTTCAGCACTTCTCCGACGCTGCCGACGCGACGCCAGGCCAGTTCACTGATGTGCACCAGCCCTTCGACCCCCGGCTCCAGTTCCACAAACGCTCCAAAGTCCGCCACGCGAGTCACTTTTCCGGACACAATGCGTTCCGAAGGATAACGATCGCTGAGCCCGATCCACGGATTCTGCACCAGCTGTTTCATCCCCAGACTGATGCGGCTCTTTTCCTTGTCAATCTTCAGCACGCGGACCTGGATTTCCTGCCCCTCGCGCAATACCTCATTCGGGTGATTGATTCGTGACCACGAAATTTCGCCGATGTGCAGAAACCCGTCGATCGGCCCGAGGTTGACAAATGCTCCGTAATTTCGAATCGTCTTGACCGTACCCACATGATCCTGACCGACTTCCAGAGTATTCCAGAAGTCTGCCTGCTGTGATTCCCGCTCAGCCTGCAGCAGCACGCGTCGACTGACCACCAGATTCTTTTTCCGCGGCTTGACCTCCGTGATCTGCACAGACAGCTTCTGCCCGACAAACTGCTCAAGGTCGGACACAAATCCAAGGTCCACCTGACTGGCCGGCAGAAAACCCTTCAGGTTGCCCACCATGACCTGCAGACCACCCTTATTGGTTCCGGAAACGGTGCAGTCAACAACCTGCCCGACAGCCAGCCCTTCCCAGTTTCCTCCGGATTTTGTACGCGCCTGAGGAAGGCGAGCCCGAAACAGCCCGTCGTCGTCCACTGTTTCTATGACGACCTTCAGCGTATCACCCACGCTGGGCGCCTTTCCTTCCGGGAACTGCTTCAGCGAAACCACGATGTCCGAACGCAGCCCCGCATTCACAAACACATCATCCGCATGAATGTGCTGTACCTGCCCGCTGATCGTCGAACCCGGACCGATTTCTCCCGCCGGTGCTGATTCAGCAGGCTGATCGGCCGTGCCCGCATCACCCGCACCCGCATCGCCCTCACCCGTCACGGGCGCCACAGGTTTCGGCGGAGCTGACATCTGGTCACCCATGGCCGACGAAATTTCTGCCTCCAGAGAAGCATCCAGATCGTCATCCTCAGGTATGTCCACCGGAGCCACACTGGTCGGGATATCCGGACGCTGCGTGAGAATATCTTCACTGCCGACAGGCTTCTCTGAGTGCGACGCCCCCAGCTTGTCACGCATTCGCGAGGATGGACGATCACCGGCCGAGACCGTCGATGCGCCATCCGCCGCAGTCGCCGCGTCGGCAGCGTCAGCTGCAACCGTCTGCTGAACCTGACCACCAGCCTCGACTGCGGTGGCCGCAGGAACGGTCTCCTGAACCGGGGCGGAGGATTCGTCCGCAGCAGCCGGCGACTCAGGCGAACCAGCCAGCGGACCGGACGGGGCCGCGACTTCTGCGCCGCCCCCGGCTTCTGCCGGAGCCGGTGTTTGCTCTGCTGCCGGTGCCTGCACCGTCGCAGGAGCCTGTTCAGCGGTCGGTGCCTGCTCAGCGGCCGGCGTCTGCTCTTCCGGGGCGGCGGCCGGCGATTCAGCACCACTCACAGGCGAGGCACCGGCGGTGTCTTCGCCAGAAACCACAGCTGGAGACACAGATTCTGCGGCGGAAGGCACCTCAGATTCCTGCGGACTGACGTCGGCCGGTGTGGCAGCCGTTGCCGTTGGTTCGGCCGGAGCCGTTGCTTCGGGCGGTGTGGCAGCCGCGTCTGCGGCCGTATTTTCTGCGGCCGGGTCAGCCAGAGCCTCCTGGGCAGCTGTCGGCGGGTCAGCCGCCTGTTGCTCAGCCACTGGTTTCTCAGCCACCGGTTGTTCCTGTGATTCCTCCGGTGGGGGCGTCGACGGAACAGACGGCAGGTCAGGAGAATCCGGGGCCGCAGTTTCCAGAGAGTGTTTTTCGTCGGTTGTCATCGTCCGAGGTCCTGTTGGTCACACCTACCAGGCGGGTGTGATCCGTAATGCTGTGATCGCAGGGCGACACAGGGCTCAAAAGTTCATGCATCGGTAACAGCAGAGACCGGTCTGCTGACGTTCACTCCGGAGGATATCGCAACACTCTGCCGTTGGCTACCGGGCAGGCACAATCTTTGCCTGAGGTTTCTGTGCGATAACACAGCGAAATCCCGTGGCGTCGTTGACGGCCTCCGGAGAAACGGTCATTGAGGTGGACGAGGAAAGCAGCGTATGCTGGTCGCGCCATGAACCGCCACGGATCGTCCGGCGAATTCGATCGTCCTTCTCTGAGGCATCGGAGGCCGTGCCGGACGTTTCATCGGCCGACGGATCTGAGCAATATTCCCAGAGATACCCGTGCACATCGTGCAGCCCCCACGCGTTCGGCTTCAGCACGCCAACCGCCGGGTCGTTCCCCGCAGCGTTTCCGGTATGCCACGCGTACTGATCCAGCGTGGCAGTCGGCCCGGCAGGCCCGGACGCATCGTCACCGAAGCAGTAGGCGGTTGTGGATCCGGCACGACAGCAATACTCCCATTCGACAGAAGTGGGCAGCCGCACGACTTCGTGATCAGCGATATGCTTTCGCGCACGAAGCAGTCCTGTCAGCCGCTCACAGAATCGGGTGGCATCCTGAAAACTGACGTTTTCAACTGAGTTTCGAGGCCCTTTCCACCGACTGGGATTTTCGCCCATGACGGCAAGGTACAGTTCCTGAGTCGTTTCGTACCTGGAAATTCTGAACCTGTGCGTGATCGCAGCTTTCCTTCGCGGCTGCTGATGATCACCGGGTGATTCGGCCCCCATCACAAATTCAACAGGAAAGGGATCCGTCCCCGGGCTGATCTGAACGCATTCCGACACGAACCGCTGCAACATCTCGTTCACCGAACCTGAAGGTTCAGCGGTCGGTCGAATTTTTTCCTGAGCCAATGTGTTACCACACAAGTAAAGAATTCCCGCCACGACAGTTGCGGCACAGACATTTGCCCGGAGCGACATCAGCAGTCTTTCAGGTTGGGGTCAGCATCAGCGTGCGCCATTATTTCTGTGCATGGAAGTCGAGCACACGCGGAGCATCCAGCACCGGTTTCAGAATTTCGACGAAGGCCTGATGCTCAGGGTGAGGCAGGTAGGCATCGCGTCCTTCTTCGGAATCAAACGTCACCATGAAACAGTGAGTGAAGCCGTCTGAATGTTTTTCCGGGCTGTTGTTCACGCCCCATTCAAATGCTTTGATCGCGTCGATTTTTTCCGGCAGCGCGGCAAAGCCTTCTTCCACTTTTTTGATGTCTTCAGCGGTGGCGTCTTCCTTGAAACGGAAGAAGACGGCGTGTTTCAGTTCGTGCTCCAGCGGCTCAGACGGCGGAGTCCCCCAGTAATCCACGACAAAGACTTTGTCGTTCTTACCCCGAAGAACATCGCCAAACGCCTTGTGAGCCGGGTGCGGCAGGTAGGCGGCTCGACCGGCTTCGTCTTTGAAGGTCAGCAGAAAGCAGTGCGTGAAACCGTCATCCAGACCTTCCGGACTGTTGTTCACACCCCACTGAAAGTCGATAATTTCTGCAATCTGCGAGGGCAACTGACGAAACGCGTCCACGACCTCCTGAACCTGCTTTTGGTCGACATCATCCTTGAAGGAAAAGAAAACGGCGTGACGCAGCACTTTGCCTTCCGGAGCAGGGCCATAGGCCGGTTCAGCCGTCTGATCGTTTTCAGCTGTCTTATCATCGGCCGCCGTCTCTTCCGCCGCAGGGGAGGTCGAATCAGGATCGGTCATATCAGTCGTCGACGTTGAGGAGGGCGGGGGAGTGTCCTGGCAGCCGCACACGATGCTCAGGATCAGACAGGCCGTCATCAGCGAAGGAATCCACCGGCAGCGGCAAGACACGATTTGAATTGCAGAACAGATCATGAAAGGTCCTTTCAGGCAGAAAGGACAAGGGTACCGTCCGGGAACGGAATAAACAAACGCGCCGGCCGCATGAAGCCGACGTCGCGAAACAGCCAACGGTCCACGCCCGAAGTCTTCTGAGTCAGCGGTTTCGCTCACGGTCCATCAGCCGCACCAGTTCGGCCAGGCTGGACACCTGCATTTTCTTCATGGCTTTGCCACGGTGTTTTTCCACGGTCTTGATGCTGATCCCCAGCCGAATCCCGATGGCCTTGTTTGTCTCACCCTCATAGACGCGGTCCACCACTTCTCGTTCGCGTGTTGACAGGCGATCCAGGTAACGAGCGCCGTCGGGCAGGGCGGTTGGCAGTCCCTGATCATCCACAATGGCACGGTCCAGCGCCGAAAAGGCTTCTTCCAGCGACGTCAGCAACTGCGACTTGTTGTAGGGCTTGTCCAGAACCGTGATGGCCCCGTGTTTCATGGCCTGAACGGCCACGCGCGTCTCCGGATAACCGGACAGCAGGATCAGCTGAAACCTGTGCCCCAGCGACTGCAGACTCTGCTGCACCTCCAGCCCTTCCACGTCCGGCATTCGCTGGTCCGACACGACAACGCCGGACGGCAGATCGGGAAGCTGGGCCAGAAACTCAGACGCATGGGGAAAGGTACGGACTTCGTACCCCGCGGATCGCAGCTGCAGATCAATCACTTCCAGAACCTGAACCTCATCGTCCAGTACGTAGACGCGGCGAGGAACCTGACTGGCCCCCACCGAGTTCAGTTCTGGTGCCCTGTCCACTGAGTGAACCGAGTGGAGAGTGATTGAATCGCCCACTGCTGTTGCTCCTCATTCAGCCCGAAGTTGTAATTATGATCCGACTTTCACCGCACTCTGCCTTTGACAACGGACAACCGGCCAGTCGCATCATGAATCAGCGACCAGTCCGTCTGCAACACTACTTTCGGAGCAGGCCAACGGGCGTCTATGTGGTCCTCACAGGGGACTACGCCTCAAGCAGCCTGCCGCAGAAAATGAGGTTAGCCGGAAATCGAGAAAAAATCAAAGTTAGCTTTCAATAACTTTCTGCCGCACCCGTTTCGCGACGATTATTCCGGCCGATTCAGCACTGAACGACGCACAGACCGCTCGCCCCTGGAAGCGAACCGGAATTGACAGAAAACCGCATTTCCCGCTAGAAGTTCAAAAAACGACGCGACCCCGTTCGACGGAGCGAACACGATGCGTATCACGCTGTCTCTGATTTTCCTGATTTCCACCGTTGGCTGTGGATCGAAGTCCAATGACGCCGAATCCTCCTCACCCGGAGTAGCTTTATCCATAGGCAGCCCGGCTGCCGGAACCGCCGACAGCGCGGCGGATGAAAAAATTCCGCTTGCAGATTCACTGAAGAACCCCGTCGTCGAGCAGCTGATTCAAAAGGCTCGGACGGCCGTTGTGAATGGAAAACACTCCGCCGCGATCGAGGCTCTGAGTCAGGCCATCGGATTTGACGCCGGAGACGCTCGTCTGTTTCGGATGCGCGGTGACGTCTACGGACTGATGGGCGAATACGCCAATGCCCGCGCCGATTTCTCACTGGCCATTCAGGCCGAACCTCAGAACGCAGACCTGTACAACGTACGCGGCTATTTCCTGATGACACATGGCGCCACCGGCGACGCGGTGGCCGATTTCGACAAGGCCGTTGAACTGCAGCCGAATCTGGCCGTGGCCTGGAATAATCGAGGCCTTGTCCACCTGGCCGACAGTGACTTCGCTGCCGCAGAAGCGGATTTCAACAAGGCCGTTGAAATCGATCCGGAATACGCAGATGCCCTGAACAACCGGGGATTCGCTCGCATGAAACAGGGCCACCTGGAAACAGCTCTGGCCGACCTGAAACAGACCATCCGGCAGCGTCCCGACTATGCCACTGCATGGAACAACACCGGTCTGGTCTATCTGCAGCAGGAGAACTACGAGAAGGCGGCCGAAGCTTTTTCCGAAGCCGTTCGTCTGGCCCCGCTGGACGTGCGCTGGCTGAATCATCGTCGGTCCGCTCTGCTGAAACTGGAGCGGTTTGAAGAAGCCAGTGCCGATACCAGACGACTGAACTGGCTCTCGACACTGTCTCAGCTGACCATCGCCGCCAACGCTGATTCCAGAAACCCGCAGGTCTGGCTGCAGCGCGCCACTCATCTGATGAATGGCGCCGAGTATCAGGCGGCCGTTCAGGACTTCACCCGGGCACTCACCGTCTCCCCCGGCAATGCAGACGCCCTGAATGGACGCGCCACCGCATGGCTGAAGATGGGAGACCTGAAGCAGGCCATCGCGGACTGCGATGAATCACTGGTGTTGCAACCGTCCACAACGGCGTATTCCGTCCGCGGCGACGCATGGTTCGCGCTGAAGAATCTGGATCAGGCCATCGCCGATTTTGAAGCGGCACGCCGATTCGATGATACCGTCGCGGAAGCCTATCTGCAGCGATCCACAGTCCATGAATCGGCCGGAGAAGCTGATCTGGCGAAAGCGGATCTGCAAAAGGCCAGACAGATCCGCGCCGGACTGGCCGGTCAGCTGGGAAGCGCCGAACCGAAGACCGCCCTGCCGTTTCCATCCGAATAACCACAACGATCCGGATGCCATTGCGGCACCACACTGACAACGTCTCGCGTCCGCAGGCGTTTCCATCCGAATAACCACAACGATCCGGATGCCATCGTGACCAGCGACGTCCGTGAGGATCCAACGCCGCCGAGGCCGGATCTGTCCCTGAAGACATGGCTGCTGGCTGGCAGCATGGTTCTGTCGACGGGATGTCACGCAGCGATCACAGAGGAGGCCATCCGGACCGATGCGCCTGAGACACTCACCGAATCACGTCCGGTGGTTTCGCCTCAATCGCAACAGAACAACAGGGATCATCAGGCCTCGCACAGATCGCCGTCGCTTCCGCCGACGGCAGATCGGACTCGCCCGTCCGCCCCCGACTTCCGACCGGATACCGAAACGTTCGACGGCCTTGTGTTCATCAGAATTTCCGCCGGAGCATTTGTGATGGGTACCGACAATCCGCCGGTGCCCGACCGGTATGGCGGCTGTGAGACGCCGGCTCATCCCGTCACGCTGACACGCGATGTTTTGATCGGCCGGACGGAAGTGACCGTTGGGCAATTTCGCCACTTTGTCGCTGACACAGGTTACAGATCAACGGCAGAAGTATCGGGGACGGGGTGCAACAGTCTGAATCTGGAAACCGGAGCCGTACAGCAGCTGCCCGAAACAACATGGCAGACACCAGGTTTCACTCAGTCTGATGACCACCCCGTCGTTTGTGTGTCGTGGTCAGATGCCGTCGCCTTCTGCGACTGGCTGTCCTTCCGACACAAGCGTCGATTTCGACTGCCGACCGAAGCCGAATGGGAATACGCCTGCCGGGCCGGAACGAATACGACCTTCAGTACCGGAGACAGTTCGGCAACACTGCAGGGTTGTGCCAATGTGGCAGATCAGGCGCTGCGGCATTTGTTTCCCGGGACACAGAACCATGCGGACTGGAATGACGGCTTTGCCTTTACCGCCCCGGTGGCCAGTTTTGCCCCCAGCTCGTTCGGGCTTTTCGATATGCACGGCAATGTCGGAGAATGGTGTCGCGACTGGTTTGAGGCCACCTGGTATTCGGACAGCCCGCTGCAGAATCCTGCGGGACCGACCGGACCAACAGCATGGCACGTGGTCCGCGGCGGCAGCTGGTTCAATGCCGGTATCAGCTGTCGCAGCACCGGACGTCACGACGGCATCGCCACCTGTGCCAGCACCACCAACGGTTTTCGAGTCCTGCTGGAAGCGCCTTGAACTGACAACAGCATCCGATTCGTAAGCTCACGCACGTGGACCTCAGGAAGGATCGTCCGGACAACCAGACACTGCCGGCCCTGATGCCGGGTCCGACCGGCAACCTGCGTGCCCCCGCCATCAGGACGGGCCACCGACTGCTGGTCGGTTTTCACCCGGAGGATACGAGCAGGTGTTCGATTAGGATCAAACGGAAAATTACTGTCGCGTCGAAACGTGACGTAGGCTTCCAGCCTGTGTTTTTCTGCATCGCAAGCTGGAAGCTTACGCCACTTATTTTCCGCTCGGCCCTTAGCGACCGACGGCGAAACACGGTCCTGACGAAACGACGTTTTTCCGTCAGGGCCGACGCCTTCACAGGTGTTATTCGGCCTGCTGCGTCCCCGACGTCCCCGACCAGGCAAAGGCACGAGCGTCGGAGTGTGTCCTGAATAAACGCTTCCAGCGGTTCATGACCGCGTCGCTGCTGAGCCCGATCAGCACACCTTCATGCAGTTCCTGAGAAGCAATCATTTCACCCAGTGCCCGCAGTTCATCGGAAGAAAA
This sequence comes from Fuerstiella sp., assembly GCA_040222735.1. Taxonomy (GTDB): domain Bacteria; phylum Planctomycetota; class Planctomycetia; order Planctomycetales; family Planctomycetaceae; genus Fuerstiella. Next base: position 6,291 of record JAVKCM010000053.1, on the reverse strand, counting down.
CCGTTGTTCCACAGTGCACAGCCACCGGGTCGGGGCCACTGCCCGAACCTGTCCGTCACGACTGACCATGACGATGCGTGACTGATCGGGCGAAAGTGCAAGCGAGTAAATAACCTGCTGGTCAGGTTCTCTGGCAGCGGGGGCGATCTGCCTGCCCTGACGAACCTCCCACGCACTGACCTCGCCATTGCGCAGTCCGATGACAAAATTTTCTTCGCCCGGAAGAAAGCAGGCGGCATAGACTTCATCCGGCTGAGCGGGAGTCGCCAGAATCGGCTTGTCAGGGTGGCTCAGATCCCACAGCCGAACCTGCTTGTCCCGGCAGGCCGTCAGCAGTTTTGTCCCGTCGCTGCTGAAGCAGGCATTGAAAACCCAGCCGGCGTGCTGCAGGGTGACGGGCAGTTTTTCACCGGTATAGGCGTCCCACAACTGCACGGTATGATCGGCCGAACACGTCGCCAGCAACGTGCCGTCGGGAGAAAACTTCACGTCGTGCAGCCAGTACAGATTGCTTTCGTTGGGATGACTGACCGTAAACAACAGAGAACCGTCCACCGCACTTCGCACTTCCGCACTGCGCGAAGCGCTTCCCCACACGACAAATCGATCACGCTGCGGGGCCATCTGCAGCCGACGGCGAATGGCAAAGCCATAGAACTGCTGCTGGTTCGGAAATGCGTGATGCACATACCGGATCTTACCGGTGTTGGCGTCAATCAGCAGAAGCTGTCCGTCATGACACAGCACGATCACCAGATCAGGCTCGCCGCCGCCAGTCACGGCAATCGGATTCGTCGACGTCCGGATCAGATCCGTCGCGGGCTGTCCGGTGTTCAGATCGACTCGGCGCACGAGCCCTTCGCTGGACAGATCCTGATGATGAATCAGATCTGCATCCGGTCCGTCCGCTCCGACCGTGGCGGCGCCGGCGATCACCAGCTGCTGACGCCCCGGCAGAAAGCAGGCGTCAGAAATGCGACCAGGAAATTCGATCGGAGCACAGACAGGGGACAGATCTGACGGTTTCAGCACCATGCAGGGTCCGGCCTCGCGTCTGGCGTCGAAACCGGAAGCCAGCAATGCAGAGCCGTCTTCGTTCCATTTGACATGCATCGCAGAGGGCTGCGGCGGCCCGACGGACGCCGACACTTCGGCCACCCCCAGTTTCCAGACGCGAACCAGATCCGCCTTCCACTGAGCCGTGGTGCAGGCCCTGCCATCCGGAAACCAGGCGACGTGATGAACGATGTCGCTGTGCCTGATGCTGGAAATCTGCCCTCCCTGATCGACGTGATAGATCCGTGCGACCTGGTCAATGCAGCCGGTCAGCAGACGCCGACCGGAAGGGTCATAGGCCGCCGACATCACCGTATTGGGATGGATGATCGGCGGGCCGAGTCGCGCCCCGGTGGCGGCGTCCACCTGCTGCAGTCTGCTGTCATTCAGAATGGCCACTCGACTCAGATCGTGAGTCGCAGCGATATTCACTTTGCTGCTGCAGGGTACCGTCCAGACTTCTTCAGCCGTGTTCACGTCCCAGCAGCGAACCGCTATTCCGGCTTCGGGTACGACCAGCAGCGAATCAGACGTGAACTGCAGCGTCGGCGGAAGTGATTCAAAGGGGCATTTCAGCACCGGCAGCGGAAGCCGTTCGGGCGGCCCCTGCAAAGAACCGCCCCAGACGCTGACGCGACGGTCATTGTCCAGCAAGGCAAGGGCTGCCCCGGAAGGACTGAAGACCAGCCCGCATGTCTTGTTCACCGACTCGACCAGCAGCGTGGACCGCGATTCGCCGTCCACCTGATGAATTGCCACTGAATTTTCTCCACCGACGGCAAGTCGCCCGCCATCGCCGGAAAACTGCAGCAGCAGAACAGGGTCCGGGTGCTGCCACTGCGTCAGCAGTCGACCATCCGGAAAGTCCACAATTCGGACACTGTCTTCCGTGGCCAGTGCCAGTCTGGTTCCATCCGGAGACCATGTGGCGGCGCTGACGGGTGCCGTCACCGGCAGACGCCACTCGTCAGCGGTGCCCACGTTCCAGATCTGACAATCATCACCGGCGGGGCCGTGCTGTTCAGAAAGAAGATACTGACCGCCCGGATGAACCTTCAGCGATTTGTGCAGACGCTCCAGCCCGCGGAACATGCGGACCGGAATCGGTGTCTTTCCGAACCATGTCTGCATCCGAATGCGATTCAGTCGATCGCGCAGCGGGTGTTCCGATGCCTTGTGCACGGCATTGCTGAACCACAGAACAGCATCCTGAGGAAAACCGTTGCGATCGGCAATCAGTCCCGATTCGCTGAAAGTGTCAATCAGCAGCTGTTCGGCCTGCCGACGAGCCTCTTCTTCCTTCCGCGTCGCGGTTTCTGCCGCCTGTGCCCGGTCCGTCGCATACTCGGCCAGATTCCGAAACTGAAACGCCAGAACATAGCCCACGATCGATGCCGTCAGAATCAGCAGCGTGATGGCGCTCAGCAGACTCGCTGTCAGTCGGTTTTTATCACACCAGCGAAGCAGTCTCTCCGACCAGCTGATGGGCCGCGCTGCCAGTGGTCGGCCTTCCAGCCACCGCGTCAGGTCATCCGCGAATTCCTGCAGGCTGCCGTAACGACGGTTCGGGTCCTTGTCGATGGCCTTCAGACAACAGGCCTCCAGATCCGGCGGCACATCCGGACTGATCCGGCGAGGCGATTCCGCCGGAATCAATGGATCGGCCACCCGCGATATCACGGACCACGCTTCCCCGGAAAACGGGCGTCGGCCACACAGCATGACATACAGCAACACCCCCACGCTGTACAGATCGCTGCGAGGTCCGACGGCCTCACGGTCACCCCGCGCCTGCTCGGGCGACATGTAGGACGGCGTGCCCACGATGTAGCCTTCTGCCATCAGTGACATTTCGGAATCCGTGGTCAGCCGGGCCAGACCAAAGTCCATCACCTGAGGTCGGCCGGAACGACTCATCATGATGTTGGCCGGCTTCAGGTCCCGGTGCACAATTCCTTCAGAATGGGCGTAGTGAATGGCCTCGGCAATCTGGCGGACCAGCTGCACGGCCACCGTCCTGTCGGGAAGCTGAGTCTTCAGTACTTCTGACAGAGGCGTGCCATCGACAAACTCAGACGCAATGAACGGCTGCCGGTCCACCGTCCCGCATTCAAACACGGCCACGATATTCGGATGTCGCAGCCGAGCCGCCGCCTTGGCTTCGTGCAGAAATCGATCATACGTGGTCGGATCGTTGTCGATCAGACGAGGCACCTTCAGGGCGACTTCCCGGTCCAGCAGCGGGTCGTACGCCTGATAGACCGTGCCAAACCCGCCTGTTCCCAGAACCCGCCTGATCCGGAACCGGCCGACACACTGCGGAACGGCCGTCTCATCCGAGCCCGCGCTGCGAACCGCCGGAATTTCCGGACCGCAATGCACCGACAGCGTCTGATCCGGTACGTCCGTCGGCCGATTAAGCTGTTCTGGCACCAGGGTAAGGTCACTGCAGGATTGTTCAGCCTCTCTCTGCAGGCCGGCAGCACACGATTCGCAAAGGCCGGGCGGCTCAGCACCCAGTGCCGCCGCAGGCATTGCTGCTCCACATTGTGAGCAAATGCTGCGCGTTGGCTCAGACATGAATTGTGGGGATCAATGGAACTCAGGTAACTCAAGAGCGGAATCATCCGACAACACCGGCGGCAGCCAGCGTATGAATGCGGACTTTCGATCCGAGCATAACACGTGGCACCCGCGGATTCGACTCAGTGAGCCGCTTCCGGCAAACAGAAGATACGACCGTCGGCTCGCGGACGTCAGATCTCTTTCTGTACACCGTCCTCCAGATACACCACTTTGTACAGATCCCGTCGACGATCATTCCAGTTCTGGACGCTGCCGGTGTCGCGATGCCGCCGCAGCTGTTCAACGTCCACGTCGTGGATCACCAGCGTTTCAATGTTGGCGGTACTTTCCGCGGCGACAGCGTCCCGCGCGAATTCTGCATCGGCTGGTGTGAAGATGGCCGACTGGGCGTAGTGGATGTCGCTGTTTTCGACAAACGGCAGATTACCTGTACAGCCCGCCACGGCCACATACACATGGTTTTCAACGCACCGTGCCAGGGCACAGTTGCGGACCCGCAGGTAACCGTGTCGCGTGTCGGTATTGAAGGGCACGAACACGATCTGAGCGCCTTTGCTGGCGGCAATGCGGACCAGTTCCGGAAACTCGATGTCATAACAGATCAGAATCGAAATCGTGCCGCAGTCTGTCTCGAAGACGTTCACGCGCCGACCCGGCGTCACGCCCCACCATTTGCGCTCGCTGGGCGTAATGTGAATCTTTTCCTGTTTTTCAAGCGTGCCGTCCCGACGAAACAGATACGACACGTTGTACAGCAGTTCATCTTCAATCACGAACTGTGAGCCACCGATGATGTTCACATTATATTTGACCGCCATTTCCGTGTAGAAATCGAGATACTGCGGTGTGAATTCTGACAGTCTGCGAGCCGCTTCTCCGGGCCGCAGTTCCGGGATACAGGACAGCAGCTGCGTAGTGTGCAGTTCCGGAAACAGCACAAAGTCACTTTTGTATTCGCTGGCCGTGTCAATAAAAAATTCACACTGCTGTGCAAAGTCGCTGAAGTCGCTGATGGTCCGCATCTGGTACTGAACCGCGGCAATCCGAACCAGTTCGGTGACACTCAGAAAACGGCGTTTTGCGCCCTTGATGTAATCCAGATTCCGCCACTCCAGAAACGTCGCGTAGCCGTTGCTGGCGGTGTCTGACGGAAAATAATTCGGAATCAGCCCCTGCAGGGCAAACCCGTTCGACAGCTGTGCCGTCAGCACCGGATCATAGATCGTCTTGTCAATGACGTTCTCGACGTACTCCCGGGCCGTCATGTCTTCCGCATGTTTGTGATATCCCGGAATGCGGCCGGCTATGATGATACGGGCCAGATTCTTTTCCCGACACAGCTCTTTCCTGGCGTCGTACAGACGCCGTGACAGCTTCATGCCGCGAAAATCGGGATGCACCATCATCTCGATGCCGTACAGCGTGTCGCCTTTCGGCTTGTGGTTTCGGATGTAGCCTTCATCCGCGACCTTCTTCCAGTCATGCCACTCCAGCCCGACATCATATTCCAGAATCAGACTACTGCTGGAAGCGGCCAGAGTGCCGTCGATTTCGATCGCCAGCTGGCCTTCCGGAAAATGCTGAATCTGACTTTCGATCTGGTCGCGATCCCACGGCTGCATTCCCGGAAAGCAGACTTTCTGCATAGCCACCAGAGCGTCAAAGTCCTCGATGGTGAGTTGACGAATGGTGGTTTTCCATTCGTAGTCACTAAGATCAATCGCGTCCATGATCACAGCGTTTCAGAGAAGCGGCACCGGCCGCGACGGGTCTGATTCTGCCGACGACAACGCTGTCACCGATGCCTGAATCAGATGCCGTGCAGTTTAGCAGCTTTGTTTTTTGAATGTTATTCTGAACGACGTCAACCACCGCGGAACGGCAACAATCTGAGCTCCTCGCCTCACTCACAACGCCGGTCCACGGCCACCGGCCACCGAACACCGGCCGCAGGCCACAACTCTACCGCAGCGCCGCAAACTGCCCGTCGAATCGAGCCACCTGTTCGCCGTCCAGCTTCAATACCGAAACCGCCTGCAGCCGCCCCTTTCCCTTACGCTTCAAAGCTGCCACGAAGACCGGCCACCGCTGCAGGTCTCCGGCCTCTGCGACCGCCGTGAAATCTGCCAGAATCGGCTTCTGATACTCCATGGAATTCCGAGCAATCACCAGCCGTCCGGTCAGTCCCTCGGCGCGCATCCGCACAAGGATGAGCGTCCATGCGGCCAGCGTCGCCACCGCCGCGGCACTGCCGCCAAACACCGTTTCCCGATGATTGATGTTGGGAGCCAGCGGAGCCGTCAGTTCAACCCGATCCACCGTTGCTTCAACAACTCGAACCCCCATCGCCAGAGTAATCGGGATCTGCTGATGAATATAGGCCTCAAGTTCGCTGGTCACGCCGAGTTCTTTTCTGCTGCCAGCCGCCAGGCCGGCCGCCGGTGTTGTAATAAAACACTCTGCACTGATTCTGTTCGTCGTTCACCGGCCTGCGACATTATTCAGGCCGGCCTGCGGGCTGTCCGGAAAGCCGATTGCAGCAGAAGCCGCCAACGGCCTGTTGATTTAAAGGAAACCCGCTGCGGCAGCGAGGGATTCGTTGTGGAGCAGCCTCCCGCTCGTTGTGGAGCGGTCTCCCGCTCGTTGTGG
>JAVKCM010000052.1:0-9664 GCA_040222735.1 Fuerstiella sp. | reverse complement strand
AGACGTTGAAATGTATGGAATCGTCGCACCGGGGCCCGGCCGCTGACGCGTCGCGGCTCACAAGGCAAAACGCGCCAGGCCGCACGACTGTGAGCCGAGTGCCGTCAGGCACCGGGCCGTTCACCGGGTGGCTTCCCGGTGTGACGTTGAAATGCATGGAATCGTGGCGCCCGGAGCCCGGCCGCTGACGCGTCGCGGCTCACGAAAGGATGACCAACGGCCGGCACTGGTTGTTACCGTTGCTGGGGCTTCCAGCCGCAGCACCTACGGGTCTCGGCGGCGGCTGGATTCCCTGGGTGCGAGTAGCAGCAATGACGGGTGTCTGAGCTGATTTGCTTCGCTTGTTACGCCCTGCGATTCCGGGATAGTCGACGTGCTTTGTTCAGTCTATGCTGATGGCGGAAGCCAGAGCCTCGATCTGCTTCTGACTGCGAAACGGGACATAGGCGGCTCGCATTGAAAAGCCGTAGGTTTGGCCGATTTTCGGATCGCTGATGAACCATTGAAAATCCCATGCCGGGTTGCCGTTGCCGCCGCCGGATGGTGACTGAGCCATCCAGATGTTGTCCTGCATCCGGAAAACCTGAACGAACGCCATCCCGTGGCTCACACCGTAATACCATGGCTGCGTGTATTCGTACTTTGATGGATGGTTGACCAGCGACAACGGAAAATCCGGATCCACCGGCGGCAGCGATGTAACGCCGGCGGGGCGGTGAGTACTGTCGGTACCGTGCTGCGGAGTGATTCCCTTGATCCAGTTCGGATTTCCGTCGGTTCCGGCCGGACGACCTTTGAAGAATATGGCTTTGTCTTCCGGCAGGTGAATGTAGCTGGCCCAGAACAGTCCGATGTAGCCGTGGTGATATTCGTTGGCTCGAGGAATGCATTCAAACGTGTAGTCAATGGTGCCGTCTTCGTGAAGCTGGTAGCGGCCGCAGCTTTCCAGCTTCCAGTTGCCGGTCGGCGGCTGATAAAGCTCGACGGTGAAGTCATCGATGATTCGCAGTTCCATTGGAAACCGGCGAGGCTCGAATTTTTCGATCAGGCCGGCTTTGGTGCCGTCGTGAATGTGTTCGAAGTTCAGTCCGGCAATGCCGGGGACGAACAGATTCTTCGGTTGTTGCTCATGCGTCAGTGAAGCGACGCCGTTGTAGCCGGCGCGATGCGCGGGCAGTTCCGGAATGTCGATGGCGGCGTTGTCGACGATGATCGCGGTCAGGCCGCCTCGCTTCAGGATCACGTGATGATCCGCCGGGACGCGATATTCGATGGACTTGTCCGTCAGTGTCGTCTGAGCCTCAGCCCCGGACCATGCCGTCGAAAGCAGCAGGATGCTGAGGCCAGCACCAGTGAGCCGAAAAAAACTGAGCATGTTGCTACTCCTGCCACGCGGGCGCGGGATTCATCCGGAAAACGAAACAGTTCTCGGAATTATCGGTTTGAGAGCAGAAAGAAGATCGCCACAATGCAGCGGACAGACGTACGACCCACGCGTCCGACCGCCAGGGGTGCGGTTGGCCTTTGTCTGCCTCTGAATTGCCGGAACTGCCTTTCCATCATTGCTGAGATCATCGAATGTGCCGATCGATTCGCCTGAGTGTACTGTCGCTTCTGCTGCTGGCAACCGCTCCGTTGTCCGCTCAGGAACTGCTGATTGAGGCCGAGAGTTTTGATCAGGCCGGCGGCTGGCGGCTGGACACTCAGTTTATCCGTGAGATGGGATCGCCATACCTGCTGGCTCACGGGCTGGGACGCCCGGTCAAAGATGCCACCACCACCGTTCAGTTTCCGGCACCCGGCACCTACCATGTTTTCGTCCGTACCAAAGACTGGGTGGCTCGCTGGAATGCCGAAGGGCAGCCCGGTCGTTTTCAGCTGCTGGTGAACGGAATGCCGCTGAAGGAAACCTTCGGGACCACGGGGGCCGAATGGTTCTGGCACAAAGGCGGCACGGTCGACATCAAATCCACCGACGTGACTCTGGCGCTGCATGACCTGACCGGCTTTGACGGTCGCTGTGATGCCATCTTTTTTACGCAGTCAGGTGATGCTCCGCCCAACGAATCCGTGGTGTTGTCTGAATGGCGTCGCACCCAGCTGGGACTCAGCGATAAACCCACTCAGAAAGGACCGTACGACCTGGTTGTGATCGGCGGCGGCTACGCTGGTATGGGTTCTGCGATCGCGGCGGCTCGGATGGGTTGTCAGGTCGCTTTGATTCAGGATCGACCGGTACTGGGCGGCAACGGCAGCAGCGAAGTGCGTGTCTGGGCGATGGGCAATATCCGACGCGGCAAGTTTCCGCGGATTGGTGAGATCGTGGAAGAATTCTGTGATCACGCCACGAAGTCACCGGGGCGCAAGGAAGAATTTGAAGATGAGAAAAAGGAACAGATCGTGCGTGCCGAAGGCAACATCGATCTGTACCTGAATCACCACGCCTATGCTGTGCGTCGTGATGGAGATCGTCTGGCGTCCGTAACCGCCTTTGACACCCGCACCAGCGAACACACTGAGTTTTCCGGCAAACTGTTCAGCGACTGCACCGGCCACGGAACCATCGGCTTTCTGGCCGAGGCCGACTGGGAAATGGAACCCGAAGGTCGCATGGGTATGAGCAACATGTGGGCATGGGATGAACTTGAGCAGGATACTTCGTTTCCGGAAACGCCCTGGGCGCTGGATCTGGAAATGAAGGACTTTCCGTATCCTCGCGATCACCACGGCCAGTGGTTCTGGGAAAGCGGCTTTGACAAGGACGCCGTCGGTGATGCCGAAGGTATCCGGGACCACAATCTGAGGGCCGTCTACGGAGCCTTCAATGCAATGAAGAATCGCGACGGGGCCGACAAACATCGGACCGCGATTCTGACGTGGGTGGCTTACATCGGCGGACCCCGCGAATCGCGCCGATTAATGGGCGATGTCGTGCTGACTCAGGATGACATTGTCGCCAAACGCCAGTTTCCGGATGGCTGCGTGCCCAGCACGTGGTCCATTGACCTGCACTATCCCAAGAAGCAGTACGCTGAAAAGTTTCCGGACAACCCGTTTATCAGCATCGCGGTTCACGGCAAAGGAGTGGACCGCAGCTATGGCTATCCGGTGCCGTATCGCTGTTTCTACAGCCGCAACATTGAAAATCTGTTCATGGCCGGACGCAACATCAGCGTGACTCATGAAGCGCTGGGAACCACGCGCGTGATGAAGACCTGCGGCATGATGGGGGAGGTGGTGGGGAAGGCGGCCAGCATCTGTATGATCCACGAATGTCAGCCACGCGACGTCTATGATCGCTATCTGGACGAACTGATTGAACTGCTGCATCTGCCCGGAAAAGCGCGTCGCAAAACCGTCTACGAACCGATTGAAATCCCTGAGGACGCGATGAAGCTGGCCGGGCCCTACGGACCCATGCCGGGACTCGATCCGGAACGCATGGACGGTCTGGTGATCGATGACCAGGACGCTGAAAAGACAGGTGAATGGGCGTCCGGTGCGGGGCTGAAGGGATTTGTCGGCTACGGGTATCTGTATTCGACCAGTCCGGCCGCGTCGGTACGGTTCCGTTTCAAGGCCCCGGCCGACGGAGAGCACGAAGTGCGACTCAGCTATCTGTCTCATGAAAACCGAGGTTCGCAGGTGCCGGTGACGATCCGTGCCGGAGGCGCCACGAAATCGCTGAAGATCAATATGCAGAAAGCCGCCCCGCTGAAGGACAACTTTATCTCGCTCGGCACGTTCAGAATGAAGCAGGGTGACGAAGGATTTGTAGAAGTCAAAGCCGCTGATGCCGGCGGACATGCCCATGTCGACGCGATTCAGATTCTGCCGGCCGCGAAAGCCGCGAAGTAAGAACAAGGCAGGAACGAAGCAACGACCGCCCGATTTCCTCGGCGGCTGACTTGTCCATCGCGTTCATCGCGTCCGCAACATCACGGGATCCGCCCCGTCAATCCTTGTCGCACGGCAGTCTGCGTGATGGTGCTGTTGGTTTACCGGTGTTCAGGCGTCTGTCCGACGATCTATTCTGCCGACGTCTGCTGGATGCCGTCGGTCTGGTACGTTCAAGGTAGACTGCGATGGCAATTGGAGCGGAATGTCCGGAGTGCGGGCGCCAGTATCGGCTGCCGGATGACAAAGCGGGGCGAAAGATTCGCTGCAAGGAATGCGGGGCGGTTGTTGATGTCCCGCGGCGTGCCGGGCGGGCCAGGCGTGCCGGGCAGCCTGAGTCGGCGGGAAAGCGGACGGCCGCGGCCCGTCGACCTGCCAGGGGACGCAGTTCCGGCAACAAACGGTCCTCTAAAAACAATCCGGCGCTGCTGATCGGCGGCATCGTCGTCGGCGTGGTGGTTTGTATTGCAGCAGGAGTGTTCTTCGGCATGCAGATGATGTCCGGAGGCGGCGCCGCAACCGGCAGCGGGCTGGCGGATGGTTCGACGGGAACGGCCGGCCCCGGCGTGACCGCGGACGACCTGACTGACGAGCAGAAAGCTCAGAAACAGGCCGCCTACGAAGCGTCTCTGGAACAGCAGCGGCTGGCCAAAAGCGGTGAAGAAAAAGCTTCGCTGGTCCGCCGGTACGGCGACGGCAAAGTGGTGACCATCGTGATTTCGGGAGTGGTGGGCGAAACGGCGGCCGCCAACAAGTACCTGAATCGCAAGGTGTTTCGAGCTGCGTACAAGGAATACGAAGCCGGTCGCAAACAGGCGGCTGACAGGACGGAATCGAATCGGAAGGCGGCTGAGCAGCAGGCGGTGGCGGATCACAAAAGCACGTGGGGGGACTTCGGTCCGACTTTTGTCAGCTACCGCTACGAACTGGTCGATTCTGATGTTCCCTATCCGCGGATTGTAAATGGCGGTCGCCTGGAAAACACGTTCACTTTCCATGCGGCTCCGGCCAGCAACCCTCAGGAATTCGCTCAGCGGCTGGGTCTTGGCACGGTCACCAGCATCAACGGGCGTGAAATTCATGTGCAGGCTCAGCTGCCGACCCCGATACCGGATCCGGATGTGGAAGAACTGGCCCTGCAGTACGGACTGGATCAGGTTGTGCAGGTCAACGTGACGGGAGCCACCGGTGATCCGAAGCTGGTACAGCTGTATCTTGAAAATGAAACGATCCGTTCCGGTGCCGATGGCAAACGGCTGTCATTGGTGGCAATGAAGGCATTGGGCAACGGTGAATTTCAGTTCAGCGTCGCACCTGTACCGAACGCTCAGGTGTTTGGCGAAAGCCTTCGCTGGGGCAGTCTGCAAAGTGGCGATCCGAGCGGACGCACTGTCACGATTGCCGCGCAGCTGCCGGAACACCTGCCCACAGAAGCCGAACTGAACGCAGCAAAGGAAGCCGAACGAAAGCGGGAAAAGGCCATCCGGGACGCAGACTGGGCGCACAAGCCGCGACCCGATGAATCAGAACTGGACTGGGCGGTCCGCGTGATCACCGACATCGACGTCTTCGGGCTGGAAAAAGCTCTGAAGGCGCTGGCCGTGATGGACGTAGTCGAAGAACGTCGGGATGAGGTGTCGAAGCTGCTGATTCAGAATCTGGGCGCGGCTCATTTCAAACTCGCAGATCAGATTCCTGCCATGATGAGATGGAAAACAGACGATACGGAGAAAGCGATTCTCAGGCTGGGAGGTCAGCATCTGGCGACGTGGGACCGGCCGGTCGTGATGGAAGCGCTGGTGGAACTGGGGACGCCGGCCTGTGCCGAAGCGCTGGCCTCGGCACTGCCCGATTTCTTTTCAGGCGACAAGTGCGTCAAGTATCTGATTGACGCCGGTCCCGTGGCCGAAGGCCCGGTGCTCGGATATCTGAAGCACGAAAATGCGAAAGTGCGTGCTCGCGTGTACACGATTCTGTCAGAAATCGGCGGCAAAGAGGCGGCCACAAAACTGCGGACGAATGTGAAGCTGGAAAACAATCCCGGGATGAAAGCTCAGGCGGAAGCCTGCCTGAACATGGTTCGCGAGCGAGTGAACGCCGCCCGCGACGCGACGGAAAAAGGGGTCGGGTTTCTTTTTCCGTCCGCCATGCCTGTGCTGTCACGTGTCAGAAGTGAAAAAGAAACCCGACCCCTTTTTCGTCTTCCGGTGTGACCGATGGGGAATACGGCTGAGGACCGGGCCTGCTGTGTGGTTTCTTGGTGGCTCGGTTTCCCGCGGGCTATGGAAAAAGGGGTCGGGTTTCTTTTTCCGTCCGCCCGGCCTGTGCTGTCACGTGTCAGGAGTGAAAAAGAAACCCGACCCCTTTCTCCTTTCCTGAGGAACCTGCAGCGTCACGTCTGCCGGACCGGCGTCCAGCAGGCCCACTTCCTCAACCGACGAGAATCTGGCGCGGAGATCCACGCGCACGCTGTCATTCGCCTGCACGATTCCTCGAAGTGTCAGCTGAGTGCCATCGTCGAACGTCTGAATCTGTGGTGAGTACGCTTCGCCTGTCGGCTTTACGCCAACGACAAACGGACGGGATGTGGTGTCATCGATCTGAGCCGTCTGGCGATTGAACAGCGTGACTTTCGGCGCCATCAGAATGTTTGACCGGGCATCGGTCTGTACGATCTGCATCCATTGGCGCACGTTGTCATCACTGAGTCGTTCCACAAACACCGGCTGCTGCTGTGTGACTACGCTGGTGGACGACACCAGCCGGATTCCTCCGGCCTGAGTCAGTTCATCGGCGGAAACGTCCGCCAGCGTCAGTTCCGGAGCTTGTGGGGCCGAGCGAACAAGCGCTGCCTGCTCCAGACGCCTGGCCATTTCAGCCGTCGCGGACACAAACCGGATCTCAAAGGAAATCTGCGGTGCTTCCCCGTCCGGGAACGCGTGTCCCGCCACCGGCAACGCCTGAGTCGGCTGGTTCGGCGTCGCGGATTCCGGCGGCAACTGACACACTGCGATGCGGCAGGTCGTGAGCAGAGCGAAAAACAGAGCTGATCGCATGGGGAGTCCTTTCCGTTGCGAAGATGCCGGCGCGTGGACATTCATTGTGCGGGCTCGGTAGCATACCAGTAGTGCCGGATCTGCTGAATCCCGATTTTTGCTGCCCCGTCGGGCCCGTTTCTTCTGCGAATGACCTGTCTGTCTGCCTGCCTGTTCGGTTGTCTTGTTGTGTCCAGCCTGCCTGTCTGCCGGGCGGCTGACTTCGAACGTGAAGTGGCGCCGGTGCTGATCCGCCGATGTCTGGAATGCCACAAAGGTGCCGAACCGTCCGGGAAGCTGTCGCTTGAATCGGGCGACGGACTGCTGGCCGGCGGCGAGTCCGGTCCCGCCGTGAGTCCCGGAAATCCTGCTGAAAGTTATCTGCTGGATCGAGTAGTCGGCGGCGAAATGCCACCGCCGGTGAAAGGCGTCCCACAGTCGCTGCCGCCCGCAGAACGAAAGGTTCTGCAGGACTGGATTGCCGAGGGGGCGAAATGGCCGGCTGGCCGCACGCTGGATCTCTATGAAATCACGACCGATGTTCGCGGGGGACGCGACTGGTGGTCCTTTCAGCCGGTCACACGTCCGATCGTGCCTGACGTGCAGAACACGGCGGCAGTCGCCAATCCGATTGACGCCTTCATCGTTGCGCGGCTGGAACGCGACGGCTTCCAGCCGGCTCCGACAGCTGACGCTCGCACGGTGGTTCGCCGCATGTTCCACGACGTGATCGGCCTGCCGCCATCGTTTGAAGAACTGCAGACCTGGACGAATCGTCTGCAGACAGGCAGTTCTTCACACCATCACGACGTCAGCGACACCGCATTGAAAAAGCTGGCCGATCATCTGCTGGCCAGCCCGCACTTCGGTGAACGGTGGGCGCGTTACTGGCTGGATCTGGTGCGGTATGCCGAAACGTCGGGCTATGAACGAGACCAGCCGAAGCCGTTTGCCTGGAAGTATCGTGACTGGGTTGTCAGCGCCATCAACGACGACATGCCTGCAGACCGGTTTATTCGACATCAGCTGGCTGGCGATGAGATTCCGGAGCGCGATGAACAATCGGTGATCGCAACAGGCTTTCTGAGACTGGGAACATGGAACGACGAACCCAACGACGACGCAGACTATCGTTACGAACGTCTGGAAGACATGGTGCACGCCACGTCGTCCGCCTTTCTGGGGCTCACGGTCAAGTGTGCACGCTGTCACGACCACAAGTTCGATCCGATTCCTCAGGACGATTACTACCGGATGGCGTCATCGTTCTGGCCCGGGCCGATCGTCGCCCGGGATCGCAAGCTGCTGGGCGGTCCGAGTTCCGAAGAACTGGGTGTGGAGAACGTGCTGGGCTGGACCGACCTTTCCGCCTCACCACCGCCGCTGCATGTGCTGAAGAACGGTGAAAGTGACAAGCCGCTGTATCCGATCGAGCCCGCGACACTGACCTTTGCGGAATCGTTGTTCCGGAAGTTTGACGTCCCGGAACAGCAGGCGAAGACCACGGGTCGACGGCGACAGCTGGCAGACTGGATTGTCAGTCCGCAGAATCCGCTGACTGCCCGAGTGTTCGTGAATCGGCTGTGGCTGCATCATTTTGGTGAGGGGCTGGTGCGGTCACCCAACAACTTCGGGTACAAGGGCGAGCTGCCCACGCATCCGGAACTGCTGGACTGGCTGACCAGCGAATTCATCGACAGCGGCTGGTCGGCCAGACACGTGCACGGACTGATTCTTTCGTCGCGCACCTGGCGGCAGTCGTCGTCGCCACCGTGGTTTGATGTATATGCGGAACTGGATTCTTCGAACCGGCACTGGTGGCGGGCCAGCCGTCGTCGCATGGATTCCGAAACGCTGCGGGACGCGCTGCTGACCGTTTCCGGAGAGATTGACCTGCGGGTCGGCGGTGAGGGATTCAAACCAACCATCAGTGCTGAGGCGCTGGAAGGATTCTCACGCAAGGAAGCGGCCTACCAGGCGGCTCCGGCTGAGCAGCAGCATCGCCGCAGCCTGTACATTTTTGTGTCGCGCAGCCTGATGCCCCCGATGATGGCTGCGTTTGATCAGTGCGATACGACGCTGCCCTGTGGCCAGCGTGATGTTACCACGGTGGCTCCTCAGGCGCTGGCCATGCTGAACAACCCGTTCATTCATCGCCGCAGTGAAGTGCTGGCCACGCGTGTGGCAGCCGAAGAAGCCGATGTCGACGGACAGATCACGCTGACATGGGAACGCGTTCTGGGACGCGCCCCTGAAGATCAGGAGCGGCAGCAGGCGCGACTGCATCTGGAACGTCAGCAAGAAAGATTTACACTCGCAGATGCGGCCTCGGCCGACCAGCTGGCGCTGGCGTCTCTGTGCCATGTGCTGCTGAACAGCAACGAATTTCTGTACATTGACTGAAGGCTGACGATGCCACAACACTTTCCCTGCGGACAGACTCGGCGAGAATCCTTGTGGACCATGGGCGCCGGATTTACGGGCACGGCGCTGACCGGGCTGCTGGCAAGTGACGGGTTCTTTAATCGTCCGGCGGCAGCCGCCGGAAGTTCACGGGCTGCCAACCCGCTGGCTCCGCGTGACGGTCATTTTCCGGGCCGGGCCAAAGCCTGCATCTTTCTGATGATGAACGGAGCACCCAGCCAGGTCGACACGTTCGACTTTAAGCCGGAACTGGTGAAGTCTGCCGGCAAACAGATGCCGGCGGACCGGAAATTCATCAATTCCGGCGG
>JAVKCM010000051.1:0-26631 GCA_040222735.1 Fuerstiella sp. | reverse complement strand
TGCCGGGCTTGTCGATCAGGTTTGCCAGCAGGTTCAGACCACCGTTGACGCGGACGGCGCTGAAATTGGAAAACAGGTCCTGCAGGTCCAGGTGGCGTTCAATGTTGTAGCGATTACGAGCCTGTTCGAACGAACGAGATTCCACATTAAACCAGGCCGGCAGACTCAGCCCGTGCCGGTAAGCGCCCAGTTCCATCACCGGCATGTCATAGCCGCGGCCGTTGAAGGTCACAAACGTGGGGCGTCCGTAGTGTTCCCAGCCCTGCCAGAATCGGCGGATAATCTGATCCGGCCGGAAATGTGGGGGGTCCAGAACGGTCAGGTCCAGCAGCCGGAAATCGGCGGACACCTTCGCCACAGCCACGGAAACCGGGATAACAAAGGTCGGCGGAATCACATCGCGACCCGATTGTTCCATCAGATCGGCCTGATAGCGGTGAATTGCCTCCAGCGGAGCCAGTGATTCATCGGGATACCGCACCCGTCGAATCAGTTCTCCGTCGCCGACAGCTTCCACATCAAAAATCAGGTACTGTACTTCGCTCATGATCCCTGCCCGTTTTGTGTCATTGCTGGTGACCTGGTTTTCCCTTGTTCATCTCAGGGCAACCGGACATCCACTCGCAATTATCCGCCGATGACGTTTCAATGTGGCGGATCAAACCTCACGGAATCCCCGTCATTGATTCGGAACCAGAATGTCAGATCGCGACCCAAAGCGTAACAAGCCGCAGGACAATCCTGTACCAGAACAGCTTGAAGAACAGGCAATTCGTGGACTAACCACCGCCTACCAGAGAATGCGCCAGGAAATCGGCAAAGTGATCATCGGGCAGGATGAAGTTGTTGACGAACTGCTGATTGCCATGTTCTGCCGCGGCCATTGCCTGCTGGTCGGAGTTCCCGGACTTGCCAAAACGCTGCTGTGCAGCACGATCGCCTCAATCCTGAAACTGGCGTTTCGCAGAATTCAGTTCACACCCGACCTGATGCCGTCGGACATTACCGGCACCGATGTGCTGCAGGATGACCCCGAAACCGGCCGCAAGACATTTCAGTTTATTCAGGGACCGCTGTTTACCAATATTCTGCTGGCGGACGAAATCAACCGGACCCCACCGAAGACTCAGGCCGCGCTGCTGGAAGCCATGCAGGAACGCCATGTCACGGTCGGTTCCAGTACCTATCGGCTGCCGGACCCGTTCTTCACACTGGCCACTCAGAATCCGATTGAACAGGAAGGTACCTACCCGCTGCCGGAAGCTCAGCTGGACCGCTTCATGTTCAATGTCCTGGTCCGCTATCCCACCGCCGCTGAAGAACTGCGGATTCTGAAGCAGACGACCGGCAGCGATAAACCGGAACTGACGCCGGTCCTGACCGGAAAGCAGATTCAGGCCCTGCAGGAAGTGGTACGCAAGGTGCCGTGTGCCGAATATATCTTTATCTATGCCCGGGATCTGGTTCGCGCCACGCGCCCGAACGAAGCAGAAGCGCCGCCGTTCATCAGGGAACTGGTCAGCTGGGGCGCCGGCCCGCGAGCCGGGCAGTATCTGATTCTGGGAGCCCGCGCACGAGCCCTGCTGGAAGGACGCTTCCACGTCACAACGGAAGACGTGCGGTATGTGGCCAAACCCGTGCTGCGTCATCGAATCATGACCACGTTTCAGGCAGACAGCCAGGGCGTCACTCCGGACGACGTGATCGATCGCCTGCTGAAGTTTGTTCCGGTGGAACTGCACGAACAGGCTCGCAAGCGAACCGGCAAAACCGTGTCGGCCGAATGATTCGGGGCCGAATGTTTCGGGGCCGAAAAATTCCGGGCCGCTGACGTCCGGTCGGCTGAGTTCGGCCGGACCGGCTTCTGCACAACGCCAGAAGATTTCAGATTCTCGGGGCCGCCCATTCCGCCAGCGCTTCCCGATTGATCTTGACGTTGTGCCGAGTGTCCACGGGCAGCGAGCGGTGAAACAGAACCTGCGTGATTCCGTCGGTCAGCGGACTGGTCGCTCCGCGGTCCAGCAGTTCTCTCCGCAGCTTCTGCTCCGCCGACGGGTCTTCCGGAAAACGATCAGATTCCGGTTCTGCCACAATCACCGGCTGCTGACTTCCGCGTTCACCGACTCCGACCAGCGCACAGCGGTAGATATCGGGATGCTGGCTGAAGATGGCTTCACAGCGAACGGAATACAGCGGTCCGTCTTCCGTGAACACGATATGAGCCTTGCGTCCGCAGAACCACAGCCTTCCTTGTTCGTCAAAGTACCCCGTGTCACCCATCCGGTGCCAGAACGAATTTCCGTCCTGGATCTTGGCCATGGCGGTTCCGTCCGGACGACGAAAATATTCGCGGGTTGCCACCGGACCCTGCACGATGATTTCACCGATTTCTCCAGGCCCGCATTCCACGGCGTCGGCCATCGTGGCGATCGGATCAAACGTGACGCTGATGATCCGCACCTGCATCCGGTCAAACACGGTCCCCACGCAAGTGCCCGCGCCGGCAGTCGTCAGCGAGGCTGTTTCAGCCAGCACTTCCCGGCCGCCGATGGCAGCGGTGGGCAGACATTCGGTGGCTCCGTACGGTGTGAAGATGTCTGCCTCATCTGACAGGGCTGCTGTCATTCGCTGCAGCACATGAATTGGAACCGGGGCACCAGCGGACAGAATCCGTTTCAGCGTCGGCAGCCGAATGCCATGGCGTTCGCAGTAGCGTCCCACAGTATTCCACAGGGCAGGAGATCCGAATGCCTGAGTCACGCCGTGATTGTATATGGCTTCCAGAATCTTCACCGGATCCACATCGGCAGGCCGCGTCGGGTCCATATCCGGGATCACGGTTGTGACCTGCATCGCGGTATTGAACAGCGCGAACAGCGGAAAACCCGGCAGATCGATTTCACCGGGCTGAATCCGGAACCGGTCACGGATCAGGTCCACCTGAGCATCAAACATTCCGTGTTCGTACGACACGCCTTTCGGAGGTCCGGTGCTGCCGCTGGTAAAGATAATCGCGGCCGGATCCGTCGACCGTGTCTGCGGCAGGGTGACCGCACCTTCGTCTCCGGCTCGCAGCAGTTCAGAATAACTAAGGCATCCAAACCGTCGTGATCGCGGGCCCACGACAACATTGAATCGGGCCGTGCGGTAACGCCGAAACTTCAGACGGCGGATCAGGTGCACGATCGGGATCGCGATAAATCCGTCCGGCTCGCACTGTTCCAGACAGCGAAACACGTTAGACCGCCCCATCCCCGGATCGATCAGAGTGCAGACGGCACCGGATCGAAACACGCCGAAGGTCAGAGCGATGGACTCCAGAGACGGCGGGACAAACATGGCCAGCCGATCTCCGGGGCGGACCCCCATGCTGATCAGACCGCGGGCGATTCGATCCGCCTCCTGATCCAGCTGAGCAAACGTCAGCTGCGTATAAGCCACACGACCGGCGGCGTCGCGGGACGCGGGAAAGACCACGGCACGCTGGTGGGGCGCCTCCAGAGCAGAATTCCGCAGGCGATCGGCGATGTTCAGAGCACTGGACATGAAGAGCGACAGTTTTCCGGGCGAAGCCAC
The DNA here is from genome assembly GCA_040222735.1 of Fuerstiella sp. Taxonomy (GTDB): domain Bacteria; phylum Planctomycetota; class Planctomycetia; order Planctomycetales; family Planctomycetaceae; genus Fuerstiella. The sequence continues at coordinate 23,055 of JAVKCM010000051.1, read as the reverse complement.
AGTTTTCCGGGCGAAACGTTGAATTTCGGCCCGGATCATAACCAGGGTCGCCGAGGATCGCGTCCGGTCAGGATGCTTTCCCGCGATCGCTACAGAATTCCGGTTGAATGTGTCGCCGCCGGATTCCGGGGGGTATAATACGCGAGAAGGACGAATCAGAAAACGGTCCTCAGCAAGACCGTACGGAGACGGTTCGTCCGCCCGAACCCTGCGACCGTTAACTTCGGCACAATCCATATCGCTAAAGGCGTTGTGGTCGGAACAAACCGGCGTGAAATGCCGGTTGGCCTGTCGCACAGCGGCAATTTTTGCGGAATTGCGTCGCAAACGGCCGAATTAGCTTCTTAGACTCAAACACGACGGACGGACTGGGGCCTGACTGGACCAGAGCGTTCTGTTTGGCACGGCTTGCCCTTGCCGGCTGCGATTGTAGCAGTTGGCGATGTTGGGGACGGGCGGCGATCGTTCAAGAAGAAAGATTGACCGAGGACTGGATATGCTTGTACTTAGTCGAAAAAAAGATGAAAAAATTGTAATCGGCGACAACATCACTCTGATGGTCATCGAAATCCGGGGCGACAAAGTCCGACTGGGAATCGATGCTCCCCGCGATGTTTCCGTACACCGCGAAGAGATCTACGATGCCATCAAACGTGAAGAAACCGGGTCGTCGGAAAAACCGAAGGTTGAATAACAGCCTGAGCCGCCTGACGATTCGACACTTCGGTTCTCCACTTCCGTTCCCGTCCCCTCACAGTGGCGGAGTGTCTGCGTAACAATAACAAACGCCGAACCGCATGGTTCGGCGTTTGTCGTTTTCCGTCCACCATGTGCCTCAGAATTCTCCCAGCACCTCGCCATCGGCGCGTTCCCCCAGACCACGGAAGGTCGCGTAGTCAACATTTTCCGTCAGAAACCGGACAGAACCGTCACACAACAAAAACTGCACACCGCCTTCGTGCTGACTGCTGAAGTGCACGATGTGATTCGTCTGGTTCGGGTTGGAATGCATCGACATCATTCCCATGGTCTGCCCGACATGCCCCAGCACCATTGACCCCGGGCCCTCCGTCGACGAACCCATCATGCCACCCATCCCGGCAGGCCGCATCACGCCGGGGATCGCCGCGTACCACGTGCTGTTGGCAGACACGGTGCTGGCCCCCGCCACGAAGTTGTGTTCGTGGCGACGCTCGCCGACACAAATGGTATTTGAGGTGCCATCGGTGATGTCCCGAAATCGAATCCGGCTGTTGCGAAAGAACACACCCGTGCCCTGGCCTGCATTCATAGTCACGCTGCCATAGCCGAAGATTCCGGGATAGTTCGAAGTCGGCAGCCGGATCATATTGCCGCTGCCGTCGGCCACTTCAAAACTGTTCTGAGCCGTGTCGGTCGGACACAGAAAGGCAGACAGAGTGGTGCTGCCGGCCAGCGCCAGATTCGTCGGCTCAGTGGCATCCGCCTCGGTGTTGATCGCCGCCAAGACGGTGGATTGATCCATCTGCGGAAGAATGGCAAACGACCATGCGAATCCCGGTCCGGTTTCCGCCGTCACCGGATCGGCCGACGTCACCCCGCGGGCCGTGTAGCCCGGCGGAAATGTGTTGTAAATATCATGATAATTGTGCAGCGCCAGGCCAATCTGTTTCAGATTATTCTTGCACTGCGTCCGACGAGCGGCCTCGCGGGCCTGCTGCACCGCAGGCAGCAACAGAGCAACAAGGATCGCAATAATGGCGATCACGACCAGCAGTTCAATCAGCGTAAAGCCCGGACGCGGGCGAACAGTTCGTTTCAACATCGTTGGTTATTCTTTTTGCTGGCAGAACCGATTCGAAGACCGTGTTGAGCAATCACGAGCAGCACGCGCCAGAGGCCCGCACGGCCGTCCGACGGAATCTTTCCGACCGCGATGCGTCACGACGTACCGGCTGTCCGAACAAGCGGACACCTGAATCGTCGAATGCTCCGCAGGAAAAATCGGCGCGGGCACAACGACCCGAATCCCGGTTCCGAAAGGATGAATGAATGAATGCAATAAATCAGTGAAGAACACTCAGCCGTCGCCGATATGGCCGACGAAGCTTCCCGAAGAAGCTTCTCGCTGACACGCCGCCACCCGACAGCACAGTCTCCGACACCGGAAAACGGTCCGGCGCTATCGCGAAGATCAGACGGTGGCACAGCCAAAGCAACACAGGAAGAACCCGCCCGAGACAAGCGACACGGCGCGACAAGCGGCCGACGAAGGACTTCGCGCAGCCGACAGCGACTCAGCCGACAGCGTTCCTGGGCGGGGGCAGCGCCGGCTTGGGATGCTCGGGCGAACAGCTTTCATCCCCGAGTGGCCGTATAACCACCCAGCCGGCCCGGCCCGGCAGCTGTGCCGGTGCAGCCAGCGTACGCGGAGCATGAACAACGGCGGCCTCGGCTGACGCCGCACCACAAGGACAACTCGGCACGACTTCGGCACGACGCGGGAGCTGCCGTCCGGAGGGCAGCTCCTGTTCGGAATCAATGGACTGCGCCGAATCGGTCGCTTTCGCGCAGCAGGAAGCCGCCTGTCGTGAACGGCCTGATCCTGAACGGCCTGATCGTGAACAGCCGGATCCTGAACAGCAGGTCGGCCGCGAGCCACCACCGGCAGCCGGTGCGGATTCGGACTTCTGTGAACAGCAGCAGCTGCCGGATTTTCTGGATTCTGCCGAACAGCCGCAGCCACCAGCGCCGTCACCTGCCGTCGGCAACTGCCCCTCCGGGACCAGCGCCGTCAACAGCAGCAGCAGAATCTGAAGCAGGGCAGAAATCTTCACAGCGAGAGCCACCAGACGCACATAAACACGTGTTCGACACCGTCCGGAAATCGCACGAAACCAACCGGCTCAGCAGCCAGTCAGGGTCGGTCTGTTTTTCACAGGCCAGGACTTTGTCGGACTACACGTTGATTATGGCTGTCCCTGGGGCTGATTCAACACGCCGCCGGTACATCGGGCGGTTTCCCGGAATCAACAAAACGCTGCATTTCCGGGCCGGCCAATTCGTCTCGGGACGCCGCGGGCGGCGACCGAGAAAATTCAGGCCGCCGATCGCTGATCGGTGTCTTCTGAACCGGGATCGGGATTGGGCCGATACGTTTCAAACGCCCGGGACTCCGCCGCTGAAATCTGATCCAGCAACTGCCGGACGTGTACTTCCACTTCCCGCCGTTCTCGGTTCTGTGCTGCCTTCATCGTCAGCAGCTGCTCTTCAAGGGCCGCCACCTTCTCGGCCATTTCCGGATCGTCGCGGTGCGCTGACTGCTCAGCCAGTTTCCGCTCCTGATCAGCAAACCAGTGTTCCAGGTCGATTCTGTCCCGGCGGAACTGTTCCTGTCGCGCGGACAACTCGGTAGCCTGCTTCTCCAGACGCTCTCGTTCAGACTGCAGGTGCTGATGCAGCTGTTCAAAAAAGGATTCGACGGAACTGCGGGCCTGCTGATATCCGGGTGAATCACGGCGTCCGTCGGACAGACTGTCGGCCTGCAGCTCCTCCAGAATCAGACGCTGTTCCAGAATATCATGCTGCTTCGAATCCAGTTCTGAACGCATCTGGTTGACATGCTGCAGACGCTGCTCCACACGCCGCGCTGTTTCCGTGGCCGCCTGCTCGGCCTGCCGTACCTGGCGATGACGCGATTCCAGATCCTGCATCACAGACGCCTGCTGTTCGGTGAGCCGATCCTGCTGTCGTTTCAGATCCAGTTCTGTACTGACCCGGTAACGATCAATAACCTTCTGCTCGCGCAACAGCGATGCGTCCCGCTGCATCAGGGCTGTGCGGATTCGCTGCAGCTGGCGGAACTGCAGACGGTGCTGTTCAGAGAAGCTGTTTCGTTCGCAGCGGAACTGTTTCTGTTCACGACGCAGTTCCCGCAGCTCGGCTTCAAAATCCTCGCGGGCACGGGCCAGATGTTCAAACTGAAAGCGGTAGCGGCGCTGCAGATTATTCTGCTCTGCCAACAGGGCCTGGCGGCGTTTTTCGATTTCGTCCCGCAGACGCTGATGTTCGGTCTCCAGCTGCTCACCGAACAGTTCCCGCTGCTGCTGCAGGTCTTCGTTCTGCTGCCGCAGTTCGCGCTGTTCCGTCTCGCGATGAGTGACCCATTCCTGTCGCTCACGCTGCAGCTGTTCCAGTTCATCGGCGAGTTCACGACGCACGCTTTCCCGCATGGCCTCGCGTTCGGCCTGCAGCATCTCATCAACCTGCTGAAGGCGTTCCGTATGCTGCCGTTCCAGTTCGGCGGTGCGTTCTGTCAGTCGCTTCCGTTCCTCATCCAGCGAATCACGCTGTCGCTGCATGGCGGCACGTTCGCGCGCCAGTTCCTCGTTGACCGCTTCATGCAGACGCTGCTGCCTGGCTTCCAGATCCTCACGACCGGCTTCGAGCAACTGCTGCTGCTGGTCCAGTTCCAGCTGCAGCTGCTTCAGGTGCTGGCGACGTTCGTCCAGTTCCGCGGTGACTTCCCGCTGTGCGGTGCGGTCGCGCGCCACCTGCTCGGCAAATTCACGAGCCCGGGCCTCAAACGCCGCCCGGTCAGCCCCCAGCTGATTACGCTCGGTAACCAGTTCGGCCTGTCTCGACTGCAGCTCGCTGAACCGTTGCTGCAGCGCTTCTGCCGCCGCACTGGCCTGCAGCAGCACATGCAGAGCATCGGCATCCGAATCAAGACCGTCTCCGGTGCCAGACCGGCGCGTCAACTCAACACCGGACGCCTGCTGAGAGGCGGACGCGGGTGGTCGCGCATTGTCCGGCTGGTCGGTCAATTCTGGGACTCCGTTCCCCAATCAATGAACGCATGCGGCGTCCAGCGGCATCATGCCTCGACTGCGACACATCGTCATCAGGTGATCTAAACCGGCAGATTCTGGAAGAATCAGCATCCCGACACAATACGACAAACCGCCATGCGTTCCGGAAAACCCATGGCGGTCTGAATGTGTCTTGATGAACCGGTGGAATCAGCCGACTGCCGTGTTCAGCATGTTGACAAAGTGCTCCTTCGGCGGTGCACCGACGACCTTGTCCACCATTTCGCCGTCTTTGAACAACATCACGGTCGGAATACTGGTGATGCCGTAACCTGCCGCCGTCTGGTGGTTTTCGTCTGTATTCAGCTTGCCGATCTTCACTTTGCCGGCAAATTCCTCAGCCAGCTCTTCAATCGTCGGCATCAGCATGCGACAGGGACCACACCATGGCGCCCAGAAGTCCACCAGTACCGGTTCAGACGACTTCAGTACGTCGTCTTCAAAGTTGGAATCCGTAAATTCCTGCAGATTCTCTGCCATCGTTAGCTTTCCTGAGTCGTTGGAGCGCGGAACGGCGCGGGGCAGAATTGCCCCCCTGAAGCACTGCTGACGCTGTCCGGGCTGCGGTTCTTACACGTTTTGTGCGAGCCACCAGAATTGCCTCGACAATGTGAGCAGCCCGCTCGCCTGCAGATTATTGGAGAACACCGCCAACCTGTCAACGGCGACTGCTGTGACCCAACCAGCGGGTCTCCGCCGGCGGCAAAGGTTCACCGGGACAACTTCTGAGGCCACCGGGCCATTCAGTACGGGACAATCCCCGGGTGCCGCTTTGCCTGAGCCAGGTTCCCGCCCCCGGGTTCGCTCAATTACCGCCTGTTTGGCCAGAAATCAGCGGCAGCAGACCGGATCAACCGACTGGGCGGATCAGCAAAGAAGCCCCTCAGGACCTGCCGCGCCAGATGCCGCTGAACGCCAGATCTTGTTCAACGCCGATCTGCCGCCTGCAACCAGACACCGCGCAACAAAAAAAGCCGCAGGATCTTTACTGCGACTTCATCATTTAGAAACGGTCGATCAATAACTGACTGGTTGGTCGCCTTTCGCTCCGCGACAGGGCGCTCTTTCGCTCCGCGACAGGGAGACAATCATTGACCGGACACTTCTTAGCTTTTCGCGGCTCTGGAAGGGCTCAGACTTCTCGGCAACGCTGGTGCCCGGCGACGGCCTGATATTGGCCTTCATTTCGGGTGCGAAGCTTCCAGCAGACGCTCCCAACGAACAAGCCGGCAAGCCAAATGCCTGCCGAATTCCTGGCCTGCGACAAGGCGTCAGCTGCAGGACCTCTTCTTCAGCGCCGCCAGACGCGATTTGATCCGCGCCGCCGTGTTGTCGTGAATCAGATTCTTGGCCGCGGCCTGGTCAACTGCCTTCACAACCAGCGAAAACGCTGGCTCAGCCTGTTCACGAGCCGGACTTTCTGCCATCAGGCTGCGAAAAGCCTTCAGCTTATTACGCAGGGCAGAACGCTGTGCGCGGTTTCGCTGACGACGAGCCGTACTTTGACGAAGGTATTTCTTGGCAGCTGTTGTGTTTGGCATGTGGCGGACTGTAACCGTTGTGGACCAATGGAGTTATGACCATCGACCGGAGAAGGTGATCAGAACGAAGCCGCGTAGGCTAATCGGGAACGCGTCGAATTTCCAGCCTGATCGGCAGTTTGCCATCGAAACTCAACAGAATTCCATATCACAAGACTAAGGTCTTTTACGAAGCGAGATTACCTCCGGACCTGAGAATCGTCTCGGCTTTCCGAATGACGCCCTCGGCAATCCCACACTGATGCATGTGCGCGACGGTACGGTCAATGTCGTATTCCACCCGCCGGAACTCGACCGATCCATTGTCGATAATCACATAGGCCGCCCGAGGATCACCGTCGCGGGGCTGGCCCACACTGCCCGGATTGATCACACGACATCGCTCAAGCTGCAGGTCCAGCGGAATATGGGTATGCCCCACGCAGACAAAATCCACGTCGACGTGTTCCAGCCGAGCCGCCCACTGCTTCCGAACTTCCTCTGAATCAGCCCCGGCGCCTACCTCCCGCCCGTTCGCGATATATTCGTCCATCGGATCACGAGGCGTGGCGTGCACCAGCAAGAATCGATAATCGCCGATCGATACCTGCTGCGTCACCGGAACCTGGGCCAGCCAGGTCAGCTGTTCATCCGTCAGATGCTGAAAATGCACCGGTCGGGTCGCGGCAGCAATCTTCCGGAATGTCCCCCCCGGTGTCAGCGACACGCGCTGAGCCACCGCGTGATCGTGATTGCCGCGGACACTGTACGTGGCCCACTGACGAACCCATTCCAGACACGGAACCGGGTCCGTGCCGTAGTCCACGACGTCGCCCAGAAACAGACAGGCGTCGAAGGGTTCCTGAATGGCGGACAGGGCAGGCCAGTTTGAATGAATATCAGCAAGCAGCAATATTCTCATGGTCTGTCCGTTCAAAGGAAATCCGAGGTCAAGCGACGCCAGCTCTCTGTTCTTTCAGCCCCCGTCGGTCGCCCGGGAAGTCCATATCCGTTCGTTCCCGACGGCTCTGACAACGATGCCACGACTGAAGATTTGCCGGGTAACGCTAACGAGCTGTCTTCAACAGTTCCGCATAGATCTGCCGGGCCTCGCGAAACTCAGCCACGGCGGCATCATCCAGGATGCCCTGATTCCGTTCAACTTCTTCCTGCATGCGGCGCACCAGAAACTCCACTCGCGAACGGCGTGGTCGAAGCGGCATTCCGGGAACGTCCATAAACACGGGATTGGTATGAGCGAAGCTGACCTTACCATCCGGCAGATTCTCGAAACAACGCAGAGCCACCCAGCCGGACCCGTGCAGATCGACGTCAGCTTCCAACCGCGTCAGGTAAACACCCTCTGCTGTGCGTTCCGGGGCCGCGTCAATCGACCGGACTATTTCTCCGTTGCGAATCAGCTGGACAGACTTCAGCGGCCACAGGCTTTCAATCGCCCCCGTCACTCTGACGGCATTGTCCGAGGCAGCGGATTTCCATGTCGTTCCGGGCAGTTCGCCGTTGAATCGTATGTCCGGCAATGGTCCCTGCGTGACAAAGCTGTGACCGGCGTCCAGGTGCCGAATCCAGTTCTGATAGTCAAAGTGATCGCCACAGTGGACGTAGACGCGTCCATGTCCCAGCGGCACCGGGTGCACTCCGGAAGCGGTCCCGGCAGTCACGCGCATCCGAAAACCGCAGTTCAACAGCGTGTAGTACGTTTCCAGACCGAAGTGCGTCCAGCCAGCTTCCGTGAAGCCGCCTTCATTCGTTTCTATTTCCGGCCAGTCCACCGGAGCATTCTGAAGCGTCCACTTCGGAAAGCCGAACTGCGTCTTCCAGTGATGGTTGTTGCTGAGTTCAAACAGGTCGACTTTCATCAACGGCACGATCATCATCGACCAGTTCCACGAATGCTTGTCCAGGTCCAGCAGGGCTTCCTGGCGGCGAGCTTCCTCAGCAACCGGTCGCACTGGCGGTGCCGGAAGGTTCAGCGGCGTCTTGTGATTCAGCACAAATACCGCGCCCTGCGTATGCCGCCGCTTGTTGACCGTGAAGATTTCGTATTCCGTATTCACCGGATAGATCACGTGCGTGTCATCCACGTACTGCGGTTCCGCCGGCCATGACGGACCGCTGGCTGACGGAATCCCGGTACTGTCACGAACCCAGTAATTCAATGGAAACGCGACGTTCAGGTCTTCTGCCAGAACAACATTCGGCAGCTCTTCCATCGTCCGATGCACGTGCGTATCACCGGAATACCAGCCGCGTTCGGCCATGCTGGTAAAACGTTTCAGAACCAGTCGAATCTCGGTCCGTGCCTCCTCTGACCCGATCTCCACAACCTGTTCCGCCGGCAGATATTCCTTGCCTCGCTCGGCCCGGAATCGATAACGCCCGGGCGGAAGCTGCAGCTGAAATCCGTCGGCGGAAAGACTCGTGTGGTGTTCCATACTGGCCGTACCGGACACCTGCCGACGATACTCAACGGCCGAACCGGCCACGGCAGTCGACGTGGCAAAATGCCAGTCGCCCGTCGAAAGATGCTGAACGTACAACCGACAGGGCAAACGCCTGCCGCTGTCATCAGTCACGCTTCCCACCACATTGCCGGTCACGTGATGCAGCGGATGAGTCCGCCATCCGGTGGCTTCGATCCGGGCCAGCTCGGCGGCGATATCATCACCCTGGTAAAACGAAAACCAGCCGCGAAGCCACTTTGTTTCGCCGGGGGCACAGTCCGGAAACTTCGGGTCTGAATGCAGACAGGGACACGGTGCATTTGCCCACGCCCGGTGAACGGGATCCCACGCGGTAATCATCCAGCGGCCGCCTTCGGCCGCCTCGGCGACCGCGTAGCCGTTCATAAACCGCTTGTTGTCGCTGGACTGCTGATCGAACCCGTCCGCACCCTTCAGCATCACACAGTTCTGGACACGCAGATCTGACAGGGACTGGTCTGTCCCATTCGTCAGCCACATCTTCATCCGCAGATGGTCCTGTCGCGGGCTGACCTTTGTCCCGAATTCGATGCCGTTCGGCAGCTGCCGCTCCATGGTCAGACTGCCATCGGCACCCCGTTGCCATTCCTGCTGCGGCAGAGTGACTCCCTGCTTTGTCCAGATCGTGTCGATATGAGTGTGCGCCAGATAAGTCAGACCGAGATCCGACCAGATCGCTTCGGGCACATCCAGCACGGCATAGCTGGTATCGTCCCACGGGCAGAACACACTCAGCTTGGTTTCTCGCTGCGGATCGATGGCCCCGTCCAGAAAACCGATCCTCGGATGACGGCCGCCGGGGTAGGGCAGCACCAGCAGTCGATCCGCGGGCCGGGCAGGTCGCGTGTCGTCACTGATCTGAAACTGATTCAGCTTTGCCGCCAGTTCAGCGGCATCAAGACCGGTCACCTGCTGTAATTCTTCGGTGGTATAGTGATGGTGCCAGACCATGTTCTGCAGCCAGAACCGAAGCTCGGTGTCGTCAGCGGCCGCGCGTGTCTGTCCGTCGAAAGCCACCGCCGAAACACCGCAAACAAGGCAGGCGGTGGTACACGTCAGCAAGCGTACGATGTCGTTCATCGCATTCAGCCTTTCTGCCTGATGGGAAGGATGGCAGGCTGCCACCGCAGCCTCTGCGAACGACCGGACCATTTCCAGGATGCTGCCGACAATCGACCGGGCCTGAACCGGATCAGATCAGGCGCACGGCCGAAGCGTGGCTACAGACTGCCCAGGGACAACGGCACAAAGACCGATTTCTGAGCAGGCGGCGGATCCCCGGAATCCGGATCCAGATGCTCCGCCGGTGTCGGTCCCTCGTCTCGTGCCAGCACCGTTTCGAGGAAGAACTGCAGCAGCGACTGCACGCGTTCGTCATCAATTTCGTCAATAATCGCGGCCGCACGTTCCTGAGACCGATCCACCAGGGTTTCGGCTTTGTCGAAGACGCCGCAGGCGTGAAACACCTGACGCAGCCGGTGGATCCGGTTTTCTTCTGATTCGTGATCATGATCTCCGGACAACACGGCCTGCAGCAACTGCCGCTGATCATCACTGGCATCCTTCAGCGCCAGCGCCAGCAGAACAGTGGGCCGCAGCGCCAGCGCATCCTGACCACTCCGCAGCTTGTTGTCGCTGTCGCCCTGCCAGTCTTTCAGGTCGTTCAGAATCTGAAAGCCAACGCCGACATGACGACAGAACGAGGACACCTGATCACTGGCAGCCAGCGGATGCCCTGCCAGCCGCAGGCCGGCAAACAGAGCGGCGTCGAAGGCCGGGGACGTCTTCAGCGAATAAATCTGCAGGGCGTCCAGCGGTGACAGATTCCAGTCGGGCGACCGCTGGAAGGCCATTTCAGCGCCCTGACCGTCACACAGACGGATATGAGCGGTCGACATCCGGTCGGCCACGTCCAGAACAGCCTGAGCCTCAAGGTCGCGGGCCGAATGAATCAGGCGGTAGCCCAGCCCGATCAGATGATCGCCGATGTTGATCGCCTGACCGGTCCCGTGTTCGCGATGCAGGGTATCCCGTCCATAGCGGAACTCGTCGTTGTCCTGGATGTCGTCGTGAACCAGCGAAGCCTTGTGAAACGCTTCGATGGCCATGGCCACACGGGCCACCCCGTCGGGGATTTCCGGCGTTGTGTCTCCGGCGGTCAGAATGTCGCCGCCGGACGCGGCATACCATGACGCCAGCGTGATGAACGGGCGAAATCGCTTGCCACCGTTCTGAAGCCAGTCATAGGAAACCGATTCCGTGAACGCCACCGGGCTGTCCCGTCTGGCATCTTCTCTGGTCCGCACGCGCGGCAGCAGTCGTTCGAAGTCGTTCTCAAACATACGTGACGACGCGCGCATCAGCGGGACGTAGCTGGCGGTCGGCTTTTCGGGAAGTGGTTCATACTTGTCCAGCACGTCCCAGACCCAGGCCTCGTCCAGCGTCGTATTCATGCAGTCGCCGGAATGCAGCGGCACGGCGTAGGACGGGACCCCGGCAATCAGCACCTTGTCAATGGCCTTCTCCAGCACGTTCAGACAGGCCACGCCCAGGATGCCGTCGATGTAGCCTGACACAATGATCTTCAACACCACCGGCGAACCTTCGGCCACCAGCACCTTGTAACCCAGCTGCTCCGCCCGGACCTTATAGTCGGCGATGGAGCAGGCGCCGCAGCGTTCACAGTCCAGACCGAATTCAGAATATTCCGCCGGGCAGCCTTCGGCGTGCTTCAGGCAGTGCGGCAGGAGCAGCATGCGCCGATGAAACGGAATGGCCAGGAACTGCTGTTTCCAGAAGAAGTTGCCGATCATCACCATCGCGAACCCGAGAAATTTTTCGGGCAGCCGCATCTGGTCCAGCAGCGTACGCGCGTGCTTCTCCAGTTCGTTCTTGTTGAACGCGCGCGACTTGTCCAGCTGAAGAGCATATTCTTCTGCCGCACGCTTGAAGTCTTCGCGCTGCTGCAGAGTTTCCGGCACCGCCTTCAGGTGACTGGTGCTGCGACGGCGGCCTTTCTTACGTACGGGCCGGGGGTCGTCGTCGGCATCGACATTGGAAAGCCTGGCAAATTCTTCTTCTGGCGGAGCTTCAGAGAAAGGGACAATAGACACACGACACTCCTGAGGGACGTTGTGGCCGGGCTCATCGGCACCAGACACGGACTGAGGATTCCGGAGATGCAGGACTGCTGAGAATTAACAACGCGGTGGGAATGAAACTGTAGAGGTGGAACGGGCAGAGGCATCCAGCATAACCCCGCGAATATCGCGATGTGCCGGGATACCTCGGATTTCCGGGACAACCAACTCAAATCGAATTGTCAGGCGAACCGGCCGCCGTACGGATTCTGCATGATTCAACCATGTGTCCGCACGAAAATCCATCCACTTCGGGCCGATCCGGCTACAAGTCAGCGGAACCACCCCGGACGCACCGACGCAGTGCGGCGGTCGCAAAAATGATTGGGTACAGCTGCTCAAAATACCAGAGTTTCGCAAAATAAAAACCGATCGGTGCCGGATCGGCCACGGATCCGTCCGCTACCCGCTCAGCCAGCCACGCCGCCCCGGAATCAACGGCCCGAGCAGCCTGCGGCAGCCCCGCCAGTGCCTCGACGGCCAGCGCGGTTTCTTCCGTCGAACTGGCCAGCCCGCGACGGCCCGACCAGCCGTAGTCTTCATTCTGATTCTGCAGCAGCCAGTCGACCGCCTTTCTGGTGCAGGCACGATCCGCCTGCCCCGTGTCCCTGAGTGCCAGAACGACCTTCGCCGTTCCATACAGCGGATTTTCTTCATGGGGATGAAACTGGTTTCCGAACCACAGCGGAAGCCAGCTCCCGTCCGCCGCCTGAGTCTTCTGCAAAAACTTCAGCCCGCGGCCAATCGCCGTCTCTGCCCTGACCGCCAGAGACGTGGGAATTTCGGCCACGCGGGCCTGCCACAGCGCCAATGCACGCAGGGCGTGCGCTGTCAGATCATTGCTGCTGCGGTCAAACGGCAGGGCTCCCCAGCCCCGGCAGAATGTGGGCCAGCCACCATCACGATTCTGCAGATCCAGCAGCCAGCAGGCCGCATTTTTCAGGGCGGTCGTCTCTGCCTGAGTAAACTGCTCACCGGTCGGGCGCAGATTCAGAATCGCCAGCATCGCCCCCGGTGTGTCGTCGGCGTCCGGTACTCCTCCCGGCAGATCGGTCCAGGACCAGCCCCCGGGCGCCGCATTCGTGTAAGGATGGATGTCCTGATACTGCTGGCCCAGCAGCCAGCAGCGGATCTGTTCGCGTTCGGAATCATTCAACAAACGGCCCACGCTGTTTTCCGGCCCGGACGGATCACCGGACAGCGCGTTAACGCTGAGCGTGGTGACCCACGTGGTCAGGTTGGTGTCAATCGGCCAGCTGCCGTCGGATCGGACTGAGTCCTCGATGAACTGCAGGCACTTCCGGGTGACGGGATGATCAAAATAACCGCACCCCAGCAGACTCATGCAGACAAAACTGGTCAACGGCGTCGCTTCCAGAAATCCACCGTTTGAAGGCTGAATCGATTCCAGCACCCGCAGCGAGCGGTTGATCGCCGAACGCCGGATCAGTCGAACAACAGGGTTCCAGTGCCCCCGATGGTGAAAAATCACCTGCCCGATCGCAATCAGTGCCGGCAGGGCGTAACTGACCACCGGCAGGCGCAAGGCCGCGTAGAATCGAACGGGAATACACGACAGTTCAAACGGCAGCGGAATGACGTGTTTCCAGTCGATGATGCCCGCCAGAGCGCAGTGAGTAAGAATCGGAACGGAAAACGTGCGGTCCTTCCCGTATCTTCTGACCACGGCCTCGGTGCCGCCGGCGCGATCGATGTATTGCTGCGACGCCTCCACCACGGCAGCGTTCTCATCCCCGGTGCCGGTCGCGTGAAAGACCGCATTGGCCAGCATGGTGGTGGAAATGTTGCTGAGACTCAAAACCGTATCGCCCCAGCCACCGTCCTCGTTCTGATGCCGGACCAGCCAGGCCAGACCATTCTGTATCAGACGGTCGTAGCGATCGGCACATTCCTGATTCAACCCCGGCTGCCGTGCCGCCAGCGACAGCGCCATCACGGCCGTCGCCGTAGACAACGCCGACGTGGATAATTCGCCCTCCCACCATCCTCCGTCGGTACGCAGATCCAGCAACAACTTAGACAGCTCAGTGCGCGCACAGGCAATCGACGAAGAATTTTCAGAATCGGGCCGCTGGTTCAACATCGGTGCAGGGTACCACGACAGACGGCGAATGTCAGGGATCACCCCCTTCACCCGGAAGCAAACGGAAGCGGGCACCCACGTTCCGCCGAAACAAACAGCGGCCCAGACGGCACAGGCATCAGAATCGCCACAACCGGCCACGAATCCCCGGCCGAGCACGCGGAGCTCCGGGATCACACGCAAAGCCGGTGCGCACCCGTCGATCGCGAACTGAATAGTGCTGCCGCATTCCAAAGGAGGCCGTTGTGCCATCACAGACGCCGGAGTTTTGGTCTCGTTACCAGCCGGTTCGAGACCCTGAACAATCACACCTTTTTCGCAAAGTACTGGCGGAAGACGGGGAAGGTGTGCGCCGGGTTGTCTACGAAGTCGACTGGACGGCCGACGATTCATCGAATCTTCAGTCACGCATCCGACACGAAGCGCAGCGGTTTGCCACAATCTCAGACGACCGCTGGTGCGCCCCGATCGAATTCGATTTTTCCGGCCAGACCGCCCGAATCGTCTGTCCGTGGCTGCCGCTGCCGCGCCTGACTGACCGGCTGAAGTCGGGACTGTCGCTGGCTGAAACGCTGGCAATCGCCGGCGATCTGCTGCAGGTGCTGCAGAAGGCTCATCAGACCGGCCTGGTATTTCGCTGCATCCGCCCCGACGATGTGTGGCTGGATTCCGACGGTGACACGCTGCACACCCGGCTCGGTGGCTGTCCTCCGCTGATGTTGCTGAACGGATTTCACGAGGATGAATCGCCGTCCGAAACTCTGACCTATTCGGCTCCGGAAACCCTGGGCGCACTTGAATACGACGTCCGCGCGCCGGCCGATCTGTATTCACTCGGAATCCTGCTGTTCGAATGCCTGGCGGGGCGTCCCCCGTTTGAAGCCCACAGTGCCCGGGAACTGCTGTTTCATCATGTCACGACACCGGCTCCGAATCTCTGCCAGCTGAACCCGGAAGTGCCTCCGCCGCTGAACGATGTTGTTCGACGCCTGCTGCAGAAGCATCCGCGCGATCGGTATCAGTCAGCAGCGGGCGCGCTGTTTGATATCGAGCAGATTAAATCGGTTTTCTGTACCACTCACGGAGTCTGTCCCACCGGTCCGCTGGTCCTGGGCACAAGAGACCATCGCGAGTCGCTGATTGAACCGGCCTTTGTCGGTCGCGACAAGGACCTGGACCAGCTGAAAACGGCACTGGAACAGACGGCTGAGGACGAAAGTCAGACAGTGCTGATCACCGCTCCCTCCGGTGTCGGCAAGTCGCGACTGCTGCAGGAAGTCTCCACGTCCGCGCTTGTTCTTGGATTCCGCGTCCTGCGGGCTCAGGGACAGAATCAGGTCGGACTCACCCCGCTGGCCACCATGCAGTCGGCACTGCAGGCGTGCCTGCAACTGATCGTGGACGACGCGGTCCTGCGTTCCACACTGCGCGAACAGGTGCGTGACTATGCCAGAGAACTGCATGCGGCAGCTCCGCAACTGGCCACCGCACTGCATCTGGATGCACCGGATGCACGTGATCGCGAACTGTCGGATCGCCGAATCGCCGTGGCACTCGCCACGGTCCTGGGAAATCTGTCCTGCGGCGGACAACCGGTCCTGATTCTGCTCGACGATGCGCAATGGGCCGATGACCTGACACTGTCAATTCTGGACTGCTGGCAGCTGACCGGCCCGCAGCAGACGATGCTGGTCGTTTCCAGTCGCCCGTCCGATCGGCTGGGCGAACATGTGAAAACCGGCATCAGACTGAGTGCTGAGCTTGAACTGACATTACTGAATCGCGACGACTCAGACCTGCTGCTGGAATCGATGGCAGGGGTCCTGCCTTCGGAAATTCTGGACCTTGTCTGGGACATGGCCCGCGGCAATCCGTTCGTCTCGTCCGCCGTCCTCCGCGGACTTGTCGAAAGCAACGTCCTCACGCCGGCTGACGACGAGTGGCACCTGGACGATGATCAGCTGCGGCATCTGCAGATGTCCGGTGAGGCCGCGGAAGTTCTGAAACAACGACTGGTGCGGCTGCCCAGAAACTCGCGCGAACTGCTGGCCGTGGGAGCCGTTCTGGGAAAACAGTTTTCCGTCGAAACAGCCGCCACGCTGACGGGCCTGCCGTACGACAAAGCCATCGAATACCTTGCCGAACCTCGCGACAATCACCTGATCTGGGAAAAGGCGGCCGACGGCAACTGTTTGTTTGTGCATGATCAGATCCGCGAGGCCGTCCTGCAGACGCTGACCGACAGCGAACAACGGGGCATTCACCGCGTGGCAGCGGATCACCTGGCGGCAACCTCTCCCGACTTCCATTTCGAAATCGCCTGCCACTACGATGCGGCCGGATGCCCGGCTGAAGCTCTTGCGGCGGCGGTGAAAGCTGCCGACTCAGCCCGAAAACGCCATGCGCTCGAAATCGCTCAGCAGCAATATGAAATTGCACTCCGCAGCTGCCATGCGCTGGATCTTGAACCGGATTTTGAAATCCTGAACGGCATGGGCGAAGTCCTGATGCTGAGCGGGTGCTATCTTGAGGCGCAGCCGATGCTGGAAGACGCCCTGCAGCATGCCGACTCAGTCATGGCCGAAGCCGACATCAGCCTGAAACTGGGTGAACTGGCCTTCAAACGTGACGACAAGGATGAAGCCGTCAAGCTGTGGGAATCCGCCCTGCGCAAACTTGGCGGACAGCTTCCGCCCGACTGGCTTATGCCGTTGTACACGCTGAAGGAAATCGCCCGTCAGGCACTGCACAGTCTGTTTCCGAATCTGCTGGTCCGCTCACGAACAGGAATCGCCACGGTCCGCGACCGACTGATCTGCCGCCTCTACAGCCGGCTCGCCTACGGCTACTGGTATCTGAAAGGCAAGGTACCGCTGCTGTTTGTGCACCTTCGTGGCATGAATCTGGCCGAAGGTTTTGCGCCCACCGCAGAACTGGCACAGGCATGGTCAGAACATGCGCCGGCGATGAGTCTGATTCCGCTGCGTCAGCGGGGAATCGCCTACGGAAGACGGTCGCTTGAGATCCGGACCGCCCTTGACGATGTCTGGGGGCAGGGACAGTCGCTGCACTTTCTGGCAATCGCCCTGTACGCCGCCGGACGCTTTGAAGAATGCATCGACGTGGGTCGCCGCAGCGTCCGGATTCTGGAGCGCGCAGGAGACTTCTGGGAAAAACACATCGCTCAGTATCAGGTGGCCGCGTCGCTGTTTCGAGTGGGCCGGCTGACCGAGGCGGTTCAGCTGGCGCGGGACGCCTACGATTCAGGACTTGCTGTCGGCGACGATCAGGTCTGTGGCAACATCATCGAAGTCTGGGCACGCGCCACCAATGGTGACCTGCCCGCCGATATTGTCCAGAAGGAACTCGATCGCCCCCGCGCCGACGTACAGGGCCGGGCTCATGTGCTGCTGGCCCGCGGCATTCAGCTGATCGCAGAGCACCGCTTCGACGAGGCCGCCGAGACCTTCGAAGAAGGCATTCGCATCAGCCGAGCCGCCGGAATCACCAACTGCTATACGGCGCCCCTGTACGCCTGGAATGCCACCGCCGTTCGTCGGTTTCTGGAAGAAGAATCTCCGGTCATCCGCCGCTCAAGACAAAAGACAATCCGTCGACACCGACGCAATGCATGGCTGGCCGTGCTGATTGCACTCCGTTTTCGCAGCGATCTGCCACATGCACTGCGTGAACTGGCGTGGAGCTTCATTTTTCTGAACCGTATTCATCGGGCCATGTTCCTGCTGAAATGGAGCATTCGCGCCGCCCGCACCCAGTCTGCCCGGTACGAGATACTGCAGAGCGATCTGGTGCTGCAGCAGGTCCGGACAGAACTGGGCTACGCTGATGCTCCGCAAATGCTGGCCGAAAGCCGGGAACGCCTTTCCGCCTTTCGAAACGAACAGCTGCCGAAACGCGTCACCAGTTCTCTGTCTCTGGTGGACCGGTTCGACTCGCTGCTCGAATCCGGCCGAAAAATTGCGTCCGCCATGGAGCCGGAGGAAATCATTTCAGCCACGATGACGGCCAGCCAGCACCTGTTGCGCACCGATTTCTGCCGCGTCGTTTCCATCGACCTGAACGGCGAGCCGGTCAACGTCGCGGAAAGCCTGCAGCCCCTGGTGCTGAGCTGCATGGCCACCGGTGAGGCCGAATTCTCGCCGACACCAAACGGCGAATTTCGCTCGCTGATCGTCGGCCCCGTCTTTGTGCGGGGAACCTGCGTCGCCTGTCTGGTAGCCGGCAACACGAAAGTTCGCGATCTGTTCGGCCCGAACGAACTGAAGATCATCAGCTACATCACCACCATCTGCGGGGCAGCCCTCGAAAACGCAGAAGGGTTTCGAAATCTGCGCCGCCTGAACGAAAATCTGGAACAGATCGTGTCTGAGCGGACGGCCGCTGTCGAGGCCCGCTCTGATGAACTCCAGAAAACCGCGGACAGCCTGAGGCAGACACAGGTCGAACTGGCCGCCGCTCGTGATGCGGCCGAAGTCGCCAACCAGGCAAAAACCGACTTCCTGGCTCACATGAGCCACGAAATCCGCACCCCCATCGGAGCCGTGCTGGGCTTTACTGAACTGCTGCTGAATGGCGAACAACCGCTGCACACCGAACAGCGACAGCACCTGGAACGAGTACACAGCAACGGATCACACCTGCTGCACCTGCTGAACGACCTGCTGGACCTGTCCCGCATCGAAGCCGGCGCTCTGAAGACCGAATGGCTTTCCTGTCCTCCATTCAGCCTGCTGGCCGATATCATGGCGTCACTGCAGTCGCGGGCCGTCGACAAGGGACTGAAACTTTCACTGGCCGCCGATGGACCGGTGCCCGAATCAATTGTCACCGACCCCACACGCCTGAGGCAGATCATCACCAACCTTGTCGGCAACGCGATCAAGTTCACCGCCTCGGGAAGCGTACAGCTGGTCGTCCGGACCCTGCCAGACGAACAACTGCTGACCATCGCCGTTCAGGACAGCGGGGTGGGCATCGCTCCGGAAGCACACGACACAGTGTTTGAACCGTTTCAACAGGCCGATGCATCCGTCAATCGACGGTTCGGCGGAACCGGTCTGGGCCTTCCGATCAGCCGCCGACTCGCCCGCGCGCTGGGCGGAGACATCAGCCTGACCAGCGCGCCGGACGAAGGCAGCACGTTCACCGTAACCATTGCCACCGGACCGCTCAACAACGTGCGAATGCTGACGCCGACCGAGGCGGCGGAAACCACCGGCGCTTCGCATGTGTCACAGGTCGCCGATGTCGACCTGACCGGATTCCGAATCCTCGTGGCCGATGACATGGACGCCAACCGCGAATTCTTTGCACACGCACTCGAAAGAGCTGGTGCTGACGTGCAGCTTGCTGCGAATGGTCAGGAGGCGGTCGATGCCTGGGTCTCCGACCCCACAGACCTGATCCTGATGGACATGCGAATGCCCGTGATGGACGGATACACAGCTGCTGAGACACTGCGCCAACTGGGTGCCACGCTGCCGATCGTGGCGCTGACCGCCAATGGAATGCCCGAGGACGAACTTCGCTGCCGCGCCGCAGGATGCAACGGATACCTGACAAAACCAATCTCACTGGACGCCCTTCTGACAGGCATCTGCAAACAGCTGCAGCGGAATCCCGAAGAACACGCCACCCGGCCGACGCTTCTTTCAGCCGTCCCGCACGTGCCTCCGGCCCCGGCCACCATTGATTCCATCGACAACCGCGGCTCTCAGGACCTGACCCTGCCCGACGATGCGTTCATGCGGGAACTTTCCGAAAGCCTTGTTCAAAAACTGGCCGCCACCATGCCCAGGACACTTGAACTGGTGGCCACCCACGATGCCGCCGCTCTGGCAGAACAGGGACACTGGATGAAAGGCACCGGCGGAACCGTTGGCCTGCCTGTGATCTCAACCATCGGCCGAGAACTGGAACAGGCCGCCAACGCAGATGATTTTGCCGACGCCGCCGTCGTCATTGACCGGCTGAAAGATACGCTGGATCAACTGCAGCAGCTTCGCGCCGACGAAACGCCGGCTGATGCCAGATAACCACCGCTGCTGAACACTTGCCGCGTGACTGCTCGCCCTGTGACTGCTCGCCGCCAAACAGGTCGGCCTGCAACAGGTCGGCACAAAAACCGACCGCAAAGAATCGCACCTGCACGTTACCTTGAGCACATTGAGGATCACTGCTGACGACAACGCATTCTTGAGTCACTCTGCGGAAAGTCGGGGATTTACAGGATATCCTCTATTCCTGACCGGCAAAATCAGACCATCCCACCCAGGTCACGCACCCTGGGCCGTGTATTCTTCCACCCTTCCGTAACCTGGCACATACGACGTCGCAAATTCAGGCTCGCGGCGTTCGCAGGCGCCCCGACAGCATCTGTGAAGCGTCCTGGGTGGGCGTTCCCCCTTTTCACAACCGTGAAGAGATTTATGCTGAGATCCGGTTGACCCCTTCTCCTCAACTTCATCTCAGGACCTACATCAATGAGCACTGACACTGTCGCACCTTCCCAGATCACATGGGAACAGGACTACAACCAGCGCGTTAACCCGACTCTGATGACCGAACTGCTGCATAACGCCATCCCTGTGCTGAAACATTCGGGCTGGTACATCGCCAGCGTAGAGGAAGGATTCTGTGAATCCGTTCTCCCGCTCAACAATCCCACCACCAATCAGCACGGCACGCATCAGGCGGCGCTGATTTCTTTGTCGGCCGACTACACGGGCGGGCTGGCTCTGGCCACGCTGCTGCGAGGCGTGCCGCTGGCGGGTGTGCATCGCTGTCATGCAGACAATTCAGCATCTCTGTGGCTGGCCGCAATGAACGTCAAATACCGCAGTCCCAGTTCAGGACATCTGACCGGCGTCTGTCGCATCGATCCGGAAAAAGCGGAATCCATTCGCACCCGGTACTTCAGCGGCAACCGGGTGCTGGCCACACTGGAGGTCGAGTTCTACTCGAACGGTGACCTGGTGGCGGTGGCAGAAATGAAATATTTCGCTCAGCCAACAGCCCAGCTGACACCGGCCCCCGGCAGCAGAAATCATTCGACACTGTTCAGCCACAAACTGAAGGCCTCGGCCCGCATGATTGCCGGAGTGCGGGCGCGCAAATCGGCCAATCCGCGCCTGACCGTCGAATGCCCTCATGCCGCGATCAGCGCCGGACCTCACGGCGAACTGCTGGCTGCACGGCTGCAGAATGTACTGCCGCAGCTCACCGACATGGTCCTCGCCCGGACTCAGCACATTGACCAGACGCTGCTGGCGATCCCCGACCTGCAACAGGTAGTCATGCTGGGAGCCGGACTGGATATGAGACCGCTGCGACACGCGGCCGTTCGTCCGAACATCGTGTTCTTTGAAGTCGATCTGCCCGAGATGATCGCCGAACGAAAGCGAATCACCGAACAGCTGCCGGAAAGCTTTGCTCATCAGAGAGTGCAGCTGGAAGCTGATTTTCGAAGTGATGACATTGCCGGCCTCATCACCGGTCATCCACGGTTCCGCTCAGACGTGCCGACGATGTTCATCTACGAGGGCTGCTCGATGTATTTCACTGAGGCTGAAAACGAGCGGATGATCCGGATGATCAGCACGCTGATGGAGCACCCGGACAGCTGCCTCTGGAGCGACTTTGTCAGTCGCGAAGTTGCCACCGGCAGGACCAATCATCGCAGTATCGCGGCATTTCTGGACGGCATGGAAGAGCTCGGTGAGGCCTTTATCTTCGGCACCGAAGAACCGGCCACCTGGCTGCAGAACCTCGGACTTAGTCGCGCCGAGACGACTCGCTGCGGCGACTATCTTGACGAACAGGACATGGTCTTCAACACCTACTCGTTTGCCGTTGCCAGACGCTGAACCGGTCAGTAGCGGGATCGTACGAATCATGACTGCGATTCCGCGGCACCGTTTGTGACTTCCGGCGACAAACGCCGCACACATCGTCCAGGTGGCTTCTTCTGCCGGTCCACAGCAGAAGAAGTCACTCCGGCGTTCTGCCTTTCTTCACATGCACCACGGCCATCCCGGGGCAACGATTAAGAACAGGTTGACGGCAGCAGTTCGACCGACACGTCTTCACACAGACCGCTGCCGCCGAGAAAGTGGGGAAATCCTGATGAAAACAGGCAAGACAGGGGGGGCGTCACACTGAGCCGATGGATTTGGTGGTCTGGCCAGGCAGTTCCGCTTAGCAGCCTGTAACGTTTATGACGACGTTACAGGCATTGCCGAAAAAACTGACAACGCCTCAGCATCAGCAGACGCCCATCATGAATACTGCCCTGAAATCCGCTCTGACGTTACTGGTCGTGGCGATTCTCTCGTCTCCGTTCGCACAGGGGCAGGGCATTCTTGTTTCCGCCACCGGGCCGGTGAATCGATCCATGGGAGGAGCCGGCACGGCGGCACCGCTTGAAGCTCAGGGGGCGCTGTTCTGGAACCCGGCCTCGATTTCGGTACTTCCGGACCATGAACTCAGTATCGGGCTGGCCGGAGTACTGCCCGTCGTGCGCACCGATTCTTCGATCGCCGGATTCGGAAGCGGGTCCAGCGAATCAGAACCCGGCATCACCCCCCTGATCAATATGGGATGGGTACATCGGCCCGAGGATTCCGACGTCACCTACGGCGTGGGACTGTTTTCCGCCGCTGGATTCCGCACAAGTGTTCCCGCCAGCCTGACCAACCCCGTGTTCACGCCTCAGTCAAATACCCCCGGCGTTCCCGGCGGCCTCGGTCAGGTTTACACAGAGGCGGCCTTCATTCAGTTCATACCGACCGCATCATGGCAGGTGACGGACACCATTTCGGCGGGAATCGGCCCGATCGTCACCATCGGAGACATGATCGTTGATCCGTTCGCTTATGACGCTCCGGATGATGCAGATCTGAGTGGTGCACCGCGCTA
>JAVKCM010000050.1:0-9486 GCA_040222735.1 Fuerstiella sp. | reverse complement strand
AAGTCATCGCTAAGCCGCTCAAGCTGAATTGCCCCTTGCATAAAGTGAACGGCCAACTCGGGCAGCCCCCCCCCCCCCCCCCGCGCTCAGGCAGAATAACCATTGCCACGGGTACGTTGACAGGCAATCCGAGGCATTTTGCACCGACGAAAGAGTATCAATGCCTGTGAATATTGCCCAAAGTATTTGGCGGTCTGAAGGCAGGAATGCCGCTTATTGGGGCAGGGCATAGCTAACCGACTGCCAAAACCCCGTATTCTCAAGTGGTCCGAATTTTGCGGAATATCCGGGTGGATTCCGTGTTAATCATTGTCCGAGACCTTTTTCTTTTGGTTTTTATGCGGACTTCACTCCAAACTCACCGTCCGTCCCAACAATTATTCATCCGGAGAATCGGGCAACGCTTACCGTTGCTTCCACTTTAAGTTGTCCGGAGTATCAACGACGGCCTTGGAAGGCCGTCGTACAGTAGAATTTGGCCGGACAGCCCCGAAAGAGCTCACTGTCTTACGGAAGCACCCGCACACTAACTTGCCGCGAAACTGAACAAACACACAGTGTTTTACGATGTTGCCAGCCGCTGAGATTATCACGAGTGTGCAAAACGCACCATTGTGTGCAAAACCGCGCGATCGTTCTCAAAGCTTAAGAACACAGCAAATTCCGGAGTGTTTTGAATAACGGTCAATTTTCCGATTCATTCCGGGAGGATTATGTTGAATCCTCTTCTCACATTGATAGTATCGCACGTCTCAGAGCAGTCTGGAACACCCGACCTCTGATTCCACACCACCACAAGAGTCCGCACCACCTGAAGATCATTCTGACCTGCCGTCGCGTTTCGTCGATTCAACGGATGAAACGCCACCCGCAGGCGCAAAAAAATCTGTGCCGGAACCTCTTGAGGGACAGCTGAAGCTGTAACCCACCCGGACGAAGTCTGCCCTGAACGCAGTTTTACTCTTCACTGCGTCTCCATTTCTGGAAGTCTTGCCATGGAACTAATGCGCCCAAAGAACGTACGCGCTCGCCGCCGCACGGTGCAGCGAACTGTGCTGGTTGCAGAAAAAGAGACCAGCTATTCCGACTGGCTCGGAACGGCGCTTTGCGAACTGGGCTGCGAGTCAATGCTGCTGCGAGATCAGCAGGAACTGTACTCCGCCCTGGAAGAAAATAACCGAGCGACACTGGTGCTGGATGCGGATTTCCACAGCAACGGTCCGCTGTCTGCACTGGGGTTGTTGCAGTTGAGTGGCTTTTGTCCGCAGGTCATTCTGCTTACCGATAACGATTCAGAAGATCTGGCAATCCGCGCTGCAAGAATGGGGGTGCAGTGCGTCATCAATCGAAGATCGGATCTGGGGCAGTTGAAGAAAGCACTGGCCGCGGTACTGGAGAAGCCGGCAGTCCGGTCCTGCTCTGGCAGTCCGATTGTCGGAAACAGTTCGGCGGTCAAAGAATTGCGCGACGTTATTCGCAACGTAGCCGCTACAGACGCGGCCGTTATGATTATGGGCGAAAGCGGCACCGGGAAAGAGCTGGTCGCTCAGGCGATTCACAACTGCAGCCAGCGGGCAGCGCAGGAATTTGTTCCCGTCAACATGGCGGCTCTGCCGGAAAGTCTGTTCGAAAGTGTGCTGTTCGGACATGAGCGAGGGGCCTTTACGGGCGCCGATTCACGTCAGTCCGGGCTCTGTCATCACGCTCATATGGGCACGTTATTTCTGGACGAAATCGCAGAAATGAATCGCGATCTGCAGCCCAAACTGCTGCGTTTTCTGCAGGAGTATACGGTTCAACGCGTCGGTGCAGCACGATCAGAGATGGTTGATGCTCGCATCGTCAGCGCAACCAACCGCAGTGTCGAGCAATTGGTCCGGACGGGTATTCTGCGTGAGGATCTGTTTTTCCGCCTGCACGTGATTCCCATTCATGTGCCGCCGCTGCGTGAACGCCGAGACGATGTGCCTCTGCTGGCAGAAGCATTTCTTGCACGCAGTTGTCGGCAGACAGGACGCCGACTGTCGTTCACGTCGGAATGCCTGGAAATGTTCTACGACTATTCGTGGCCGGGGAATATTCGACAGCTGGAGAATTTGATTGAGCGGATGGTGATCATGGCCAAGGGCGATGTCATCGATGCGGGAGCTTTCCGTCATGAATGCGATTCTCTGGCATTTAGTCCCCAGAACGGTCACCAGACAAATGGTCATTACAACAACGGTCATTCCGGATCGCGGATTCCCGAGCCGAAGATTCTGGGCGACCGCACACTGACACGGATGGAATCTGCCGAAAGGCAATTGATCATAGACGCCCTGCGTCAGCATGATGGAAACGTAACGGCGGCCGCCGAGTACCTCGGACTGGGGCAGGCGACGGTGTACCGAAAGATCCGGACGCTCGAAATTCCGAAGTCTCGGGTCAGTGGTTCATGAACCAACCAGCCGTCATTCTTGGTGAGAACCAGTCCGTGCGTGTAGCGGACGTTGCCTGCGGCTTGTTGATTTATGCGATGACGTAACCCGATGCGTCAGCAAGGGACAATAATCGATACGCTTTCCAAAGCAGATCCTTCGCTGACGCAGCGGGTTTCCATTAAATCAATAAGCCGCCTGGACGTTCGGCCATTGGGTGGGCCACCCGCCGAAGCTCCTGGCGAGCTCCGCTACGACAAAACATGCAAAACAAAAGTAACTGGGGCTTCCAGCCGCAGTCGACACGAAGCACATCTGCGGCTGGAAGCCCCAGTTACGGCGGAACCAGCGATCATCGGCTTATATCGTTTCTTTGTTTTCACACCCTGCTGTTGCAACACGTTCGGGCCACGTGGACCGCAACCAGCAAAATGAGCTTTTGTTTCCTCAACCCTTCTAAGCACACTCACCTTTCCCTTTCTCTATTGGGATGATTCGAGCAACATCGTGGCTGCAAAAGACTTACAGATTATCGGCAAAGACGTGCACCTGGCCCGAAGTCCGGATTCGGTGCGAAACGGACTAACGGTTCCGACGGCTGCGCCTGAACGGACGGCTGACGTAGACCCGACAGCATTCCTAAAGGGTGTATTGCGGCGACAGTGGCTTCTGCTGTTGCTGGCCGCAATCGCCAGCGGTTCAGTGGCATGGGTTTTCAGTCAGTATTATTCAACCGTCGCCGTAACAGCCCACCTGAAACTGTCGTCCCAGCCACTTCCGTTGGCAACCCCCGACATCTACATGGTGCCTAACGCCAATGTAGTCAGCAACATGCTCAGGTCGTCAGAA
This sequence comes from Fuerstiella sp., assembly GCA_040222735.1. Lineage (GTDB taxonomy): Bacteria > Planctomycetota > Planctomycetia > Planctomycetales > Planctomycetaceae > Fuerstiella. The sequence continues at coordinate 6,220 of JAVKCM010000050.1, read as the reverse complement.
GTTCTGCAGCCGGTGGTCGAAGTAAACGAGCTTCCGTCGGTTCGGTTTCTGGCCAAACAGTTGTCGGTCAACACTGATTCACGCGCCGGAATCGTCAACGTAGAACTGACATTACCGGAAGAAGCCCCAGTCGTAGACATCCTTCAGAATATTGGAAACAGCCTGACGGATCATGTGGTCTCTCATCGGAACAACCAACTCACCGACCACGAGGACTATGTGTCCGGACTGCTGATGGCGGAAACGACGAGCCTGGACAATGCCCGCCAGGAATACTACACCCAGATGAATAATGATCTGAACAGCCGGCAAACGCGGGGTGATGTTCAGCAATTTGCTGAAGCCCAGGGACTGGTCAGTCGCCGTATGGAACTGGAATCAACGCTGCAGAGCGCTCAGCGTCGATTGAACCGCCTTGAGCGAGACATCAGCTTTCGAAATAACCGAGAACGTCTGGTGCTAAACCGTGCTCAACGCCTGGTCCTGGAAGGGCGACGCCGTCAGATCGAAGGCTATGGGCTACAGCTTACCAAGGCCACCAAGGGCTATGCGAAGAAACAGGAATTACTGAAACAACTGCTGCAGCTGGAAGAATCATTGCCAGTCGGCAAGGAGTCGACGGAACCAGCGGTCCCCGAACCAACTACCGCTGAAAGAAACCTCGAAGCGCTGCCCAGCATTCCCGTGCTCGCGGTCGTTGCAAAACCCACACAGGCTGTTGACCCCGCCGCAGATGCAGAAATGACGCATCAGGTCAGGCCGATACAGGCATTCTCCGACTGGTTCCAACAGGTGCTGGACGTGGGCTGGGAAACTGTTGGTGATTTCGACAGCACCACGCTGTCTATTATCGAAACAACGCGCAGCGAACTCAACGATCTGGAAAGGTCCATCCAGGCGTTCGAAGTTGAAAAAAGCGACCTGAGTTCAGACATCGCCTACTACGAAAATGCGATCGAGTTGATGCAGGAACAGATTGACCAGGCCCCCGCAGCTAATCTCGCATTGGCCACCAGTCCAGTGCTGATGAAACTGAAGGCACATCTGACGCGAGTCGAACAGTCGCACTCTCGCCTTCTTGGACAACTCAGCCGAATCCGGCAAGTGAAGGAATGCAACCTGAACGAGTATGTGGTCAGCTCACCGGCCTCATCCGGCCCCGAAGACAGAAAGGGAAATCGTCTCAAGCTGTTTGTACTGTCTCTGATGGGCAGTGGACTGCTGTTTGCTTCACCAGCTGTGATGCTGGAATGGTTCCGTTCCCGACCCACAGCAGCCAATGTCCTCAGCCGACGCTGGAATCTGCCCGTGCTGGGAGTTCAGGCTGCCAATCGCCCGCAGCGAGTCTCCGGCGGAAACGACAACGCCGCAGAAACCGAGCACACGCTGCGACTGATGGCTCTGCGAATCCAGCAAAGCCTGGTTCAGCCGCACGGGCGTGTCGTCATGTTCTCCGGCCTCGATCACGCCGAATCGCCGATGCGATTGATCCGGGAACTGGCCCGCTGCCTGTCCCACCGCGAAGAAAGTGTTCTGATCGTACAGGCCTTGCCCAGTCAGCTGGACGCCGCTGTACAGCAAAACGCGAACAGTGCCGGTCAGGAACGGCTGGGTGTGGCCAAGAAGCTGACCCGCAGCAGTGAACGACGCAATCACGGGCGTCCCGGTGTGGCCGAATTTCTTGCCGGTGAGTACGAAGAAGCCTCAAAGCTGGTGGTGGGCACCGGCATGATTGGCGTGGATTTTCTTCCTGGCGGCTGCACCGCTACCGCCTCTGAGGCAATGGCTTCTCGCCGCCTGACAACGCTGATCGATCAGTGTCGCGATCTGTATTCAATCATTCTGCTGGCCGGGCCATCCACACTGAACCCGGCCGACCTGCAGATGTTGGCAGCCCGTGCCGATGGAATCGTGTTCACCGTTACGCCACAAAGCCTGAATCATGTCTACGGCGAAGAAGTCATCGGTGACCTGATCGAACTGGGTGCTCCGATCCTTGGCTTCGCCGAACAGGTAGCCTTAGGAAAACATGCCTACCCGGCTACCACCGATGAACACGACGACTGGACTTAAACGTGGGGCAAGCTTCCAGCTTGCCAGTTGGGCGCGTAAAACAGCAAAAGCGAGTGCAAAAAGAAACACCTGATCGCAAGCTGGCGCGTAGAACAGCAAAAGCGAGTGCAAAAGGAAACACCAGATCGCAAGCTGGAAGCTTACGCCACTTTGACAAACGGCTTCCTGACCTGAACGTGGGGCAAGCTTCCAGCTTGCCAGTTGGGCCCGTAAAACATCAACAGCGAGCGCAAAAAGAATCACCTGATCGCAAGCTGGAAGCTTACGCCACTTCGCCCCTCCCACAACGCGCCCACTATTTTTCTCCCACTAGTACCATTTGAAACTCTGGCCGTAGATATTTTCAAGACCCCTACCTAAGCTGGATGGCTTCTCTGACTGCCAGAAGACTCCAGCGTGTCCAATATGCCTGATTCAAACTCACGAATTCCCGCTTCCGTTCACGCTATTCTGATTGCCGCCGTTGCGCTGCTGTTGTGGGCCTATTGGCCGACTTGGGGTGATCTGTTTGAAACGTGGATGTCCGACCCGGACTACAACCACGGCTTTCTGGTGATTCCTATCGCCGGGTGGTTGTTGTGGCAGCGGCGTGATCTGCTGACAGGGATGACAATTCGCCCTTCCTGGTGGGGGCTGGTATTGCTGCTGATGGCAGCCGGTGTACGCTGGATCGGTGCCGAATTCTTCTTTCGTGAATTCGAAGCCTGGTCCATTCCATTCTGGCTGGGTGGTGTCGTGCTCCTGTTTGGCGGATGGCCCCTGCTGCGATGGTCCGCCGGCAGCATCGCCTTTCTGTGGTTTATGACACCACTACCCGGGTCATTCACAAACTTTATTTCTCTGCCGCTTCAGAAAGCGTCTGCCGTTCTATCGACATGGACGCTGCATTTGTTCGCCCAGCCAGCCGTCCTACGAGGCACAACCATCAGCCTGGGGGACCAGATGCTGGATGTGGAACGCGCCTGCAGCGGCCTCCGGATCTGTTACGGTACGCTGGCTCTTTCGGTGGCGTATGTCGTTTTGACTCGTCCCCGATTGTACAAGTCAATACTGCTGATCGGGGCTTCAGTACCGCTGGCGATTGTCGCCAATTCAACCCGAGTGACACTGACCGGCTTGCTGTTTCAGGTTGTCTCAGGAGAGAAAGCTCACGGCATTGCCCACGATTTTTCCGGCCTGCTGATGTTGCCGATGGCCGTCTTTCTGCTCTGGCTATTTCACTTGTGTATCGACCGGGTGGTGGCGGCATTCGAGCGATCCAGCTATCAGGGCAGCCTGCTGATTCTGAAAAGCGTCGTCGTGATGGCTGTGATCGGCACCGGACTTGTCTTCTGGCAAATGAAGCAGTCTGATGCCGCCGTCACGACGCTGCTGCAGACGGCCGAAGGGCACGAAACAGCCGGCCGGCAGTTCGAAGCAGACGAACAGCTGGAAGATGCTGCCAGAGAATATTCTAAAGCGGCCGGCGTGTTGAGTCACTTCTGCTCACTGCGTCCGGAAGATGCAGATGCAGCTGAACGTCTGGCAGCGGCAGCCGAGAAGCTGGCATTCACCAGAACAAACCGAATCCGTGCCACGCGTCTGTATCAGGCGGCATGGGAACTGGCGCCGGACAATTCAGAACTCGGATTCAAGACGGCTCGGCTGGCGGTTATGGCAGAATTGTATAAGGATGCGATCACCGCTTCCGAAACACTGCTGCTGACGGCCGATGGGAATGCTGAACAAGAACTGGAAGCGTTTCGCCTGAAGCGGCTGGCGATGAGTCGCGATGCCGAAAGCGATTCCGCCAGTCGTACCACTTGGGATGAGCTGGCTGCTGTCATGCAGACGGGGCTCGAAGACGAACTTGACCCGGTGTCCAGCGCATACCAGCTGGCCGTGCTGTATCGGGAGAAACCTCTAAGAAACGTCGCACCGGACGAAAGGTCTGCGGCCGCCACTGATATTCTGGACAAACTGGTGGCAGACTACCCTCAGGATCCTTTGGCGTGGTTCGCCCGCTATTCCTACCGACGAGCTTACCCCCTGACGGCGTCCGCAGATCCCGAAACCGTGACTCAGAACGAGACACCGCCAGCGTCCGAGCCCGGTTCATCAGATTCTGCCGCCCCGGGTTCAGAGCCGACTCCGGCTTCGACCTCGGCAACACCGGTGGCGCAGGACACGAGCGCAGATTCGGATCTGGACAAAGCCATCGAGTTGGCGGCGGAATCCAAAGATGAATCGCTGCACCCGATCTGGCTGGCGGCCGGTGACCGGGCGGTACTACGTAAGAACTACCCAGAGGCAGAAGCCTTCTACAGCAAGGCCACCACAGCTGCTCCGGGACATTTCCGAGCCTATCTGCAACTGGCTCGACTGGCGACCGACCCGCAAATCACCGCTGACTCGGACGGGTCAGTCCCACCGGAACAACGCCAGGTTGCCATCGAAACCTTGAAACGAGCCCTGACACAGGACAACCTTGCCGGAGAAGTACTGTTGCGTGTCGAACTGATCCGCCAGCAGTTGCGGTCTGACGACGACGCCCAGATCACCGAGGCAGAACAGCAGATCGACCGGTTGAAGACGCAGTTCAGTGAATTTCCGCCGGAACTGGGGGCTCCCCTGTTGCTGAACCTGGCTATTACCGAGGCTGAATGCTACGCCGAGCTGGAACAGCCAGGCAAAGCAGCGACTGTCCTGACGCAGGCACTACAGCAGGAACAGGTACTAACGATCTCCGGTCGTGACGGGTTGCTCAGCAGCAGCTGGCTGCTGCTGGGCAGTTGCCACGAAAAACAGGGCAACACAGACGAGGCTCAGCGATGCTTTGATCGGGCCATTGAACTGGAACCAACGTCGGTTGAAAGTCTGTGGTACCAGGCATTTTCCGCTGAGCAAGCCAACTCCACCAATGACGCCATCAATCTGTATCGTGACATCGCCGACCGGTTGGGAAATCGCCCTGAACCCTGGATCGCCGTTGCTCGCAACGAACTGCGACGCCAGCAGCAGTTGCCAGTAAACCGGCGCGATCCTTCGGAAATTTTTCGGGCACTGGAACGAGCAAGGGCAGCCGGAGCCTCTCCGCCCGCGGTGGCCGTAGTCGAAGCGGATCTTTGGCTGATGAATGATGATGCCGCCAAAGCTCTGGCGGTGCTGGAGCAGGTAGCTGCCGACAATCCGGATAACACCGACATCTGGCGTCGTCTGGCCGCTGTGCATTTGCGCAACGGCGATGAAGCTGCTTCTACGGAAGCACTGGAACGGTTTCGTGAACTCAGCGCAGACGATCCGGCCGCGGCGGTCTTGCTGGAGGCGAGTCTGCTGGTAGACCGCAACATGGTGGATGAAGCGCGCCAGTTACTGGACCAGGCCGTCAGCGCCGCCGTTGACCCGGACGTCCAGCGCACGCTGGTCGATTACTACGTGCAACTGGAAGTGACAACTGCAGATCTGGACAAGGCACAACTGCTGCTGACTGAGTTTACGGATCGCCACCCCGACGATGTGACAGGCCTCAGACGACTGGCCGAATTCCTTTGGGGCAGGCGGGATATGCAGCAGTTGCAGCAGGTTGAACAACAGCTACAACAGGCTGAAGGTGAGGGCGGGATATACTGGCAGGAACTGCGGGCTCGACGGCTGCTGCAGACAGCCATGCAGACCACGGATCCGGCAGAACAGAAAAAACTGGTCGACGAAGCGCGCCGGATCACAGAACAAATCAAAACTTCACCCGGCATGCAAACGGCAACACTGTTGCTTCAGGGCCGGCTGGCGGGGCTTGACGGACGCTACGCCGAGGCCGCCGCTTTTTTCGAATCGGCATGGAATAAGGCGCCGGGTTCCGGGGCGCTGGCGGCCGAGCTTGTCTTTTCTTTGATGGCCGCCGGTGACCGAGCAAAGGCAGACCGGTTTCTCCAGGAAGTCGGCAGTGGAGTGCTGCAGTCGCCGCAACTATTTGATATGGCACTGGAGCTGCGGTCTGGTGTCGTCGTCAACGATCTGCGGCAGGCAACGGGTGTTGCCAGAGAATGGACACAGTCTATCGGTGACGCCGACAGCCATCTCAGACTTGCCCGAGTTCTGTCGCTTGATATCTCGCCGCCGTCCATCCCGGCCGAAGAACTGACAGAACTGGAATCCGCCTATCGAACGG
>JAVKCM010000049.1:0-32587 GCA_040222735.1 Fuerstiella sp. | reverse complement strand
CACCCGACTTCACCTCCGTAGTGCTTTTATGTGGTGTGGTCTCCCGACCGCACCACGCAGGGACCGGGAGACCTTCGGTCGATCTTGTGGTCGGGTCGGGAGACCCGGCCACAACCTCACGGGAGACCCGGCCACAACCTCACGGGAGACCCGGCCACAACCTCACGGGAGACCCGGCCACAACCGCGCGGAAGACCCGGCCACAACCTGTGCGGGTTTCCATTAAATCAACAAGCCGGTCAGCCGATGACTGGTCGACGGCAACGTTGGAATCAGTGGCGCGACACCACCACATCGTATTCACCAAACCGATGAACGGTGGCGTTGGCGAAAAGCTCGATCATGCGGTTTTCGTGCCAGTCGGTCAGTTTGGTCACCAGGTGAATTCGGCCTCCCGGACGAACGGCTTCGGCGGCAGACTGCAGAAACAGTTCTGAGATACGAAAGTCCGAGTAGTACGGCGGATTGCACAGAAACAGGTCATGTTGACCGGAATCGGGCACAACTCCGTTGGACGTCAGCATCACGGAAACATTGGTGATATCGTTCAGAGCCGCGGTGTCCTGTGTTGCCTGAACGGCCCGCGCATGGCTGTCCACGGCCAGCACCCGCGCGTCAGGATATCTCAGGGCGGCGGCCGCGGAAACGGCCCCGCAGCCGCAGCCCATTTCCAGAATGCGTTTCAGCGGTCGACCACGGAACGCGGCGTCTTCTGCCAACAGGTCCAGTGAGCGGATCAGTGCGCGAGCTCCGGCATCCACCCGGCGGTGACTGAAGACACCGGGACGCGAGACGCAGCGAATCAGCCGTTCGTTGTCACGAAAGGCAAATTCGCAGCGAAAGTCCTTTGGCTTAACCGCCTTCTCGTTCTTTCGGGCGATGTAGCAGATGCCCTGCGGATCTCGTATCACCGTCGTCCGGCCAAAGGTTTTCTTCAGGTGTTCATGCAGCCGGTGATCCCTGGCATTGTTGGTCGAGATGATCAGCCGGCCGGTATCCTTCAGCTGTTCTGAAACAGACTGCAGCAGATCACGGGTCAGCTCTGAGGATCCTCGTGAATCGGTCGGAAAAACGACGGTGTCGAAGGATCCGGCAGGCAGGTCGGGGGTGCAGTACAGTTCAACATCGGCACCGTCAGCAGCATCCTCGTTTCCCTCAGAGAGCGCGTTCACGACGGCCGTCAGGTAAAAATGTTCGCAGGTAAAGATCTTCCAGTGAACATCCGGACGTGCCTGTGTCAGGTGCTTAGCCAGAGCCGTGCCGGTCACCAGTACCATCAGGGCATCGCCGCCAAGGATCTGGTCACTTTGAGACAGGATCAGGCGATCAGCCACGCCTCGTGGCCCCGACGGTCGGTCGGGCTGCGGCTTCGATCGGGCTGGCTGACGTTTTTGCCATGGTGATCCGGCAGGGCGTTGTTTTCGCGAGGACATACAGGCGTTTCTTACAGTGTTCAGCAAGTCGAGGTTCAGCAACTTCAGGTTCAGCAGTTCCAGCAACAATGCCGCGGATATGACGCTCGGGCAACGCGAACCGGGCGGGCTCACGAACGATTCACGAACGAAATTCGGGGCGTTCGTGATTACCAGCCCCCGCGGCCGACCGCCAGTCCCGGCGAATTGAATTCGGTGGCTTCTCCGGACTAATTTTCAGAAGCTTCCGGCAGACAGGCACTGGCCGCGGCGTCGGTCGGTGGCACTGCCGCGCCACTGCGTTCTGCCAGATACAGAGACAGAGCGGCTGAAATGCCGGCCGAGGCAAACATCATGCACATCACCATAATCTGATATCGAGCGGCGATGGCCGGTTCGGTGCCGGACAGAACCTGTCCCGTCATCATCCCGGGGATCGATACCAGCCCGACTGCAAACAAAGAATTCGTGATCGGAATCAATGAGGCTTCCAGTGCCGTGCGCCGAGCCGGACCGCACGGTTCTCCGCGTGACAACTCGGACTGGTACCGTTCAATGGCAAGACTCACCGCATTCATGCTGTTCGAAAAGATCATTCCGGCCAGCGGAATCATCTTCTGTGGTTCGTACCATGGATCCAGCTGCAGGACTCCCTGTGTGATTATCAACAGTGTGCTGCCGCCGCCGACGATGATCGAAAACAGCACGCGGGGGTAGAGTGAACGGCGGTGGGCGGCAGACACCCGCAGAGAAATCCAGCTGGCGGCCAGCAGCATGGCGGACAGGACGGCCATCACGACCAGTGAACTGTCAGCTTCAAAAATGTATCGCAGCAGATATCCCAGCAACAGCAACTGCAGCAGCATCCGCCCGACCGCAGTCAGCGACGTCCGAATATTCAGCGACCATGCGTTCAGAATCAGCAGGACCACCCCCACGGGTACCAGCGCCAGCGCCAGTCGCTCCAGAGGGATGGTTTCTGCGGCCAGATTCATGGATAAGGATCCGCTGCACGCCGGACAGAAAAGGGCAGGGAAAAACACATCAGGACAGCAGCAGTTCGAGGTCTTCCACGGACAGATCCTTCAGAATGCTCTTCTGATCGGCGCCGTCCAGAATCGCATCGGCCAGGTCACGTTTCTTTTTCTGCAGTTCCGCAATTTTTTCTTCAACTGTGTCACGACAGATCATTCGATAGGCGAACACGGTGCGCGTCTGCCCGACGCGGTGAGCCCGGTCGATGGCCTGTGCTTCGACGGCCGGATTCCACCACGGGTCCAGCAGAAAAACGTAATCCGCGGCGGTCAGGTTCAGTCCCAGGCCCCCGGCCTTCAGACTGATCAGAAAGACCTTGCAGTCATCGTCGTCCTGGAAGCGGTTCACACGACGTTCGCGGTCCCGGGTCTGGCCATCCAGATATTCATATTCGATTCCGGAAGCATCCAGATGCTGGCGGACGATCGACAGCATGCTGGTGAACTGCGAGAACACGAGTGACTTGTGCCCTTCCGCCACCAGCTCTGTCAGATGAGGAATCAGGAAATCCAGTTTGGCATAGGCTTCTTCTTCGTCCCCGCGATTCAGCAGTGCCGGGTGACAGGCGGCCTGTCTTAGTCTCAGCAAAGCTTCCAGCACATGCATCTTGCTTTTTGCCAGACCGTCCCGATGCACGGCTCCCAGCAGTGATTCGCGGTAGTGCAGACGAAGTTCGTCGTACAGCCGACGCTGGTCGTCTTCCATGTCGCAGTAGATGGTTTCTTCCAGGCGATCCGGAAGTTCTGACGCGACCTGTTTTTTGGTGCGTCTGAGAATAAAGGGCCGCAGCCCCCGGGCGACCAGCTGACGCGATTCCGGGCTGTCCGGATCCGACACGTGATTGCGAAACGCCGAGCTTCGTCCGAGCATACCCGGATTCAGAAACTCAAAGATGGACCACAGGTCGCCGGCATTGTTTTCGATCGGCGTACCACTCAGCGCCAGGCGGTGTTTGGCGCGAAGCAGTCTTGAAGCCCGGGCGATCTGCGAGGACGGGTTCTTGATGGTCTGAGCTTCGTCCAGCACCACATAGTCGAACTGCACGTCCTTCAGAATGCCAATATCGCGCCGGACGGTTCCGTACGTGGTCAGAATCACATCGTTGTTCAGGAACTCGTCCCGCAGGGCCGTGCGTTCCATGCCCGTATATTCAAGGACACGCAGCTGCGGCCCGAAGCGCTCGCATTCGCTCTTCCAGTTGAAGATCAGGGAACGTGGTACCACGATCAGGGTCGGAGCATTGTGTTTCACCTTCTGCTTGTGTTTCAGCAGCATGGCGATGAACTGCACGGTCTTTCCCAGACCCATGTCGTCTGCCAGACAGCCTCCGAAGTTGAAGTCGTTCAGGAAAATCATCCACGACAGGCCATCGCGCTGATAGTCGCGAAGTTCTCCCTTGAATGATTCCGGCGCCTCCACTTTTTCGATGCCGCTGAAGTTGCGAAACCGCTCCCGCATTTCTTCAAACTTGGCATCGAACTCAACGTCATCCTGCACCGACAGCAGAGCGTCCAGCAGGGCCGCCTGAGAATTCGAGAACCGCAGTGATTCTTCATCCAGCGTTCCCAGGCCGGAAATCATGCCGATCTGCTCGAGCCATTCTTCCGGCAGAATTCCGAGGCTGCCGTCATCCAGACGAACGGTCGAGTCGCCTCGTTCCAGCGCCTGCAGCAGTTCGGGAAAGGCTACGGAACGGCCTTCGAAGTCGACCTGAGCATTGACGTCGAACCAGTCGATGTCAGACTCAACCCGGAACTTCATCGCGCCGGCCTGGCGAACCTTGCTGCCGTCGGCGAATACTTCCCAGCCATCATTGACCAGTTCCCGCACGGCACGGCCCAGATCGCGTCGCGGGATTTCCACGTCGGCGTTGGTCTGAGAACCATTCAGTCGCTTGCGGAACCCAAGCTCACGAAGACGGTCCCAGGCGGCCGTTTCGCTGTCCCGGTCCCGGATGATACAGCGGTTCTGCTCACGCTGAACCACGGCCCATTTCGGATTGCGACCCGGCACCGGCGTGCCGAGATAATCAAAGACGACTTCGGCCGTCAGAGAATCACTGCGCCACTTGGACATGGGGGGCGTAAAGATTCTGAGTGCCGGAGAAGGAGTCGCGCGGACTTCTTCCAGCTGCAGTTCTTTAGGCAGTTCCAGACGAGGCAGAGACGGAATCCCGAGCAGCGTGTCCACAAAATCGTGCTGATCGGCTTCCGGAATGCTGAGGCTTTTTTCAGAGGCCAGCAGCTTCATCCATTCTGACGCGCCGAAGTCTCGCAGCCGAGAGATCGAATCCGACGTCACCACGAACCCGCCGGGTACCGCCAGCGGCACTTCAGACAGATCCATGGATTCATCATCCCGCACCAGAACTCCGGTGACCAGCCAGCCGCTGCCATCACAGTTGCGCCGGACCTTGATGGTCAGTTCCCACGGTGCGTCAGCATCCCATTCAATGGTCTGAGCACCCTTGTCGTCGGCGCCGGCAATGGCCAGGCGGCCCGACCGGCACATATCGGGCAGAATCAGCGTGCCCAGTTCGTACGGCAGATGAAAACGGTGAGCCGCCGCTCGCAGTTCTGCCTGCTGCGTCGACCAGTTGTTCCGTTCCGGAATCGCTCCGGCCAGGTACGACAGAAAAACCCGGTCGTCTTCATGTTCAATCTGGTCGAGTTCGCCGGGACGAATCTTCAGTGGTTTCACTTTTCCCCACTGACCGCTGGAACGTCGCTGTCGCTGCGAGGCCTGGATGACCAGTTTTTCGGCTTCGCGGCTGGCTTCCAGATCGATCTCATAGAAGATCTGGCGGTCCTGGCCCTGGGTTTTGCGTCCGGAGCTGGTGGGAGCCGCCATTTCCTCTTTCAGTCCCGCGATCTTGGCTTCCCACGGACGAAGTCGTTCCTGGCGTTGCGGCGCCGCGACCTTTTTTCTGGACTTGCCCGGGCCGGGAATGTCGGCGTCGGCATCAAAACCCGGCGTCAGATCATCCACCCGGATCGGAGCCGTCTGTTCGCGGGATACGAAGGGAGCCAGCCGACCGGGACGAATACCCGGATTGACGTAGCCTTCGACATCGGCGGTCAGCACGGTGGCCCAGAGATGTTTGCAGGATTTACTCTTGGCAAACTGGTCACACGTGCAGAACAGGCCGATTTCGTTTTCCTGGTACCGCAACTGGGTCTGATATTCGACGCCATCGACGACGACGCCAAAAACGTTTTCCGGGGTGACTCGAACCAGCGATACGCGTTCCGCCTCAATGTAGGCGGCGCCGCGATGTCTTAAGTCGGCTCGAAAACGGCTTTGCAGAAGCTCCGCGAGAGTCATGGATTTCCTGGGTGATATCGAAAAAAGGCAAACGACCGAGCCATGTCCTGGCAGGCTAAGGACGTCGTTTCCGAGTCCATTGCTGCACAAATCACGTTCGGCCGGCCGCCTGTACAAAGGCCGGACTGGCCTTCAAGACAGGTGTGAATCATGGAAGTCGCCGTTCGTTCACGGCCGGATGTCGTTTTTCCGGTGACAGAAACCGACATTCTGAGCTGTGACGCTGGCGGACCGGGAAGGTTAACGCATCCTGCCCGTTTTTTACCAGAACAGCTCTTCGGAATTCGCAATCCAGGAGCAATTGCTGATCATGCCTGCGAAGTGGCTGAATCAGAATGTACGCCTCCCGAAGAATCAGCTAGACTTCAGCGATCTATGCGCCGGTGCGAATCCGCCGCCGGGATTCGTTCTGCCGTTTTTCAAGTCTGCGTTCCCGCCTGGTTGAAGCGAAGGAACGCGTTCATGTCGATTTCAGACCTGTCTCCTTCTGCCAGCCACCTATGCCTTCCGATCTGCCCACTCTTGATCGCGACGCGATCCTGTCATGGATTCACAACAACATTCCGCTTGAGGAATTTCGCGGACGAAAAGTTCTGCTGATCATTCCCGATCACACGCGAACAGCGCCGCTGCCGATTCTGTTTCCGGCGCTGCGTGAGCTGCTCGGTCCCGTGTGCCGGCAGCTGGACCTGCTGGTCGCGCTGGGCACGCACCCGCCGATGCCGCAGGAAAAGATCAGGACGATGCTGGGCATCGCCGCCGATGATCCCTGCGAAGACGTCGGCCTGCACAATCATGCATGGGATGACCCGGAGTCACTGGCTACCATCGGAACTCTGAGTGAAGCGGAAACCGCGGAGATCACGGACGGAGTCCTGACAAAAGAAGTGCCCGTCCAGATCAACAAACGCGTCCTGGACGCAGACGTCGCCCTGATCGTGGGCCCCGTGTTTCCACACGAGGTTGTGGGCTTCAGCGGCGGCAACAAATACTTCTTTCCGGGAGTCTCCGGACCGGAACTGCTGAACTTTTTTCACTGGCTGGGAGCGCTGGTAACCAACGTGGGCATCATCGGCATTCAGGACACGCCGGTCCGCCGGGTGGTGGATCGGGCGGCGAAGCTGATCCCGGTGGAACGCCGCTGTCTGGCGTTTGTCGTGGCGGCCGATGCATCTCCATACGGTCTGTTCTACGGAACGCCGGAAGAGGCATGGAAAGGAGCTTCCGAACTTTCCGGCCGCGTGCATATCAAGCGGTTTGCCCGACCGTTCAAACAGGTTCTTTCCTGTGCTCCTGAGATGTACGACGAACTGTGGGTCGCCGGCAAGTGCATGTACAAGCTGGAACCGGTGGTGGCGGATGGCGGTGAACTGATCATCTACGCACCGCACATGAAAGAAATCTCAGTCACCCACGGAGCCACCATTGAAGCCGTCGGCTACCACATCCGCGACTACTTCACTCAGCAATGGGAAAAGTTCCGCCACCATCCGTGGGGCGTTCTGGCTCATTCGACTCACGTCCGCGGCGGCGGCACCTGCACCGACGGTGTCGAACAACCTCGTGTAACCGTGACCGTGGCCTCCCAGATTCCTCGGGAGGTCTGTGAACGCATCAGCCTGGCCTATCGAGACCCGGCTTCCATTGACGTTGAATCCTTTGCCAACCGCGAGGACGAAGGAATACTGCTGGTCAGAAAAGCGGGCGAGCATCTTCATCGGCTGGAGGAAGGCGTCAGCAGCCGGTACCCCGAATGAACGGCAGAGGCCCCGCGGGCTGCAGAGGAATATTCCATGACACAGATTTCCGGTCACGAGATCGTCGGTCAGCGACAGATCGGAGCCATGCCGTCGGAAGACCTGGTGCGGATGTGGATCCGCACAACATCCGCGATTGTCAAATACGGGTTTGAAATCCGCTACGACGATCTTGAGGCACCACGTACCGGTACGTTCAACGGTCTGTCGATCACGATGGACCCGGATGTCGGCTTTGAAATGCAGTGCTTTATTCTGCTGCATCTGTTCGGACATTCGGTTCAATGGGTGGCGCCGTCACTGGAACACCAGCTGGACGATCTGCAGAACACCACCGACCGCGACCAGTTTCTGAAAGCACTGCGGGCGTACGAATTTGAAGCGGCTGAATTCGGGATGCAGCTGCTGCACGAAGTCGGCATCAGAGATCTGGATCAATGGTACAGCGACTTTGTGGAGACTGACTGGCGCTACGTCCGACACTACTACGAACAGGGAAGCATTCCGGACTGGGAAAGCTGTCGGACCACCGGTTGCGACATCATCGCGCCAAAACCGATTCCCGAACTGCGGCACCGCGAAGTGGCCGTGCGGTTTGCGTTCTGACGGTTCTTCAGAATACAGGAAATCAGATATGCAGCCTCTGGTATTCGAGCCGGTGCTGAAGCGAACCCGCTGGGGCGGCCGGAAGCTCGGGACTCTGTTGAACAAACCGCTGCAGCAGGGGGACGACTATGCCGAAAGCTGGGAGATCTGTGACCAGCCTGACGGGCAGAGCATCGTCGCCTCAGGCCGGTTCGCCGGAAAGACCCTGCACGAACTGATCGTCGCGCATGGGCCTGAACTGCTCGGCCGCCATTCCGCGATGCAGCAGTTTCCTCTGCTGATCAAGTTTCTGGATGCTCACGACTGGTTATCGCTGCAGGTGCATCCGAACGATGGTCAGGCCGCGCGCTACGCCCCGAATGAACGCGGCAAGACTGAAGCGTGGGTTATTCTGGCGGCTGAACCGGACAGCCAGATCTGTGCCGGACTGAAGCAGGGAGTCAGCAGAAGCGATTTCGAAAGCCATCTGCACGCGGGAACGATTGAAGAAACACTGCACATGATCTCCGCCCGACCCGGCGACTGTGTGTTTATTCCCGCTCAGACCGTTCACGCTCTGGGTCCCGGCATTGTACTGGCCGAAATTCAGCAGCAGAGCAATCTGACGTTTCGGCTGCACGACTGGGGACGAGTCGGCAGCGACGGGCAGCCGCGCGAAATCCATGTTCAGGAATCGCTGGCCTGCATTGACTTCGAACGCGGGCCCGTCAATCCGGTCGCTCCGGTGGTGCTGTCCGACGGGCAGCATCATTTTGAAGAACTGGTTCGCTGCGACTTCTTTGTTATTCGGCGCCACACATCGGTGGACGAATTTCAGTTGAAACAGGACGACCGATTTCGGATCCTGATGCAGCTGGAAGGCTCAGCGCAGCTGTTCACCGAGGACGGTGAAGTCCCGATGAGAAAGGGAACCACGGTGCTGGTACCCGCCGTTACTCAGGTTACCTGTGTCCGGCCGGACAGCAGAACCGTCTTGCTGGAAATCCTGCACCCGTAGCGAAATGCCTCGGTCAACAACAGTGGTCCGCGGTCTCTGCAGCGGCTCAGAGGCCGGTAACCAGTCGCGGCTGGATGACGTGGACCGAAGGAAGCCGCGCGGTTTCGAGTCGTTCGAAGACACGGCGGAATTTCCCGCACCAAGGTCACCGAAAGATGGACTCTGTACTCGGAAAGGCATTGATTCTGTGGACCGTGCGAGTGTCCGTCGGACTCTACGCGGCGGCGTTGTGGCGGTTGCTGTTTCACCGCCGGGCGGCCGGACCAGACCGCGTTTCTTCCGCTCTGTGGCTCGGAGCATGGGCCATGTGCGTGATTCATGTGGTCTGTGCATTTCACTTTGAACACCACTGGAGCCATCAGGCCGCCCTGTTGCATACCACTGAGATGACCGAACGTGTGGTCGGTCTGAAGTGGGGTGGCGGCCTGTATATCAACTATCTGTTTCTGATTTGGTGGGGCTGGGACGCGTTCCGGCAGCTCAGCAGGCCTGGCAGTCGGGTGTCGCCGGTCATTCAGGCGGCGGCCGTCTTCATGATGTTCAATGCGACAGCGGTGTTCGGACCGGTCTGGTGGTGGATCCCCGTGATTGGATTTGCACTGACACTGGTGGTGTACGGCAGCCTCAGACGTCCGGAAATCATTGATTCTGCTGACTTTTCGTCGAAACGCAGCTGACATTTGACTTCCCGGATGTCGCTTCGTAGTTTCCACGCGTCGCCGCTGCGAACTCACCGCATTAATCCTTTTTCGTTTCTTTCTGACGGTATGTGGCAGCAGCATCCTTCACCTTAGTACTGGAGAACACATCGATGGCGCGACCTGTCACCCTGTTCACAGGGCAATGGGCAGACCTGCCTTTGGAAGAACTCTGCAAAAAAGCCAAGGAATTCGGCTATGACGGGCTGGAACTGGCCTGTTGGGGAGACCATTTCGAAGTCGAAAAGGCGCTGTCCGACGACAGCTACTGCCAGCGTAAACGTGACCTTCTGGACAAACACGAACTGAAACTGTTTGCCATCTCCAATCACCTGGTCGGGCAGGGAGTTCTGGACAACATCGACCAGCGTCATCAGGGTATTCTGCCAGAGTATGTCTGGGGTGACGGTGATCCGGCCGGGGTCAATGAGCGCTGCGTCGAGGAAATGAAAAACACGGCTCGTGCGGCTCAGAAACTGGGCGTCAGCATCGTGAATGGGTTCACCGGATCCAGCATCTGGCACCTGCTGTATGACTTTCCTCCAACGCCCCCCAGCATGATCGACGCCGGCTATGACCTGCTGGCCGAACGCTGGAATCCGATTCTGGACGTCTTTCAGGAATGCGGCGTGAAGTTCGCTCTGGAAGTGCATCCGACTGAAATTGCCTTTGATCTGTATTCGGCCGAACGATCTCTGAAGGCTCTGAATAATCGAGAAGAATTCGGCTTCAACTTCGACCCCAGTCATCTGATCTGGCAGGGTGTTGATCCCGTGGAATTCATTCACGCCTTTCCGGATCGCATCTACCATGTGCACATGAAGGACGCCTCGGTCACACTGAACGGGAAATCCGGCATCCTGACCAGCCATCTGTCGTGGGGTGATCCGCGGCGAGGCTGGGATTTCCGCAGCGTCGGACGCGGTGGGGTTCGCTTTGAAGAAATCATCCGCGCGCTGAACGCGATCGGACACGATGGCCCGCTGTCCGTCGAATGGGAAGACATCGGCATGAATCGCGAAGCCGGGGCCGCCGAAGCCGCTCAGTTCTGCAAGAACGTCGACTTCGAACCATCCGGCCGCAAATTTGACGCTGCCTTTTCAGACTGACCAAAGTGAAACCGGTGCTCGAACTGAGTTCCGAAAAGCTGTCCGATTCGCTGACTCGACAGGTTCACGGTTCGGAATCACTGACGCTTCAGAGCCGTTTACCCTTCGCGGGCTTTACCCTTCAGAGTTGTTTTCCGTTCAACATCGTTGACGGCCCGAAGAAAGCTTTGTCGGTCCGCGGTCATCCGTGGGCCAACTGGCCGTGGTCGCAAGACAGACAAACATATCCGCCGCCATAGTGGACGGATTTTTTCGCTGAACAGCGGCCTGATCGATTCAGGCCGCTGTTTTTTGTATGTTGGTCGACTGGCTGTTCAGACATTTCTGCTTCGGAGATCACAATGCTGTATTCCCGGTTCTGCCCGTCGCGAATCTGCTTTTCGACGGCCGCGCTGTGTTGCCTGCTGCCCTGTGTTTCTTTGTCGGCAGCAGAGCAGATCACCTGGTTCGGCTATACCAGAGCAATCGAGATCCGGAACGATCAGGTGCGCGTCGTTCTTTGTCCCGAAGTCGGTGGTCGCGTCCTTGAATATGCGTTGAACGGAAAGAACGTGCTGTATGTGTCCGAGGCAGAGCGGCAGTGGAAACCGGGCGACCGGCCTCAGGCTTCCGCCGGCCGGTTCGACATCGGTCCGGAACTGGTGATCCCGCGCCGCGAGATTCTGTGGAGCGGCGAGTGGCAGTCTGAGATTACCGGGAAGTACAGCGCGCGGCTGACCAGCCAGACTGATCCGGCGACCGGTGTCCAGCTGATCCGCGACTTCCAGCTCGATCCGGCATCCTCGCACCTGTCGTGTACGCAGACCATCGTGAACAAGTCAGAGACGGTGAAGGAATGGTGCCATTGGAGTCGTACGTTCGCCGTGGGCCGGGGAATCTGCGTGATTCCGTTGACCGACGAAAAGACCGGCCCCATGAGTCGGTTTCCTGAAAAGTACGTGATGTATGAAGAACGTGGCCTGATCCAGACGCACCCCGAAGATCCCATGATTCGCCACGTGAATCATACGCTGCAGATTTTTCCGACACCGCGGAAGCCCAAACTGGGTTTCGACAGCTACGCCGGAGTGATCGCCTACCTCGCTCCGAATGACCTGCTATTCGTCAAGCGTTTCAAGACCTGGCCGAATCGAATCTACAACGAAGCGGCGGGGCTGACGATCTCTGTCTGGTATCCCGACAACGACATGGTTGAACTGGAACCAATCGGCCCGCGAGAACGTCTGAAACCGGGCGAATCTGCCAGCTTCACAGAAGACTGGTGGCTGGCCGAAGCACCTTTTCCGGGGACGGACAAGAACGTCGATCCGCAGCAGCTGCAGCCACATCTGGACGCTCTGCAGTAACGCGTCGCCAACGAACAGCCAACCGGGTCCGGCTGCCCACAACAGCCGAAGAAATTTCCTGCGTCGCGGGATCGGTCGAAATGGTTTCGCCGTGCGTGCGAAACCATGCAGAGAAGCCCGGGAGCGAAAGGCGGGATGATGTCTCACCCGATGACTGTGCCTGATCGTCAGGCTTCGGAGCCGGCGGTTCGAGTCGCGTTGGGAGCAGGTGCCAGCAGTGACTGAATCATCAGCATGATGGCGCCCGTGACAAGACAGATGTCGGCGACGTTAAAAATGGCCCAGTCCAGCGCTGGATCCTGAGCAGTGCCGCCGAACTGAAAATGAAAGAAGTCGCGGACCGCTTTGATCGGCTCTGACTCACCGGGAGGAATGATTCCGTGCAGTCCGAGGCGATCATAAAGATTCCCCAGCGTGCCCGCTGACACCAGTGCCAGAGATACGGTCAGCCACAGGCTGTGTGCGGCGCCGCGTCCAAAGAGCCAGTACACGATTCCCGAAAATGCCAGCACGCTGAGAATTGCGAACATCCATGCGAACCCCTGTCCCATCCCCCACAGGGCGCCTTCATTCAGGCTGGTGAAGAAGCGAAATCGGACGGCCGAGGTATTCAGCAGCCATGGACCGCCGCTGCGAACAGGATAAGCGTCAAACGCGGCGGTTTTTGTCCACAGATCAACCACGAGAAAGGCTGCTGCCAGCACAACGAATACGACCACTCGGCTACGCGGCACCTTCTCCATCAATTCTCGCTTTCTCGCTTCCGTTCGCAGGCGACACAGTTTCGAGCATGAGGGATGGCTCGGAGTCGCGCTTTGGGGATTTTGGCCTTGGCCGGGGGGACGCCGTTTTCAAGGCACATTTCGCACAGACCAAACGTACCATTGCGTATTTTGGCCAGTGCCGTCGAGATGTCTTTCAGGAACTCTTCGTCGTTTTCGACCATTCGCAGGGAAAAGTCCAGATCCCAGGCATCCGTCCCCATTTCGGCCATATGGTTGGACGAACCGTGATCACTTTCCTTGCCGGAAAACGCTTCGGCCTCAATTTGTTCGACATCGCCGCGAACACGGGCCTGAATTGCCAGCAGCATTTGTCGGAACTGGTCCAGTTCATCTGTCGTCAGCATTGGTCTGCCATAACCTATTCATTCCCACGGCATTGCGACTCCGGTGGTCGCGTGTGGAGGGATTATGGAGTGGTCTGGCCTCCAGGTCCACTCGCTTGTCTTTTTTTGCAGAGAAGCAAAACCGGGCCGAGAAAAGGGCGAAAAAACAAGCCTTTTTTATAGAAATTCCGCCGAGTCATCGGATGCCCATGGGGCGGCGAGCCGATCCGGTCGGCCAGGACAGCGTCGAAGGATCGGATCCCAGGGATTAAACGCCGTGGGCAAAACAGACTGCTCTGCCGCCGCCGGCAGCCCGTTTTGCGGGGCGGGAACCCACTAATCGGCAACAGCCAACGTGAACAAACGTCCGATAATGAACCCTGCAGATATTGACGATGACGTAATCTGACGTTTACGCCAGGATCTGTGGTCCCGGAGACTTCGATGACAACGCGAATTTCTCTTTCCGATTCCGTAATCCGGTGCACGCACTCAGTTTAACGGATGCAGGCCGGGTGCCGTGGGCACCTGCTGGCCGAACATGCGATCAGTCCACAAGGAGAAGCCATATGTCCGACGAGATCATTAGTCAGCCCGATGATCAGGAATTCGAGGAAATCTGCAGCGACGAAGTCGATCGCGTGGTGGAAGTCCTTGACGGCCTGATTGAAAAGGTCCAGAGCGACAACATCAAGCACCTGCTGGAAGAAGCCTCCAGCAGCATCTACTACCTCGTTTATGAAGACGACGACGTGGATCTGGAGCAGGCCGCGTAGGCACTGGAAGCCACGGCATACAAATTGAAGGGGTTCGGCAGGCAAATGTCTGCCGAACCCCTTTTTGCTGCGCACCACCGTATTTGAACGACTCCGGACAGAATGGTGCTGAAGAGCGTCATAATGGGCGGTATTGTCACAGAAAAATCAGGAAATCTGACGTCGAGCCGGCAAATTGTCACCTCTTTGTAAACGAGCCTGAAGGCGTATTCGGATAGCCGCATGGTTTGCTAGCCTGCGTGCCGACGAACAGCGGCGATGTCCGCTGCCTTCTTCCGTCGGCGTGTTGTCGATCGGCTTACGTCCATGATGGCTGGAGATGTCAAATCCCATGTCTGGTACTTCTGTTCTGCTGGAATCTCTTCCCCGGACGCCAACTGAGTCCAAGCTTGTCAAATTCGGCAAATGCGACGGGTTTATGCAGACTCTGAAGGAACGGGTGGATGCGTACTTCACGGAAACCGGTCAGTCAAAGCGGGATCATCCGCGTCTGTACCTGAAGACGGTGGTGATTCTGTGCTGGACGGTCGCGTCGTATGTCACGCTCGTGTTCTATGCGTCCAACGGCTGGATGGCTCTGGCGGCCGCGGTGTCGCTGGGCCTTGCCATGGCCGGTGTGGGATTCAACGTCCAGCACGACGGCGGACACGGGGCCTATTCCAGATATCCGCTGGTCAACAGCCTGATGGCGTTCACGCTTGATATCCTGGGCGGCAGTTCCTTCATCTGGAAACGCACCCACAACGTCATTCATCATTCCTATACCAATGTCACCGGCCTGGACGGCGACATCGACCTCGGATTCATGGGCCGGCTGTCACCGCATCAGCCGCGCTATGCGTTTCACCGCTACCAGCACCTGTACCTCTGGTTTCTGTACGGTTTCATCACGTTCAAATGGCAGTTTCGTGACGACTACCAGTCGCTGATCATCGGCCGTGTCGGAGATGTGCGAATTCCGCGCCCGAAAGGCTGGGACCTGGCGATGCTGGTGGTCGGAAAAATCGTCTTTCTGACGCTGGCCTTTGGTGTGCCACTGTATCTGCACGCCTGGTATCACGTGGCAGTGTTCTTTTTTGCCGCGTCCTTCGTTCAGGGGGTGACGCTAAGCATCGTTTTTCAGCTGGCTCATGTGGTTGAGCACGCAGATTTTCCGATGCCTCCGGAAGGGTCACTTCGCATCGAAAACGAATGGGCCGTTCATCAGGTGGAAACAACCGTCGATTTCGCTCAGAAAAGCCGTCTGGTCAACTGGTATACCGGCGGTCTGAATTTTCAGATTGAACACCACCTGTTCCCGCAGATCTGCCACATCCACTATCCGGCCCTTGCCGGGATTGTCGAACAGACGTCTCGGGAATTCGGGGTGAGTTACCACGCGCATCCGACCCTCTGGTCAGCCATCGCTTCACATTACACCTGGTTGCGTCGGATGGGGCAGCCCGTGCCGACGGAGTCCGCCACAACAGATACGCAGCTGGCAGGATAGTTCTGTGACCTGACCGGAGTCGACGCCGCGACGCCCGAGCTGCGAACAGTTGTCAAACGGACGGGGCTGGCAGTCCGGTGGATGTCGATTTCATTACTAATGCCATTGCCAGGGTCTCTCTGGCTCCCTGTCCCCCCCCGAAAATTCCGAACAGACAGTTTTCCCGCCTCGGTCCCAGGCGGAACCCGAGCTGTGCGGAGGACCCGCGTTCGAATTGTGGGGACGTTTGGTTCGTGGCAGCGGGTTGTATGAAGTGGCGTGTGTGTTGCAACCACGGTCGCGGCTTTGCCGCGAAGTGCCGCCCGGCAGGCCGCACCTACAGTAGGTCCTGCCTGCCGGATCGAGTCACTCCGAATGCTTGCCAGCAATTCTCGTCACAGCCCCCGGGGGGGCTGGTCCGGTGCCCGTTCCGGTTCGGGACAATCGAAACGAGTTTTCGCGTCACGAGCGATTTCTGACGGCCTGAAAGGCGAGGCCTTCGGCGTGTCCCCCAAGGCTGATCGCTTAGACTTTCGAGCGAATCACGGGCCTGGCTGCCTTGCCGCGTTTGTGTTCCCGGCTACCGTGTCAGTAGGATTGGCACACGCTCGGCCGGGCTCATGATGACTGGCGGCCTGTGAGCCCCGGTCTGTTCCTGTTGGCAATGCGAAGCGGATTAGCTCATGGCTGGTTTTCGCCGAAAACGTTCCCATTTGAAACTGCCCATCTGGACGACGGTCGTTCTGGCGTCGCTGAACATCACTCTGATGGTCGTCCTGATTGTGATGCTGGCTCGGCAGAGTCTGTGGCTGGGGCTGGTTCTGGGTTCCGTGGCGCTGGGCATCAGCCTGTTCGGAATCTCGTTCTATTCCTTCCTGACGATCAAGGAAATTCAGCTCAATCGTCGGCAGTCGAATTTTGTGGACAGTGTCACGCACGAGCTGAAGACCCCCATTGCGGCGCTGCGGCTGTATCTGGATACGCTGCTGATGAGAGATTTCGGGCCGACGGAACGACGGGAATTCTACGAAACGATGGAAATTGAGCTGGAGCGTCTGGATAAGCTGATCAATCAGCTGCTGGAGGTGGGACGGCTGGACGCCATCGGCACTCAGACGGAACCCGAGAACATCGAACTTTCAGACCTGCTGACGTCGTGCGCAGAACTGGCGTGCAAGCACCACAAGCAGGAACTGAGCGAAGTTGTGACGTTCGACCTTGCACCACTGGCCATCCACTCAAGGCGAATGCTGCTGGAGATGATCTTCGGCAATCTGATCGACAACGCCGTGAAGTACGGCGGAGATCCGCCGCGCGTGCACGTTTCGTCCCGGTCCAGGGGTCGGGACCGCATTGTGGTTCGCGTTTCTGATCGGGGAGCCGGGGTGCCGGTGGAACAGCGCAGCCAGATCTTTCAGATGTTTTTCCGCGGCAGCGTGGAACTGGAACGAACTCGGAAGGGAACCGGCCTCGGACTGTACATCGTGCGAACCCTGGTCGGTATCATGAAGGGACGCGTGTCCGTCACCGACGGACCGGATGGCATCGGCAGCGTGTTTGAGGTGACGATTCCGGTAAAATCAGTCGCAGCAGAGAAGCCGCATCGACCTGACAAGCCGGACTCGGACGTTCATGCGGAAAGTGTGTCCCGAGACCATACACATGAGGCAGGAGTCTGACCACGATGAGAATTCTTGTCGTCGAAGACGAGGCAAGTATCGCCAAGGGGCTGCGAATCAACTTCGAACTGGAAGGCTATCAGGTCGATCTTGCAGAAGACGGCCGCAAGGCGCTCGAACTGCACGCGGCCGCATCGCCGCCGTTTGATCTGGTGGTGCTGGACCTGATGCTGCCGGAAATGAGCGGCTATGAAACCTGTCGCAAGCTGCGTCTGGTTGACACGGAAGTTCCCATTCTGGCACTGACCGCCAGAACGCTGGCCGAAGACAAGGCGCAGGCCTTCGACTGTGGTGTTGACCAGTACATCACCAAGCCGTTTGCCCTGCCGGAACTGCTTAGTCGGGTGCGGCGGGCTCTGGATCAGCGGCGCCGCAGTCTGGAAAAGGGACTGGCGCGAACCGTGGAAGACATCGAACGGTTTGGGGACGTGCGTGTCGACTTCGGTCGGTTTGAAGTTCAGCACGGCGGCGAATCTTTTTCGCTGACCACCCGGGAAATGGAATTGCTTCGCTATTTTCTGCAGCACGATGACGTCGTGCTGTCCCGCAGCCGGCTGCAGACCGATGTCTGGCGGGATTCCGCCGATCTGACCAGCCGATCGATCGACAACTTCGTAATGCGGCTAAGAAAGATGATTGAAGTGGATCCGGCCAATCCCAGACATCTGATTTCCATCCGCGGTACCGGCTATCGCTTCATCCGCGATCCGGACCCGCAGTAGTATTCTGTACTGAAAGAAAGCTTTTTCCGTGAACGTGCTTGGCCTGGATATCGGTGGTGCCAACATCAAGATTGCCGATGCCGATGGCAACACCGTATGTCTGCCGTTTCCCATGTGGACACAGCACCGGCAGCTGGCTGAAACACTGCAGGGGGCCGGCATCTCGGTTTTTTCCGCTCCCGACCTTGTCACCCTGACCATGACGGCCGAGCTGGCAGACTGTTTCCAGACCAAAGCAGAAGGCGTCCGGTTTGTCATTAAGGCGGTGCAGCAGGCATTTCCCGAGGTACCGTTGCGCGTCTGGCTGACGTCGGGCGAATTCGCGGAACCGGAAGATGCCATGGAACTGCCGGAACTGGTCGCCGCCGCCAACTGGCATGCCCTGGCCACCTGGGTCGGACGCGCGGTTCCTGACGGTCCCGCGCTGCTGGTGGATGTCGGCTCGACCACCACCGATATCATCCCGTTGCTGGACGGGTGTCCCGTGCCCGGCGGGTGCCGGGACATTGACCGGCTGCGTTCCGGCGAGCTGGTCTATACCGGTTCCCGGCGCACACCGCTCTGTGCCGTTGTGCAGACGCTGCCGATTCAAAACACCGTCTGCCGAGTAGCAGCCGAACAGTTCGCCACGATCATCGATGCCTTCGTGGTGACCGGGCTGCTGCCGGAAGACCCGACAGACACGGAGACAGCCGATGGTCGGCCACTGACCCGCCAGAATTCACTGAACCGGCTTGCTCACATGGTCTGCTGCGACGCCACAGAACTGGACGAAGCCGAAATCGTGCGTATGGCCGAGGCAGTGCTGCAGGAACAGATGACCGTCCTGACAGCTGCTGCACGGGCCGTCCTGCAGCAGCTGGACCGCCTGATGCAGCAGACTCAGTCCCGCAGCCTGCAGAAAGAACAGCCGGTACTGCTGCTGAGCGGCAGCGGTGCATTTCTGGGCCTCCGTCTGGCGGAACAGTTAACAGACGCGGCAGGATGCCGAATACTGTCGTTGCCGGACATGTCCGGCCCGGATGTCTCTGAGGCGGCCTGCGCGTTTGCGGTCGCCTGTCTGGGCCATGACCTGTGTCAGGATGATCTGCTGGAGACAACGGCCTTCTGACAGCAGGCCGGGTTAAAGTTCCGGGGGTACCGTCGGGCACGCGCTGCGGTCCTCGAACATTCGGGCAGCCTGCAGCAGCCGTTCTTCCGCAAAGGCGGGCCCCTGCAGCTGCAGACCGATCGGCAGGCCCGTACGGCTCTGGCCACAGGGAACAGAGATCCCGGGAATACCGGCCAGATTGGCGCTGATTGTGTAGATATCGCTAAGGTACATGGCCAGCGGATCGTCCATTTTCTCTCCCAGCTGAAACGCCGGAGACGGAGCGACGGGGCCGGCAATCACATCCACGTTTTCGAAGGCCTTGTCATAGTCCTCACGAATCCGCCGGCGGACCTTCAGAGCTCGAAGGTAATACGCATCGTAGTAGCCGGCAGACAGCGCGTACGTCCCCAGCATGATCCGACGTTTCACCTCCGGTCCGAATCCCTCACCGCGACTGCGGCAGTACAGATCGACCAGACCGTCGGTCCGCGAATCAAAATTTTCTGAACGATAGCCGTAGTGAATACCGTCGTAGCGGGCGAGATTGCTGGATGCTTCGCTGGGAGCGATCAGATAATAGGTCGCCACGCTGTATCTGGAATGCGGCAGCGCCACGGTCTGCACGGTGGCTCCGGCCGCCTCCAGCTGCCCGATGGCCTCGCGGACCACCGTTCTGACATCGTCGTCAATGCCCTCACCATAGTGCTCGTCCACAATGCCGACCCGCAGGCCTTCCAGTGGCTTTGTGACGGATTCATGGAAAGCGGGGACCGGCATATCCACCGACGTGGTGTCTCGGGAATCATGCCCGCTGATCGCCTGCAGCAGCAGGGCGGCACCGTAGACGTCTCTGGAAAACGGACCAATCTGATCCAGCGAACTGGCGAAGGCCACCAGCCCGAACCGAGAAACCCGGCCGTAGGTCGGCTTCATGCCCACCACACCGCAGAAGGATGCGGGCTGCCGAATCGATCCTCCGGTATCAGATCCCAGGGCCAGTGGTACCATGCCGGCCGCCACCGCAGCCGCCGAGCCTCCGGATGAACCTCCGGGCGAGTGTTCGATGTTCCAGGGGTTGCGAGTGACTCCGGAAAAGGAGGTTTCCGTCGACGACCCCATCGCAAACTCATCCATGTTGAGATTGCCGATGATCACACCGTCTTCAGCCTGCAGTCGCTCAACGACGTGGGCATCATACGGCGGCCGGTAATTGTTCAGCATTCGACTGCCACAGGTCGTGGGGACTTTCAGCCGACACATATTGTCCTTGATTCCGACCGGAATCCCCTGGAGCAGTCCGACGGCCTCCCCGGCTTGTCGCCGGGCATCCACGGCATCGGCTTTGGCAAGAGCACCTTCGGGATCCACGCGAACGAACGCATTAAGCTGCGGATTCAGTGCATCAATGCGTGCCAGGCAGGCCTCCGTCAGGGCGCGACTGGTCAGGCTTCCGGACTGCAGGGCACGAACAAGGTCGCTGGTGGAAGACGAATCAGGAAAAGAAGACATGACAACGATCTGTGAACGGGAATAATGAAAAGGGCAGGAATCCGCCAGAACGGAACCATCAGGACTGCAACCGGGCAACGGGCCGGAGCTTCGGTTTTGTTTGTCGGGCAGCCCTGGCTGTCCGGTGGCTCCGGCGGTCAGGTGGTCGCTGTTGCTCAGGCGTCCTTCTGCTCCAGAATCTGGGGGACCTGGAAATATTTTCCGTCGGTACGGGGAGCGTTCGCGAGTGCCGCATCGCGCTCAAGTGAGGGGCGGCATTCGTCAGCTCGAAACACGTTCTGCAGATCGATGGCGTGAGGCATCGGTTCGGTGCTCTGGACATCGACTTCGTTCAGCATTTCCACGTAACTCAGAATCTGAGTCAGCTGTTCACCGTAGGTGGCCAGCTCCTGTTCGCTCAGTTCCAGACGCGCCAGTGAGGCGACTTTTTTCACTTCTTCAAGGTTCATCGTCCAGCCTGTTCTGGGTGATGCCGGGACGGCGGTCTGACGGATCGACTCACGGACCAGTCGTCAATCTGATGCCAGACGACCAGCGAGGAGCGGAAGTTTCTCAGGAAGTCCCCGGATATCAAGTGGTCCTGCTCCCGACCGGCGGAATTCCGACAGTCAGACCGGGAATTTGTTGTGAATTCGGGAAATGAGTCTCGGAGATTGTCGATTAACTTTGCTACTATTCCTCGCTTCATTGCCGGATTCTGTCACAGGACCGCTGTTTGGTCTTTCTTTCCGGCCCACTTTCGGACCAGCACGATGTCCATCGCGACCCCCATGATCGAATCCAGCAGCGGCGATGTTACGCGCCGAACTGACATCCGCAATATTGCCATCATCGCCCACGTCGACCATGGCAAAACCTCATTGGTCGACTGCCTGATCCGGCAGAGCGGAATGTTTCGTGACAACCAGAAGATGCAGGAATGCATGCTGGACAGCAATGATCTTGAACGAGAACGGGGAATCACCATTCTCGCCAAGAACATCGCAATGATGTACGAAGGTGTCCGGATCAACATCATCGACACGCCGGGACACGCCGACTTTGGCGGCGAGGTCGAACGCGTGCTGAAGATGGCCGACGGAGCCCTGCTGCTGGTCGACGCCTTCGAAGGGCCTCGTCCGCAGACACGCTTTGTGCTGCAGAAGGCTCTGGAAAACGGCCTGAAGCTGATGGTCGTGATCAACAAGATCGACCGCCCCGACTGCCGTCCCGACGAAGTGCTCTCGCAGACGTTTGACCTGCTGGTCGAACTGGGAGCTGACGACGAAACGCTGGACTTCCCGTACATCTTCACCAGTGCCCGCGACGGATACGCCGTGCACGACCCGACGGAACGTGAGGGAGACATCCGTCCGCTGCTGGATATGGTACTGGAAAAGATTCCGGGTCCGGAGGTTCGCCCCCACGACCCGCTGCAGCTGATGGTCACATCACTGGAATGGTCCCGCTACGTCGGACGCATCGCCACCGGCCGCATTGCCGCCGGCCGCATCCGCACGGGACAACAGGTCGCCCTCATGAAAAAGGACGATTCAGTGGTGCGGATGAAGATCGACCAGGTGCAGCTGTTCGACAATCTGGGCCGGACCGATGCCGAAGAAGCGTCAGCCGGGGACATTGTGGCGGTGATCGGTCTGAATGATCCGGAGATCGGAGATACCATCGCCGACATCGAAGCCCCGGTCGCCCTGGAACGCATCGAAGTGGACGAACCGACACTGTCGATGAGATTCACCATCAACAGCTCGCCCCTGGCCGGGCAGCACGGCAAGTTTGTCACCAGCCGCAATCTGCGCGAACGTCTGTTCCGCGAACTGCAGTCCAACGTGGCTCTGCGTGTTGAAGAAACCGACGACAAGGATTCCTTCAAGGTGTCCGGTCGCGGTATTCTGCATCTGGCCATTCTGATCGAAACCATGAGACGCGAAGGCTTCGAACTGTCCGTCGGCAAACCGGAAGTCATTGTCCGCGAAATCGAAGGCAAACGCTGCGAACCCTACGAACTGCTGGTCGTGGATGTGCCGACCGCGGATGTAGGAGCCGTGATGGAACTGGTCGGCAACCGCCGTGCCCAGGCGAAGGAAATGACCTCCACCGGCACCGGCATGACACACCTGGAATTCAGTATTCCAGCCCGCGGTCTGATCGGTCTGCGAACCCGCATGCTGAATGCCACCCGCGGCGAAGCCATCATGCATCATCGCTTTGAGGAATACCGCCCCATCGAAGGCGACATCCCCGCGCGACAGAACGGCGTTCTGGTCTCTCAGGTCAGCGGCAAGGCCGTGGGTTACGCCCTGTGGAAGCTGCAGGAACGGGCCGAGATGTTTGTGCGTCCCGGCGATGATGTCTACGAAGGCATGCTGATCGGTGAAAACAGTCGTGACAACGATATGGTCGTGAATCCGGTCAAGGAAAAGAAACTGACCAACGTCCGATCGTCCGGAGCCGACGACGCCATCGTACTGCGGCCGCCTCGTGATATGCCGCTGGAAGCAGCTCTGGAATACATCGAGTGGGACGAATACGTGGAAATCACGCCACAGGTCATTCGGCTCAGAAAAACCTACCTGACCGAAAACGAACGCAAGCGATTCGCTCGCAAATAGGCGCCGACGTCGACCAGCACTCAGCGCCAATGGCTTGTTCGCATTCGCTGAGTGTTCGGTCCGGCCTCAGAGCGTACACTGGACACTCCCGTCCGGCCTCAGAACGTACACCGGACTTCCTGTCCGGCCACCTGATGTTCCCGCCGAAACTCACTATTCCGGTGCAGTAGTCCTCCTGGCGCGGAACAGTCGCTTTCTGTCCCCGGGGTAACCTGCATTGAGCACGGTTTCTTGTGCAACGCGGGTTAATCCGCCGGGTCTGCGGTAAACGTCACTTTGTAGCTGACTGACGGATCACATTCCCCCGGGTTCGGAATCAGCAGAAAATCGTCGGCGATCACCGGTCTGAATTCGGCTCCCGACACGATCTTTACATTTCTGATCCGCTGTGGCAGCCAGTGCACGATCGGCCGCCAGCCTCGCTGGGCTCCGTTTGTGTTCACCGGTTGAAACGAGGCGGCGCCGCGGTTGGGCGTCACCAGAAACGTGTACACACTGTCGCGGACCGTCAGTTGCTGCTCGTAAGCCCGGTCTGCCTCGGCCATCCGAGCCTCCCACGCGGGATCTCCGTAGAAGGCCACGACGTCGCGATCAAATTCCAGTCCTCGCTGATTTCCCTTCCCGGTTTCCAGGGCGTGAATCAGAGCATGATGGTTGGCGAAGAAGGCTTCGGTCAGAGAATAGCGGCCCGGCTGTTCGACGAAGTAATCCAGCACACCCCAGCCGCCGTAGCCGAACCATGTGGGCACGGTGTAACCGATCATCTGCCGGACACCGACGTCATTCATCCATGCCAGCGCCATGGCGTCCGGACCGTCGATATGTCCCATGAGACAGTTTCCGATCGGCAGATAGATTTTCGGGTTCTGTGAATCCACCTCGATGCGTCGTCGCTGTGTGTCTTGTCCGAACATCTGGCCGCCACGTGACCGAAAGGACCCGTTTCGGTAGCGGAAACCGATCTGCCAATCCCGCTCTGTCGCGTGTCCGGACGTAACAAATGACAAATAATAATCATGGCATAAAGAAACCCAAGTCAGCGCTAACTGACTCGGGCGAACCAAACCCCGGTGAATCACCGGACTTCGGCCTAAGCAACTAAAGTTTACTGTGATTCTCATCCCCACGATCGTCGGTCAGTACCCAGATTGGCGAGCCGTAGAGCGACTGGAGACACCAGATTCAAATCAGGACACTACCCGATCGGCAATAAACAGCCGGCCTGACTGGTGCGGACATCGTATGAAGTTATGCTGCCGTTCTTATCCCACATCGGTGCTGCGGCGTCCGTTTCTGTTTCATCGGAAAGAATTCAAGGATTCGTGGCTTGATACCGTCCCGGATTATCGCCGCCAAACGCGACGGCGACGAACTGACTGATTCGGAAATCGCCTTCTTTGTGCAGGGATACTCGGAAGACCGGATTCCGGATTATCAGATGTCAGCGCTGGCGATGGCGATCTATCTGAACGGGATGACAGAGCGTGAAACGGCCGCTCTGACCAGAGAAATGCTGGCCTCGGGCAGTCAGCTTTGCTGGCCCGAGGACGGCGTATTCCGAGTGGACAAGCATTCGACCGGCGGCGTGGGAGACAAGGTTTCACTGCCGCTGGCACCGATTCTGGCATGCTGTGGCCTGCAGGTGCCGATGCTGTCCGGCCGCGGTCTGGGAGCCACCGGCGGAACGCTTGATAAGCTGGAGGCGATTCCCGGCTATCGCACAGATCTGTCCCTGCAGGAAATTCAGTCTCTGACGCAGCAGGTCGGATGTGTCATCACAGGAGCGTCCGAAGAACTGGCGCCGGCAGACCGGCGTCTGTATGCGCTCAGAGATGTGACGGCGACGGTGCCTTCCATTCCCTTGATCACGGCCAGCATTATGAGCAAGAAACTGGCGGAATCGCTGGACGCGCTGGTTCTGGATGTGAAATTCGGTTCGGGCGCGTTCATGAAGACGCAACAGGCGGCCATGGAACTGGCAGATTCACTGGTCCGGACCGGGCGGCGGATGGGTGTCCGCACGACAGCGATCCTGACCAACATGAATCAGCCGCTCGGTCAGATGTGTGGCAATGCCCTGGAAGTCCTTGAATCGCGGGACGTGCTGACCGGCGGCGGCCCCGACGATGTGCGGGAACTGACCGAATTACTCGCGGCCGAACTGCTGGTCAGCGTTCGCCTGGCCGACACGACGGCGACCGCTCGTCAGCAGGTTCAGCGCGTCCTGAACAGCGGCGCAGCATACGAAAAGTTTCACCAGATGGTTCGGGCGCAAGGCGGCAGTCCGGATGCCCAGCTGAAAGTCGCCGCCGCGAACGAGGTACAGGCAGAGCGAGACGGCTTTGTTACGGACATCGACACAGAACAGATCGGCCTGCAGATCATCAGCATGGGGGGCGGTCGGCAAAAGGTCGGCGACGCCATCGATCATGCGGTGGGTGTTCAGATGCTGGTGCGGACGGCAGATCGCGTCGAACGCGGACAGCCACTGGCGAAAATCTTCTGCAATGATCCCGCACCACACCTTGAACCGATTCGCAAGGCCATCAGAATCGGTGAGACGGCATCACCACTGGATCTGATTGTGGATCGGATCAGCAGTCAGGATGCAAATGGTGAAGAACTACGGTGAGAATCCGGAGAACGGGTTCTGCCAGATGATGGCCGTCCCGTCTTCACTGCCGGTGGCAATCCGCCCGGTCTTTGAAACACTGATCGAACTCACAGCGGCTTCGTGGGCGCCCGGCCCGTCCGCCACCAGAAACTGGTACGCTTCGTACGCGTTCAACGGCATCTCGTCGACTCGATCCGGCTGCCAGTTCCAGATAATCACATCGCCGTCCGCTCCTCCGGTGACCACATACGGAGACTCGGGCAGAAAGCAAATGCCGTTGATACCGCCGGCTTCGTGCCCGGAGATGACCGCATGCAGCTTTGCCTTTCCGTCGGTCGTAACTTCGTAAACCCAGGCCACGCTTTCACGGCTCTCAGTCAGCTGACCGGCAACCGCAATATAACGTCCGTCTTCGCGGATCGCCGCTGCGGCGAGGCGGACATCCGTTTCTGCCCCCGTGCTCAGGCGGACCACACTGCTGTCCGCTTCACCGAATCGGTTCACCGTCACTTCACCGTTGACCGCCGCCAGCAGAATACTGCGGCCATCCTCAGACCATGCGGTCGCCACCAGCCGAGGGCCCTGCGTGCGCAGCGACTGCACTTGTGCGGGCGTGTTCTCCGGCCGCGCGTACTTCCACACGATGGCCGAACCATCGGCTCCGGTGCTGACGAACATCGGTTCGCGACCCGCGACGTATGGAGCAAACTGCAGTGAAGTGATGATGCCCCGATGAGGATCACTTATCTTCGAGAGGGTCTGGCCGAAGTCGGGCGCCCGATCGTCTGCCTGAAAGACGCGGATGGCGCGGTCGCCGGTCAGCAGCAGCGGAGCCGGCCCTCCTGAAATCGCCACCGCCTGCACGGCAAACAGCGGACGAAAATCGGCCACATGAGAATAATTGTTCAGATTCCACAGGTGAGCAGCAGTGCCGTTGAAGGTCGCAAGCAGGTGCCGCGGATCCACTCCGTCGTTCGGAGCGGCCGGCGACGGTTCGGCCGGCGACGGAGCAAACACGGCATCAGAAATGCCAAGGCCCGGCGCTTCCAGCACCTTTATCACTCGCCACGATTCTGTATCAAACAACTGCAGATGACCGTCCACGACCGCGGCGAGCCGTGTGTCGTCCGGTGACCAGCTGATGGCCGCGATCCGCTTCGGTAAACTTTCCCGAACGATCGCCGGATCGATTTGGCGGACCGGGCGTTCCGAACTGACCTGCCACAACTGCAGCTCTGACTTCACGGAATCGCCAGCGCGGTCAGTCCGGACACTGATCGTAACAAACTCCTGGCCGTTCGTTGCCACGGCCACACGTTCAATCGGAATCCGGTCGTGCTGAAAACTTTGAATCACGGTCAGCGATGGTGTCGACTCGGAATCGGAATCCGAGTCCGCATCCGGCTGCTCGGTGTCGGCGATCGCAGAAGGTGGCACGACAATCCGCAGGCGGCCGTCAAAACCCGCCGACAGGACCGCATCGTTGTGCAGCCATTCCAGATGACTGACCACCGTATTGCGCGCATGAATCTGGCCCCCTGCCAGCAGAGTTCCGCCGTCTGTCGTCCACACGGCCAGCCGTCCATCTCCTGCGCCGGTCGCGATGTGTCTGCCATCCGGACTGATGGCCAGAGCGGATACCGGCAGGCGATGAAAACCGTCCAGAACCGTCATCGGTTCCGGATTCGACAGACGCAGCAGATCCTCGGTTCGCCAGATGCTGGCAGCACCATGTGCCTGACGATTTCCGCTTTCCGTGGACGTCGCAATCAGATCACCGTCTGCTGACGTGGCGAAGGCGTTGACCAGTCCGAGTCCCGGAATCCGCAGTTCCTGATTGCCGGCCCCGGGGCGGCTCAGATCTGCATTCCACAGGCACAGACTTCCATCAAACCCGGTCGTGAGCAGAACATCACCACCCGGCGGAAGAAACCGAAGTCGCGCTACATTGAAGTCGTGGCCTTCTTCGAAGGCAGACGTCCCCGGCAGGAAGGACCTGCGCGGCGAGACCCCCGTTACGGGATCGCCGGTCTGCGTGTCCCAGATCACCGCCGTCCCGTCTGAGGCGCCGGTGACCAGACGTGTCCCTTCCGGAGTCAGCACCACCGAACTCAGAGCGCCCCGCTGCCGACGGCCGTCGGCATTGATGATTCTGTACTCCGGCGGCTCCGCATTGTTCACCGAGTCATCGTCTGCTGAGACCGCGGCAGAATCAGACAGTCCTGTCAGCACATAACGCCTTAACGGAGACCGCGTTTCCGTCAGTTCCGGCTCTGCCAGATCAAACTCGGCTTCAATGGCGCGACGCTGCTGTTCGTACTGTTCAACATCCCAGACGCGACAATAGCGGTCCGCACTGGCAGACAGGACATGCTTACCGTCAGAGTCCAGAAACGCGGCCGCGTTGACTCGGGCACCATGGCCTTCCAGACGGTGAATCAGCGCGAAGGCTGTGGCATCCGAACCTTTGGTCACCCGCCATACTCCGATGGTGCGGTCATCCGATGCCGACACCATCCGCCCGCCATCGCTGCTGAATTCAATGTCGTTGACCGGCCGCTGGTGACCGGAAAGCACCCAGTCGGTGTGATCGGTGCGTGCGAGGTCGCTGGCATGAACAAAGGGAAAGCGATCGCCCTGCCGTTCGTCCGTCGTCGGACGCCGCGGCAGTGCCAGCAGGTCTCCGTTTCGCGTGTTGCTGATCAGCAGCAGCTGTTCATCCGGAGAGACGGCCATCCGCAGTGGCGGAAAGATCCGGTCACGGGGAAATCTCAGCTGCCCCAGCCGAACCGGTCGATCCTGTTTCGCAGCTTCCTCTGGCAGCCGATAGGCCAGCACGTCGGCCGATTCGCCGCCGCGGGAAGCGGCATACAGAAATATTCCGGATTCTGCCAGCAGCGCCAGGTCACGGATTGCAGCGCCCGTTCGAATGGACCACAGAGGCGTCAGTTGAGTCAGATTCCATGCACGAATATCTCCGCGCTGATCTGCCGTCAGCACAAAGGAATCATCCAGCTGCACGGCAGTGACCCGATGTCCGTCTCCGGTGATCACGCGGTGCTGATTCTGCCCGGGTCGCCACAGATGCACCTGATCACCGGCGGCCGCGACCACCAGCTGTTCATCGGCGCTCAGACACAACATGCTGACCGGCTTCCCCAGAGCAAGCTCTGCCGTGGGATCCTGAGTCAGAATGTTTGCGGCGTCATTGACACGCCACAGGCGAAGCTGCCCCTGACGATCGCCCCAGACGACCGTCTTTCCGGACGGGCTGATCACCTGTGTCTGGACCGGACTGTCGGCAGCTCTTGTCCGCCTCAGCAGTTGCTGCTGCCGGGCTTTCAGTTCAACCGTTCGCTCACGCCGTTCCCGCTCCGGCAGCTCAGCCAGCTGCGGATCCTGATGCAGCGCATTCAGCAGTTCATTGATCTTCTGCAGAGCCGCGGCGTAGTCCGCGTCGCGGATCAGACTGGCGATCGAAGCATTTCTTAACTCGACATCGGCGCGGATTTTTTCCTCAGTGAGCCGAACTTTCTGGGTGACCAGAGCCTGGACGTCTTTGGCAATCTCGGCCTTTTCATCTTCCACCTTCGCGATCTCGGCGACCAGGCCCTGCTTGTCGCTTTCCAGCGTCCGTTTGTCTTTTTCCAGAGCCGTCTTTTGTGCAAACAGCGAGTCCTTTTGAGCGGTGAGATCCGCCTTCTGAATCACCAGTGCATCCTTTTCAGACTGCAGCCGGTTTCTGTCGTTCAACAGCACGGACTTTTCCTGCTGCAGGTCTGAACGTTCCGTCAGAAGCGTGGTGCGTTCCTGTTCCAGATTCTGTTTTTCCGTCAACAGCGTGGCCTTCTCGGCTACCAGCTCCTTACGCTCCAGTTCCAGTGTGGCCTTCTGGCCCAGCAGCGTCTGCTTGTCCCCATACAAAGCCGTGATTTCACGGTTCTGCTGCGAAATGCGGAGACTCTGAACAAACGAAACGGCCCCCACCATGACGATAAGCCCGATGGCCACCATCGTCGCGTACTTCAGACCGTTGCGGAGGCGACGAGCGGCAGTCAGCCGGCCGCGAATCGCCAGAAAGTCGTCCCCCTGCTCCTGAGCCGCAACCTGCAATCCAAGATCGTAGTCGCCTTTGGACTGCGCCAGTTGCGCATAGGCCAGACGTGTTGTTCGCAGGCCCTCGCGCGCTGTTTTGTTATCCGGCCAGGCATTGGCCGCTTCTTCAAACAGCGCCGCGGCGGTCTGAAAGTTCTGATAACTCTGTGTATGCCCCTGGCCGCGGGCCGCAGCCAGAGTTTCGGAGGCTCGGCGGGAAAGGTGCCGGCTTTCCTCGTGCCGCTGGTAGCTCTTGATGGCCTTCTGAAATTCCAGGACCGATGCGTGTCGATCGCGCGGAGCGGAACTCATCGCCTTCATCGCGATATCAAGCAGTTCTCCGCGTTTGTCCGTGGTCTGAATCTGGTTGATGCGTACCACACTGTCGATGGCCCGCCACAGTCCCGTGCTGCCCGCATTCTGATCGGGAGACGGGAACCGGTGAGGTGCTTTGCCGGTGACAATTTCGAAAAGAATCGCCCCCAGCAGATAAACATCGCTCCACGTTCCGATCGCTTCCGCCGGACCGGTCCAGAGTTCCGGGGCCATGTAGGCGGGCGTCCCGGCACCAAACGCGGCCGCGGGTGAACCAAATCTTTTTTTGTCGGCGGCAGACGCCGGCACGGCCAGCCCCCAGTCCAGCACCAGTACTTCGCCGAATTCGCCCAGCATGATATTTTCGGGCTTCAGATCGCGGTTGACGACACCGTTATGGTGCGCGTACGCCATGGCGTCGCACACCTTCAGCAGCACCTCAAGGCTGTCCTCGACCGACATCTGCGCTATGGTCTCGTTCCATGGCCTCCCGTGAACCCGCTTCATCACATAGAACGGCGAGCTGTCGTCTGTCTCACACAGGTCGTGAATGGGAATGATATGAGGATGAACCAGGTTGGCCGTGACCAGTGCTTCCGACAGAAACATTTCACGCCGCTGCCGGTTGACCCGACTGATGCGTTCCTGACTGTCGAAGTCGTGCCGGTCACCCGCGTTCAGCGGCTTCAGAGTCTTGATGGCGATCTCGCGTCCCAGCGACGTCTGGTTGGCGATAAAGATCGTGCCCATTCCGCCTTCAGCCAGTTTCTCCATAATCTGGTAGTCTGGCTTTTCGGCTGGGGCCGAGGTGTCAAACCGCTCCCCCGCCACCGGTCGACTGCGAATGGTGAGGGACGAGTCCAGGCCCGCAGAGGTCTGCTTGTCCCAGATCTGTGTTCGTCGAGCACCTCCCGAAGAAGAATCGTCCCCCGAAAGAGGTGCAGCTTCTTCTGAGGCGTTTTTCTCCTCCTCAGCCAGCTCCTGCTGCCGTTGATCGAACTGCTCAGGCGTCAACCCGTGCATGCTCATCGTCCGGGAATAGACCTCGGTCCCGTCTTTCCCGGGCTTGACGTTCATCACAATCGTGCCGCCAGCCGTCCGCGCGACATCATCCGACTGATTACGTCCCGGAATTACAACCGTCCCGGACCCTGCCTGCTCCTCAGCAGACCTGTCGTGTCCGGCCGGCTGGTCGGGGTCGGTCGGCTGTTCCGCCGTTCCCGCAACACCGGTGCGATCGGTGTCATCGCTGCGAGCGGCGGCACCGGAATCGCCGGAACCGCTTTCGTTTGCTGCGTCGTGCAGGGCGGCTGGATTGCCGGGGACAATCGTTGGTGTGCTGGATGCCACAATGGTCTTCATCGGCCCCGCGACGGCCGCCTCTTTTTCTGCCGCCGCCTCAAAGCTGAAGTCGTGATGGGTCGGTGTGCCCACAGGACTCCACGTCTTATCGACATCTTCCGCTTCGTCTGTGGCAGCCGGTCCAACTTTCTGTTCACCCGGATCGTCAGTCCTGGCCGCTGCAGCGTTGATGCTGCCGTTCTGAGTCGGCGATTCGATCGGAACCCATGTCTTTGTCTCGTCCTGCCCGTCTTCCCCCGACGCGGTCGGTTCATCCGACGGCTTATCCCGGTTCAGTGCCGACGCTGACTCGGACTCAGGTCCCGACGAAATCTTTTGATCGTCGGCCGCCCCGCCGGTGTCTGAACTCGTCTCCGAGTCGGACTTGAACTTCGGATCCGGAACGCCCGGTCCGCCCGCGGCATCCTGCGGGCCACCGACGTCTTCTCGCGAATCATCGTCCGGATTCGGTTCGTTCCTGTCGTGGGGTCCAGCCATGTCACTCACCATTTCCTGATCTGTCGACACACGACTCCGAAGCTTCGAACAACTCAAACGAAGCGGCCGGGCTGTCTGCGTTCCGGATCCCGTGCGGCAGAGGCATCACGCGCTGCCTGCCCGGGGACGGCAGGGATCCGGGCATACGAACAGTGAGCACACCTTTGATCAGGCGGCCGAAGTTTCGTCGAATCAACATCAAACAGCTGCACCTTTCGTGCAAATACGGTCGGCGCCGGAAGAATCTGAACCGGCCTGTTGATTGAATGGAAACCCACACCAGTTGTGGTCCGGTCTCCCGACCCGACCACGAGATGTGAGGTTGTGGCCGGGTCTCCCGACCCAACCACGAGATGTGGGGTTGTGGCCAGGTCTCCCGACCCGACCACGAGATGGGGGTTGTGGCCGGGTCTCCCGACCCAACCACGAGATGTGAGGTTGTGGCCGGGTCTCCCGACCCGACCACGAGATGTGGG
>JAVKCM010000048.1:0-5013 GCA_040222735.1 Fuerstiella sp. | reverse complement strand
CACAAACAGGACCGCACCGTATGATTCTGGCCTGTCACCGCATCTACGCGGGGATCAGGTCGACAGACTGGTGTGACGCGGAACGGGAGACCTTCGGTCCGGTGGGTGGACGGGTCGGGAGACCCGGCCACAACGGAGGGTGACTTGTTGTGGGGCGGTCTCCTGACCGCCCCACGGCTTCGACCGCAGGTCTCCATTCGCAGCTCTCCACAAACAGGACCGCACCGTATGATTCTGGCCTGTCACCGCATCTACGCGGGGATCAGGTCGACAGACTGGTGTGATGCGGAATGGGAGACCTTCGGTCCGGTGGGTGGACGGGTCGGGAGACCCGGCCACAACGGAGGGAGACCCCGTCCACAACGGAGGGCGACCCGTCCATAACGGAGTCTGAATCGTTGCCGCGGACGGTGCCCACCAGCGTATATTATTCGGCCGGTGCGGTGTTCTCACCTCCGGCCACTCACTTGTGGGCCGAAACGCACACTCTTCCCCTGAGTGTGCTCATTCGCACTCAGCACGGCCCCTCGCGGGAAGGAATCGGGCCTGTTGGCTGTCGTCGCGAATAACACCAGCATCTGCCACGGACCGGAACGCGGCTTGCCGTGCAGGAAAGCTGACGTGTTGGATGACGATCCCGGGTGTTTGGTGTAGGGGGGCTGGATGTCAGAATTTCGCTTCAGACCGCTGCGGCTGACTCTTGATATCGATCGGCAGATCGATCGCGCCTTCAATGAATTCATCAATCGCCCGTGGGGACTTGTTGCGCCATCGGACATGTGGCAGCCGGAGATTGACATTTACGAAACGGAAGACGCTTACCTGATCGAGGCGGATCTGCCGGGTGTCGCGCCGCAGAATCTGAAGATCACGGTCGAGGAGCACGCGGTGATCCTGTCGGGGTCGCGAGAATCCACTGACATCGGACACACGGCACAGGGCCTGAGCATTGAGCGGCGGCAGGGAGTATTTTCACGGCGGTTTTCGCTGGACAAGGCGATCGATACCGAAACGACGGAACACGAATGCGTGGAAGGTCTGCACCGGATTCGCTTGGGAAAACGGAAGAACGTTTAGCTTCTGACTGAATCTTCAACGAAAGTGTCGCGGATGTCTGACGAAAGCGGACCTCGGGAACTCACGGCCGATGAAGTCACCGTCCCGATCGACGCATCACAGTTCGGGTTCCGGTCGACAGACGAATTAGAGCCACTGGATGGCATCGTCGGACAGCCACGAGCACTGCGGGCGCTGGATGTCGGTCTTGGAGTCAGGCATCGCAACCACCACATCTACGTCTCGGGGCTGAGCGGGACAGGCCGGCTGAATCTTATCCGTGATGCCATCCGGGAACGCAGCCAGGATTCGTCGGCCCCCGACGACTGGGTGATTCTTAACAATTTTGAGAACCCCGACCGTCCGGTCGCTGTGAGTCTTGCTCCCGGCGACGGGTCGCGTCTGAAGCACGAAGTCGAGGGGCTGGTCAGCTACCTGCGCGACGCCATTCCCCGGGCCTTTCGGCAGGAAGACTTCGGCCACGAGCGTGAACGTCTTCGAAAAGAGTATCACCAGCGGGAAAGAGAGGTTCTGAAGGAACTGGAAGCGATTGCAGAGACGCACAAAACGGCCGTGCAGCAGCTTCCGAATGGCGAGATTCTGTTTATTCCGCTCAGGGATGGCCGCCGTATGACCCCGGAAGAAGTGGAGGCCATGTCGCCGGAGCAGCTTGAGGAACTGCAGAGTCACCAGCACGAACTGTTTGAGGCGGCCGGCAAAGTAATCCTGCAGCAGGCGGAACTGGAACGACAGCTGTCGTCCGACGTCCGAGAAGTGGCCCGCAGCTTTGCCGCGAAGATCATCCTGCCGCGCGTCGCTGCGATTCGGGCACAGTTTCCGACTGAACGTGAGCGGGGCCGCCCGGACGGCAACGAGCATCCCGAACCGGCAGCAGACTCAGGGCGGCTGAACAGATGGCTGGATCAGCTGACCTCTCATATGCTCAACCACCTGCATCTGTTTCGCGATCACCACGAAGCCGACGGCCCCTCTTCCATCGGCGAAGACGATACCGATCCCGAAGGGCGGTTT
Source organism: Fuerstiella sp. (assembly GCA_040222735.1). Classification (GTDB taxonomy): domain Bacteria; phylum Planctomycetota; class Planctomycetia; order Planctomycetales; family Planctomycetaceae; genus Fuerstiella. The sequence goes on along the minus strand of JAVKCM010000048.1, from coordinate 2,925 downwards.
CTGGAATATGGCGTGAATCTGCTTGTCGACAACAGGGATCAGCAACGCGCTCCGGTTGTGGTGGAAGGATCGCCGAGCTACCGCAATCTTTTCGGAACGATTGAGCGAGTCGTCGATCGATCTGGAAACGTGGCGACAAACTTCACGCGCATCAAATCGGGTTCGGTGCTGCGTGCCAACGGAGGGTATCTGGTTCTGGATCTGATGGAGGCGCTGGCGGAGCCATTCGTCTGGCAGCACCTGAAACGAATGCTGAAGAGCGGTGCTCTGGAGATGGAAGTCTACGATCCGTTCTCAATCTTCTCGGTGTCCGGACTGAAGCCGGAGGCAATTCCGGTCAATGTCCGGGTCGTGGCGGTCGGCGAACCGCTGGTTTATCACCTGCTGTTTCTGCACGATGAAGACTTCCGCGAAATCTTCCGCGTGAAGGCCGACTTCGATGACGAGCTTGACCTGAACCATGAAGCGGGACAGCTGTATGGACGCCTGGTGAGCCGGCTTTCCCGGAGCGAAGACGTGCGTGCATTTGCTGCGGGGGCGGTGGCTGTCCTGGTCAGAGAAGGGGCCAGACTCACGTCCAGCCAGAAGAAGCTTTCCACGGTGTTCAGCCACCTCGCGGATGTGGTTCGGGAAGCAGATTACTGGGCCGGCCGGCAACGGGCCGCGGTGGTGTCTGCGGAACACGTGGAACTGGCCGTGCGCGAACGCATCGGCCGGGCGGATCTGCTGGCGGACAGGATGCGTGAGTTCATGAAGGACGGCATCCTGCTGCTCAGCGTTGAAGGCACCGCCGTCGGTCAGATCAATGTGCTGTCCGTTGTCGATCTTGGCGACTACGCATTCGGACGTCCGTCACGCCTGACCGCCAGCGTCGGCGTCGGGACGTCCGGCATCGTCAACATCGAACGCGAAAGCCGACTCAGCGGAAAAACCTTTGACAAGGGACTGCTGATCCTGGAAGGCTACCTGCGACACAAATACGCTCAACAGACCCCGCTGGCCCTGTCTGCAGGCCTGGCCATGGAGCAGAGTTACGGCGGCATCGATGGCGACAGTGCGTCCGCCGCGGAGCTGATCTGCCTGCTGAGTGCGATTGCAGATGTGCCCGTGCGACAGGACATCGCGATTACGGGATCCATCAATCAGTTCGGCACGATTCAGGCGATCGGGGCTGTGAGCGAAAAGGTCGAAGGCTTCTACGACGTCTGCCGGACACTTGGGCTCACCGGTACACAGGGAGTCTGCATTCCTGCGGCAAATGCACAGCACCTGGTGCTGCGGCCGGAAGTGACACAGGCCGTTCGCGAGGGCCGCTTCCACATCTGGCCCGTGCACAGCATCGACGAGGCGGCCTCGTTGCTCACCAGCCTGCCCGCCGGTGATGTCGACGAACCATCAACCCTGCATGGGCAGGTCGGCCGGCGCCTTCAGAAAATGGTTCGGATTCTGATGGAACAGCAGATAACCACCGAACGCATGATCTGGACACCAGGCACGCCCGTCGACCTTCCGGAAGATCCTCGTCCGCCGTTTCCCGGGCGGGATTCAGGGACAGAGCCCGCATGACGCACGACTCGTCCATGAAAATGAACAGTCTTCGCGGGAAAGAATCCGAAGAGCCGGACGAACTCAGCCTGGACAAACGTGCCTGAAGCAGCAGATGCCATCAGCCTGCACCCTGCGTCTCGACCGAAATATCACTGCTGTTGCGGCCGTGGACAGGAACACATTTCCAGAAGCCGGAAACGGAAGCAGGGCCATTTTCGCGGAGATGTCGGGTAATATGATGCCCGACTGAATCACAATCTGGTTCCTGAAATCTTCGATTCTGCGCGTTTGCATGCTGCAGAATTCAATGCCTGGTGTTCGGATGCAGACTGAGAGGGCTGCGGACCCCCGCAGTGCTGCCAGGACACTAGTGGGTGGTGTTCGCCCGGCGAATACTAAGACCATTGTGTGCTATGCGCTGATGGTGATGTGATAGAGCTCTACTGGTGCCGCTGTGCCCGCTGTTCGGAGGAGGCCTCGAATCTATTCCTGACGCAGCAGTCTGGGCCTTTATCTGACATCTGGCGACGATTGCTGAAGCCGGCCTGCTGGCCCGGAAAACCGCGGAAAACAAAGAAAACCGGTCTCGGCAGCAGCATGACAAGCATGGCCAGACTGGATGGGCGTCGGTGCAATCTGAATGTGCCGGACAGGACAGATGTTTGTATTATCATATCCGTTCGAAATATAAGTACTGCCATTCTGATAATAGACAGGAAGCCGTTTAGTGTGTATCGGTGGATTGAAAGGCGGGCCAAATACACTAAGATCCCGGCTCCGTTCACTGAAAGGGACACCATGACAAAAAAAGTATCCAAGACGCAGCTTATCAAAGACGAACTCGCTCTCACCCCGGAAGCCAAGCCGATTGAGATTGCAGAGAAGCTGAAGAAGCACGGCGTAACAGCCCAGTACGTCAGTACCGTGAAGTTCAATATGAACAAGAAGAAGACAAAGAAGAAGGGTGCCGGGGCTCGCAAGATGGTCAGGAAGCCGGCGAGCATTCAGGTCGATGTCGCCGATCTGGTCGCGGCCAAGGACTTTGCCAACAAGATCGGTGGAGTCGACAAGGCCAAAGCTCTGCTTGATGCCCTTGTTAAGCTCAGCTAGCTCGGACAAAGTTCTGGCGGGCACCGTCGCACAGACGACATCGGCACATTGGTGGGCAACTGCAAAAACAGCTCGTTCGGTGGCGCCCCGATAAACAACGGCGAGGTGCAGTTGGCCCGGTGTCTGTTTTATTGTGCCCCGGCGCCGACAAGAAACGTTCGGTCGAGCCGCGTTGTGGGGCGGACGGCGTTGCGGGGCGGACGGCGTTGTGGGGCGGGCTACAGAACCCCCCCCCCAATAGCGGGATTAGCACCCCGAGAACAAAGG
>JAVKCM010000047.1:0-66431 GCA_040222735.1 Fuerstiella sp. | reverse complement strand
CTCCCGTTGTGGGGCGGTCTCCCGACCGCCCCACACCTTCGACCGCAGGTCTCCGGCCGAATGGGGACAGGCATCATTCTCTTCGTCTTCCCGATTCGGGCTGTTGGTGGTCTGTTTGCGCTAACCCGACGGACTGGAAGTCCGTCGTACGGGTCACCAGACGACGGAAATGGGACAGGCACCGACCGAATGACGGCCCAGAGGCCCAACTCGCTGGCCGGTCGCTCGGAGCCAGTCCCATTTCCTGCACCGAGCCAAAAGGAATGTCCGTCGTACCCTCGCACCGCAATACCGTCACGCCGACGGTGGATTTACGGATCCTGAGCGATCCCGATGTTGGAAGCCAAAACTCTGTTCGTCTGTCTTTTCCGGCAGTCTTTGCAGCTGCGGGTCACCTGGCACTCAGTCGACGATAAGCAGGAAGGATCGTTTCGGTTGGTGAAACTGGGGGAGCACTTCGGTTCGTCCCGAGCGGGTGAGCATCACGCCGACAATTCCCGAGTTTTAGCGTTCATGGTCAGGGCGCTTTCCATTTCAGGGTGCTGTAAAGGCGATATCGACTTGGGGATAGCAGCTATTCGCCTTTCCAGTTCCGACAAAGTGGCAGATCTATGAAGTATTCATCCCGTTCGAAATCCCGGGCTCGACGTCATTCGTCTGTGAGCAGCCCCGCTGAAATCGACACGCTGGAAGCTCGTCTGTTGCTGGCGACCACGCCCAACATACTGACTCCGACCGGCACCGTGACCACGGCGACACCGGAATTTACCTGGGACGCGGTTGACGACGCCGACAGCTATGACCTGTGGATCACCAGTCTGGAAACCTACGAAACGGTGCTGGTCGAACGCGGCATCGTCGGCACAACCTTCACTCCGACTGAAGGCCAGCTGTCGCAGGGCCGGATTCGGATCTGGGCACGAGCGAACCTCAGTGGCGGAGGCACCTCGGACTGGTCGCCGGCTTCAGAAGCGACCATCAAGGCTCCTCCGACACTGACCGGCCCGACAGGGCAGGGGACCCGTAACCTGACGGCGAGCAACACCCCGGAGATCACGTGGACTTCTTCCACCGCCGCCAGTCGTTTTCAGATCTGGGTCACAGACCTGACGGCAAAGGCCGCGGCTGAAGCGGAGGCCAATGGTGAACCGGTCGCCGTGTCTGTTCATTCCACGGTCTACAATATTCCGAACCTGACTCCAACGCTGGACGAAAACGAAGAACCGATTCTGGACGCCGACGGAAACACGATCCCGGAAGAAGTGCGTTCGTTTATCATTCGCAAGGACGCGACCAAAACCGTCGGAGAACCGCGTGAGCTTCCCACCGGGAGGTACCGCGTCTGGATTCGAACCATTGACATGAGCGGTCAGATCAGTGCCTGGAGCGCCGCACGGACGTTTGATGTCGGTCCGAGCCCGCAGAATCTCGCCCCGGCCGCACCGACGTTTCAGCAGTCACCGACGCTGACGTGGGATACCGTCGACAGAGCCACGCATTACGAAGTTTACGTTGCTCAGACCGGCGGCACGACGCCCTATTTTCGCTATACCGTTGACGCGGTCGACGGCACGACTCAATCGACTCAGATCCTGCAGTCGGTTTCCGGCCCGCCGATCGTGGACAACGGCAACGGTGTGGTGGAACCGCACGAAACACCGCGACTGGATGCCGATGGGAATCCGGTACCGTTTCTGATTCCGGCGGGCAGCTACAGGTTCTGGGTTCGGGCGATCAACATGGGCACCGACCTCCCTACGGTGGTGGGCGTCTGGAGTTCGGCTGCCAGCTTCAGCACAATTACCGGACCGACGATTACCGCCCCGGTCCCGGATCAGGGAGTCGTAACCTCGGCGCAGCCCACGATCGAATGGACGCCGATTCATGGCGCCGCACGGTACGAGATTCTGGTCTACAAGTTCAATTCTCGTCCGCCGCTGCTGGAAGCGACCAGTACGTCCACCAGCTACACCTTCACAGAGACACTGCCGGCCGGTGACTACACCATCTGGGTCCGGGCCGTGGATACGCGTGGCAACTTCTCACCGTGGAGCGATACATACGCCATCACCACCACCGGTGGACGGCCGGTGGTGACATCGCCCGCTGCTGACGAACTGGTCGATTTTCCGACGTTCACGTGGATCGGTGTGGCGGGTGCCGAGTCCTATGAAGTCTGGGTGGCCCACATGGGCGTGGACTTCACGTTCATCAACGTGGACGGCATCACGGGGACCTCCTACGTGCCCAATGATCCGGCCGACCCGGGTTCGGTTCCGTTCAGTGACGGCGATTACCGAATCTGGGTGCGAGCGATCTTTGCGGACGGGACCACGGGTCCGTGGAGCACCCCCGTCGACTTCCGCGGCGGGGTCGTGTCGCTCGAAGCAGAACGCACGGACACAGAAACTCTGCTCACAACGGTCGAGATCGATCTGCAGGAACGTGAAACGCCGCCATTGAAGCCGGTCGTGGCAGAAACGCCGCCGCCGGACGATACCGTCTCGACCCGGTGGACGGGCAAGGCGGACGAGACTGGGCCGGCGATGCCACCGGAACCTGCAGCGAATAATGACGTGCGTCCGGCGGTGGACCTGATACCGGCCGATGTCCTGACCGAAATCGCGGGGCAGTGCATCGACACGGTCTGGTGGGAAAACGCTGAGAAATCGGCGTAAACCCGGCCTTTTGGCGCCGACGGTGGCTGTCGCCTGTTCAGGAATCGCCCAGATTTCGGAATTCGCTGAAAGAACGGGCGAAACCGCCGCGGATTCCAGGTGTCTGGTTGCCCGCCGGTCAGGCCGTCCGTAGACTGCCCGGTTCGTGTAGCCTGTTCCGGAGGACCGTTTCCGGGCGGGCGAGATCCTTCACTGATCCGCGGAAGCTGCCTTCCGCCGTCTCTACCCAGAAGTTGTTCGCGATGCGACACGTTCTTTCTGCGCTGGTCATGAATCAGCCGGGTGTCCTTGCCCACATCTCGGGAATGCTGGCGTCCCGAGCCTTCAACATTGACAGTCTTGCCGTTGGTGCCACAGAGAATGAAGAATTCTCACGCATCACCTTCGTGGTGAACGGCGACGAAAAAGTGCTGGACAAGGTTCGCAAACAGCTGGAAAAGCTGGTTACCGTCGTCACGGTCCAGGATTTTGTTCATCAGGAATACGTAGAACGCGACCTGATGCTGATCAAGGTCAGCACCGAAGGCGGACGCCGGGCTGAAATTCGCGAACTGACCGATATTTTTCGCGGTCGCATTGTCGATGTCGGCCCGGAGCATGTCATGGTCGAAATCTCAGGCCGTGAAAGCAAAATCGAAGCGTTTATCGATCGGATGCGGGAATTCGGCATTCTTGAGATGGTCCGCACCGGCCGCGTTGCCATGCTTCGCGCGACCACCATCACCGAGGATCTGCCGCCGGACGTAATTCCTGAAGTTTCAGAAGCGACCGCGTCCTGACCTGATCTCGCCCGGATCATGCTGTATTCTGGCGGGTCTGCCGGGCAGATGTTCCCGCCGAAAACGGCCGTCCGATTCAACTTCGGCCGGCCTGCACCGCCGCGACCGCATTCGCCGGACCGCCGTTCCGGCAACGCCACCGTCGCCGTTTCTCTTGCACTTACACACTCACGTTCACCATTCCATTTAGCAGGACATCATTTTCATGGCAGCCAAGGTTTTCTACGACGACGACGCAGATCTGAGTCTGCTGAAAGACAAGACCATCGCGATCATCGGCTACGGCAGTCAGGGCCACGCTCAGGCTCAGAACCTGCGCGACAGCGGCTGCACGGTCATTGTCGGACAGCGTCCCGGCGGCCCGAACTATGACCTGGCCAGGAGCCACGGATTCGAGCCGGTGTCTGCTGCCGAAGCGGCGAAGCAGGGCGATCTGGTCAACATTCTGCTGCCGGATGAAGTGCAGGGAGCCGTTTACAACAGCGATATCAGGCCGAATCTGGAACCCGGCAACCTGCTGATGTGTTCTCACGGCTTCAATGTTCACTTTGGACAGGTGGTACCGCCGGCTGGTGTGGATTGTGCTCTGGCGGCCCCCAAGGGCCCCGGACACCTGGTTCGCAGCGAATACGAAAAAGGCGGCGGCGTGCCCAGCCTGATCGCACTCAGCGACGGAGCATCAGAAAGCTCGCGTCAGCTGGCTCTGGCTTACACCAAGGGTATCGGAGGCACACGCGGTGGTGTCATCGAAACCACCTTTGCAGAAGAAACCGAAACGGACCTGTTCGGTGAACAGGTCGTGCTGTGCGGCGGTGTGTCAGCCCTGGTCAAAGCCGGTTTCGAGACGCTGGTCGAAGCGGGGTATCAGCCGGAAATGGCTTACTTCGAGTGCATGCACGAACTGAAGCTGATTGTCGACCTGTTCTATCAGGGCGGTCTCAACTACATGCGATACAGCGTTTCCAACACGGCTGAATACGGTGACTACACTCGTGGACCGCGAATCGTCACCGACGAAACCAAGGCCGAAATGAAAAAGATCCTGGAAGAAATTCAGTCCGGTCAGTTCGCCCGCGACTGGCTGCTGGAAAACAAGGCCGGTCAGGCATCCTTCTTTGCCACTCGACGCCGCGAACGCTTCCACCAGATCGAATCCGTCGGCAAGGAACTGCGCCGCATGATGAGCTGGATTGATTCAAAGGAAGTCTGATTCAGCAATCGGCCCGACCCGGCTCGCCGAAAAACCGGCCAGCCGGGATCCGTGACCAAAACCGGAAGTCTGACGAAATATCCGTTCGGTGTTCGAAGGAATCAGAAAAAAGCCTCGGTACAATCAACCGAGGCTTTTTTGTGCCGACACAAAGCGGTCTTCACGGCGACCACAACATCCAATTCGTTTCTGCTGTTAACCTCTGACAACAAAGGCTGACCATGATGAATCCCACGACGCGTCGTACGTTTCTTGCTTCCTCAGCCGGACTGGTGGCCGCCGGGGTGGCCAGCCAGGCCGCGGCCCTTGCTCCGGCAGTGGCCCCGAAGTACAAAATTTCGCTGGCACAGTGGTCGCTGCACAAGATGCTGCACGGCGGCAAACTGGATAACCTTGATTTCGCTGCCACCACAAAGAAGGAATTCGGGATTGACGGCGTCGAGTATGTCAATCAGTTCTTCAAGGACAAGGCGAACGACAAGGCTTACCTGGCAGAAATGAACAAGCGCGCCGCCGACAATGGGGTGACTCAGCTGCTGATCATGGTGGACGGCGAAGGCCAGCTCGGAGACGCCAGCCTGTCCAAACGAGCTCAGGCGGTCGAAAACCATTACAAATGGGTGGAAGCAGCAAAGGAACTCGGCTGCCATTCCATTCGCGTCAACGCCGGCAGCAGCGGCAGCTACGAAGATCAGATTCATCGTGCCGCCGATGGACTGCGGGCACTGTCCGAATTCGGCGACAAGCACGGCATCAATGTGATCGTGGAAAACCATGGCGGACTGTCATCCAACGGTGAGTGGCTGTCGACCGTGATCCGTAGAGTCGATCACAAACGATGCGGCACACTGCCGGACTTCGGCAACTTCGGAATCGATCGCGGCAAAGGCGAATGGTACGATCGCTACAAGGGCACAAAGGAACTGATGCCGTACGCCAAAGCCGTCAGCGCCAAGACTTATGACTTTGACGAATCACGCCCCTTTGTCACCATCGATACGCGCTGGGGCAAGGAAACGGACTACCGGAAGATGATGAAGATCGTCGCTGATTCCGGTTACGAAGGCTGGATCGGCATTGAATACGAAGGCGGAAAGCTGGACGAATTTGAAGGCATCAAGGCCAGCAAGGCCCTGCTGGAACGTTCGCTGGCAGAACTGGCCTGACTGACGTCGCACTCAGACAAACGGCTGACGGACCGTCGCCCACGGCGGTCCGTCGCGTCATTTCTCACTGAAGTCCCGGTCTTTGCCAGCACCAAAGTCCGGGACTTTTTTCCTTTGCATCAAACTCCATGGCAACACCGATCTATCTCGACAACAACGCCACCACGCGGATTCTTCCGGAAGTGGCCGAAGCCATGTCGAATGCCTGGGCGACGGGCTTCGCCAACCCTGGCAGTCAGCACAGCTTCGGCCGAGATGCGCGTCGGATTCTGGAAGACAGTCGCGAATCCATCGCCGCCATCCTGGGGGCCGACGCCTCGGAAGTGGTGTTCACCAGCGGCGGCACAGAATCCATCAATGCTGCCGTCTATGGGCTGACACTCGGCCGGAAAGGCGTGATTGCGCTGACGAAGGGCGAACACCCCGCCACCACCGCGGCCTGCGAGAAGGCGCGGCAGCAGGGAATGAAACTGCACTATCTGTCGGTCGATGGTGCCGGCCGGCTGCGGGCCGACCAGTACGACGCACTGCCATGGCCGGAACTGAAGCTGGTGTGCGTCATTCTGGCTCACAACGAAACAGGCGTTATCCAGGACCTGACCGAGCTGTCAGAACGCTGTGAAGCCCAGCGCGTGCCTCTGCTGATTGATGCCGTACAGGCAGTCGGCAAGATTCCCGTCAGCTTTCATCAGCTGAAAGCCACCGCCCTGGCCTTCGGAGCTCATAAGTTTCATGGCCCGCGAGGCATCGGCGGACTGCTGTTGCGTCGCGGTGTGCAGCTGCCGCCCTTTCTGGAAGGCGGTCACCAGGAATCCGGTCGTCGCGCCGGCACCGAACCTGTGCCGCTGATCGCCGGAATGGCACGTGCACTGGAATGCTTTCAACAACACGCCGATGAACGCACGCTGAAGGTCCGGCAGCTGCGAGATCAGCTCCAGACCGAACTCAGCCGTCGCTGCAGTCCCACCGTTGTCCACGGGCAGGAGGCTGAGCGCCTTCCCAATACACTTAGCATCGCCTTTCCGGGTGTCGAAGGCGAAGCCATGCTGGTGAACCTGGATCTGGAGGGTATCGCCTGCTCGCTGGGCAGCACCTGTGCCAGCGGATCGGCCGAACCGGCACCGTCACTGCTGGCGATGGGAATTGCTGCTGATGTCTGCACCAGTTCCGTACGGTTCAGCCTGAGCTGTGAAACGACACCAACAGAGATCGAGTCGGCCGTTGATCGCATCACGAAGATCGTCACTCGTCTGCGGGCCGACGGTACCGTGTTGAGTTGATGCAACACCGGCCGAGCCGGAACGGCTATGCGACGTTTTCCGTGGTCCATTTTCCGTCCACGCGTCGCCAGGTTTCTGCGGACGGATTCGTGTCCTGCAGAATCGCAGGCAGACGCTCTGCACGCACGTTGTCATAACACTGCAGCATCGCGAAACGGGAAACCGCCGTGGGTATCCCCACTGCCGTGAAACCCGGGTGTCCGGTGGCTGGAAACGGCCCACCGTGATTCATGGCAGGGCTGACGGCCACACCGGTAGGCATTTTGTCATTCAGCAGGCGACCGACTTTGGTTCGCAGAGCAGGCTCGATGGCTTGATACTCCTCATCGTCCGCCCCCTTCGTGTCAGAATACAGGCAGCCGGTCAGATTTCCTTCCAGCGACTCAGCGATGGCCGTCATCTGCTCGACGCTGTCCGCCATGACAAACAGTGAACCGTTGCCGAAGGCTTCCGTCTGGAAGGCTTCCGGATCATCCAGAAAACGGCTGCCGCTGACGGTCAGCAGCGTGTTATTGAAGCAGACGCCCTGACCCCCGCCCGGCTGTCCGCCGGTGACCAGCGTCGCGCCGGCTTTTTGCAGGGTTTCGATACCGCTGGAAAAGCTCTTTCGCACGCCTTCGCTCAGCATCGTGCCGACAGCCGCCTTGCCGAATCGTTCCGCAACGGCAGCCACAAATTGTTCACCGGCAGCACCAGCAGGCACCACCACCAGTCCGGGACTCGTGCAGAACTGCCCGGTTCCCATCAGGCAGCTGCCCGTAAACTCATCAGAAATGGTTTCACTTCGTTCTGCCAGGGCACCCGCGAGCACGAAGACCGGGTTGATGCTGGAAAGTTCAGCATAAAACGGCTTGCCGGCCGCGTCCGCCGCGGATTTCAGTTTCAATCCGGTATGCCGAGCGCCCGTGTAACCACTGGCGCCGATGCGGCGGTCAGAAACCAGCTTGTAGCCATCGTCGTGACTGGTCCGGTAAATCAGCTGCACCAGTGCGCCGGGCATATCCGTCTTCTGAATCGCCGCGACCACGGCTTCGGCAAAGATCCGAGTGGTTTCGGGATGGCAGGAATGGCCTTTGGCGATGACCGGGTTTCCGGCGGCGATCGCCGCGGCAAAATCGCCTCCGGCAATCCCGTTGAAGGCAAACGGAAAGTTATTCGGACCGAAGACAACGACCGGCCCGATCGAGCCGAACACCGATCGGATGCCCGTCGACGTATCGATGGTCGGACATCGCCAGGATTCCGTCCGCGCGGCCTGAGCGGCCTGGCGCAGCTGATTGGTGGTTCGAGGAAGTTCACCGTCTTTCAGACGAGGAGAAACCGGCAACGCCGTTTCTGCGTGCGCCGCGGCGACCAGGGCGTCGCCCCGACTTTCGATTTCGTCGGCGTAGGCTTCCAGAAATTCCGCGAAGCGACTTCCAGGCCAGCCTCGCATCTGCTTCGCCGTCTCGGCCGCCGCCTGCAGCGCTCGATCGATCTCCGACCATGGACTGACGGGAAATACTCCAGGCAGTGTTTCCTGAGTAGCGGGATTAGTGGCCTGAAAAGTCTGAGTTGCCTCGGAAGCAACCCAGGCGCCATCAAGAAGGACAGGGTGAGTCATTGAGCAATTTTCCAGTCTGGTTCAGGAACGGACGACGTGTCGTGTTTAAGACGTGAGCGGTTGTGGCCAGGCGGACGGCGGGCAGCGGTGTTCGCCCGGAACTCCGGGCCGCCGATACCCGGCCTGTCGGCCACGGGTTCAACAGGTGAAATTCAGAGACAACCAGGACGGTGGCTGCAGGCCCGACCTTGCAGGCCTGCGGGCCGGCCTGTTTTCAGAAGATGCCCAGCTGATCGCGAGCATCATCCGTCATTCGTTCCGGCGTCCACGGAGGTGACATCACCATGGTAATGACGGCCTGATCGACATCGTGCAGTCGCTCAAGCGCCATTTTAGACTGCTGCACCAACTGCGGTCCGGCCGGGCAGGCAGGACTGGTCAGCGTCATGTCCACTTTCACACGACGGCTGTCTTCCTCGTCCTGTTCGATCGCGTAGATCAGGCCCAGGTCCACAATATTGATCATCAGTTCCGGGTCGATCACCTGCTTCAGTGCCTCCAGATAATCAGACTCGGTCGACGCCGTCGTCTCGTCGTCACCGTCCGACGCATCGGGCGTCACCTGTTCTTCAACAGAGGCCGCGGCGGCACTGTCCACCGGCGCGTTTTCCGCGACCGTGCGGGGATCTGTGTCCTCGCTGTTCATTTCCTCGTTCGACATAACTGACTCCGGAAACTACGTAGATCCGGCAGGAAACATGTCCCGCCATTCGTATCACCCAACCTGACCCGGCGGCGGCTGAAACGCCGTTCGCCGGACGACTCTGACTGCCATCAGGCACTACCGCCATCAGGTACTGCCGCCGCTCGCGTTTCTGCCACTGTAAGCGTAGCAGACTGAGAGCGGTCACCAACTGATTACAATCTTCGCAGCGAACAGAAACGCTATTTCAGGGCCGCCCAGACGGCGTCGTCTCTGACTTCCACCCGAAAGGTCCGGATGGGTTTTGTCGCCGGCATGCAAAGCGCTGCTCCTGTCTTCAGATCAAACCTGGCACCATGCCGGGGACAGGTAATCGAACAGTCAGAGATCGGACCATCGGTCAGCGGCTGTCCGTCGTGAGAACAGACGTCCTCGACCACGTACCAGGAATCCTCGATCCGGATCACCAGCGCCGGAATATCGTCCACGACGACCGAGCGACGTTCTCCCGACTGCAGCTCGCCAGCCCCAATAACGCGTTCCATTGTTCTGCCACTTTTAGAAATATTAAATTCCTGCACTCATTCCAGAATGCCTCCGCAAGAATCGACGTTTTTCCCTTAAGGAAACGTCGCGGCGGGCCGGTTATTTTCCCGTTGCCGCCGGGCGATGACGATACCCGCGGCCGGCGTCTGTCGCCGTTCCGCCACTCGTCAGCCGACCGCTGACGCGCCATCCGGCACACCGGGCTGCCCGGTCAGACCCTGCAGGCAGTGTAGAGCGATCGCCGGCTGAGTGTAGTGATTCCGACGGGAATCTGGTTGAAAAACACAGGCTGACGCACGGCTCCGGCCTCCGCCTCGCCGTCCGGCTGTATTTGCAGTGTGTCTTCATGTCTCAGTTCTGGTTATGATGGCGCACACTGGTCAGCTGAGGTGTTAATGTTGCCGCCGGGAACACAGGTTGGAGATTACAGAATTGACCGGCACGCCGGGTCGGGGTCCTTTGGCGACGTATTCAGAGCCACTCACATCCGTTCGGGGCAGGCCGCTGCACTGAAGATCTGCCCACAGCCGAATACCGAGGCCAGCGTCCTGCAACGACTGAATCACCCCGGAATCATCCCCGTTTGGGAAACCTTCGAAAACGAATTCGGGCATGTCACGGTCATGCCCTTCATCCACGGGATGCCGCTGTCCGATCTGCTGGAAGCCATTCACCGGCAGTCTCGTCGGCGACTTCGAATGAGCGATGTCATCCGTCGTCTGACGGCCGTCGACAATTCCGCGCCGTTTGCCGAACCAACCGAATCGTTTTCCCGCTTTGGCTGCCGAGTTGTGCTGCAGACAGCCGCCGCGCTGGCCTATGCCCACTCACAGCATGTTCAGCATCGGGACGTGAAACCCGAAAATATTATCGTCGCCCTTGATGGAACAGCTTATCTGGCTGACTGGGGAGTGGCCGCGGAGGCCGGCAAGCGGCCGGACATCTCCGGCGGAACGCTGGCCTACATGTCAACGGACCAACTGACTCGTATGGCAGGCCTGGCAGGTCCGGGGCCGGCAACGTCAGCAGATCCGCAACACGGCATTCGCCAGGACATCTTTGCCCTGGGCGTGGTGCTGTACGAGGTCGCGGTCGGCCGACTTCCGTTTCCCCCTCCCGTCGCCGATGGTTCGGTGGTCGCGGTCGCCCGGGAAGCACTGGCCGGGCGGCAGCACCTGGCGGACAACGTGGCCAGAGAATCGTCGGTGCCGTCAGCGTTGCGTCAGATCATTGTGCATTGTCTCTGCACCGGACAGGACCACCCGACGTGTCCGATTCCCTACTCAAACGTACAGCAGATTGTTGACGATCTCGGGCGATACCTGAACCTGCGCCCCCTGCAACACGCGCGGGAAACGCCGACCGCCAGACTGATCCGCCATGCCGTGCGCCATCGGCGGCGGCTGCTGTTTCTGATGGCCTGCGTCGCCGTCACTGGAGTCGCATTTGCCGCAGAGCGAAGCAGAATCGACCTGAATCTGAACAAGGTGGATGTGTTTCGTCGTCAGTTGATCGCCGGCACGGCACCGGCAGACGATCTGCCTGCCGACATGATGGCCATGTTGTTTGGCCGCGGCCTATTGCCCGAATCCGCAGCCGCGGCCCGGCGACGGGCCGAACTGTGCCACGGACTGGGAGCCGCATTTCTGCAGCGTGAAAACGCTGCCGCTGCCGTGTCACTGCTGGCCCGGGCCTGTCGACTGGATCCGTCCAACGGCGACGCCTTCAACGACCTTGGAGCAGCCAGGTTCAGACTGAAGGACTTCCAGGGGGCGGTTGAAAGTTTTGACCGGGCTTTATCACTGCCCTGCGATCACGCCGCCGTACTCAGCAATCGTGGAGCCGCCCTGGCCGCCATGAACCGTCCGGACGCCGCTCTGGCCGACTTTAAACGGGCACTACAGATCGATCCGAACAATCAGGCTGCTCGGCACCATCTGCAACTGCTGAAGTCGACGTCGCAGCCAACCGCTTTCTGACATCAATCGGAAACCGCAACGGCTGTCACAGAAAAGGGACTTGCCGAAGATTTCGACAAGTCCCCACAGACAACACATCGCTCGGACGCGGTGGCTTATTCCTCTTCTTCTTCCTCCTCGTCCTCGTCTTCACTCGCTGCCTTGCTGCGTGAAGATCTGCTTTTCGAAGCTTTGGACCGTGAGGAAGAGGATTTTGACTTCGACCTGGAGGATTTCGGTGACTCAGAATCAGCCGAAGACGACCTGCGGGAAGACGCAGCGGCCAGCAGTTTGTTCAGTGCGGTGACCTGCGTCCGAGTCAGCACATCCTTGATTTCGTCTGCCTGCTCTTCTCGCAACTGTTCCAGTTCCTGCTGCAGCTCGGCAATCTGTTCGCCGTAGCGTTCCTTGATCTGATAGATTTCCTCCTTCTGTTCAACTTCCAGGTCCAGCTGCCCGAAGTAGGTCGGCAACCTCCGGTACTTCGACGACACCCGACTTTCCCTGTCCGACGACTTCGATGATTTCGCTGACCTGGTCTGAGCGACTGCCGTCAGTGTGCCCGCTGTCACCAGAACAGCCAGCGCCGGAGCAATGAAACGGTGGGCCAAGCTTCGCATGTGAATGCCTCCTGTAGTACGGTGAAAGGAACTTGCAACCACCCCTATGGTAACAAATGCCACCCTACGTACAACAGTAATATGGTAAACAATGTGTGTAATCCACAAATCACCCACGCTACGCGAAAACCCCACCACTAAACTTCATACGAAACGATCCCGTGTCGCTGTGCGCGGCTGATCCGGTCGGTCGCGTGCAGGCCGGCCAGAACAAATTCGACACAGGAGGCCCGGACAGCCGCACTCTCAGAGGCGTTCAGTTCGAATGCCTTGTCCCAGATCGGCGGCACGCGTTTCAAAAGTGTCTCGTAGTGTTCGCTGGGCAGCATATCACCCACTTCGATCTTCACGCCCCGGGCGAAGATCTGGCTGATTTCTTCCAGACCGTGCATTTCGACGTATTCTTCGAACACGGTCTTAATGGCCTCGGCCGTCACGGAATCCAGCACCTGTCGCTCAGTCATCTGGTGGCTGCTCATCAGATCCACTTCCAACTTGCCCAATGATGACGAATACAGGTGTCCGAGATCACTGATCCGCGGCACGGCAGGCGTTTCCTTCAGCACGGCCCCGCGCCGTCGGGCGCTGGCGATCATGGTCTGATAGTTGGCGATACTGAACCGCGCGCTGACACCGGAAGCCTGATCGATATAGCGACTGTGCCTTGCAGCCCGGCTGATTTCCTCAACGATCTGTTTCATAAAAAAGGGCACTACCACCGGGTAGTCACCATCCAGCGGAATTTCACTTTCCTGTTCCATGATCTGAATTCCCAGATCACGTTCTTCCGGATAGTGGGTGTGGATGATGCTGCCGATGCGGTCCTTCAGCTGGGGAATCACTTTTCCGCTGCGGTTGTAGGTTGCGGGATTGGCTGAAAACAGAATCATCACATCGATATCGAACTGCACCGGAAAGCCACGAATCTGCACGTCGCGTTCTTCCAGAATGTTGAACAGCCCGACCTGCACCAGTTCATCCAGTTCCGGCAGTTCGTTCATGGCGAAGATGCCGCGATGCATGCGGGGAATCAGGCCGAAGTGCAGCGCTTCTTCAGCCGACATGCTGGTCCCTGCCGCCAGTTTGGCCGGATCAATTTCGCCGATGATGTCGGCAAACTTGGTTCCGGGTGACAGCCGTTCTGAATAGCGTTCGTGTCGCGGCCACCATTTGATGGCGACCTGGTCGTCGGGCGTGCTGGCGAGGTGGTTTTTGGCCTGAGTGGTGATTGGCTTCAGCGGATCTTCATGGACCGGGCAGCCCGGCAGATCCAGAAAGGGAACAGCATCGTCCAGAAAGCGTCCCATCTGTCGCATCAGACGACTCTTTCCCTGTCCTTTTTCGCCCAGAAACAGCAGGTCGTGTCCTGCCAGCAGGGCCAGGCTGATCTCGGGAATCACGGTGTTTTCGTATCCCAGGATACCCGGAAAAAGTTCATCACCGGCGGCCAGCGCCCGCTGAAAATTGGCCCGAATTTCTTCCTTGACTGTTCTGGACGTCCAGCCGGTCGATTTCAGTGCTGCCAGGTTATTTGGTTGAGTCATCAGCCGTTTTTGCTTCAAAAAGGAAAGGGGGGCAGGGTCCGGCCCGGACAGGCGCGTCGCGGGCCGACGACGGATCTTCACAAACAGACGTCGATGATGCCGTGCAGGCCGCCTTTCAGCGCCCGCGGCAGTTCATCTTAGTCGCGCAGACCAGTTCGTCGCGAACCTTCTGCTCATCAGACGCCGATTGAAAGACGGTCTGAATCTGAACGGCACAAAGATTGTCCTCGGCCGCCGGAATCTTTACCAGGTCCTTCAGTGTTGTCAGAATCAGCGAGGCAGCGGCATTCTTCGCCAGTTGCTGCGTTTCTTCCAGGTCTTTCCGTGTGTAGTGATGGTGGTCCGGAAAAAAACGCGTGGCGGCGACCTGAAAGCCCGATTCCTGACAGGTTTTCACAAAGGCCTCCGGATTACCGATCCCCGTCATCACCACGGCTCTGACATCCTTATTTGTCTGTGCAGGTCGCGAAACACCGCCGGAGGAAACGAGTCCGGTGGGAGCAAACCGAATGCGATGGACATGCCCGTCCAGCGCCGGACACACCTGACACACTCGGAATTCGATCCGGCTCAGTTTTTGTTCGTCTGCCGCATCAGCTCTGGTCACCAGCACCAGATCGGCCCGCTGCAGGCTGCTGACCGGTTCGCGCAACAGACCGCGGGGCAGCATCGCTTCGTACCCGAACGGGCTGGTGGCATCAATCAGCACGATATTCAGATTTCGAGCGATACGGCGGTGCTGAAATGCGTCGTCCAGCACAATGACCGTCACGTTTGATTCCCGAATCAGCTTCTGAGCAGCCGCAACACGGTTCGGATTCTGTTCGTGAGGAACTCCGGGACACAACAGTTCCAGCACGCGTTTTTCGTCATTCACGCCGGAACTGTCGGCCGCATAGCCGCGACTGGCGATTCCCGGCTGCAGTCCGAGCTGCTGCAGCTGCTGCACCACCCAGGCAACCACCGGTGTCTTGCCGGTGCCGCCGGTGGTCAGGTTACCGATAGCGATGACAGGCACATCCACGGTGATCTGCGGTCGCCAGCCACGGTCAAACATCAGATTTCTGACAAGTATCGCGACGGCATAAGGCCATTGCAGCAGCCAGAGCAGCCCGCGCACACAGGAAGCAGCAATCCCCTGCGTCTGGCCGCTGATAATTCTTCTGAAAATCTGTTCTCTCATCACACTCGCACTGCGGCTGAAAATTTCCAACCTCGGCAAACTCCTGAAAACCCGCCTGATTGTCGCGTCACCGAGTGGCAGCAAACGCCGGATTCGCCAGAATCTGTAGACGCGACGGGCACCTGCAGGGAACACGGTTGATGACCGTCCTCCCAATGCTGCCTGCCCCGGTCCGAAGTGAATGCACCGCCGGAGTGCCGTCCCGATATTGCTTCGGGCAGGTACATGCCGGGTTCTGCAGGAATACAGGGCCAGCGATGATTCTGTCCTTCCTCATCAATGCCCGCCCCGTCGGGCCGTTTCCGCCAAAGTGAACCATGCCTGAAAACTCGACCATCGTATACACGAAAACTGACGAAGCCCCCGCACTGGCCACGCACTCACTGCTGCCGATTCTGCGCGCGTTCACCAGATCATCCGGGGTTCGGTTCGAGCTCAAGGACATCTCGCTGGCCGGACGAATTCTGGCCACCTTTCCTGACAATCTAACGGACGAGCAGCGGCAAAGCGACGCGCTGAGCGAACTTGGTGAACTGGCCAAGGCACCGGAAGCCAACATCATCAAACTGCCGAATATCAGCGCGTCTATTCCGCAGCTGACCGCCTGTATCAAAGAACTGCAGCAGCACGGCTTCAACGTGCCCGATTTCCCGGATGAACCTCAGACAGACGCCGAAAAAGAGATCCGAGCACGATATGCCCGAGTGCTGGGCAGCGCCGTGAATCCGGTCCTGCGCGAAGGGAATTCTGATCGCCGCGTTGCGGCAGCCGTCAAGGAATATGCCCGCAAGAATCCGCATTCGATGGGCGCCTGGAGCGCCGATTCAAAATCTCATGTCGCTTCCATGAGCGAAGGAGATTTTTTCGGCAGCGAGAAGTCGCATGTGATGGAAAGTGCCGGAAAACTCCGCATCGAACTGGTCGGTGACGATGGTCAGACGACGGTCCTGAAAGACGGCCTGGCCGTGCAGGCCGGCGAAGTGGTCGACGGGTCACGCATGAGCTGTGCGGCGTTGCGCCGCTTTCTGGCCCAGCAGATCGAAGAAGCCAGGAATCAGGGCGTGCTGCTGTCGCTGCACCTGAAAGCGACCATGATGAAGGTGTCTGATCCGATCATCTTCGGCCACGCCGTTCAGGTGTTCTTTGCAGACGTGTTTGAAAAATATGCCGACGTGCTGGACCGACTGGGCGTCGATCCGAACAACGGCATCGGCGATCTGTACGCGAAAATTGAAGAACTGCCGACCGATCAGAAGTCCGCGATTCTGTCCGACCTCGAAGCCGTTTATCAGCAGCGGCCGCCCCTGGCCATGGTCAATTCTGACAAGGGCATCACCAACCTGCACGTCCCCAGCGATGTGATTGTGGATGCATCCATGCCGGCGGCCATCCGAGCTTCCGGCCAGATGTGGGGACCGGACGGAAAACTGCACGACACCAGGGCCATCATCCCTGACCGCAGCTATGCCGGCGTCTATCAGGCCACCATCGACGACTGCAAACGCCACGGAGCATTCGATGTCACGACCATGGGCAATGTTGCCAACGTCGGCCTGATGGCTCAGAAGGCGGAAGAGTACGGTTCACACGACAAGACCTTTGAAATTCCATACGCCGGAACCGTGCGGGTGATCGACGAAGCCGGTCAGGTGCTGATGGAACACAGCGTGGAATCCGGTGACATCTGGCGCATGTGCCAGACAAAGGATCTGCCGATTCGCGACTGGGTCAGACTGGCCGTGGACCGCGCTCGAGCCACCGGTGCCCTGACCATCTTCTGGCTGGACAGCGAACGCGCCCACGATGCCAGTCTGATCAACAAGGTCAACCAGTACCTGCCGGAACACGACACCAGCGGGCTGGACATCCGCATCATGTCGCCGGTGGAAGCCACTCGGCTGACGTGTGAGCGATGCCGGGCCGGACAGGACACAATTTCTGTGACGGGCAATGTGCTGCGAGACTACCTGACCGACCTGTTTCCGATTCTGGAACTCGGAACCAGCGCGAAAATGCTGTCCATTGTGCCGCTGCTCGCCGGTGGCGGACTGTTCGAAACCGGGGCTGGCGGATCCGCCCCTAAACACGTTCAGCAGTTCCTTGAAGAAGGCCACCTGCGCTGGGACTCGCTCGGCGAATTCCTGGCCGTCGCGGTCTCTCTGGAAGACCTCGGCCGCAAGACCAACAACGACAAGCTGCTGGTCCTGGCAGAAGCACTGGATCAGGCCAACAGCCAGTATCTGGACAACAACAAGTCGCCGTCCCGCAAAGTCAATGAACTCGACAACCGCGGCAGCCATTTTTATCTGGCGCTGTATTGGGCCGAAGCCCTGGCGGCTCAGACAAAGAACGAAGATCTGCGCAACGAATTCATGGCCTGTGCCGAGTTCCTGTCCAGGAACGAATCCGCCATCGTTTCCGAACTGAACGCAGCACAGGGCCAGCCGGTCGACATCGGCGGTTATTACCATCCGAATGAAGAACTGACCGAACAGGCCATGCGTCCCAGCCCCACGTTCAACCTGGCCATGCGAAATCTGGCGTAAATAACCGGGCGTGACGACGGGACGCGGCGTACCTGAGGTTGACCTGCCGCTGATTCTGCGGCAGGGTCACCGATGATTTGCGTTCAGCGAATCGCCCGGCGAAGCAACGGTCAGACCTTCAGGAACCGGCAGCGACCAGTCAATCGGCCGTCGCTGCTGTTCGGCCAGAAAAGCATTGATCTGCGAGAACGGGCGCGAACCAAAGAAACCGCGTCGAGCCGACAGGGGTGAGGGGTGCGCGGTGCGAATCACCAGATGCCGGGAATCAATCAGCCCGGCCTTCTGCTGAGCCGGACGGCCCCACAACACAAAGGCCACCGCCGGAAGCTGATTCACGCACTCGATGATTCGATCCGTGAATCGTTCCCAGCCCTGGCGGCGATGAGAATTCGGTTCACCGGCCCGGACCGTCAGCACGGTATTCAGCAACAGCACACCCTGGCGTGCCCATGATTCCAGACAACCGTGGTCGGGAATCTCGACGCCCAGATCATCGTTCAGTTCCCTGAAAACATTCTTCAGCGACGGCGGCGGACGCACGCCGGGGCGGACGGAAAAACTGAGCCCGTGGGCCTGCCCGTCGCCGTGGTACGGGTCCTGTCCGAGAATCAGCACGCGCACCTGACTTAAAGGCGTCAGCTGCAGCGCCTTCAGGACATCGGCTTCCGCGGGAAACACCTCTTTTTCCTGCCGCTGACGTTCGACAAAGGTCTGCAGACTGGTGAAATAAGGTTTCGCAAACTCGTCGGATATCGCTTCCGCCCAGCAGTCCGGTAGTAGTTTTCTGTTCATAAGCCATATCTTAGCGAAATCGCCGGTCCACGACGCCCTCTCACGCCGGCCCGGCCAGGGAGCCCGACGCAGGCACGCGGCAGTCGTTCCGTGAACACCGCCGATGCAATCTGCTGCCGGCATGCCCGATCGGGTGCCACCATACCCGCAGCAGCCGCCATCCGGCGAGAATTTCACCGATGTCGACCTGGCGTCAAGTCGGCACTGCAATGGCCTGACGGTTGCGGTAGACTGCAGTGTGGTGACGCTGCCGTATTGCCGACAGCGCAAATCCGACACCTGCCCTGTGGTGAGCGCCCCCGGATGATTCAGACCGGTTATATCCTGACTCGCCGACTGGATGTTTTCTGGTTTCTGGCACTTCCGTTTCTGGCGGCGGGGGTGGCCCTGGCCAGCCAGCAGTGGCTGAACGGCGTCGCTCTGGTCACGATCGGACTCTGGGTAACCGTGCCGCATCACTTTGCCTCGTGGCTCAGAACGTTCGGTATCCCTGAAGAACGGCGTCAGTGGGGCGATCGTCTGTACGTCGGCCCGCTGCTGATCTTTCTGAGCTGCATTGCCGGACTGAAGTGGGCTCCGATCACCACGGCCATGACGATCATCCTGTGGGACCATCAGCACAGCATCATGCAGCAGCATGGCTTCGCTCGCATCTACGATTTCCGTGGACGAACCGGAGCGCCGTCGACGGGCCGGTTTGACCTGATCCTCGGATGGGTGTTGTTCTGCAACATGCTGCTGACCTCGCCGCTGTTCATGCCCGTGCTGGTCCGCGAACTGTATCGCTTTCGGATTGAAATCACGCCGGACATCGTCCGCCTGATTGCCACCGTCAGCTGGACGATCACGGCCGTCTACGCTGTGATCTACACGGCACACGTGATCTGGTCGATCCGGCGCGGCTATCAGATCAATCCGATCAAATACCTGTTTATCGCATGCAGCTACTTCATGTGGTACTTCTGTGCCTGGCAGGCCTCCAATGTGCTGGTGTTCGGAGTCGCTCACCGCATCATGCATGGAGCTCAGTACACGGTCATCGTGTACTGGTACCTGCGACGTCAGACACAGGATCACAAGTCAAAAAGCCGGTTTGCCGCAATGCTGGTGCGGCCGGGCAACGTCATCGCGTTTGTGCTGATGGGACTGATCTACGCAGGCGCTTTTCACACCCTCAGCGGCGGCCCGATTGGCGCGTTTATCTTCGGCTGGGTCGATTTCCCAGGTATCTACAAGGCCATTCCGTCGCTCGGACTGTCAGCACTGACTCCCAGCGAAGGTTACGCCATTGTGGCTCAGGGACTGATCGAAGCGTTTGCCCTGACCCACTACTATTTCGATTCGTTCATCTGGAAGGTCAGTGATCGCCGCATCCAGGGAGGCCTGGCATGACGGGATCGCGTTCCGCCACCATGCGGATGCTGCGTCGACTGGCCCTCGGCGGCTGCGTGATGGTCAGCGCCTACGGATATATCTCGGGCTGGCCCGCATGGCTGCTGGTGGTGATTCTGCTGTTGATCCCTTTTCTGTCCTTCAGCGTCTGGATGTTTACCGGTCGGCTCAGACGTTATCGCTTTCTGTTCGGTATCTATCTGGTCGCCGGATTTGTGGGCAGCTATGAAGCCTGGCAGTACCAGAGAATTCCGGAATCGCTGACCAGCTCACTGGACATGAATTCCGGCCCCGGTGAGCCCGATCTGTTTCTGGAACACGACCTGCCAAGCGTTCTTTATGAACTGTATCCGGAACGTTCGGAGGTGCTGTTTATTCGAGCATTCCAGATGAAGCTCTGCCAGGAAGATCGCCGGGCGTGGCAGCAGAATTCAGTGTGCGAACAGTTTCATGACACCGACCTGTCGACAATTCGTGAGTACTTCGAACGGGCGCTGCGGAACAAATCAAAGACCGACGAAAACCTGTACTTTCACTACGTTGAGATTCTGATGCGGCTGGACGCCCCACAGTCAGAAATCGATGCCGCCGCCCGGGAATGGAAACGTCTTTTCCCACTGTCTGAGCGACCTGATCCGCGAACCGCCTTCGCCAACCTTCGTCCCGACAAAACATCTGCCGAAAGAGTGGAACAGCGGAACTGACCCGGCTTCCAGTGAGCCGAGTGCCGTAAGGCACCGGGCCGTTCACCCGTTGGATTCCCAGTGTGACGTTGAAATCCAGGAAATCGTCGCGCCCGGGGCCCGGCCGCTCACGCGTCGCGGCTCACGGAAGCATGACCAATGGCCGACCCTGGTTGCCACCGTAGCTGGGGCTTCCAGCCGCAGCACAAACACCCGCACCTGCGGCTTCCAGCCTTGTCGTTACCCACAAATTCGGGGGTCAACACCGGTCGTTATCAGAGAACCCAAGAGTGAGCCGAGTGCCGTAAGGCACCGGGCCGTTCACCGGGTGGTTTCCCGGTGTGACGCTGAAATCCATGAAATCGTCGCCCCGGGGCCCGGCCGCTGACGCGTCGCGGCTCACGGAAGCATGACCAATGACCGGCCCTCGTTGTTACCGTAGCTGGGGCTTCCAGCCGCAGCACAAACACCCGCACCCGGGGCTTCCAGCCTTGTCGTTACCCACAATTTCGGGGGGCAACACCGGTCGTTATCAGAGAACCCAAGAGTGAGCCGAGTGCCGTAAGGCACCGGGCCGTTCACCGGGTGGTTTCCCGGTGTGACGCTGAAACCCATGAAATCGTCGCGCCCGGGGCCCGGCCGCTGACGCGTCGCGGCTCACGGAAGCATGACCAATGACCGGCCCTCGTTGTTACCGTAGCTGGGGCTTCCAGCCGCAGCACAAACACCCGCACCTGCGGCTTCCAGCCTTGTCGTTACCAACAAATTCGGGGGTCAACACCGGTCGTTATCAGAGAACCCAAGAGTGAGCCGAGTGCCGTAAGGCACCGGGCCGTTCACCGGGTGGTTTCCCGGTGTGACGCTGAAATCCAGGAAATCGTCGCGCCCGGGGCCCGGCCGCTGACGCGTCGCGGCTCACGGAAGAATGACCAATGGCCGACCCTGGTTGCAACCGTAGCTGGGGCTTCCAGCTACGAGTCGCAGTATGGTTCAGAGGAATGGACGTCAGCTCAGCCTCAGCAGACTTTATCCTGATCGCGTCGAAGTGAACCAGCCGGTCTTTAATCCGGCCATGGTCAACAGCATCTGTCGGCCGATGTACGGCAGCCCGGGCATGATCGGCAACACGGTGTCCCGGCCGAACTGCCGAACACGACTGTCGGTCTGAAAGAACGGTGTCAACAGGCCGGTCAGCTGAGTATAGAAGCGAGTCGTCGACCTGCGAGCGGTCTGATACTGCCGGAAACCCTCAGCGTAGTCGGACGGGTTTTCGGCCAGTCGCTGCGCAAGACAAACGCCATCTGCCAGCGCCAGATTGGCTCCCTGGCCGAGATGCGGACTGCTGGCATGAGCCGCATCGCCGATAAAGACCACTCGACCGTGCACACAGGAACGCATCTGCACATTCCGATACGTGGCGACGGTCAGCTGATCCGTCGACCGGACATCGGCCACAATCTCTTCGGCCGCCGGCAGAAACTCAACCACCTGCTGCTTCCACCGGCTCGCGTCGCCGGATCGGAACTGTTCCTGTTCTGCGTTCCGGATCCCCCAGAAGAAGCTGACGCGACCGTTTCCGATCGGCAGTACACCGACCAGCCGACCGTCCCGACCGACAATCTGCAGCAGCTGCTGTCCGGCCCAGCTGCAGGGGCCCGTCAGCCACACGGCCGCATAGTCGTATTCACGAATGCGGCCTGCCAGCCCGGTCTGTGCCCGCAGCCGGGATCGCGAACCGTCGGCCGCTACCAGAAGATCAAACGGACCATCCAGTGGCTCGCTCCGACCGTGCAGCACAACGCCGCCTGAAGACTGCTCGAACCTGTCGACCTCACAGCCTTCACAAATCTGCACTCCTTCGGCTTTGCATTTATCGTACAGCACCTGAAAAAGTTCGCCGCGATGAACACCCAGCCCGAACAGTTCCGGTCCTTCCGGAGCCTGAAGTCGGGCGTAATCCAGATGCACCAGTTCACGTCCGGTTCGATGCTGTGCATGCAGCGAATGAATTCTGGCCGAGACACGGCTCAGCGGTTCCAGCAGCTGCAGCCCGGCCAGCAGGCGCTGTCCGGCGGGCTGCAGCAGAATTCCGGCACCCACTGGCCCGCACCGAGGTGCCTGTTCAAACAAAGTGACGCGGTGTCCCTGCTGAGCCAGCAGCATCGCGGCCGTCGCACCGGCTATACCGCACCCAGCCACGGCGATCTGCATGGCGTCTGCCCCTTCAAGTTGTCGTGTTCCGCGTGGGCGTATCACTGACTCAATGCGGTGCGTCGTCGACAGGCCGCTGACCAGCCAGCCTCGACGACCCGCCCGCGGGCTACCTATCAGATGGTGGCGGCCGTTGGTGTCAGATACTTATCAACATCGTTGCAGACAATGACTCCGTAGTTCACGGCACCGAGCCAGCCGGACATGATGATTCCAACGGAACCCGCATGAAACAGACCGGCCACCTGCTCAGGCAGTTCGCGGCTGACCTTCAGTCCCTCAAACTTCGTTCCAAATGATGACCCGGCGATATGACGAGTGTAATGCTTGAAGGTTCTGGGGGTCGCGGCTTCGATATGATCCAGCTTCTGCCGGATATCCGGTACATACTGCTCCAGGCAATCCAGTGTGCTTTCCTCAAGATCCTTCTTCGCCGCCTGGTAATCTTCTTCTGACAGGTCCGCCCAGTCCCGGTAGTTGGCGTTGGTGGACGAAACAATCAGCCAGCGGTCACTGCCGGGACGGGTCCGCGGATAATAAAAGCTGAAGGTGCGGCTGCTGACATTCATGCTAAGCATGGCTTCTATGTCGAAACCGCGGTGTTCTGAGTGGAACAGCAGATCACCAACGCCTTCGTCGAATCCTTCGCCCGGTTTCAGCGCCATGTAGACCTGGCAGCTGCTGCTGTTCAGTCGGACCGCCCGGGTTTCCTCAACATAGTCGCGGTCGAAGTTCTGTTCTCCGGCCAGCTTCAGAATGGTGGACTTGATGTTTGCGTTCGAAACCACCGCCTTGCAGCGAATGCGGCGGCCATTGACGACAACTGCCTGAACCCGACGGTCCGGGCTGACTTCGATTTTTTCCACCAGCGTGCGGATCCGCAGGTCTACTCCGTTGGCCAGCAGTTCCTGCTTCATCTTGCCGACCAGCGCGTCGGTTCCGCCTTCGAACGTATACACGCCTTTGTGCATGAAGTTGGAAAACACGATCCCGTACGTGATGGCCGGATCGTCCAGCGTGGACCCGTTGGCGTAGGTAATCGGTTCCATCAGCAGCCGCACCACATCATCGCGGCCGGGAAAGAATTCCTCAAACAGCTGCCGGGTGGTGGTGGTCTGATCGTCGTAGAAATTCATGCTTCGCGCTTTGTCGAAGAACGCCTGAATTCTTTCCGGGGCCACACCAAACTGCGTTGTCAGGATCCGGGTGAAGTCCTGCCGATCGAAGGTCGTGCGGACAGAGAACTGAGGATTTTCGAAACGGATGCCCTTCAGCTGAACGATTGAATCGGCGATATCCTGCGTCCAGTATTTGCGGCAGCTTTTGATCATGCCGATGGGGAACCCATGCAGCGAGATGTCAAAAATGTGCCCACCCGCCCGCTTGAACCAGGTCGCCATTCCACCCAGCTGATAGTGGTGTTCCAGCAGCAGCACCGAATGCCCCTGCCGCGCGAGAATATTGGCAGACGTCAGCCCGGCCAGCCCGCTGCCGATCACGACCACGTCATATTCGTCTTTTGCATTCTTCAG
This sequence comes from Fuerstiella sp., assembly GCA_040222735.1. GTDB lineage: Bacteria > Planctomycetota > Planctomycetia > Planctomycetales > Planctomycetaceae > Fuerstiella. The sequence continues at coordinate 42,065 of JAVKCM010000047.1, read as the reverse complement.
GAAGTCTTTGGCCATCTGTTCTTCTTCTGGTGCCACCGATCACACGGAACGCCGGCAAAAATCGGGAACCGGCAGCCGTGTTGAAAAATGCGGTCGTCAGCGAGGCCCGACAGACTATCAAAATGACATCATCCACTGCAATTTTCCTCAGACATTCCCCCGCAGAACACCCTATCCGCTCATTCCTGGGAAGATCCGAACCGTGCCACCGGAAGCTTGTACCGACAGAGTCTGCCGAAGCAGAAACGTCGGTCGTTGTGCAGCTTGCACGGGACCTTCCGCCCCGATAGTCTCACTTCCGGCGCAAGCGGTGTTCCACAGACCATCAGTCACCGGGTGCGTCGACCCCGGTTGAGGAATTCAGGTAGGTGATTCGCTTGAGGAATGTTGCAACACCCGACAGCTGCCGACTCCAGTCTGCTCGTGATGCCGGAAACCGCAGTGGCAGTCTGTTTTCACGCGCCAAACGCTTCAATCTGTCTTTTTTTTCAGGATTGATGGCCGTGTGGGCGGCCGCTGGTCTGATCGCCGGCTGCAGCCACCAGGACACGTCTTCCCGCGAAGCCCGAAAGGATGGGCCCGCGCCCGCTGAGCCCGCCACGTCTTCTGAAACAACCGGCACATCAACCGGACAGGTCTCACCGACACGGATTTCGTTCACGGACGTCACCAGCGATTCGGGAATCAGCTTCGTGTACCGGAATGGCCAGGAGGCCGGACACTACGCGATCCTTGAATCTCTGGGCGGCGGAGTGGGCGTCATCGACGCCGACCGGGATGGTCGTGAAGACCTGTTGCTGCCTGGAGGCGGAACCATCTCGGCAGATGTCGTTCCCGCTGGATTGCCCTGCGGGCTGTTCCGAAATCTGGGCGGTATGAAGTTCGCCGACATCTCTCAGACGGCCGGTGTCGCACGCCCGCACCATTACTCCCACGGCGTGGCCGCCGCCGACTTTGACAACGACGGTTTCACCGATGCCCTCGTCACCGGTTACGGCGGCCTGCAGCTGTTTCATAACCAGGGAGACGGAACATTTCGGGATATCAGCAGTGACTGCGGGCTGACTGATGAGCAGTGGAGCAGCAGTGCCGCCTGGGGCGACATCACCGGCGACGGTGCACTGGACCTGTATGTGGCTCATTACGTGAACTGGAGCCCCCGGAATCACCCGTACTGTCCCGGCCCGCAGGAATCTCAGCGCGAAGTGTGTCCGCCACGCGATTTTCAGCCGCTGCCGGACACCTTCTTCGTGAACTCCGGCAACGGGACGTTCACCGACGGCACCGCAGAATTCGGACTACTGGACGAAGGCAAGGGGCTGGGCGTCCTCATCGCTGATCTGAACGGCGATCGCCGACCGGATGTCTACGTAACCAACGATACGGTTCCCAATATCCTGTACCAGAATGAACAGTGCCGCACGCTTGACGATCTGTCACTGATCAGTGGTGCCAGCCTCAGCGATCGAGGCGTCCCGGATGGCAGCATGGGAGTCCAGTTGCTGGACTACAACCGGGACGGAGAATTTGATCTGTGGGTCGCCAATTATGAAAGAGAATCCAGCGCCCTGTACGAAGGACAGGGAAACATGCTGTTTCGGCATGTCAGTCAGCGGGCCGGTGTGACAGCCGTCGGAGCCATGTACGTCGGCTGGGGCACGCTGTGTGCTGACGTCGATCAGGACGGTGACGAAGATGTGCTGGTATCCAACGGCCACGTCATACGATTTCCCCGAGCGGCTCCGCTTAGACAGACTCCGCTGCTGTTCGAGAACCTGGACGGCCGCCGGTTTCGAAATGTGGCCGCCGAAGCGGGCAACTACCTGAGCACAGAACATATGGCCAGGGGCTCCGCCATGGCCGACTTTGACCATGACGGCGATCCGGACGTAGCCGTCATGCACACCGGTGAACCGGTCGCCCTGCTCCAGAACGACGGGGCCGCAGGTGGGTTTCTTTGCATCGAACTGATCGGCATCAGGTCGCCCCGCGATGCTGTCGGTACGGTCGTGGAATTGGTTATCGGCGAGCAGAAGATGGTGCGACAATGGGTCGGCGGAGGCAGCTATGCATCCACGGGAAGTCGACGCCTGCATTTCGGTCTGGGCACAGCAAAGCGTGTCGACCGCCTTGAAGTTCGCTGGCCGTCCGGCACAATTCAGCAGCTGACAAATGTCGACGCAAACACTTTTTTGTGCGTCGTCGAATCACGCAACTCCGGCATTCTGCCACAGGAATAGATCATGATCCGACATTTCACGCTGGTGGCTTCAGTTCTGGTCTCGGTGTCGACCGGCTGCGGCGACCCGTCGGCAGAGATCCCGGATGACGGTATGGACGAAAAGCTGAATGCAGCCATGCAGAATACTCCGTTCATAACGCCCGGCATCACCCATACGGCAATGCAGCCGTCAGATCCGACCGAAGCTTCTGACGATGAACCCGTCCTGGGGATCGTCGTCGACGGCGAGGCGCGGGCGTACAGCGTCACAGCAATGTCCAGCATATCCGCTCATGTCGTCAATGACCTGGTCGGAAATACACCCGTGTCAATTACCTGGTGCGACCGCACTAACTGTGCCCGGGCCTTCACGGCCGACACACCGGGACAGCCGATCCCTTTGTCCGTCGGTGGATTTGTGGATGACGAAATGTCGCTGCTGTTCGAAAACAGGATGTATCCTCAAACATCACCAGAGATTCCTCTGCAGGACTACGATGTCGAAGTCACAACCTGGGGGCAGTGGGTCAATCAACATCCGAACAGCAAGGTGTTTCTGAAGCTGCAGCCGGATCCCGAGCCAGAGGCGGCGGGGAACGAGATTGAGAACAAGAACGAGGAAGGTGCAGGGGAAGGGGAGTAGCGAGAATGACACAGATTGTGGTCGGGTCATTCCCGCTCCCGGTTGTGGTCGAGTCTCCCGCTCCCGGTTGTGGTCGGGTCTCCCGCTCCCGGTTGTGGTCGGGTCTCCTGACCCCGGTTGTGGTCGGGTCTCCTGACCCGACCACACGATCGACCGAAGGTCTCCCGGTGCGGGTCCCGCCAATGCGTGGGGCGGTCGGGAGACCGCCCCACAACGAGTCGGGAGACCGCCCCACAACGAGTCGGGAGATCGCCCCACAACAACACCGCCCCACAACAAGACGCATTTAATCAACGGCCGTTGGCGTGTTCCGCACACGACCTCCCGGTTGTGGTCGGGTCTCCTGACCCGACCACACGATCGACCGAAGGTCTCCCGGTGCGGGTCACGCCAATGCGTGGGGCGGTCGGGAGACCGCCCCACAACGAGTCGGGAGACCGCCCCACGATAAGACCGCCCGACAACAACACCGCCCGACAACGAGACGCCCCACAACGGGAGACGCCCCACAACGGGAGACGCCCCAGGCCGTAGCGGAAGCCGCCACGGCTTTCGGCCGCTCCGCCATTAATCCAAAAGCCGAAACCCTTGGCGTGTTCCGCTACGTGGATGACCGGTTCCGTCGTTCACGTAGACCACCAGCGGACCTGCCGTTCCGGTCTCCACAAAATTGCCGGCCACAATGTCGATGTCGCCATCCCCGTCATAATCTGACAAAGTCATGGCCGCATGAACGGCGCGTCCGGTATCGATCACGTGCGTCACGAAGTCTCCGGACTGCGTTTGTTCAAGCCAGATCGCCGAATGAAAGGCCGTTGCGTCGACGTCCCGAAGCATCTGTTCCGGCAGCAGTGCCACCGCCGCGATATCCATGTCGCCGTCCTGATCGAAGTCCGCCGCCAGCGCTCGGTGAACACCCGGCAGAGACGCCAGGTGATGAGGAACAAATGTCAGGTCGTTCTGATTCTCCAGCCATGTGATCCCGTGATACGGCTTGATCAGGTATGAATCGAATGTATCGCCGTTGGTGTAAAGGATGTCCTGATCACCATCCTGATCAAGATCGACCAGACTGATGCCGCTGGATCCCCACGACGGATCCGGTGCCGGATACAGAACTCGGCGAGTGAAGCCGTCCGCCCCGTTGACAAATGCGACGACCTGCTCATGCTCCTGCGAAATCAGGGCCAGAATATCCAATCGATCGTCGCCGTTGAGATCCGTCACGAGCACGTGAATGGGTCCGGAATGATCGTCCAGTTCTTCCGTTTCGAACGCTGGCACGCCGTCCGGCTGGCTGCTGATATTCCGCAGCAGATGAATGCCTCCGGTTTTATGCCAGCCGAATTCCGCCACCACCAGATCGTCGTCATCATCGCCGTCAAGGTCTGCGATCGCGACATCGGCCACCCGCCCGATGCCGTCCAGCAGCACTGTTTCCTGCTGTTCGTCTGTTCCCCGGTTGCTGATCCAGACCAGCCTGCCGCGATCATGGTCTTCCGGCAGAAAGCTTCCCAGGTCCGTACACAACAGATCCTCCTGACCATTCCTGTCAAGATCGCAGACCCGCACAGCCGCCGGGTGCGCACTGGCGGTCGAGCTGGACCACAGGGCCCGGCCTTCGGCGGTCAGCATAGACACGGTTCCCTGACGCATGTCGCTGACCCACCAGGCCGGCTGCGGGCCGCCGAAGACTTCTGACACGAACGACACCGCAGGCGGGCCATTATATGGTTGCACGGCCCCCGCCGGTTCAAAACGTCGGAAGTGAATTGGTGAGGGTTCGCCGGCGACCGGCTGACAGTCGAAAGTGTCCGGAGCAAGATCACGAAAATAGCGAGTGACCTCGGCCTGAATCGGCGGCACCAGATCTGTCCGCCCGGAGGAAAAATAGAAGTCAAAGCCGCGACGCACTTCATCGTGCCATGCATCCCGCGGAAAGCTCTCCGGTCTGGGTGCCACATGGCAGTCACCGCAGAAGGTCTTCACCTGAGCAGCGATTCCGGCCGATGTCGACGACGTCGACGTGGACGCCTGTTGAGAACTTGTCTGTTCAGAGCCGATCTGTTCTGTGTCACCACAGCCGACAGCCGCGGCCGACAGCAACAGAAGTCCGGGCATCACCGCCAGCCGGCGAGACATGCATCCGACGATTGTCCGCGAAACGTTCATTTGGCTACCTTTGCGGGCGGCGTCAACAGCCGGTTGAATGGGACCTGGAAGTTGAAACGTTTCAGGATCAACTGACCTCGAAGGCTTCACATTCGTGACGCCTGGCGAACAATGTGATACCGGGAAGACGGGCGGGATGTCTTGTTCCACCGTCTCCGGCCGCTGCCGCTAATCTTAACAGAAAAGTATCGCCCGGTGCCTGAGAGTATTCCACCCGACTCGAACCAGAACTCGGCTCAGCCCAACCCCGGATTCGGATCCGGTCGACGACGCCGACTGGCTCGCCGCTGCGCCATCGGCCTGGCCCTGACGGCGGCTGTCCTTTACTGGCAGCGTGAGAAAGTCGTCGGCATTCCGGTCCAGGCCGCCGTCAGCCGTCAGATTGCGAATCGCGAACTGGACGATGCTTTGTGGTGGGTCCGTCTGGGACAGACGCTGCAGCCGCAGGACCCCCGATTTCTGCTGCTGCGGGCGAAAATTGCCCGGCATCAGGGACAGATGCAGGCTGTCGCCGAGGCCCTGAAACAGGCCGCCGAACTGGGAGCCTCCAGATCGGAACTCAACCGGGCACAGTGGCTGGCACTGGCACAGTCGGGCCAGATGCGGCAGGCCGAACCTCATCTGCCAGAACTGCTGACGGATCGGAATCACGACAATAAAGAGGTCTGTGAAGCGTTTGTGATCGGCTTCATCCGCAGCCACCGAACAGATTCGGCGCTGCAGCTGCTGGATCCGTGGATCGCCGACGCTCCTGACGACGCCACGCCACGGCTGCTGAGAGCACGCATTCACCAGCTGCTGAGTTCTCCTCGTGATGCCGAACAGGACTTTCTGGCCGCCATCAGCATTGACCCCGACTGGCTGGATCCTCAGCTGGAACTGGCGGAACTGCTGGTGGAACGAAAACGATTCGCCGACGCCCGTGGCTATTTTCAGAAACTGCTCGATCGGAATTTTGCGGTTGTTCGAACCTGTATCGGTCTCGCCGAATGTCGGCTGGCGGAAGGCCTGGCCGAAGCCGCGGTAGAGCTGCTGCAGCGGGCCTGTCAGGCCGATCCGACCTCGCTGGACGCTCACGTGGCACTGGGCAGATCGCTGCTGGAAGTCGGTCGCTACGATGACGGCATTCAGGCGCTGCAGACCGCCCTGGAGCTGCGTCCCGGCTACGACGAAACTCATTATCTGCTGGCGCAGGCGTATTCTTTGAACGGCCAGCGTGAGCTGGCACAGCAGCATTCACAGTTTGTCAGCACGGCTCGTTCGGCACTGGACGAACTGGACAAAATCAACGCGGCCCTGCTGCAGAATTCGAACGACCCGGACAAACTGAATCGCGCCGGTGAGATCCTGCTGCAGTACGGCGATCCCGCGGAAGGAATTGTCCGGATTCTGACCGCGCTGGATCTCGCCCCGGACAATCTTCGCAGTCTGCAGTTGCTGACAGATTATTACGAAACCAAAGCCGCCAGTGATCCCGACTACCAGCAACTGGCCGATCAGTATCGCAGCCAGCTGGAAAACCTGGCGCCCTCTGCAGATTGAGCACGGTACAGCTGCAGCGGCCGCTCCGTTTTGGGACGGTCTCCCACTGTTGTGGGGCGGTCTCCGTTGTGGGGCGGTCTCCGTTGTGGGGCGGTCTCCCGACCTCCGTTGTGGGGCGGTCTCCCGACCGCCCCACCCGCCTTGTTGTGGGGCGGTCTCCAGACCGCCCCACCCGGCTGACCGCAGGTCTCCATAAACCTGAACCCGCCCGATTCAGCGGAAAACACCTGGGCCACGGCAAAAGGATCAGCTCAGACGAATGGGACGTGACGCGGGGATGGGAGACCTTCGGTCCGCAGTGTGGACGGGTCGGGAGACCCGGACACAACTCACGCACCCGCCAAAACTCGCCCACCCGCCAAAACTCGCACACCCGTTGTGGGGCGGTCTCCGGGACGTCGATTGAATTACCAATGCTATTGCCAGGGTCTCTCTGGCTGCGTGTCCCCCCGAAAATTGCGACCAGACAGTTGTCCCGCCTCGGTCCCAGGCTCCGCCTGGGACCGCAGGACCTTCGGGCGGAGCCCGAACTGTACGCAGGACCCGCGTTCGAATTGTGGGGGCGTTTGGTTTTTGGCAGCCGGTTGTATGAAGTGGCGTGGGTGTTGCAACCACGGTCGCGGCTTTGCCGCGAAGTGCCGCCCGGCAGGCGGCACCTACAGCAGGTGCCCGAACCGTTGGTACTCTTTCGCGAGGGAGAAACGATCGAGTCACTCCGAATGCTTGCCAATAATTCTGGTCATATCCCCCCGACCGCCCCACCCGGCTGACCGCAGGTCTCCATGAACCTGAACACGCCCCAGTTACGGATACGCGGGTGGTCGACGGTTCAGGAGCCGGCAGCGGATCGTATTTATATCAGGGCAACGGCGGTCCGGTTTCCAGCACGGCATTGCGGCGGCGACAGGCATCCGCAGCCTGCTGCCACATGTCGGCCAGACCGGTTTTGCCAAGCTGTCGGGACAGGTCGGCCAGTTTGTCCCGGACTTCTGCATCGTAAGGATCTGATACCGCCTTCAGATTCAGCTGAATCAGCTCATTGGCCAGGTCTCGCTGCTGTTCCCACTGCTGGCGCTGTTCTGCCGCCAGGTCCGGCATGTCGCTCTGCTGCAGCGCCAGCGACAGCTGATACCGAGCCGCCAGGCGGTCCGGATGTTCCTTCAACAGCTGCGTCAGAATGGTGATCGATTCCTGAAGCTCACCGGCGGCTTCCGCCAGCTCTGCCTTCAACTGCCGCCCACCGGGGCTCAGGTCACCAGATTCTTCGGCCCTCTGCAGCAGCTGTCGTGCTTCCTCTTCCTGCCCCTGGCTCCAGCAGCTGGTCGCCCGCAGTTCAAGCGTGGCGACGGATTCCGGCTGTGATTCCAGCACCTGCAGGGCTTCGGGGTATTGCCGGTTGGCGACCAGCACGCGCGCCAGGTCGGTTGAAATCAGGGTCGCGCGGTCCGCGGGCGGGTTCCGGTCCAGGGCCAGTCGAAAATACCTGGCGGCTTCTTCGTAGCTTTCGAAGTCCTGATACATGATGCCGAGCAGGTGGTACGGTCGATAATCGTCGGGCGCCTCATCCGCAACGGCCTGCATTTCCTGAATCGCCGCGTCGTAGGCTCCCAGGTCGTAATAGATGGCGCCCAGCCAGCGGCGAGCATCAACATTCTCGGGAAATTCTGACCGCAGCAGCTGGAACACCTGCTGAGCCTCGCCGAGCCGCTTCAGGGTATACAAGGCCTCGCCGGCATACAGCAACGACAGCTCGCGGACCGGATTGTCTTCGGTGATGGGCGACAGTCGCTGCAATGCCTGCTGCGGCTGGCCGCCGCGCAGAAAAAGGACGGCATCCAGCACAGCCAGATGCCGCCAGTACGTGCGGTCTTCGGCCAGCGTTTCCACCGCCGCTTCCACAGCCTCAGAACGACCCGCGTTCAGGCTGGCCACCGCCCTGTAAAACAGAGCTTCAGGTTCTTCCGTGGAAATCCTGTCGGGAGATCGCCACCAGAAAACGGCGGAGACCAGGGTGATGGCCGTCAGCGGTGCCAGAATTCGAGTTCCCGCCACGCCTTAATCCGTCAGCTGCAGGACGAACTGGTTGTCGCCGTCGGCCGTGACCGTTTCTTTCAGCGTCGTGTTCATCCGGTCTCCGTATTTGGCAGGAATCAACTTCTTCGGGCCGGAGTTCTTGCCGCCCTTATCCGTCGTGGCCGCTCCCATCTGAGCGAGCGCGTTGGGATCAGCAAGCATCTGCTCGGGTGTCGGCCCGCCGGCCGCCGCCGCACCCGGCTCGACCTTGGAAACCGTAATCGTGTGTTCTCCAGGCAAAGCCCCGTCGTTGGCTTCGAACATGGACAGCTGGAATTTTCCTTCGGCATCCGTCACACCGGTCGCCGCGCGAGAAGCTCCGTCCACCCAGAACGACACACTGGCCTTTTCGACCGGCTTGCCGTTGTACATCACCGTCCCGCTGACCGGGTAAGTCTGCGGCCGGTCGACGCCTCCGCCACAACCGGTGAACGTCATCAATACCGTGCTCAGAATGCAGCAAAACAACATGGATGCTGTCTGTGTTTTCATCATCGGTCCTGTTTTTTTTCCTAAACGAAGCCAGCATGGCCCAGAAACATAAGACAACAATCCCCCTGGCGTCGAACACGCCAGAGGGATTGTCTGATTCAACAACAAGGCGAAGGCTTAGAATTCACCGACCGGCTGACCGTCGCTTCGGTCACCCAGACGCTGGTACAGCAGGTAGTCGATGTTTTCGCTGATGAACCGAGCCGAACCGTCAGCCATGGCGAACTGAGCTCCACCTTCATGCCGGGACTTGAATCCCTGACTGGTCTGCCAGTTCTGCCAGTGATTACAGGGGCCTCGTCCGTTTGCGGGATCAGCTGTGCCGTTGTCCCAGCCCGGATCTTCTCGCACACACTTGATCGGGTAATTGATCGGAGCGGTGGTCGCGATCCAGAGAGAATTGAAGTGGAACCAGCCGTTTCTGGAATGGTCTCCACACTGCGGACGAATCTCGCCGGCGGCGATAATGTTCGACGTCCCATCGACAAGGTCACGGAATCTGGAAAACCAGTTCATTCGACCAGTGAATCCGGAAATCTGGTTACCACGGCCATACTGCGAGTCGTTTCCGTGCCCGGAAGGTCCGGTCCCGAAATTATTGCCGGGATAGTCCGTGCACGTTCCCCACGGGTTCCCATTCCCCGGCATCGACTGATTTCCCATACTCAGTGCGTAGTTCGTCCTCATGCTGTGTCCGTCAAGGTCCGGGCTGGGATCAGAAGGACACTGAAATGCCGGAATCAGGTAATGACGATACAGTTTTCCGTTGGCGTCGACCTGAGCTTCAAAGTTGGGAAGATTCCACGCGGGTCCTTCAAGGGAGAAGTCCAAAGCGTTGTACAGTGGAGCCTGTTCAACAAACGGCAGAAGCCGCACCAGATAGGACCCACGGCTGGAGTTTGACCACGTGTTGGGCCCGGTGATACCCATCAACGAAGCCGGAAACCGGTTGTACACGTCGTGGTAATTGTGCAGGGCAATCCCCAGCTGGTGCAGGTTGTTCTTGCACTGCGTTCTTCTGGCTGCTTCTCGAGCCTGTTGCACCGCCGGCAGCAGCAGTGCAATCAGGATGGCGATAATCGCGATCACGACCAGCAGCTCAATGAGCGTGAACGCGCGACGAGTTCGTTTCATAGGGACAATCTCCGAAGAAATGAGGAAAAATGGTGAAAAGTCCTGCTCGAAAACAAGAACAACGCCAAGCCGGACTCGCTCTCGATTCGTGAACGGATGCCTACATGAACATAAATCCATGAATGACCACGCGTTCATACTATCGAGAAGAATTTTGTTTCTCAAAACAGAAAACACAAGTTTTGTCCAACATTCAGCCCACAAACTTTTTCCTGAACAACAGCGACCCCAGGGTTGACAAAGCCCGCAACGGACTGACGCAAACAGCGTCCACTTACCCAGCTTCTCAGAGGCAGGAAAAGAGCCGGGTTTGGCCGAAAACGCCGGCTGCCAGCGCAGGATTCACTGGCTGCTTTGCAGCGTTCGAGTTAGAGTCGGGCGGAACTGTCGGTCGATGAGTCAATTTGGCGGGCTGTTCACCCCGCCAGCGATTGCTCAATTTTGTTTGTTCAGAAACTGCCACAGGAACTCTGATGACGATTTCCATGACTGAATACTTCCGGACGCGCAAGGCTGACCGGAAGAAGGAAACTCGCTACATCAACGTGATCAACAAGGACAGCTGTACGTCGTGCAATTCGTGTGCGTCTGTCTGTCCGGTCGACTGCATCTACGAAGTGGTCAGCCCGGTCCCGTCCGAAAGCTACCACCAGATCGACACCAGCCGCTGCATCGGCTGCCAGATGTGCTATCGATCGCCCAACGACAGCAGCGATTTCTACCAGCTGACGATCTGCCCCTGGAACGCGATCGACATGCTGCACAACCCCAACGTCAAGCCGTCCGAACACTCGGTGCTGGAGCCCTATTACCGCGGCTCAACGGACGACCTGCCGTGGCCCAAACTGGAAGAGTACGCCTACCAGCTGTTTCTGGACGGCGAAGTCTTCATTCCGGCAGATGATGAAGGCCTGCATCGCATTTTTCACATCCTGCAGGAAGAAGCGTGGATGTACAGCGAAGAAGACAACATCCGCTTTGTGGCAGAGGATGCCGAGAGCGGTGAAGGCTTTGTCCGCTACCGGGCCACCGAGCCCGCTCGAGATCTGCTGGATGTGATCTATCAGGACTACGAGCGAATCTTCATGGATTAAGCAGCCGGGAAGCGATGGTTTCCGGGGAATTTTCCGGCATCGGAAACCCGTCTTCCCATGCGACCAGCCCCGTGCGATCGATCACAAACACGCCCGGTTCTGTTCCGGCCGGCTGATCCAGCGTCGCTGGCTCGATAATGCGGCCCCACACCCGATGCACCGACGACCGGTCGGTTGCTGCGACGTCCGACAACAGCGGAAAGGGAAACGGCTGCGAACTGCTGTTGCGGATTTCCTGAGGCAGGGCGGTGGACACGCCCAGCACAATAATCCGTTCCCGCTTCAGCGCCGGATAGAACTGCCGCAGCTGAACCAGAGCCGGATCTGCTTCGGGACCCTTCTGACCATCAAAGAAGGCCAGCACAATGGTATGCCGATGCAGGAATGCCTGAAGCTGGACCAGCCGGGATTCCTGATCATAGAGCTGAAACGACGGCGCCGGAACACGGGTAGTTGTCGACGCGGCCGAAGTCGCAGACGGCCGTGGCGTGTAGATTCGCCAGGCACACAGGGCCGCAATAACAATCGCCGCGAACGGCAGAATCAGGATACGACGCGGGTGCAACATCGGGATACGTGCTCCGGATTCGGTGCGGATCTTCGCTGGGTGGACTGAAAGGGGTCGGTCCGCATCCGCGCGCCACAAAGTCGCTTCACCGGCCCTCGTCGCTGAGGCATACTGCGGAGATTGTAGACGGACGGCGGACTATTGTCCTGCTTTGTCGCCGGTTGAGCCCACCCATCGTCCTGCCCGTTGCTTTCAGGAATCTGCTGATGATCACTTCATTAACTCGCCTTCCATCGTGTCCCCCGCAAATTCGGACTCTTATCTTCCGCACCATTGTGCTCGCGTGCAGCCTTCTCTTGTGCGAACTGCCCGTCGGACTGGCTGCTGATCTTCGCGTGGCCACGTTTGACATCGACGTAACGCCGCCGGTCGGCAGCCAGATGGCCTACGATCCCGTGGTTCGCGTCGATGCTCTGACGCTGCGCTGCCGCGGTATTGTGCTGCTGGGGGCGGATGAGCCAATCGTACTGTGTGCGGTCGACTGGATCGGCATCGCCAACGAAGGCCATGATCTGTTTCGTGAAACGCTGGCGACTGCAGCGGGAACAACACCATCAAGAGTTGCCGTCCATACGCTGCACCAGCACGACGCGCCGGCCTGTGACTTCACGGCCGAAAGCCTGCTGCAGTCAGCCGGCATCGCCGACACGGGACGGTACGAGGGCGGTTTTGCACGCTCGGTGCTGACAAGACTGGGCTCGGCCGTGCAGGCAAGCCTGGGCCAGGCCCGGAGCGTGACGCATGTCGGCTTCGGCCGGGCCGACGTTCTTGAAGTGGCGTCCAACCGCCGGATTCTCGGAGACGACGGCCGGGTAAAAGCCACTCGGTACACCGCCACAAGAAACGCAGAACTAAGAGCCGAGCCGGAAGGAACAATTGACCCGGAAGTCTCTGTCGTCAGCTTCTACGACCAGGACGAACCGGTGGCGGTACTCAGTTATTACGCCTGCCATCCACAAAGCTATTATCGGACCGGAATTCCCAGTCCGGATTTTCCGGGCATCGCCAGATTCATTCGGCAACAGGCCGAACCGTCCGCCGTGCACATCCATTTTAACGGCGCCGGCGGAAATATCGGTGCCGGAAAATACAATGACGGATCTCATGCCAACCGCATTGTCCTGGCGACGAAGCTGGCGGACGGCATGAGAAAGGCGTGGGAATCCAGCGAACGATTTGCCGTCACCGACCGCGATGTGCAGTGGGCATCCGAAGCCGTTGCCCTGCCGCCCGCCCGCCACCTGGACGAAGCCGGCCTGCGAGCTTTGCTGAACGATCGCAGCCAGCCTGCGAAAGCGCGAGCCGCCGCCGACAAGCTGGCATGGCTGCTCCGCTGTCGAGCCGGTCATCAGATCGATATCAGTATGCTGAGCATCGGCAAGGTCCGCCTGCTGCACCTGCCGGGAGAACTGTTCGTGGAATACCAGCTGGCCGCGAAGGCACTGCAGCCGGATCTGCATGTCGCCATGGCCGCCTACGGCGATTACGGCCCCGGATATATCGGCACCGAAGTCGCGTATTCTCAGGGCGGCTACGAGACCAGTGAGCGGGCCTCTGACGTTGCTCCGGAAGTGGAACATGTCCTGATGACGGCCATCCGGAAACTGCTGAAGTCCGATGAATGAGACCGCGATACGGTGACACGGACAGTCTGCCGCCACCGGATTTGTCGGGCTGGCGGGTGCCGGAACCGGCTGACCAGCTACAAACAGATACGATTCCACCACAGACGACAGACGTCCGGCCGCCGAAAATATGGTAGTCTGTGCACGGCATCAGTTGCCGAAACGCCTGCAGGGCAGTCGCATGTTCAGACCAGCGACATCACAGGGTATGCGGCCGCTGATTCGCAAATGCGTCACCAGGTCCTTTTGTATTTCGGACGTCCACGTCCGAATGGCGCTGAAAAACACAGGAAAACGACATGCGTTTGCCCTGGAAACGCCTGCCAGTCTGTCGAGCCCGTCCGAATGCTGCCTGTTCATGTTCAGAGAGAAAGATTCATGCTGTCGCGAACTGTTCATCGTCCCGTACTTCCGGCACTCGCAGTGCTGATCATGCTGTCGTCGGTCGCTGCCGACCAGACGCTGACCGTTAAGGACTTCACGTTGCCGACTCATCGCGGCCTGAACTGGTCGCTTCAGGATGTGGCCGACAGCCGACTGGTGGTCGTCGCGTTTCTCGGCACCGAATGTCCGCTGGCAAGGTTGTACGGGCCGCGACTGGCCGAACTGCAGCAGGAATACGGCAGCCGGGGCGTTGCTTTTGTCGGCATCAATGCCAACACACAGGACAGCCTGACAGAGATCACGACCTATGTGGCGAAACACAGGATTCCGTTTCCGATGCTGAAGGATGTCGGTAATCGCGTTGCCGATCAGTTTCAGGCAGAACGTACTCCGGAAGTCTTTCTGCTGGATGCTGAGCGACGGATTCGCTATCGCGGCCGCATTGACGATCAGTACCTTGTGGGATTGGCGCGGGATCAGGTACGACGACGGGATCTGGCGATCGCCATCGATGAACTGCTGGCGGGTGGGCAGGTCTCGGTACCGCAGACCGAAGCGATCGGCTGCCACATTGGTCGGGTCAGCCGGGTCGCCCCGACCGGTGACGTCACCTGGTCGCGGCAGGTCTCCCGCATCTTCAATCGTCGCTGCGTCGAATGTCATCGGGCTGGCGAAGTAGCCCCTTTTTCACTCACCAGCTATCAGGATGTGATCGGCTGGGAGGACACCATTCTGGAGGTCATCGCTGACGACCGGATGCCGCCCTGGTTTGCGAATCCGAGCCACGGTTCGTTTGCCAACGATTCCCGGCTGACAGAGGAAGAAAAGCGGCTTGTCCGCACATGGGTACAGAATGGCATGCCGAAAGGTGATCCGTCACAGCTGCCTGATCCTCCAGAGTTCACAGCGGGCTGGCGAATGCCGCAGCCGGATCAGGTCATCAAAGTGCGGGACACGCCGTTTACCGTTCCTGCGGAAGGCATTGTCGATTACCAGTACTTCCCGGTCGACCCGGGCTGGGATGAGGACAAATACGTGTGCGCCGCTGAGGCACGGCCGGACAACGTGGCCGTCGTGCATCATATCATCGCGTATGTGATTCCGCCGGGCGCCGACGCCCGGGATGGCAAAAGTCGCCGCATACTGGTGGGCTATGCGCCGGGCGCAACGCCTCAGGTGCTGGACGAAGGCACCGCCATTCACGTCCCGGCCGGCAGCACGCTGGTATTCGAAATGCACTACACGCCGAACGGTTCAGAACAGACGGATCTGAGCGACATCGGACTGAAGTTCATGGATAAATCCGACGTGAAGAAGCTGCTTCGCGGAGGAGCAGCCATCAATACAAAGTTTGAAATTCCGGCCGGTGCTGACAGGCATGTTGTCGAAGCCGACTATCGCGTCCGGCGAGACGCCCGGCTGCTGGACATGACGCCTCATATGCATCTGCGAGGCCGATCATTTCGCTACGAAGCCATCTATCCGGATGGTGCCCGGGAAATCCTGCTGGACGTGCCGAATTATGATTTCAACTGGCAGCTGAGCTACAAACTGGCGGAACCGAAGCGGCTGCCGAAGGGAACCGTTATTCACTGCACGGCCACCTTCGACAATTCCGCCGACAACCCGGTGAACCCGAATCCTGATCACCCGGTTCGCTGGGGTGACCAGAGCTGGGAAGAAATGATGATCGGGTTCTTCAATACCACAGACGAATAAAAGTGGTGGTAAGCCACGGGCCGGGAAAAACGACCGACCCCCGGCCCGGGACAGCAGACGAACGACCTGCGAGCCCCGAATGGGGCGACAGCGGCTTGCGCCAATGAGTGGGCTCTACTGGGCTCCGACGGCCGAATGGCTGCCGGAAATACTCGCGAGAGAACAATGGGTATTGGAAGGTGTTGAGCCGATCTTGGGCAATGCATGTGCGAAAGTCAGCTACAATTCAACGGCAGAAATCCTGTGGCTCGATCTGGAGCATGACGGGTTGCCACGACGCCATCTGACGAATGCAGGGTCGACAAATGTCGATTTTGTCGTCGACGAATTTCAGGAACTGGATGGTGGGTTGTGGTTTCCGAAACTAGGACGAATTCAGCTTCTGAACAACGATAACGGTAACGTGCAGAATCAACTTTTTGTTGTGACCATGGCGCAAGTCAATATATCGTTGGATCTAACGCGTTTCCAACCGCCCAAACCGGCCAGGGGAACGGTTGTGAGGGACGGGCGGACTGGCAATATCCAAGGACGATCGGCAACACCAGAGATAAAGGAACGGCCAATCAATTAATGGCGCATGATGGGTGAGCAACGTAATGAATCAACTCTTTCGCCACCAACCGAATCTCAACATCTTCTGCGCTGTAAATCAGGCCAACGCCAGCCGCTCTCCCGAGTTGCCAACTGGATTCACATGGGACGTCGAACGCGGGCGAGCCAGAAGGCCGTTTCCAATTCTAATCCCATAGTAATTTCATTGACATCCGGAGCGACAGGCGACCAGTCAGTCATTTACTGATCGGCCGTTTCTAATTGCCGACCGTCGTTTCGTATTTCACACCTTCCGGCACGGGAACCGGGACCGCGACTGTTGTGCCGTATTCTCCGGCAGTCTTTGTCATCGAATCCACCGCGACAAACGCCGTGTAGGCACTCATCAGATTGTAGGTCAGTGCCGTCTGAGTCACGGCCGTTTGCACCTCGCCCGCTTCATTCGGAGCGTGAGCCGCATAGTTCATCATGTCCTTGATCTTCAGACGAGCCCAGACGGCGGCGATTCCCTGATGATTCTTTGTGGCGTCTTCTTCATCCAGTGAGACGGAAAACGACGACGGCTCCATATCGACGCGTCCGTTGACTTTCACTGTCCCCGGCTCGCCCGTGAACTGCCCGGTAATGATCACGGGGCGTCCCACGATCAGGTCCGGCAGTCGCTGCGGATACACGTCAGACACCTGCATGTCGCCCCAGTCAATGCTCAGGTCGGTCATCGCAGGGTGGCTGATCCTCTGATTGAATCGATCCATGATTTCCGTAGCGTTGTCATTCAGACTCAGATAGGCCACCGCACCTCGGCCCAGAATCGCCATGCGATCCATCAGAAACCGGTTCGGAGAACTGCCCACGCCGAAGCTGAAGATGCGGGACGCGCCCAGCTTGTCGTGCAGAGTTCCCAGAATCTGCTGTTCGTTTCCGATGTAGCCATCCGTCATGAAGGAAACCAGCCGGAAACGACCTTCATCATGAGGAAAGTCCAGGGCCGCTTTGATGCCTTCAATCATGTGGGTGCCGCCGCCGCCGTTCAGCGAGGCCAGATATTTCAGCCCCCGCTGAATATTCTGCGGCGTGGCCAGCACCGGTTCGGCACCCAGCTGAGAAGCGTTGTTTGAAAACTGAATGATCTGAAACGTGTCGCGGGGGGTCAGCGACTGCAGCGCATGACTGATGGCGGCTTTGGCCTGAGTGATCGGCTGACCGCTCATGCTGCCTGAACAGTCCAGCACGAAGACCATTTCCATGGGGCTGCGATTCACCTGCGACAGATCCGCCGGGGGATACAGCATCATGGTGAAATACTGGCCATGTTCGTCCTTATGCGTCAGCATTGCTGTTTTGATCTGATCTCCGGCGACTTTGTACCGCAGCACAAAATCCTTATTGGGAATACGATCCCGCGGCACCAGCGACACGGATTTCTGTGATTCGCAGATATCCTTCACATGCACCGCGTGATTCACCGCGTGCAGATCTTCGATATCCACGCCGGCATTGATGGTCAGCGTTACAGAAACGTCGTGGCCGCTGCGTTCATTCGGTGCCAGGTACTGCACTTCTGTCTGCTGACCACTCGATCCCTGAACCCCGCGGGGGACAGCACCGACGCCATCCGTCGTGGCCGGGGGATTGAATCGAGGACCGACAACCATCGGAAACACAAATTCGTAGGCACCATCGTCGTACTGCAGCGTATTGAAGTAACGGATATTGATGTCAATCTGTTTGCCAGGCTCAATATTCGCCACCTTCTGAGTGAAGATGTTCGGACGTTCCTGAGTCATCAGCGCCGCGACGTGCCCCTGAGCCCGTGCCTGAGCATAGATCTGCTCTGCCTGTTCACGCTCACGAATGATGCCGCGGATTTTTCGTTCACCCACCGTCATCACAAACTCATTAACGGCGGCACTCTGCGGCAGAGGAAACACGTAGACGGCTTCAATCTTCGAATCGTACGGATTGTGAAACTGCTGCGTCACGTCGACGGTCGCGATATAGCCGTCGATGTTCCCCTGCACGGCGGTATGTCGCAGCGGGACGGGAACCTGTTTCGTTTCACCGGGCAGCGTTGCCATCAGAGCTCCGCATCCCGGCGCCTCGACGGCTGGTGGCGGCGTGGCGGTCGTTGCTTTGGCAATGACCCAGAGCTCCTCGCCCGGCTGAAGACTGACTTCAATCGTCTTCTGCTGCTCGGGACTCATTTGTTCTGCCGCTCGCGACAACGAGAACCGACCTCGAAGGTTTCGAGTCTTTGACTCGGCCTGCCCGCCGGCGCCAAGACTTCCGCCCAGGCCCTCCGGGGCATCCGGGCCTGCCGGGGCATCGGGACCAGGATAGCCTCCAAGAGATAGTTCACCGGCCTCCTGGGCTGGTGAACGGTCAGCACTGGGCATTTTGAGGCCGGCAGACGCAGGCCCGTTCACTCTTGTAGACAGTGGTCGGCCACGGGCCTGCCCAGGGGCCTGCATCCCCGGCCCGGGCGCTGCAGGGTTCTCGTCGGCTTCGAAGAGATCGTTCCTGACACTGCTGCCGGACCGTGACAGCCCGGCCTCTTTCCCAGCATCAGCGTCTGCGGCAAGTTTTTCTGACATCGGGCTTAGCCGGGTCGCATCAACCTCAGCGGGTGACACCGCACGTTCCGACTCCGTCTGAAGGCCCCTCGGCAATGCCCCCGCACTCGGTTCCGGGTGCGGCATTTCCGCCGGCGCCGCCATGTCGGCCTCAGCATAACTCTGCCCGGCTTCTTCCTGCGCCGACGTGGCGGCGGCATCGGTGGATTCCGGTGATTCGGCACACCCCTGAATCAGCAGAGCGGCAGCAGTACAGAATACGAACGGAAGCCAGAGCCTCAAGCATCGTTGCCGTGTCATTTGTCTCGACCTTTCGATCAGTAGCGTCGTTGTATTGAAGTGTCAGCATTCAAACCGGATCGGGACGAGCTGGCAGCCTGTCCGGATAACGGAAACATTTTTTGTGCGCCGGCCGGCCAGGCGCGTTGCAAATACGGACGCTTTCGGCAATGGCGGACCCGGAAGTCCGTTATGCAGAAGCATCCGGACAGACTGCTAAGCCTGCGTCCTTGAAATGGATGCCTCAGCGGGAATCCGTTTACCATTCACCGTGGCAGACACGGTCAGTTTCGTTTCATATTCCTTCAGCCCGGGGCCCTGCAGCTGCACGTGAATTCGCGCCACCCGGCTGCGTCCTGAGGGCAGATTCCTGCCCGTGTTAAACGCGGCAATGATCACTCGATTGTTGTTCATCGCTCGCGCGTCGTAATATGGAGGCTCAGCAAAGGCAGCGTGCTCACCACCTTCGATGCCCACAATCTCCACACCCGGCGTACGGCTCTGCAGCTCAAACTGATAGGCCGCCAGAGATTCGTCGCCAGCATCCACAAACACGTCAATCGCCTCAAACCGCACATCGTCGGGTTCGACATCGGCCGGCCCTTCAATCTGTACGATGGTTCCGACCGGCGTCTGCTCCGCCACCGCCCTGTTCGGCTGATCGTCCTGCGCACACACCAGTGCGACCAGACAGACATCAAACAGAATCAACACGATCCATGCGGTCGGCACGCGCCGGCGCCGTGAAGCGACGCAGCCTGAATGATCAACTGCAACGTTCATTATTCGTCGCCTTCTGTAAAATTTCCGCTCAGGCGCCGGTCCCGAAACGGATCCGCCGCTGCCAGCATGAAAACCAGCTCGATCACAACATCACCACCGACATGGCAATCAGATCCACATCGGCCTCGTCCACAACACCATCACCATTCTGATCACCAACCGTGCCCCTGACAGAACCGGTCTGAATCCGTCGAGCCAGGGCAAAGGCGTCCAGAATGTCCAGCCGTCCGTCACCGTCGACGTCCGCAGCATCCTGCCGGTCGCGACCTGTCACTATCGTTCGGGGGGCCTCACCCGAGCTCGAATCCCCGGCTGTTGCTGCCGTCTCTGCCCGGTCCGACCTCGCCATCTGTAGAAACGCGTCGTCCGGCACCGAATTCCGCCACTGCGGCAACATGGCAATCATCAGAACGGCCGCCAGACTGGTGACCGTCACGACACCGAACAGCCATGTACGGCGGTTCGGTTGAGACGGTTGTGGCGGGTGCAGAACCGATTGAGCATCCTGCAGCACAGCCCTGTCCACGGCCTCAGGAATCGTCACCGACGAGACGTATCGCCTCCGAAGTTCTGCCACAACCTCCTGCGGCAGTTCACCTTCGGGAATATCAGGTTTGTTCAGATCTGACATTTCTTGTCACCTCCGACCACTTCAGCAGCGCGGCACGGCCAAAGGTTCAAAGAAAAGCGGGCATTTCGAAAATCCGCCCGGGACAGCAGAAAAAGGCAGCGAGCCATTCCTGATCGATTTCGCTCTGCCGTCCGGAACGGCGTACCGATGCCGTCCGGCTCACTTCACTGAAAACGACTGAAAACGCCTCGTTGGCGGCGATGTCGCACAGCGCCCGGTCGGTCAAATGCACGTCCCGCCGGCGCTCTGCCTTCCCGTCCAGATTTCCATCTCGGCTCAGGGCAACGGACAAAAACGTACGTCAAACCGTCGCTTGTGCGGCCCGTGACGCGCTGGTGAGATGCAAAGCGAAGACAATGTTGAGTCTGCACGCCAACTGTTTTGTAGAAATACACGGAAGCTGGCAGGAACTTTGAACGATCCCGCGCTGCGGCGCACTGAGCCGCACGAACAGGGCTTCCGGATGTCAGCGTTTCTGAGCGACGACGACTTCAGCTGTCGAAACGGCGCGCTGGTTCAAAGAAAGCTGAAACTTCTGAGCGAAAGTGACGTCGGAGGTTCAGGACTACAGAATGCAAAGCGATGACGACAAGCAGACAGACCTGCAGCTGATCGCGGCCATCAACGGCGGTGATCAGCAGGCATTTGCGGTCCTGTATCACCGTTACAAGGACTGGGTGGTCGGGCTGGCTTTTCGCTTCACGGGGCATCGCGACGATGCTCTGGACGTGCTGCAGGAAACCTTTGCCTACGTCGTCCGCAAGTTCCCGGGCTTCGAACTGACCGCTCAGATGACCACGTTTCTGTATCCGGCCGTGCGAAATCTGTCGATTGCCGCGCGCAAAAAACGGATGCGGGCCACCAGTGGTGACGAGAACCTTGACGTGTTCCCGAAGGCCGAAGAACGTGACTCATCGCAGCGTGATGATTTTACCGACATGCTGGCCGCACTGTCAGACGCTCATCGGGAAATCCTGCTGATGCGGTTCGTCGATGACCTGACACAACCGGAAATCGCCGCCGCGCTAGATCTGCCACTGGGCACCGTCAAGTCACGCCTGCACCACGCCGTTGCCGCCGTCCGAAACTCTCCCATGGTTGCGGCGCTGTTGCCACATGAATCATAGTCGCAGGACATGCTGTCTGCCCCGATTCGCAGGTGGTAAAGTGAGCAGGTTATTTTCCGTCGGCCGACACCAGTCGCTGATCGCCTGCGCCACGTCGCAAAGCTGTCCCGATCCGGTGCGAAGATCCGTCACAGAATTGCTTTCTCCTGCATGCGCCTGAAAATGAAGTTCCGGCTGGTATCGATCAGAGCGTTGCTGAATCAGAACGAATGCCTCTCGGATGCCTGAGCCGCCGGTTCAGAACCTCTGCCCGACCTGATGTTGGCCGGCGGCACCTGCGCTGCATTTTCAGATCGATTGTGACAGGGGATAACCGCGGTCATTATGTCAGCAAATCTGCTTATTTTTTGTGACCTCGGGGAATCCACCACGTTATTCTGATGAACGTCGACGCCCGTGTCTGCAACGCCGGCGGCAGGCGACGCGGAGCTGAGGTGGTCGATGAGTTCCTGTGGCACGGTACACGCGCAACGTTCGGCCGATGTCTCTTGGAAGAGTAACTTATGAGGTACAGATTGATGAAGTTCTGCCCGATGTGGTGACCATCCACCGCAGCCTGCTGTGTCTGGAGCGAAACCGCAAAACGGGTGAAAAATACGAGGGCGAATTTGCAGCGCTGATCTTCAGTGCCGACAACCCGACACAGCAGCTGAACCTGACCAGCATTGAGATGCTGCTGCGTCCGCGAGATTTCGTCTGGCAGGGCGTGCTGCACATCTGGATCGGGCTGGACCACATCCTGTTTATCATCACGCTGCTGCTGCCCGCCGTGCTGATCTACAAAGAGGCCGAATGGCAGCCTGTGCCGAAATTCAGGACGGCGTTCTGGAACATCGTCCGCATCGTCACGATTTTCACTGTCGCCCATTCAATCACACTCAGCCTTGCCGCTCTCGGGCTGGTGCGTCTGCCGTCGCGGCTGGTGGAATCCGTGATTGCTCTGTCGATCGTGCTTGTGGCACTGAACACGATCACACCCGGATTTCGCGACAGGACATGGATTGTGATCTTTGTCTTCGGGCTGTTCCACGGTCTGGGCTTCGCTTCCGTATGACGAGCGTATTCTGCCTCAGTTAGACGAACTGGCGGGACCGCGCCGGCGGATGCTGGACGCCTTCTGCGGACAGGGGCGTGAGGCAGAAGTCTTCGCCCGCAACGGATTTGAGGTGACGGCAATCGATCAGCTTCCGTGGATGATCTCCGCTGCCCGTCAATACGCAGCCGACACCCGTTTTTCGGCAACGTTTCTCACGGCCGACTTCCATACGTACACGACGGACACACCTTTTGACGTGGTCTACACGTCGTGCTGGATGTACACAACATGCCAGACGTCTGCCCGTCGGATTGCCTTTCTGCAGCAGTGCAGACAGCTTGTTGCCGACGACGGACTGATCGTCATGTCCTACATCGCCGGAGACGGAGATTTCAGACCTGCCGGGATTCTGCGACTCTGCTGCGCACGACTGGCCGGGTTGCTGACGAACGGCAATCGACACGTGGAGTTTGGTGAACGAATCTATTCAGGATTATTCTGGCATCATCTGTCAGAAAAGCAGGTGCTGCGGGAAACAGCCAGCACGGAACTGGAAACCGTGCGTGTGATTCCCGGCGAGGGTGCTGAACCGACGTTTCGAATTCTTCGTCGACGAATGTCAATGGAGGATGTGGGATGAGCGTCGCTGCCGATGGGAATGCATCTCCGGACAGAGCCACGGGGACTGATGGCCGTCCCGGCGATACCGCCGTGCAGAAACTCGCTCCGAATCAGCAGTTCATCTGGCTGGGACAGCATCTCGCCCCGGAGATTCCGCTCTACGAAATGCCCTACCTGTTCACAATCCACGGTGCCGTCGACGCAGCTGTCTTCGCCGCAGCATTTCGACAGCTGGTGCTGGAAACGCCGGTCCTGCGTCAGGTTGCTCCGGACAGGGGCAGTCCTGCTGTCCGCATTCGCCACGATTGCCCCGCGGAATGTCGCCTGCTGGATCCTGCCACGGCGACTGATTCAGAAGCGGCTCTCCGAAAGATCATCACAGAGACTCTTGATTCCAGACTACAGACGAAGACATGTCTGTACGACTGCCTGCTGGCAAAGGTGGCCGAGGACCGATATGTCTGGCTGCTTAAGATCCACCACTCAGTCTCGGACGCATTCAATGGCCATGTCCTGCTCTCAGCGCTCAGCGACATTTACTCGTCCCTGCTTCGTGGCGGCGAAGCACCTTCCCGGCGACCGAAGTTCGCTGCCGAACAGCAGGACGGTCAGTCAACTCGCCCCCCGGCCGGCAACACCGCTCAGGCATGGTGGTCGGAACGCAGCGAGCGGCATCGCTATCGTTTCTACGGCGGCATGACAGAGGCCGGCAAGCTGCATTACCGCCATCGTCGAGCCGTTGTGTCACTCAGTGACAATGACAACCTTGCTCTGCGAACGATGATTCAGCGAGCCCCATTTCGCCAGCTGACACCTTCACTCAGTTACTTCAACATCTTTGCGACGGTGCTCGCAGCCTTCCTGCACCGCATCGAGGATACACCGGACCTGATGGTGGGAGTGACCAGTCACAACCGTCCGACGAAGTCGCATCGACAGACGATCGGACTGTTTATGCGGTTGCTTCCATTCCGAATGCACATTGAGCCGGACGACACGTTCGAAACACTCTCGGCCCGGCTCGCCGTCGAAGCCACTGGTTTCCTGAAACATGCAGTATCCGGCGAAACAGACACGCACATTCAGGGAGGGCTGGCGGCAGCGTTGAACCTGATCAATCTGGACGTTGGTACGTTTGCCGGCCTGCCGACTGAGTCGATCAGCAGTCGATGCTGGTATTGCTGGATGAATTTCAGCGGTTGTACAACGGACAGTCGTTGCCGGAACCGTCCGGAACACAGGAACTGCCTGAATGGCCCACAGAATCGCAGTGCCGTGAAATCGATCTCGGCTTCTGGCGTTCCAGACTGCAGGGCTGTCCGACAACGGTGGCGTGGCCGGTCAGGAAACCTGTGACTCATCGAACTCTGGCTGGCAGTGCCCGGGAGTTCATCCTTCCAAAGCCACTTTCACGGCGCCTGAAGGAACTGGCCCGCCGCGAGCAGGTGTCGCTGAACGTGCTGATGCTGGCTGCGTTCCAGCTGCTGCTGCATCGCTTCAGTTCTCAGGATAATCTCATGGTTGGCGTCCCGGTCAGTCTGAGGCGCCGTCAGGACACAGACCGCATTGTGGGATTTCACATTGCATCGCTGCCGGTTCGTTCGAGATATCAACCGTGGCTGTCGTTCAGCGAATTTCTTCGAAACACGCGTCAGGAGTTCCTGACCGCAATGGACCACGCAGCGACGCCGTTCGATCAGATTGTCCGGGCGGTCAACCCGCCGCGAACGACGTCAAATCCTTTGTTCCAGTGCATGCTGGTGATGCGGGAACCTCTGCCGAAACTGCACCTGCAGGACGGCACAGTCATGGAACCGTGCGTCGCCCATCTGGGCGCATCGAAATTCGACCTGACGATGTTTGTGACATCCGCCGGCGGATCGATGCCGTGCGGTATTGAATACAGCACAGCTCTGTTCACCGAGGAGACTATCGAACAGCTGCAGAACCAATGGATACAACTGCTGACATCCATCTCAGCTAAACCGGCCGCTGCGCTGAAACAGTTGAAACGGCTCGCGGAAAGGGAGCATACTCAGGGGCCCGCATCAGACGGAAGCAGCCGACATGGCCCGCGTGGCAACGATCGCGTTCACGAAGTGATCGACCGACATGCCCCGAGCGGGGGATCCGGCAGTGCCGTGGTGGATCGTCATCTATCACTGACGCGGCAACAATTGAAAGCCGAGTCTGACCGGCTTGCGATGCGTCTGTCGGCGGCGGGCGTCATGAGTGGTGAATGCGTTGCTGTCTGTGTGCCTCGTTCAGTCGAACTTGTCGTCACGATTCTGGGAATTCTGAAAGCAGGCGCGGCCTACGTTCCACTCGATCCTGCTCAGCCGGCGCAGCGTCGTCGTTATGTTCTTGAGGATTGTGGAGCACGCCATGCCGTGGTGCAGGCTGAAACAGCCGATGTATTGTCCGACTTCAAGGGAAGTCTCATCTGCATTGACGAACCACTGCAGGACGATGCGACCGTCAGCGCTGAGACGGATATCACGAAGACTGATTTCTCCGAGCGCGTTTCACTGAGCGCGAACTCCGGCGATACACTGGCCTATGTGATGTACACGTCCGGATCCACCGGCCAGCCCAAAGGTGTTGAGATCACTCATCGAAACCTGCTTCTGTCGACGCTGGCACGCAGTGAATATTACGAACATTTTCCGAAGCGGTTTCTGTTGCTGTCGTCCTTCGCGTTTGACAGTTCGGTGGCCGGTATCTTCTGGACGCTGTGTTCCGGCGGCACCCTGATACTGCCGCCACCCGAACTGGAGCACGACGTGCTTGCTTTGGGGAACGCGATTGAACAGCATGGAATCACACACTCGCTGTGCCTTCCGGCGATTTACGAACTGCTGCTCGACCATGTACCGGTCGCGCAGCTGGCCTCACTGCAGACGATGATCGTGGCAGGAGAATCCTGCAGCCCGCGATTGGTACAGAAACATTTTCAGCACCTGCCGGACACGGAACTGTACAACGAATACGGACCCACGGAAGGCACCGTGTGGAGCACCGCCCATCGTCTTCAGGCTGCGGACGGTGAGGCCCCGACTGTGCCAATCGGACGCGCAATCGGTCACACTCAGGTGTTCCTGCTGGACCAGCATCGGCAACCTGTTCCGTCCGGCG
Organism: Fuerstiella sp.; assembly: GCA_040222735.1. Taxonomy (GTDB): domain Bacteria; phylum Planctomycetota; class Planctomycetia; order Planctomycetales; family Planctomycetaceae; genus Fuerstiella. The sequence continues at coordinate 15,658 of JAVKCM010000047.1, read as the reverse complement.
TGCCCGGCGAAATTTTTCTGGGTGGAGACAAGCTCGCACGCGGGTACCGCAATCGCCCCGACCTGACTGCAGCAGCATTCATTGCCAATCCGTTTTCCAGCAACCCCGCTTCGCGGCTGTATCGGACCGGAGACCTGGCGAAGCAGCAGCCGGATGGCGCGCTGGTGTTTCTGGGCCGCATCGACCATCAGATAAAGATCAACGGTCACCGTGTGGAGGCCGAAGAAATCGAAACAGCTCTGACGCGCCATCCATCGGTTCGCGCAGCGGTCGTGGGTCTGACGGCAGCGCCATCGTCGACCACGTCCGGTACAGACGTGGCCTCCTTGTGTGCCGGTCTGAAGTCTCTTCCGGACCAACAGGCCGAACTTCTTCTTCAGCGGGCGGAAGCGATCGCCGCACAGGAAGAACCGATGCCGGGCGGTTCGTCGGGTTTTGTCGTCTGTCATCAGGACAGCCGCGTCAAAGTGTCTCTGCAGCTGCCGTCCGAAGATTCAATCACCACACCACGAGCCGGTCAGCGGAAGTGGCTGCTGGATCAGGCGCTTCAGGAAACCGTCTCTGACATCCAGCACCTGCAGCAGATAGCACCGCGATTTGTCCCCGGCAGTGACCAGCCTCACCTGCCGCGTGATATTCGCGAGGAAAAGCTGAGCGACCAGGAGATCATGGAGGACTGGCAGTATCCGCTGATGAAAGCCATGGCGGTGTCTTTACGTATCTGACGACCGAAATCGACTCGCTCAGCCGACGGCACCAGCGGAGTCTGTTTCGTCACTTTTCTGAAGTGCGACTGCGTGTTCAGCCGGTACAGGTTCCGCCGGACACCAGAGACGCATGGTGGGCTGGTTCGATGGTCGTACTGCAGGCCACAAAATGAACAAAGAAGTCACAATGGAACGGCGCGTCCGCAGCCTGACACCCGGCCAGCGCGAATTTCTGGCAGCTCAGATCGCAGCACAGCAGCCCCGTGTTGAGCCGCCGGCAGGCCGACAGCACCTGGTGGCATGGTACACGACAAATGGCTCGCCAGCGCCCTCCGACAGAGAACTGCGCGAACATCTGCGGCAGCATGTGTCATCGTCTGTCATTCCGCAGCACTTCGTTCGACTGGACCACCTGCCGCGAACCGCAACCGGAAAAATCGATCGACAACGCCTCACGGCGCACGCGCTGCGGTCTCCCTCGGACACTCGGCCCGCCGCACACCGGAACAATGCCACCGAAACCGCCCTGCTGAACATCTGGCGCGAGACGCTGCAGACCCCGCACATCTCAGTGGACGACAACTTCTTCGAAGCCGGCGGTGATTCACTGGGCATCATTAAAGTCATCGCGCTCTGCAGTGAAGCCGGCCTGGCGGTCACACCCGGCGTCTTTCATGACTTTCCCACCATCCGACAACTGGCGGCTGCGCTGGACGGCCGTCAGGACAAACCCACCGTGCCCCGGACCGCCGGCGGGGCGAAGGACAACAACAGCGTGCCCTCGACGGGAGCCAGACCGTCAATCGCTGCCGTGTCACAACCGACGGACATTGATTCGCAGGTTCCAATGTGTCTGAGCCCGTTCACCAATGCGCCGCCGCTGTTTCTGATTCCACCCAAAGGCGTGGCCGTGTCCTGTTTTCGCCACGTCGTGCGCCACATCACCGACTTCACCTGCTACGCTCCGGTAACTTTTCGCAGAGACAGCGCTGACCATCTGACCGTTGCAGAACTGGCAGACCTGTTCTTGAAACAGATCCGGCGGATCCAGCCCGCGGGGCCTTACCGACTGACGGGAACATGTGAAGGAGCCTACGCGGCGTGGACAATGGCCTGCCGGCTGGTCGCCGATGGTGAGGAGGTTGCGTTCCTTGGAATCATTGACACTCCGAACCCGGTGGCCATGAAACGGAAGCCACTGAGTGAACGGCTAAGACTCAGGCTGCGCAGCATCGACCGTTCTTCAATCATTCGGGCCGCCGGTCAGTTCGTACGCCGGGCGACATCGTGGAGTCGGCGGCGCGTGCAGCAGGCTGTTGCGCGGGAAGCCCATCTGACGCAGGCCGGGAGCCGCATGGGCTGGCTGTATCGGCCGGAGCCGTTTCCGGGAAATGCCACGCTGTTTCGAGCCATCGAGCCACCTGAGGATTCTGACTTCACCACCGACGTGACTCACGGCTGGGGAGATCTGCCACAACTGGGGCTGGACGTCTGTTCGATCGCCTGCAAACGACTTCAGATGCTGGATCCGCCATTCGCGAAAACACTGGCTGAACGTCTGCAGCAGGCGATTCACATCCGACAGGTCTTCGATGCGTCGACCTCGCATCACCGGGACCTGTCGGGAGTACCAGACGAAAAATAAGTGCTGAACGCTCGCTGTCCCCGGCATTCAACGTCTTCGCGCCGGTCTCGCCGCCCGGACACTTTGCCGGATCACTCAGCCCGGTCGGCCACCAGTGATTCTGCTTCCGCCGCACTCAGCAGCCCGTCCCTGTTGACATCCAGTTCGACAAAGATCTGATGCGGGCCCAGAAATTCACGCAGCGAAACATCTCGATCCTGATTGCGATCCATGCGGCGAAACCATTCCGGTCCGTCCAGTCCCGCCACGCCCGGCAGAATGGCGTCGGTCGACTGGGCGGCCATATTCATGCCCTGCATCATGGAATCCATCCGCAGCGAATCCGTCTGTCCCAGACCGATTTCCAGAGCGTAGGCCGTGCCGAGTTCTGATTCGGTCAGCCGCTGATCGCCGTCGATATCGTATTCCAGCATGCCGGTAAATCCTTCCAGCAGTTCACGCTGGCTGAGACGGCGGTCGACATTGGCATCGAGCAGTTTGAACAGTGTCTTGCCATCCTGGCGGACACTGACTTCGATGCGACTCTGAGTCGCGATGGCGTCGCGTTCGATACAGGTCTTCAGTTCATCGCGAAACAGCATGCCGTCAGCATTCAGATCGGCAGTGCGGAAGTCGGCCGTCATATTCTGCTGAGCGAGCTGCTGCTGCATGGGAGGAAATTCGTCTTCCGACAGGTAGCCACTCTTGTCACTGTCATAGATCGACACGCGTTGCAGCAGAAACGCGGTCAGAAAGCTGCGTGTTTTTGCGCCGCCGCCCCGGGCACGCACTTCGATCGGCATATCATCGATGATCAGTTTTGCCCGTCCGCGGCGACCGGGAACCGGCGTCGCCGCACAGAATCCGTCGGCACCGTCTTCGATTTCAAATTTCAGATCACTGGCATTGGGACGGTCGGCCAGCAGTACGTGAATCGTCAGATGAAAGTCGCGTGAACGCAGCCAGGCTTCGCAGCCGGCGACGTCAAGCGGTGCCGCCGATTCTTCAGAGTCAATCGTCCCGACGGCCGCGGGTCGTCGGAGTCGGTGGACCGGGACGGTATCTTCGTTGCCGTACCTGTTCAGAATCTGTCGGGCCGCCCGCTGCACGGCTTCGTCGTCTGTCAGCTGCACAAAGGGCAGGTCCGCCACATCCGGAACGACGGCAGCCTGCTGATTTCTGGGGTCACGAAACGGCAGCAGTTCTGCCGCGCTGAACGTCTGGTCATCGTCCAGATCCCGGAATCGCAGGGCGTGCGCCGCGGTCATCAGTTCTTCCTGTGACACGCCACCGTCACTGTTGCGGTCGATCAGGGCAGCCAGACGGACGGCTTCGGAGGCCTGCACGGCTCCGGCAATCACATCAAACGACCGACTCAGATCGCCGGCCAGCCAGTCGGTGAACGTGCGGACGGCCACCTGCGCGGCATCGGTCTTTCCCGCCGCCTGGTGCAGCGCCCGCGCGGCCGTTTTTGCTGACGTCTGCTGCAGCAGTCGAGCGGGAATCAGTTCGAGTTCTTCCAGCGTCAGCTGACCGTCGCGGTTCACATCGGTTCTGACGGCCAGAAAGCTGGTAACCCACAATCGGTAGGCCTGGCCATCAACGGAAATCCTGAGATCGGCCAGCACCGGTCCGGCCGGAGCCATGATGACCATGGATGCGCTGTCCGCCGTGACATCGGCCTCGTTCCGGTCGCCGGCCATTCCGGTCGGGCAGACGATTCCGACAGTGACCACCGTGACGATGGCGACGGCCGGCAGCGACATGATTCGGGATGGAAACATGGTCTTCATCAGGATCACCTTTACGGGCCGGGAAAAGATGGCGAATACGTATGTTACAACGGAAATCCGCATTTTGAGGCAGAAACTGCTTCCGAGCACGCGGCCGGAAGCAAGAATGGACGGACCCTGCTGTTATCTTTGCGAATGACGAGAAAAGTCTCTATTCTCATGAAGAGAAGACGCATGTTTCCCCCAGGGATCTGCGTCAGGGTCCAACGGCACAGACGTCTGATGGCGGGGACATCCGATTTCGAATTCATCCGGTGTCGGAAGTTCGGTGATTGCTGGCTGCAGCCGACTCTGATCCAGACAAACATGCCAGACACCGGTTTCCTCCGGACGACCTGAATTCAAGCCTGTCAATCGGCCATTCCGGTCGGTTCGGTCGCCCATCAAGATCGCGAGAGTGAGAGAATATGCAACTGTTCAGACCCGGAACGGCCCTGCATTTGTTTAATCGTTTGCCGGCCGCACTGCTGGTGCTGCTGGCAGCGATCGGACCGGCGGCCGCCGATGAGCCGTTTGCCGACTTCGTGGAAGGGCTGCGTCAGCGCCAGTACTTCGACACAGCTCTGGAATATCTGGACCAGCTGGCTCAACGCACCGACCTGCCGCAGGAATTCGCCGACACACTGGATCTGGAACGCGGTATCACCTACCGCGAAATGGGAACGGCACTGCGAGTTCCGGAAGACCGCGAGCAGGCCCTGAGTCAGGCCGAGCAGGCTCTGAAGAAGTTCACGGAACAGCACGGTAATCATCCTCGAGCCGCCTTTGCCAACTTCGAACTGGGACAGCTGCTGCTGGAACGAGCCCGCACGATCCTGTGGGATTCTGATTCCCCGTCCAACGCTGACCGCCGGAGCGAGCTGCAGCAACAGGCCCGCGCCATGGTGGAACAGGCGAAAGCCATCTACCAGAAGGCACACGATCAGTATGACGCTCAGCACAAGGCCTTTCCCACCTTCATCGATCGCAACGACAACGAAGAACTGTACCTTGAGCGGGAAGCTGTTTTCTATAAGTACCTGCGTGCCTGGTACAATCTGGCTCGCTGTACCTATGAACGCGGCCAGACCTTTGACCGGGGAACTCAGGAACACACAGAGACGCTGATCCGCGCGTCGGAAGAATTTGCCGAAATTTCTGCAGCGTACCGCACGACTCCGATCGGCCGCCTGGCCTATCTGATGCAGGGCAAGTGCTTTCAGGAACAGGACGACATCAGCCGAGCGCTGGGGTTGTATAATACAATTCTGGATGACAAGTCCGAACATCCGACCATGATGCAGCTGAAGGCCTTTGCCCTGCAGTTTCGTCTGATCTGCCTGAACCATGAAAAGAAAAAGGACTACCAGCTGGTCATCAACGAAGCCACCGAATGGACTCAGAACAGGCTGAACCGACAGCGGCTGTATTCAGAACAGGGGCTGGGCATCCAGTGGGAAAAAGCCATCGCAGAAGAAGAGCTGGCCAAAGATCGGACCATCGAAGCGGCTCAGCGAACAACACTGCTGCGACAGGCTCTGGCAGACGCCCGCCAGGTGGCGCGTTTTCCGAGCCCGTATCGGGAACCGGCCGTCGCCATGACACGTCGTATCAATGCAGAACTCGGCGAAAAAGACGCCGAACCCGAAGATTTTGACACAGCCTTCGAACGCGGCCGTGGCATGATCAGTCAGATGAAGGGACTGCAGGAAGAACTGGACAACGCCACTACCGGCGCCGAAAAACAGAAGGCTCGTCAGGCGATTGATCTGCAGCTGAACGAAATCGGTCGCATGTTCGAACTGGCCCTGGAACTGCGGGAATCTGACAGTGATCCCAAAGCAGTCGCTCAGGCCCGGTATCTGCTCAGTTATGTGTATCTGAGGCAGCGGAAAAGTTTCGACGCGATCATTCTGGCTCAATACTGCATGACGAAAGATCGTCTGAACGATCCGGACACGGCGTTAAGTGCCACAGAAATCGCGATCGAAGCCGGCGTCCAGGCCTTCAACGACGCGGGCGAGGACCAGTCGTTTGAACTGGATCTGCTGAAGGACATCTGTGAAATGATTGTTTCGCAGTACCCGCAGTCGGCCCGCGGCAATGAAGCCCGGATTCGCCTGGGACAGGTTTACCGTGACCTGAATGATCCCTTGAATGCCGCGCAGACCTATCTGACGGTTCCGCCGGAATACTCTGAATACCCGTCAGCCCGCATGCAGGCCGGGCAGTCCTGGTGGCTGGCATGGGTGACCACCATGTCTGACATCGAGGCCGGTACGGAAGCAGAAGTCGACGAAGCCACGCTGCAGAAATGGAAGCAGGATGCGGCCGCACTGCTGCAGGAAGGCGTGAACGCCGCCCGGCAGAAACTGGGTGAAGACGCCAGACCGACGGCCGAAATGGCGGCCGCGGAAGTGTCGCTCGCCACCATTCTGAATATGGACGGCAAATATCCCGAAACCATTCAGCGACTGACCGGTGGTGGAGAGCATTCCGTACTGAGTCTGTTGAATGTGGCAGACGGCGAATCCCGCCCGGAAAAAGGCATCCAGAGTGCTGCGTTTGCCGGCCAGACCTATCGCCTGCTGCTGCGAGCCTACGTCGGCACTCAGCAGATTGATGAAGCACTGCAGACCATGAATCGGCTGGAAGCAGTGGGCGGTCAGGACACCGCTGCCGTCTACACGCAGCTGGGCCGCGAACTGCAGGAAGAACTGCAGCGTCTGAAGGCCGGCGGTGAAGAAGAACGTCTGACACAGGTGCGTCAGTCGTTCGAACAGTTTCTGCAGAAGGTGTACGACAACCGCGACCAGTCTGATTACAACTCACTGCTGTGGATCGGAGAAACCTACTACAGCCTGGGGCAGGGCGTGGACGACGACCCGGTGGCCGCTCCGGCATATTATCAGAAGGCCAATCAGGCCTATCAGGAAATACTGACCAACAACCTGGCCGATGCCGCCGCCATTCCTGCCATCAAGCTCCGCGTGATCCGCTGCAAACGTGCTCAGAAACAGTACGACGAAGGCATCAGCATCGCTCAGGAAGTGCTGGACCAGAATCCGCTTTCGCTGGATGTGCAGTTCGAAGCGGCCTACACGCTGGCTGCCTGGGGTGCCGATGAAAACAGCGGCGCGCCGGACAAGCTGCTGGCTTCGATCGACGGCCTTGAAAACGCAGAGGGTGTCAAGACGCTCTGGGGCTGGGCGGGCATCACCCGGAAGCTGCAGGCTCGTCAGGGCTCACCGGACTGGGCGGACCTGAAGGAACGGTTTCTGGAAGCTCGCTATGAGTACATTCGCAGCCGCTATCGTTATGCCCTGACCGGTGCACCGGACGGAGAAAAGCAGCTGAAGTCCGGGCTCGCCGAAGTCACGATCTTTGCCCAGGTGTTCAACGATCTGGATGATGCGTGGTTTGCGAAATTTGATCGCCTGTATCAGGACATCCAGACGGAACTCGGACAGGTCCCCGTCGCGCTGGAGCGACCGGAAGCACCGGAAATTCCTCCGGAAGAACTGGCGTCCACCGGCGGTACCACCGACGATACGGCAGAATCGGAAGCGGCGACGACGCAGCAGGCTCAGGCACCGCCGCCGCCCGCAGGTTCAAATCTGATCATGGTCACACTGGCGGTGGCCCTGGCGGCCGGTGGCGGTTATGCATTTTACAGACTCATGAGCAGACCGCCGCAGCGTCGGCGCAGCTTTGGTCCTGCGGCCGGTTCCTTTACCCCGCCTCCGTCCGACGGTGGCCAGGCCTCAGGAGAAATCGACTTCGGCAGTGCCGGAACAGCCGCCGTGGCGGCCCCGCCGCGAAAGAAAGTGGCCACCCGTGCGATTCCTCCGGGACAGGCCGGCGCGAAGAAGAAACGCGTCCTGACACCAGAAGAAGCCGCTCGCTACAAGGCCGCCAAAGCGGCCAAAGCGAAGGCGGCAGCCGCGGCACAGAGCAGAGAATCGGGAACGTCCGAGGCCTCTGAGGCGCCTCGAAAAACGCCCCGCAAGACACCACCGGGCGACCCGTCTGGAAAGTCCGGAGGCTCGGCAGCGGCCCGCCCCGTGAAGAAGGTACGCCGACCACCGCCGCCAGCTCCGCCGGAACAGACGTAGTGCAGAAACCTCTGATTCCGCTTTTCACGCCATAGGCAAACTCCCTGATCATCCAGGACTCTGAATCATGAAGCTCATCCTGAAACGACAACCACTGGCGACCGCCGTCACGATGCTGCTGATCGCCGCGTGTCCCCTGTCATCGACACAGGCCGTCGACATTGTGATCCGACGCAGCGACAACGTGGCGTTACGTGGCGAACTGACAAAGCTGGAACCCAGCCAGCTGGTGATCAAACGCACCAATGGTGAAGAAATCACCGTCTCAGTGGCCAATCTGAAGTCGGTTCAGTTTGATGGTGAACCCAACACATTAAGTCAGGCCCGCAGCAACGAACGCAGCGGCGCTCTGGACACGGCGCTGGCCAAGCTGACCGAAATCAAAGCCAGTTACAGCGGTGCAGACGCAAGGCTGAAGACCGAACTGGATTTCCTGATCGCACGCGTCACCGGCAATCAGGCCCTGGTCGATCCGTCCCGGGCAGACGCCGCCAGGCAGGCACTGGAAACATTTCGGTCGGCGAACAAAACCAACTTTCGCTATCTGGAGGCCACTCTGCTGCAGGCCGCCGTTCACCGACTGCAGGGCGAAGCGGCCGAAGGTGAAGCTTTGCTGAAGGAAGTCCAGCAGTCACCGGTGCGAGGATTTCAGCTGCAGGCCGGCGTGGATCTGGGACGGTTGCTGCTGAAATCGGGGGACGCCGGCGCGGCACAGGCGGCCTTTGATGACGTGATTCAGAAAAGTCAGGGCGACGAATCAGCCGCGGGCGCCATGTACGACAGTATGCTGGGCAAGGCCTTGTGCCTGAAACAACAGAATCAGATCGATGAAGCCATCGCCACCCTGGACGACGTGATTGCCAAAGCCCCGCCGTCAGAAACCCGTACACTGGCAGAAGCATGGGTTCGAAAGGGAGACTGTCTGAGACAGAAAAACCAGTCCAAACCGGCGCTGATGGCCTATCTTCACGTGGACGTTCTGTATCCCGGTGAGCCGGCTCAGCACGCCGAAGCGCTGATGCGGCTGTCTCAGCTGTGGGGCCCTGGGGGACATGAAGATCGTGCCGTGGAGGCCTCAGCACGTCTGCTCGAAAGATATCCCAACAGTCAGTGGGCGAAGAACGGGGGCAGCGGAGGCTGAAGAACCGCTGCATTCCGCCAAAAGTGGCCTCAGACCTGAGGTAACACTGGCAAAATGGATGACGCGGCTAAGTTCAACGGCTACATTTCGAGCCATCCCTTACGACAACTGTGGCTTCGGCCAGCAAATCAATCAGTAACCCGGAGAAGACATAAAATGCTGAGCCTTTTGGAACGAGTTTCACGACAGCGATCCCGCAGGAACCGGCTCCTGCTGATGCTGGCCTCGGTTTTCGCTTTGATCGTGATTCCGCTGTCCTCCGGTCTGGCTCCGGAAGCCGCCGCTCAGGACGACGCTCCCGCCGCCGATGCCGCGGCAGCCGACGGTGGCGGCGAGGCAGAACAGGCACCGCTGCAGAAGCGCAACTTCCTGACCTGGATGATCGATGCGCTCGGCTGGTTCTGGATGCTGGTGTTTGCCGCTCTGTCCTTCGTCATGGTGGCACTGATCATGATGAATCTGCTGCAGGTGCGCCGTGACGTGCTGCTGCCCAATGACTTCGTCGAGGAATTTGAACAGAAACTGAACGGCAAGGACTTTCAGGGAGCCTACGAAATCGCTCGCAACGACGATTCGTTTGTGGCCCGCGTTCTGGCCGCCGGTATGGGACGTCTGAGCCGCGGCTATCCGGAAGCTGTCGAAGGCATGCAGGAAGCCGGTGAAGATGAAAACATGGCGCTTGAACATCGCCTCAGTTACCTGGCGCTGATCGGTACCGTTGCTCCGATGCTGGGACTGATGGGAACCGTGCAGGGGATGATTGCTTCGTTCGACAAGATCGCTTCTTCTGCCGTGTCTCCCAAACCCAGCGAGCTGGCGGAAGGAATCTCCACCGCTCTGTTTACAACCCTGATCGGCCTCGGCATCGCCGTCCCGGCCATGATCTTCTACAGTATTCTGAAGAACCGGATTCAGCGGCTGGTACTGGAAATCGGCATGGTCAGCGAAGGCCTGATGAGCCGTTTTGCAGCAGTCGGCAAACAGGGTGGTCAGAAGCCGGCGGCCACGTAAGACGTCCTCCGCATCAGCGGCCACCGGTCCTGCCGGCTGTTTCCGGCCCGCCCTGTCGGAAGGCCGCAAAATCCTGCTTCCGCGAAGTAAGTTTCCATGAAGATCAAGTCGTCCGGTTCGAGTGCTCCTGATGTCGACATGACGCCCATGATCGACATCGTCTTTCAGCTGATCGCCTTTTTCATGGTGATCACCAACTTTGAACAGCAACAGGCCGACGAACGAGTCACTCTTCCGAAAGATCAGCTGGCGAAACCGCCCGAGGTGAAGCGAGAGAACGCGTTCACGATCAATCTGGGATTCGACAAGGACAACGACGGCAACATCATCGACCGGACTCCCTTTGTCTTCTTCGGTGATGAACGCTTTACGGTGGAACAGAGTGCCGTGCGGCTGCGGCAGGAATCTCAGTTCTATTCCACGATCGGGACACCACTGGAAGATGTCACGGTCGAAATCAGAGCGGACGCCGGCGTACAGTCGGGCCTGGTGCAGAAACTGATTCAGCTGTGTCAGGAAGAAGGAATCGGGTTTCAGCGATTTGCCCTGAAGGCCACCCAGAAGGTGAATTAGCCAAACCGCCACCCGCTGCAATGACCTCAACACGAAGCATGAACAGGGAAATGATTTACCGGACACCCGCGCGAACGCGTCGGACGTATCAACGCAGCGATGGAATCCTGCGGGACATTGCTGTCGGGTCAAGGTGGGTGGAACCAGAGGTGCAGACATGAAGATCCGAAATCGCAACAGTGCGAACGAAAAAATTGAAACACAGATGGCGCCCATGATCGACGTCGTGTTTCAGCTGCTGATCTTCTTCATGCTGACCCTGAAGATCATCGAACCCGAAGGCAACTTTGATATCAACATGCCGCTGGGAGTACCTTCTCAGTCAACCGTCGACCAGCCGGACCTGCCGCCTCTGAAAGTCCGAATGATCGCCGATCCCGCCAGCGGCGAACTGGCCGAACTGACATTCAACGGCCAGTCCATGGGGAACGGCCCGAACGCCTTTCTGCGACTGAATTCCGAAATCCTGAAGTCCGTCAACGCGCTGCGTGCCGCCGGCCCGGAAAACCTTGACAAGCAGGAAGTCGAAATCGACCCGGACTTCGGACTGCAGTACAAAAACATCATCGCCGCCATCAGCGCCTGCTCGGGAAAGATGGTGGACGGCAAAATGGTGCGGTACATCAGCCGCATCAAGTTTGCCCCGATTCGCGAAGAATAAAGCTCAAAAAAGGGGTCGGGGTTCTTTTTCGGCAGGCGGACGGGATTCCAACTGCGGACTGTCAGGAAAAAGAAACCCGACCCCTTTTTCCACAAGCAGCGAGACTGTAATGAGTCTGTTTCAGCGTGCTGAGATTCTGGAGCGTCTGCGGGCAAAGGTGGCGGCCGGTCAGCCGATCATCGGCGGCGGCGCCGGCACCGGCATCAGTGCGAAGCTGGAAGAAGCCGGCGGCATCGATCTGATCGTGATCTACAATTCGGGCCGCTTTCGCATGGGAGGACGCGGCTCGCTGGCCGGACTGATGCCCTATGGTGATGCCAACGCGATCGTCATGGACATGGCCCGCGAAGTGCTGCCCGTGGTCACTCGCACGCCGGTGCTGGCCGGCGTCTGCGGCACCGACCCCTTTCGCGTCATGCCGCTGTTTCTGAAACAGGTGCAGGCCGCCGGTTTTTCGGGCGTCCAGAACTTTCCCACGGTGGGACTGATCGACGGCACGTTCCGAGCCAACCTGGAAGAAACCGGGATGAGTTTCGGACTGGAAGTCGACATGATCCGACAGGCGGGCCAGATGGGCCTGCTGACGACTCCCTATTGTTTCAACACGGATGAAGCCGAGGCCATGGCTGCCGCCGGAGCCGACATTCTGATTCCGCACATGGGGCTCACCACCAAAGGCAGTATTGGTGCACAGACCGCCCTGACACTGGAAGAATCCGCCCGGCGGGTGCAGGCCATGCATGATGCCGCCCGCCGCATCAGGTCTGACATTCTGGTCCTGTGCCACGGCGGACCGATCGCCGAGCCGGAAGATGCCGGATACATCCTTGAGCACACCACCGGCATCGTGGGCTTCTACGGGGCCAGCAGCATGGAACGCCTGCCCGTAGAACCGGCCATCACAGACCGCATCCGACAGTTTACGGAACTGAAACTACCCGGCTAGAAAAAGGGGTCGGGTTTCTTTTTCCAACTTCTGCTGAGACTTCGATCGCAGATTCAGCAGAAAAAGAAACCCGACCCCTTTTTCCGGGGCGATGGGCTGGTCAGGCCAGAGATTTTTCGGCGACGGTGCCGTTGGGCGTGGTTTTTACTTCGTAGCCGGCACTCTGAATCTGGGCACGCAGCGAATCTGCCGTGGCATAGTCTTTGGCGGCGCGGGCTTCGTCCAGCGCTTTGCAGAGTGACGAAACGTCCGTATCGCCGCCGGTATCTTCAGCCGACTCGTCGTCGCCCAGCGGGGCGACAGCCAGCACGCTGTTGATCCTGTTCAGAACGGCCAGTGCCGCGGCGGGGTCTTCGGGGTCCGTGGCAGCCCATGGGATCACCACGGCCAGTGCTTTGGAAAAATTCAGATCGTCCGCCAGTGCTTCAGCAAACTGCTTCAGGATCGGATGATTCATGTCGACATCGGCGGTGGCACCATTGGCGGCCGCTTCCAGGCTGGTACGGAAGTCACGCAGTCGCTTCACCACGCTGGCGGAATCCTGCAGACCCTTCTTCGTGAAGTTCATGTTGGAACGATAGTGCGACTTGATCAGTTCCAGACGCAGCACGGCAGGATGCACCTTCACACCGGTGGCCCGGCCTTCCAGCACATCGCGGACGGTCCAGAAGTTGCCCTTGCTCTTGGACATCTTTTCGCCTTCGACCATCAGGAATCGGGCATGCATCCAGAACCGGGCAAAGGCATCGGCACCGGTCGCACCGCGGGACTGAGCAATCTCACATTCGTGATGAGGGAAGATCAGGTCTTCGCCGCCGGTGTGGATGTCGATCACATCCCTGCCCAGACGCTTTCGTGCCATGCACGAACATTCGATGTGCCAGCCGGGGTAGCCTGTTCCCCAGGGCGAATCCCATTTCATGATGTGTGACGTGTCCGCCTTCCACAGCATGAAGTCGGCCGGATGTTTTTTGTTCGACTGATTCTGTTCACTGACCCGCCCGCCGGCACCGGCCTGCAGCTGGTCCAGTGTGTTGCCGCTTAGTCTGCCGTAGTCCGGAAAGCTTTCCACGCTGTAGTACACAACACCATCGGGGCCGACGTAGGCGTGTTCATTTTCGATCAGCTGAGTGATCATTTCCTGCATCGTGTCGATGTTGTCGGTAGCCTTCAGGATGTTTTCGGGTTCGAAGGCGACCTTCACACCCAGCAGCTGAGCATCTTCCAGAAAGGCGCGTGTGTAATAGTCGGCGATCTGGTAGGGATCGTCCGGATCGGCCACAGCACCTTCCGGAACCTTTCCGGACTTCTTGTCTTCCTTCACGCGTTTTGCGGCGGCCGCCATCTTGTCTTCGCCGCCACCGTCAGCACTGCTGTCATCTGTCATGTGCCCGACATCCGTGATGTTCATCACGTGATGCACCTTGTAGCCGAAGAATTCCAGCGTTCGACGAATCACGTCGGCAAACAGAAACGAGCGAAAATTGCCGATGTGCGCGAAGTCGTAAACCGTGGGGCCACAGCTGTACATGCGAACACAGTCGCTGTCGGCCGGTGTGAATTCTTCAGTGGAATTGGTCAGCGTGTTGTAAAACTGAATGGCCATAGTCATGAATCGGGCAGATGGTCGCAGAAAAGAGCCGGAATTTACTGAAAATGGACCACTCTCGCTTCTGGTGAGAGTGCGCCGTTCTGGTTACGCTGGAGAGGATAGTCAATGTTGCCGATTACGGGCAGGCCGTTTTGTCAGTCGGAAAGGACAGCCTTTTCTCTGCCGATTTCCGGAGGCACCGGACGGCCGGAGTGATTCCGCTGCCTGCCGCTCGATCATTCAGTCTCTTCCGTTTTCTGACCGCCGGAAAGGGCCTGTCGGGGCTGCTGGTCGACCGATGGCAGAGATATCCGGATTGCCCGGGATGAGCTGGAAGAACTGATTCAGCAGCCCGTCTCGCTGATGCCGGACCGACTTTTGAATGACCTGTCGGATCAGCAGATCGCAGACCTGCTGCAGTTTTTGAAATCGCAGCAGGAGACTGGCGATCAGCGCGAATGATGAGGGCTGAGGTGACGGAACTGTCAGGGGAATTGGGTGCCGGGATTTGCTGCGGCTGGAAGCCCCAGCTACGGGGCGTTACCTGTAGAGTGGCTGCGGGTTCGGTAGGGATGTTTGCGGCCCTCGGGTCCGATCTGCAGCGTATACCCGCTTCCATCGGCCGCGACCACGGCCTTGACCCATTGCCCTTTGCAGCCGGCCGTCTCACCGGTGTTGGCGATGAACTCCGCTGATGCCTGCAGCGCCGGGTCAAGCGCCACGTTCCGGTGCAGCTGATACATGTCCTTCAGTGATTTGATTTCCCGCAGTGTCTGCAGCGTCGACGCTGCGCCGCCCTTGGTCGGACCGTTGCACATCACGGTGACCGTCGGATCCACCGCCAGTACCAGCGCCGGATTATTGCTCATCGGCAGCCCGTGATGCGTGACCATAAACAGGTCCACGGTACCGATCGGATTATTCGGAGTCACCAGTTTTCCTTCGATGTTCCATGTCAGATCGCCGCAGCACAGAAAGCGAAAATCCCCGAACTGAAACAGGACACTAAGACTGGCGGCATTGTCGCTGGGATCCCGGTCTCGTTCTTCGTGCCGATCCGCGAACGGATTCTTCGGTCCGTCATTGGGAATCACCTGACGTCCGGATGTCAGCACCTTCGCCGACAGTCTGACGTCGCCGGACTTCAGCGGTATGATGTCTCCGGCCGCCAGTGATTTCGACGCGTTCTGCGAAGCGGCGCGGTAGGCGGCAATCCGTTCCTCAAACAAATCATCTTCCTGCAGCATGTCAGGAATGCCGCGATCCCAGAACGTACCGACGGTGGCTGCATACTGCACCATGTACGATAGGCTTTGGGGATGAATGTTAAAAAACAGCTCGCATTACCGGGATTTCATGCGGGTTGACTGTGCAACTCGCTTTACCAGCTCTTGTTCAATCTTTGGGGTGAGTACCAGGAAATAGGGAGTGCCAGCGTTGTGTCGACGTCCGGAGATGAGGCCCTTGTTGATCCAGTCGTAGATCACGCCGCGACTGACTCCCAATCGTTCTGCTGC
>JAVKCM010000046.1:0-9484 GCA_040222735.1 Fuerstiella sp. | reverse complement strand
AAGGCAGACGGACGCTGAGCGCCGGGCGCTGCGCAGAGCGGGTCAGGACGCCCTCCGACACGCAATGCGCGTGATGGCGGCCGGCTCATGGTGTGCCGGCGCGAAGGCCGCTGAGCGGCGATACTGGGTGTCTGTAAGGCGTGTTTTGATGCTCAGGGTGTCTTCAGTTGTTTGTTTCGCTTGTCCCACCCGTTCGCTGGACTGAGGGGGTTGATCTGTTTGGACGTGTCATTGGGTGGCTTTGGCACTCTGCTCTGACTGGTGTTGCACATTATCAATGGGTGGCACTGGTGTTAAATGGCACATTATCAATGGGTGGCACTGGTGTTAGCCGGCACTGGTGTTAGCCGCACTGGTGTTAGCCTGGTGACTGTCCCCATTTGCCCTGCCCCATTTGCCCTGCCGTTCCGGGCGGATTCCGTTCGGTTTCCCGGAGGAAGCGAGGATCGTGGTTCATGCGGGCAGACATGGTGGCGGGGGGGGCTGAGGCAGGTGCTGGCGTGCTGGTTCGACACTTGTGGGATTCCGAGGACTGCGAAAATCTGGCGCTCGGCAGCCGCTCCGGCATTTTGGCTGGCTGGGTGTCGTTGGTGTAAGGTGTTCGGAGGTAACACTTTGCGGCGTTGACAATGGTTTGACGAACGTTTGACGGCGGTCGTACAGACCCGGGTTGAGCCACGACGATACTGTTCGTATGTTCGCTCGGCGAAACGGATTTTGCCTTCGGCGTGTGATCGCCGGGTTGAACAATTGACTCCGAGCAGGCTGGCCGAAGAAGCACTGGCCTGCGTTTGAAAGTAGAGCAGATTGATGAGCGGTTCACTCACTACCCTGGGAATTCCCAAATCCATCAGTCCCGACGTTGAAGCTCGGCGGGCTAAGTCGAAGGCTGACGCAGAAACGCTTCGCCATGCGTTTTCGAAAGACCGTCTGGGTCTGTCGAACACAGACTGGGTCGTGACCGGGTTTCTGTTCTTTATTCATCTCGGTGCCCTGGCGGCGCTGGTGCCTGCGTTCTTCAGCTGGCAGGCTCTGGTGGTCTGTCTGGTGCTGCACTGGTTTACCTGCAGCGTGGGGATTTGTCTGGGCTACCACCGCTACCTTGCTCACAAGTCGTTCAAGCTGCGGAAGCCGGCCGAGTTTCTGGTGCTGCTGGCCGGCAGTCTGTCCGGTGAAGGGTCGCCGATGACCTGGGCGGCCACGCACCGACTGCATCATCAGAAATCAGATCAGGAAGGCGATCCGCATTCTCCGCTGATTGGTACCTGGTGGTCTCACATTCTCTGGCTGTTCATCAAGCGAAAGGGCACGGACAAGGATCTGCTGCTGCAGAAGTACATTCCGGAGCTGATGGATCGTCCGATGATGAAGTTTTTCGAACGCACCTTTCCGCTCTGGCTGTGGGCTCAGGGACTGGTCCTGCTGGGGGCCGGATGGGCACTGGGTGGCTGGACGATGGCGGTCTCGTTTCTGGTCTGGGGGATGTGTGTGCGAATGACGGCTGCCTATCATTCCACCTGGTTTGTGAACTCAGCTACGCATCTGTGGGGTTATCGAAATTACGACACTCGCGACGAATCGCGCAATCTGTGGTGGGTTGCTGTACTGGCTTATGGTGAAGGCTGGCACAACAACCATCATGCTCATCCCAGTGTGGCTCCGGCCGGGCACCGGTGGTGGGAAATTGACATGACCTGGTGGGCGATCCGAGGTCTGGAAATGATCGGACAGGCCTATGATGTGAAATCCAGCGTTCCGCAGGGGCGGAAAGCCAACGATACCGAACCGCTGACCGAACCGGCGGAAACAGTGGCGGCTGCGGGTGCTGCCGGCGTCGAGACGGTGGCTTAGGCGTTTCCGACCGCTGCGTCTGCGTTCGCGGACTCTGCCGGTACACATTTTCAGCATACCAGGCCGGGCAGTTTTCTGCCCGGCTTTTCATTTGCGCGGCCGGGGCTTAACATCATGAGGATACGTATGGCGTCCCCCATTCAAGGCAACATCAAGAACAATGAGTAACGGCAAGGTCGAAGGCAAAGTCCATTTTATTGATGAGACAAAAACGTACGGTCAGAAGGGGTTTCGCAAGCGACTGGTTGTGCTGGAACAGGACAACGGGCGATTTACGAATTACATCCCGCTGGAGTTCATTCAGGATTCCTGTGATGACGCGGACCAGTTGTCCGTTGGTACGGAAGTGGAGATCAATTACCGACTGAACGGCCGCAAGTGGCAGCGAGATCCTCAGAGTGAAGTGAAGTACTTTCTGAGTGCCGAAGCCACGGGCTTCAGAATTCTGGCTGGCGGCGATGCGGCGCCGGCGGCTGAGCCGGACGATATTCCCTTCGGCGAAACCTTCTCCTCGGACGAAGATCCCCCATTCTGAAACAGCGGGTGCTCCGCCGGAGAGATAGCTCAGTGGCCGCCGAACTGCACCTGTTATCGTGGACACGGCGGATAGGAAGCACCTGGACGGCCGTGCGTTCCTGACGCTGGTCAGAACAGCCGGGCAGTGCTGACAGACGTATTGATAACCGAACCTTCTTGTTTGCAGGTGGGCTATGGGCAACTGCTGTTTTCGCCGAGTGGTTTTGTCGCTTGTGGTACTGATGTCGACCGCTTCGGTGATGGCAGATCGGGACCCGATCCGCCTGACCCATGGTCCGATGCTTGGACTTCAGACCGCTCATACGGCGTCTGTCTGGGGCCGCACGTCGGATGAAGGTGAGTTTGAGGTTCATTACGGCACTGACCCGGAGCATCCGGACCAGGTCAGTGAGCCTGCTCAAACCAGTATTGACCGCGACAATACCGGCGTGGCTTATCTGAAGAATCTGAAAGCGGACACGCGGTATCATTACCAGATTCATGTCAATGGGCGTCTGCACGGACTTCCCGGGACGTTTCGTACGCTGCCGTCGGCTGAGGAAACCAGGAATGCTGAGTACAATCCGGAGGGGCTGTTCAATTTTCGGTTTCAGATTGGTTCGTGTGCCAATCAGAACCCGCTTCACGGCGGCGGGCATCGCGCCACCACCTACGAGCATCTGAATCGGGACTGGGTTGACCGCGTTCACTTCCACATCATGAACGGCGACTGGCTGTACGAGGAGCTGCGCGAATATCCGCCTGAGGCGTGGCGCCTGACGCAGGGGGTGAAACAGTTTCCTCTGACGGTTCAGGTCATGCCCACGATTGTCGGTGTCTGGGAAAACTACAAATTGTATCTGAGCCGCGGTGTGGAGCTGGCGAAGTGGCATCGCAATATGCCCAGCGGTTTCACGTTTGACGACCATGAACTGGTGAATGATATCTGGGGTTCGGGGGAAGCCGGCAAGCGTCATCGCCGGACCGTGTTTCGAGACATCGGCACGCAGGCATGGCACGACTATCTCGGCTGGGCCAATCCGATGGAGCACGATCACCCGATTCATTTTGGCCGTGGCACCATGCGTGCGGGCAGCGACCTGCTGGTGGATCTGCAGACGGATTTCACGCGACTGCCTCTGAAGGAAATGCTGAATCTGCACGTGCACTGGGGCACGCCGACCGCCGGCGTGAACGACATACGGTACGACAACGACGAAGGAAACAGGAATTCCTACGTCTACGATGTTGTCGAAGTCGTGGACGCCCACACGCTCCGCCTGCACATGCCGGCTCAGGTGGATGACCAGGACATCAGCTATTCGATCGGTCGGCGCAGCTACGGAAGTTTTCGCGTTTCCAACTGTGAATTCTTCATGCTGGATACGCGCGGTGATCGTGACATGCACGACGTCTCACAGCGTGACAAGCCTGGTGTTTCGATGATCGGCAGGCCTCAACGGGAATGGCTGCGGAAATCAATGAAGGAAAGTGATGCCGACTTCTTCTTTGTGATCTCAACCGTGCCGTTCATGATTCCTCACACCGGAGCGGGCGGGTTTGAGTTTGACGAAGCCAATAAGGAAGAGGCGTGGACGGGTTTCTTTGACGAGCGTGAGTTGTTGATTCGTGAATGGGATCAGCTGGGCAAGAAGGTCTTTGTGATGACCGGCGATCTGCACAACAGTTTCGCCATCCGGGTCACGGACAATGTGTGGGAATTCTGCTGCGGGCCGCACAACAGTGTGAACCACGTGCCCGAACTGGATGAAAGCAATCGGCCGGCCACCGGAAAGTTCCGCTTTGGGCCGCGGGAATGTGATATTCGCTGGAGCAGTTACATTCTGCCGGATCTGCCCCGGCTGGAACGACTTTATCCTCATTTCTGCATCGTGCAGATCAACAATGTGTTCAACATGCCTCGCAGACTGGGTGACCGGCGCTGGGTGGCTTACCCGCATCCTCAGGTTGTGTTTCAGTACTACGATGGCCGCACCGGTGAGCTGGCCTATGCGGAAGCTGTCTCGCTGGATCGTGAGTGACAGCCTCCACAGGCAGATCGTGTGGATCATTCGGATTGCAGAGGCTGGTCCGGCTGCCGACTGCTGGATTCCCTTCTAAAATCGTTTTGAGCGCTCTGGAATTCGGTTCGTAAGGAAAAACGCTGGTTTCGACTCTGGAGTTGTGTTTCTGAGTGCCGTTATCATGTTGCACCGGCATGTCAAGAAATCCGGCGGTTCTTAGACGACTTCAACCATTCGACGGGGCTTGTGGGCCCGGTCCGGAACCAGCAGCTATGCATCGTAATCTGACTGTTCAGACGCTGATCTTTTCACTTCTGTGTTCGGTCGCCTGTTCATTCGTGAACGCGGCGGACGTTCCCGGCCCTGCGGCGCTTGAGCAGCTGGGACTGGAGCTGCGCTGGACGAACCAGGCGGTCCTGGACGTGCGGCGTGACGTGATCGTGCACGTGTCAAACGACGAAGAACTGGTCTTTGTGCAGTCGGCCGCCGGCATTCTGACCGCCTTCGACGCCGAGAACGGTCGTCGCCTGTGGTCTCAGCAGACGGGGCGATCGGACGAACCTGCGATGGCAGCCGTGTCGAACCGGAATCTGGTGATTGTGGTGGCTGGTCCTGTGATGTACGGCTACAACAAATTCAGCGGAATGCCGTTGATTGAGTTTCGTCTGCCGCGACAGCCATCCGCCTCACCGGTGATGGGAGATGACGTGGTGTATGTGCCTCTGGCCGGTGGCGCGCTGTATGCCTATTCGACCAATGTGCTGGAACACAAGTTCCGCTACGGTGCTCTGCCGGATACGGTGGCCATTCCTCATATGTGGAGATTCATCTGCAATGAGGAGATCGTTTATCCTCCTGTGGACGGTCTGGAAGCGGTGGCATTTGTGTCGGAAGCAGCCAATCTGCACTCCGTCAACACAACCGGACTGGCCATTGGTCGATCACGTTTTCAGCTGATGCTGAAGGCTCCGGCCACAGCGCCGGCCGTCATTGCCGACAACAGGACTTCCTCAAGCGTGATCGTGCTGACCGGAGATCATCGTGTGTTCAGCATCGACCTGATCACGGGAGATGTGGAGTGGACGTATCCTATGGGGCGTCCGATGACGAGTGCTCCGATCGTGGTTGAAGACGATGTCTATGTGGCGACATCTGACGGGGTGCTGACGCGATTCTCCCGGGACTCAAACTCGCCGGACTGGGGCCGACCAATTGAAATTCCCCAGTATCGAGCGCCCCTGTTGATCGGAGCCGGGATGGAGGATGCTGAGATTCCACTGCCTCTGCAGGCACCGCTGAAGCTGAGCGGACAGGGCGTGCGAATCACAACCGTTGTCCCGGATTCTGCTGCCGCTCAGGCCGGGCTGCAGGCGGGAGACCTCCTGGTCAGCGTCAATCAGATTCCGACAATCAGCGTCGACGTGGCTCGTGAAGTTCTGGAGAGTCTGCCGCTGCGGGTAGAACGGCCGTTTGCCGTGATTCGCGTTGACAGTGGCGTTCGGCTGCAGGATGTCGAATTTACCCGACCACTGTCGGTTCCGCAGGGAGCGCCACTGGAAACCGGCGTGGTCATCAGCGGTGTTGTGCGGGATTCCGCCGCAGATGCCAGCGACCTGCGTCCCGACGACGTGCTGCTGAAGATTGGTGATGTGGAAATCGATTCCGTCGAAACCGCTCAGCGAACACTGGCAGCGGCGGCGCCGGGAACTGTAGCCGTACAGTTGCTGCGGGACGGTCAGGTGGTCGCCAGCGATCTGCCTCTTCGGTTCGAACAAAACCAGATCCCCGGCGTCACGGCCGGCGAAGTCCTGCTGCAGAAGCTGAAGCTGCGAATTCCCGTCCGAAAGTGGCAGGTTGGCGGCATTCGAACACTGTCGGCCGTAGGTCGGTTTTCCGTGTTCGGTATTGATCAGACCAATCGACTGGTGGCCTTTGATGAAAAGACGTCTGTGATTCGAGGACGGATTTCCGTTCAGCCCTACGGTCTGTTGCATCGTAATTCTGCGACGGACCGGATTTATCTGGTGTCTTCCACCGGTGAGGTCGTTTGTCTGCGCGAAATCGGCCCCACGGTGCGGCTGCCCGATCTTTCGGCACTCAGCTACCACGCCGTGGTCACGAAGGTTCATCTCAACCCGGGTGATCCGATTGAAGCCACGGGAACCGTGGTCTGTACGGTCGAGTTTCCTGATGGAACGGTGCACGACGTTTCTTCCGACCGAAAAGGAACCGTCCGCAGCATTTACGTCGCTGAAGGTGACGAAGTCAGCGTGGACGATGCTCTGCTGCTGATCGCGGATGACCAGTTCGCCACCTATCATCAGCGGCCTGCCCAGCAGCCGATCGACGTTCAGTTGCAGGACCCGAACGCCGCGCCGGCACCGTAAGGATCAAACGGAAAATTACTGTCGCGTCGAAACGTGGCGTAGGCTTCCAGCCTGCGTTTTTCTGCATCGCAAGCTGGAAGCTTACGCCACTTATTTTCCGCTCGGTCCTAAGTCGCGGTCCGGGCCCCGGTATTCGTCACGCATCTGCGACGCTCACGGTGCGTTTTGGTGGCGCATTCCGACCAGGTGGCAGGGTTTTCGCAACCCTTCCGGCCAGGTGCCGCACGCCGCGTCGGGAACGCATTTCCTGAAAAGTCGTGGCCGTATGCCGCTCCGACGGTTACATTTGCGGCGACAGGCGGCCCCCCCCCCCCCCTCGGGGGCGGTGATTCTGTGATGTTATTCGCGACACGAAACGGCAACTCAATGACAAGATTCTCGGGCATAATTCCTCCTGTTGTCACTCCGCTCCTGACACACGATCAACTGGATCCCGAGTCGGTGGACCGGGTCGTGAACCATCTGGTGGACGGTGGAGTCAACGGACTTTTTGTTCTCGGAACGACCGGTGAGGGGCCGTCGCTGACGTACCAGATTCGATATGAAATGGTCGAGCGTTCCTGCGAAGCGGCGGCGGGTCGCGTGCCGGTGCTGGTTTGTGTGACGGACACATCGCTGGCTGAGGCCATCCACCTTGCAGAACATGCGGCCACCAGCGGGGCGGCTGCGGTTGTGGCTGCGGCGCCCTTTTATTTCGGTATCGGTCAGGATGCTCTGGAAGACTGGTTTGTCCGCCTCGCCGATGCATCACCCCTGCCGGTGCTGCTGTACAACATGCCGTCCTGCGTCAAGGTCTGTCTTGAGTCGGAAACCGTTGCCCGTCTGGCGAAGCATCAGAACATCGCGGGAATCAAGGACAGCAGCGGAGATCTGGCCTATTTTCAGCGGCTGTGTCAGCAGCATCAGGCCGATCCAGACTTTGTGGTCTTCATGGGACCGGAAGAACTGATTCCACAGGCAGTCGAGGCCGGAGCCGATGGCGGCGTCTGCGGCGGTGGCAATCTGCTGCCGCACCTGTATGTTGAGCTGTTTCAGGCCGCCCGGGCCGGTGATGCCGTGACGGTCAGCCGCCTGCGCGAACTGGTATCAGAAGTCTTTGCTCATCTGTACCACGCTCCGGACGGTACCATGAACCTGATTCCGGCGCTGAAGCTGGCGATGTCGCAGTGTGGCCTGTGCGGGGATACGGTCGCTCCGCCGCTGCTGGCTCCGGCAGCCGACCATGCTGCTCAGGTGCGGCAGGCGCTGCCGCGCATTCTTGAACAGGCGGGATCTGGACTGACCGCCGTCGCGACGGACGCACTGTGAACAGCGGGTGTCAGGTTTCAGGAAACGCCGGACATCGCGGCTGACCGCCACCGCGCCTGACATGCGGTGGCTGAGATGCGGCAACTGGTATTGAGCGAGCAGGTTAGGCACGGCCAACGCGCACTTTGGGAAAAATGCGTAACATGGGAGGGGTTGCGCCAGGCCCCGTGTTTTGTGATGATTCGTGCGCCACTTCCGGCTCCTCCGAATTACCACCAGATACCGGCCAGCACGATGTCAGAACCGCTCCAGGATGTTGACTTTATCCTCCAAAATTTCAACCAGCTTGAAGACCCGCGATCAGCCATTAACAAGCGCCATCTGCTCGGCGATATCATCGTGATTTCTATCATGGCAGTCATCGCCGGAGCTGATGGACCAATGGCCATCGGCATCTGGGCGGAGAACAACGAACAATGGCTCAGGAAACGATTGCAGCTGCCTAATGGAGTTCCTTCACACGATACGATCGGCCGCCTGCTGGCGGCGTTAAGTCCGGCCGCCTTTCAGTCGTGTTTCGAATCATGGATTGCCAGTATCACCGTCGGTGAAGATGAAGTTGATCACAGACACGTTGCGATCGACGGAAAGGTACTGCGACGCAGCCATGATAAACGCAAAGGACTCGGGCCGCTATGGCTCGTGAGTGCATGGGCCGTTGACCGCGGCGTCAGTCTTGGCCAACTGGCCACCGACGAAAAATCGAATGAAATCACTGCGATTCCTCAGCTTCTGGCGAATCTCGAACTCAAACGTACGGTCGTCACCATCGATGCGGCAGGCTGCCAACGAGCCATCGCCAGACAGATCATTGATGCGAAAGGTGACTATGTTTTTTCACTCAAGGGCAACCAGAGCAAACTGCATGAAGCTGTTGCTTCGTACATTGAAACGCACATGGAAAACAACTTTGCGGATATCAAAGCTCGAGCCTTCACGGAAACGCTCAAAGGCCATGGGCGAGTCGACGAGATCACGTACTATCAGATGCCAGTGCCGGAAGACATGAGCAATCGAAAACTATGGGCGGGCCTGAAGACCATAGGCGTGGCCATTCGCATCAGTCACTGTGGCGACAAGTGTACGTCAGAAGTTCGATATTACATCAGCTCGCTTGGCATGGGAGTGAAACGATTTGCCGGCCTGATCCGCGGACACTGGGCTATCGAAAACACGCTCCACTGGTGTCTGGATGTCACCTTTCGAGAAGACGAATCACGCGTGCGAGATCGCAACACAGCCAACAATCTGGCATGGCTGAAACGTTTCACCCTGAGCCTTCTGAAACAGCAAAAAGACAAACACAGCATCGCCATGAGGCGAAGAGTGGCCGGATGGAACCTCGACTACCTCGCGCAAGTACTTGGCATACCAACACTTTAGTATGCGTCGGCCCTG
>JAVKCM010000045.1:0-6760 GCA_040222735.1 Fuerstiella sp. | reverse complement strand
TCCGGGTTGGGGAGGGGGCCAATTTGTGGACGGGGCCTTCCGGGTTGTGGATGGGTCTCCCGACCCTACCACAACCCCGACCGAAGGTCTCCCATCCCACGCCACGCCCAATCGGTCAAGCCGCCCCACAACGCGAGCACTACTGTGCAATAGAACACTAACAACCAGAGCAGCGCACCTGTCGTGCCTGAACAAATCCATACTGTTCAGATCCACAGTAGTGAAAACCTGCTCTATCAAAGTTTTAATTTCACAATGACCGTGTGCTTGACGGTTGTTTCCCACAATTCCTAACTTGCGCGGCGTCTGGTCTGCACGGTACATGATTCATGTTTCGCGTTCTGGACATGCATCGTCGCGGAATCGTTAGTCTGCAGGTCTGAGTGGGACCAGGAAGTTGGCGGATAGTACCCTTTTACACGAAATGGAGAGTTACATGGCGTTACGAGTTTCAAGGATTGCGACATTACTGGTGATAGGGGGTATCTTACCGGGCATGGCAGCGTCTGTAGGCGCTGCCATGGTGTCGATCAATTCAAAGACGTTTGATCTGGGTCAGTTTACTGGCGCGTCGGTTACTTACCGAACCGGCGGGAGCGTGGCTTTTGATGGAAAGGTATGGGACAACGAGGTTGGGGTTGACAACTACACGCTGGGAGAACTGGCCGCCGGGCAGTATGGGAGCGACCCCGGAGACCAGGTGACTCTGCAGCACACGGGCAGTTCCGGGCCGGACTGGCTGCAGTTGAATTATGCCGGCCCGGGTATCGGCGTGGGCGCCGGCAGCGAGTTTGTGATCTATGAGATCACCAGCAGCAGCAGTGGAGTTGATACCGAAGGCACCAGTTTTCGAGTTTCCTTTAACGGTGGCAGCTTCATCAATGCGAGCTCTGCAGACGCCACGTTTCTGGCAGCATCATCAATTCCCGGCACCACAAACGCCGAGAATACAAACCAGATTGTGTTCGACCTGAGCAGCATTCTGAGCCCAGGTTCATTTCTCAACACCGTCCGTATTGAAAACCTGAATTCGGGCGGCGGTACGTCTGACCCCGACTTTATTTTTGCGGCGGTGACGGCATCGAGTGTGCCGGAACCGTCGCTGCTTGCCCAGTTTGGCATCGGCAGTCTGCTCGGGCTGTGCTGGCTTCGTCGTCGGCACACGCTGCTGAAGCTGGCATAAGGCTGGGCTGATCTGTTGCCAGGGAGAGTGAGGAAACCGTGGCCTCCACACGACAGACCGAAGGTCTCACATCTAGCGTCACCCCCAATCCGTCGAGTTGTCCCTTCCGCATCAACAAGTGGGGCGGTCAGGAGACCGCCCCACAACGGAAATGACCTACTCGCAACGGAAATGACCGCCCCACAACGGAAATGACCGCCCCACAACGGGAGAGGCCCGTTGTGGACGGGTCTTTCCTGTTGTGGACGGGTCTCCCGACCCTTCCACACAACCGACCGAAGGTCTCCCATTCGGCGTCACGCCCAATCCGTCTAGCTGCCTCCCACAACGCGAGCTCTACTGTGCAATAGAACACTCCACACAACCGCCCGAAGATCTCCACCCCGCGTCAAGGCCAATCCGTCTAGCCCCCACAACGCGAGTACTGCTGTGCCATAGAACACCAACAACCAGAGCTGCGCGCCTGTTGTGCCTGAACAAATCTATACGGTTCAGATCCGCAGTAGTGAAAACCTGCTCTATCAAGTCTTTTATTTCGCGATGACTGTGTGCTTGACGGTTGTTTCCCACGATTCCTAACTTGCGCGGCGTCTGCTCTGCACGATACATGATTTTCGATGACACGACAACAGCTCGCGGCGCCACTGTTCCAAAGCCACTTCACTATGCCACTTCACTGAACACCCGTTCAGGGCAAGAGAAGCCTGGTACTAATATAGTCTGTGAAGTTTGGGAAAAAGCGGTTGAGTGGGGCGCTGCTGGCTGAGATGTTATTCCATAATCCTGCGAACGGCGAACCAACCGGCCAGCGGCGGTCGGAGACCACCAGCTGCATCTCGGGACTGTCAGGAAAGGTCAACCAGATCGTGAACGCTCCGGCTCTTTGGGTACGACTGTCGTCTTTATTTCGAACACATCGCCGGAACCGCTGTCCAGCCTTGTTCTCGGCGATCCCTCACATTTCTGAGTCCCTCGAGTTTCGTCAGCTGCTCACGGATCTGAGCGGTGTGATCACCACGGACACCGCGTTCACGGATCCCAATGACCAGATCAACATCGTGGGCGATGTCCTTGTCCGCAACGGCGCCCGACTGACGTTCGGCGCGGGCGTCATTGTGCAGGAAGGCAGTTCATTCCACGACATCTTTGTGGGAGACGACGGATCGGCAGCGGGGCTGTTTGCCGACGGTGCCACTCTGAATGTTGATGTGGTGATGCGCACCAGCGCGTCGGGTAATCTGGCGAATAATACGGTCAACCGCAGGCTGACGCTCGATGGCGGTGCGTCGTCCCAGCTGCTGGTTACCGACAACGTGTTCAACGTCACGCCGGTCGTTCATCCGGAATATGTTCCGCGTCTGGCCGACAATACGTTTCCGGCCGGATCGATTGTGGGAATCGGTGGAGGAGACATAACGGTGGACACAGCGTGGCCCGTCATCACCGGCGTTGCCCAGTATCGCATGTTCAGCGACGTTCGAGTGCAGAACGGATCGCAGCTGACCATAGCTACCGGGGCTGCCGTGCAGGAAGATTCTTCTTTTCACGACCTGTTCGTCGGTAGTGACGGTTCTGCGGCCGGTCTGACGGCGGATGCTGCGACCTTCAGCGTCGATGTTCTGCTGCAGACCAGCGCGACCGGCGTTCTGACCAACAACACATTCAACAGGACGGTCACGATCGGCGGGGACGCGACGTCACAGCTGGACGTATCCGGGAACACTTTCAATGTGACACCTCAGATCCACCCCGGTTACATTCCGCGTTTAGCAGACAACAGTTTTCCGGCGGGTTCAATCGTCGGCGTGACTGCGGGAGACGTCACTGTTGATACGACATGGCCCGTCATTGCCGGTGTGTCTCAGTTTCGCCTGTTTGGCGACGTACGAGTCAGGAATGGAGCGGCACTGACCGTTGCCGACGGGCTTGCTGTGCAGGAAGATTCTTCGTTTCATGATCTGTTTGTCGGAGATGACGGTTCGGCGGCCGCATTGTTCGCCAGCAATGTGCAGTTTGCTGTGGATGTCGTGCTGCGTAACAGCGCCACCGGGCAGCTGACCGGCAATTCACTGAATCGCGGCGTCACGATCGATGGTGGCGCAGGATCACAGCTGATTGTTACCGGCAACACAGTCACGGGAAGCCTGTTTGTCCATCCTGAATACGTCCCCCGCATTCGTGACAACAGTTTTCAGAATGGTTCCGTGGTCGGGATCAATAGCGGCAACGTCACGGTGGATACAGTCTGGCGAGTAATCCCGAATGTCTCGCAGTATCGACTGTTCGGTGACGTCAGCGTTCGCAACGGAGCCACATTGATCGTCCCCGACGGCATCACCGTGCAGGAAAATTCTTCGTTTCAGGACCTTTTCGTTGGTGGTGACGGCTCCGCAGCCGAACTGCTCGCCCGGGACGTCGTGTTCATCGCAGACGTCGTCGTCCAGCCCGGAGCCAAAGTTGATCTCAGCTGGGTCGAGCATCGCAGAAACCTGACGCTGAACGATAATACGCACGGGACTGTCGAACTCGGTTCGTACACGTCTTCAACACTGCTGATGAATGCAGGTTCGAACGTCGTTGTCAGAAACGCGAATCTTGCGTCGGGGACGGTTGAAGCCATTCGCAACAGCGGCACCACGATCGATCTGACCGGAAACTGGTGGGGCACCACCAATCCCGTCACCATTGAACAGAAGACCCTGCACCAGCCCGATGATAATCGGCGTCCGCTGGTCAACGTTGAACCGTTCCTGACGTCTGCTCCGACGATGCCCACGAAGATTCCGCCCGGGTTCACAATCTCGCAGACAGACGGCAGCACGTCAGTAAACGAAACAGGAACCAGCGATTCATTCACCGTGGTCCTGAACTCACAGCCGCTGTTGGACGTGGTGCTGGAAGTGCAGAGTCAGGATACAGACGAAGTGTCAGTCAGTCCCGGCACACTGCGATTCACCCGGGACAACTGGAACCAGCCGCAGTCGCTTCAGGTCACCGGAGTCGACGACCCGGCGGTTGACGGCGCCCAACAGACGAACGTCGTCGTGTCGATCCTTGTGGATCAGTCAGATGACGCCTTCGAAAATGTGGCCAGTCAGTCCGTTTCCGTGACGACGCTGGACAATGATGTGGCCGGCATGACGGTGCAGAGTCTGGACGGAACGACGGTGGTGAATGAATCCGGCACGCAGCGGGGCTTCACAGTCAGACTGAACGCCCAGCCTCTTTCCGACGTGGTCATTCAGGTAGTGAGCAGCGATCTGACAGAAGCAACCGTCAGTCCCCAGTTCCTGACGTTTACACCTGAGCAGTGGAATCTGCCGCAGTCAGGGACCATCACAGGCGTGGACGACCAGCTGGCCGACGGCAGCCAGCAGTCGACTCTGACGTTTAAGGTGGTTGATGCTCAGTCAAACAATGCGTTCGACAATGTTGCCGATCAGCAGTTCAGTGTGACCACGCAGGACAATGATCTCGGATTCACCATCGCCGTGACCGATGAAGGCACCACCGTCACGGAAGCAGGGGGACAGGACACGTTCACGGTTGTACTGGATGGCCAGCCACTGGCAGACGTGGTTCTTTCCCTCAGCAGCGGCACGCCGTCTGAAGTCACGGTCGAAACCAGCCAGCTGATCTTTACTCCCGCCAACTGGGACCAGCCTCAGCAGGTGACCGTGACCGGGGTCGACGATACTGCTGTTGATGGTACCCGTGCTGTGATCGTGACCATTGAAGTTCGCACGGATGCGTCGCACGCGGCCTTTCATGGACTGCCGCCCCGGCAGCTGACCGTGTTGAATTCGGATGATGAAGTCGCCAGCTTCAGCGTTCGGGAAACAGATGGCGGAACATCCGTCGGTGAGTCCGCCGGGTCGGATTCATTCAGCGTCGTGCTGGATGTGGCGCCCGTTGATGACGTCACCTTTGTGCTCAGCGTCGGCCAGAACCCGGACGCGGAAATCAACCGAACGTCGCTGACATTCACACCGGCCGACTGGGATCAGCCACAGGTGGTCACGGTCATCGGTCGGGACGACGCCGTGGATGACGGAGACACGCAGACGGTGATAACTGTTTCCGTTGACGACAGCCTGAGCAGTGCTCCGTTTCGAGCACTGGCGGACCAGACAGTCACTGTCACGACCATCGACGACGAGGAACGCGGTATCACCGTCTCGGCCATCAGCGGTGACACCACGGAGGCCGGGGGGACGGCCACGTTCACTGTTGTCCTGAACAGCGAACCTGTCGACACCGTGTCTGTCAGACTCAGCAGCGCGGATACCACCGAAGGCACCGTCTCGACGGATACGCTCAGCTTCACCCCGCAGAACTGGCATCTGCCGCAGACCGTCACCGTGACAGGCGTTGATGATGAGATCGATGACGGCAGCCGGTCGTTTGGCATTGTGCTGGAGCCTGCCACCGGAGGCGACTACCAGGGAATTGATCCTGACGACGTCGTCGTCACCAACACCGATGACGACACGGCGGCATTCACGCTGAGCAGCACGACCGCTGTCGTGTCGGAAGACGGAACCAGCACCGTGGATTCCATCAGCCTGACGCTGGACACCGAACCGGAATCGGACGTCGTTCTGGTGCTCACACTTTCAGAGAACCCCGACGTTGTGCTCAGCCGGACACAGCTGACGTTCACCCCGGCCGACTGGAATGTCGCACAGGACGTGACCATCTCCGGGCTGGATGACGGCGTCGTCGATGGCAGCGAACTGACCACCATCACCGTGTCGATTGACGCAGCGGCCAGTGATGATGCTTTTGATGGCCTGCCGCCTCAGTCGGTCATCGTCACCACGACGGACGATGATATTCCTGCCGGCGATGTGGATGGCAATTCTGCATTCGACGCCAATGATTCTTTCCTGGCCCACCTGGTCATGTTGTCCGGCACGGACAGTCAGATCGATTCCTCGAAGGGCGGCAGCCATCTGTCTGCTGCGGAAATTCGGGCTTTGATCGACGGAATATCCGCGACGGCGGATGTCGACGGTGACGGCGACTTTGATGCCAATGACTCATTCCTGATTCACCTGGTGAAACTGTCCGGCACCGATTTTCAGATCGACCAGGCCAAAGGCAGCAGTTCTCTGTCGGCCGCCGAGATTCGCAGTCGCATCGACGCTTTAAACCAGGCGCCGGTGGCGACTGATCAAACCTTCAGTCAACAGAGCGAAGAAGTGCGTCGCGTTCTGGCCAGCCCCGGCAGTTCTTTTCTGCTGCCGGAACAGGATCTGTTCGAGCGGCTCCGGGCGCAGGAACCGACGGTCCGGCAGTCAATCCCGATCGCACCTGACGAGGCTGCCGATTCCGACACGGTCTGGACCGACTTTCGGTCCTGGATCGACGCCATCTGACCAGAACGCCTCGCTTTGTTGTGGGACGGTCTCCCTTTGTTGTGGGCCGGTCTCCCGACCGTCCCACCCCGCCGACCGCAGGTCTCCCCCCGCCCGCGAACACGCAAGATCCAGCGGGCAACACTTGCGCCGCCGTCAAACCAGACCTTTTGTTGTGGGACGGTCTCCCTTTGTTGTGGGACGGTCTCCCGACCGT
>JAVKCM010000044.1:0-21692 GCA_040222735.1 Fuerstiella sp. | reverse complement strand
TGGCCGGCCTGGACCAGACCCTGCAGCAGTGAGTTCAGGTGCACGACGTCGGCGGGATGCAGGCCGCTGGTGGGTTCATCCAGGATAAACAACGTGGGCTCAGTTCTGGCCGAGGCCAGTTCCGTGGCCAGCTTCACTCGCTGAGACTCACCGCCGGAAAAGGCAGACGCCGGCTGGCCAAGTGTCAGGTAGCCAAGCCCGACGTTGTGAAAGGTTTCCAGCAGTCGGCGAATGGTTGTCAGTTCTGCAAAGAATTCGGCCGCTTCATCAACACGCATGGCCAGAATTTCGGCCACATTTCGATCGGCGAACCTGACCGCCAGCGTGGCCCGATTGAATCTCAGGCCGCCACATTCAGAACACGGGACCGTGGCATCCGGCAGAAAGGCCATCCGAACATCCATCACTCCTGTGCCCTTGCAGACAGCACAGCGGCCGTCGCCGGAATTGAAACTGAAACGTCCGGGGCCGAAGCCGCGGGCACGGGCATCCCGGGTTTTGGCGAAGATCTTCCGCACTTCATTCCACAGCCTGCCATAGGTGGCGATGCACGAACGACGGTTACGTCCGATCGGACTGTTGTCGACCGCGATCACTCGCTGAATCTGTTCCAGCCCTTCAATCTCCCGGCAATCGACGTCGGCGGCGGCGATATCGACGTTGCCGTCGCGCTGGCAGTGTGCGGCCGCAATCGGCAGCAGCGTTTCCATGATCAGTGATGTCTTGCCGGAACCGCTGACACCGGTCACACAGACCATCGCCTGCAGTGGAATCCGGACCGTCACGTTCTGCAGATTGTTGCGGTTCGCCTGGATCACGGTCAGGGCGGGCGCCGACTCTGCGTCGTCCGTACTGAACAACTGCCCTGCCTCGGCTGCGCTGCGAGGTTCACCGGCGGCGGACGCTTTGACGACGGCGGACGGGCGCAGCTCGCCGCGGAGAAACCGGCCGGTCGGTGAATCAGTCCGGGCTGCCGCTGCCGGTGGGCCGGCAAACATCAGCTGACCGCCCTGCGTTCCCGCACCGGGACCCAGATCGAGTATCTCATCGGCCGCCTGCATCACGTCGCCGTCGTGTTCGACGACCACCACGGTGGCCCCCGCGTCCCGAATGGCGGTCAGCGTCTGCAGCAGTTGCTGTGTGTCACGCGGGTGCAGCCCGGAGGTCGGTTCGTCCAGCACA
This sequence comes from Fuerstiella sp., assembly GCA_040222735.1. Lineage (GTDB taxonomy): Bacteria > Planctomycetota > Planctomycetia > Planctomycetales > Planctomycetaceae > Fuerstiella. The sequence goes on along the minus strand of JAVKCM010000044.1, from coordinate 20,510 downwards.
AAACATGCGCCATGCAGTCCGGTTCCCAGACAGGCGGCCAGCCGAGCTCGTTGAAATTCTCCTCCGGACAGCGTCCGTGAGGCCCGATTCAGCGTGATATATCCGATGCCCACCTGCTGCAGGCACTGCAGCCGCTGACGGATATCGGGAAGAGTGCGGTTCGCCACCAGCACCGCCTCAGCAGAAAGCGTTGCCTCAGCAGAAAGCGTTGCCTCAGCGGACAGCGTTGAAGAATCGGACGACGTTGCTTCAGCAGACAGCGCTGCAGAGTCGGCCGAACGATTCACTGCAGCTCGCAGCCGGGACAGCCACGTTTCCGTCAGTTGCAGCGCCTGGTCAACGCGCAGCGACGTGAAGTCAGAAATCGACGTCTCCAGAAAGGTCACGCCGCGGGCGAACGGCTGCAGTCGTGAGCCCTGGCAGGTGTCGCAGGCGGTCTGGCGAAAGACGGTGATGTCCGCCGTGTCGTCCACCGTTCCCCGGATGCCGAAACCTTCGCAGTCCGGGCAGGCGCCCCAGGCGCTGTTGAAGCTGAACGTTCGCGGTTCCGGAGCCGGAAAACTCAGATCGCAGTCGGCGCAGCTGAATCTGGTGCTGAACAGCTGATCCACCCATTGCCCGTCGACCTGTCGACAAAGAATGCAGGTTCCGTCGCTTTCGCGAACCGCCAGTTCGATCGATTCCCGCAGCCGTTGCTGAATGCCGTCCTTCAGGATAATCCGGTCGATGACGGCATCGATGGAATGATTCTTTGCCGGCGCCAGTTCGGGAAACTCAGAAATGTCCAGCAACTCACCATCGACCCGGGCGCGGACGAAACCATTGCGTCCGATCCGCTCGAAGACATCCTGATGAGCACCGCGGCGTTCCCGAACCAGCGGCGACAGCACCATCAGCCGGGTGCGTTCCGGCCACTGCAGAATGCGATCCATGATCTGTTCAACAGACTGGCTTTCCACCGGTTTACCGCAGCCCGTGCAGTGAGCCGTGCCGGCCCGTGCATACAGCAGACGCAGGTAGTCATAGATTTCTGTTGTCACTGCCAGCGTACTACGAGCCGGCGCCATGCCCACGCGCTGGTCGACGCTGACGGTCGGCGGCAGTCCACTGACTTCATCCACCTCAGGTCGGGGCAGCTGTTTCAGCAGGCTGCGGGTATGCACCGACACGCTTTCCAGATAGCGCCGCTGACCTTCTGCAAACAGCGTATCAAACGCCAGAGAACTTTTGCCGCTGCCACTGACACCTGTGATCACGATCAGCCGACCCAGCGGCAGGTCGGCGTCGATGTTCTGCAGATTGTGCGTCCGCGCTCCACGGATACGAATGACCTCGGCGGCAGTAACGACGGTCATGACAGTCTTTCCAGATCGCGGCTCAGTACCGTGACGAAGCTTTCCGCCTTCAGACGTGACTCGCCGTTGAATCGATAGGCACACAGCATGCCCTGTCTGGCCACACTGTAATCCAGACATGCCACGTTGGCCCGCAGCGGAGCCGGCCGGCGGCCCTGCAGCCAGTAGTGTCCCACAAATACCGGTGGTGCATCAGACGGATACGGCACGGCCGGCGCATCGGCCGGCACGGGTTCGGCCGGCAGATCCGGCTTACGCGGCAGGGCATAGGACTTCCATGTCTGCTGCTCAGCAGAATCAAACCATCTGATGCGGACGCGGTGCCGCACGTGCCCTTCCTTATCCGTGACGGTGACGCCGTCCGGCAGTGGCAGTTCCGGGCCCTTCAGTACACATTCGACGGCGTCGAACAGAGGATCGCCCGGTGTTGTGGCGGGCTGCAGAAAGTCGGGGGCAAACAGTGATCCACCAGGAATCTGACTGTTGATGTATTTGATGGCGACCGGATCCCAGCACGCATGGACAACGCGCAGTTCCTGCAGGTCCAGCGCGACCGGCAGTGTGCCGAACCAGAGCAGTGCTTCCTGCAGTTCGCCGGCATCGAACTGCCCCAGCGTCTGTTCGTGCTGCTTCCGGTTCCTGTCGCTGTGCACGCGCAGATGCTGCCCGGGGACGGACGGATTTTCCGTCTGCCACGCCAGTGCGTTGAATTCATGATTGCCTGTGACCGCCAGCGCAGCATCCTGTTCTACCATGTTCCGCACAATCCGGAACACGTCCGGAATCTGTGGTCCGCGGTCGATGAAGTCGCCGCAGAAGACTGCTTTTCGTGAAGCATGTCGAAAACAGCCGTGCTGTTCTGAGTAGTCGAGCGTGGTCAGCAGCTCGACCAGTTCGTCGGCGTGGCCGTGAATATCACCAATGACGTCGTACATCACACTGTCCGGGAAGAAGGGAACTCTGAATTCAGAAGAAATTCAGACGAAAACGGCAGCGGCAGTTTTCGGACTCGCCGCGGCCTGGTTCAGCGGGCTGCCGCCTGTTGTTTGCGAGACAGGCTGATGCGTTTTCGCTGTTCATCAACTTCCATGACGGTCACGGTGACGATGTCTCCCACGCTCACTTCCTGAGTCGGGTCCTTCACAAAATGATCGGCCAGTTGTGAAATATGAATCAATCCGTCCTGATGCACACCGATGTCGACGAAGGCTCCGAAATGAGTCACATTGGTGACGACACCCTGCAGCTGCATGCCCGGGGACAGGTCGCTGATTTCCTGAACGTTCTCTGAAAATTCGACAGTGCGGAATTCTTCACGCGGATCCCGCCCGGGACGGGCCAGTTCGTCCACGATATCCTGCAGCGTGAATTCACCGATGTGATCGTCGCGAAACAATTCCGGCTGCAGCCGGGCGACCAGATCGGCGTTGCCGATCAGCTTCGATTCCGGCACGCCCAGCTGTTTCGCCATGCGGGCGACCACCGGATAACTTTCCGGATGCACGGCCGAATTGTCCAGCGGTTCGCGGCCGCCGCGAATGCGCAGAAAGCCGGCACACTGTTCGAATGCCTTCGCTCCCAGCTTCTGGACCTTCAGCAGATCTCTGCGGCTGACAAACGAACCGTGACTGTCGCGATGGCTGACAATGTTGCGGGCCACGGCCGGGCCGATTCCGGGAACGTAAGACAACAGCGACACGCTGGCCATATTCACGTCCACGCCCACGGAACTGACGCAGGATTCGACTTCGCGGTCGAGCGCCTTCTGCAGCTGCGTCTGATTGACGTCATGCTGATACTGGCCCACCCCCACGGCCCTGGGATCAATCTTCACCAGTTCTGCCAGCGGGTCCTGCAGGCGATGAGCAATGCTGATGGCTCCGCGAACGGTCAGATCCAGTTCGGGGTATTCGTCAGCCGCAAGTTCGCTGGCAGAGTACACCGAGGCGCCCGCCTCGCTGACCACTACTTTCGTCACCTGCAGGTCATGATCCTTCAGCAGCCGCGTCACAAACGCATCTGTTTCCCGGGACGCCGTGCCGTTGCCGATGGAAATCAGGCGAACCTGGTGCCGTTGGATCAGTTCCAGCAGCGCCCTTGCGGCTCCGGCGGTATCCTGCCGCGGAGGCGTCGGATAGATGGTGGTGTGTTCCAGAAACCGACCGGTTTCATCCACCACGGCGACCTTGCAGCCGGTTCGAAAGCCCGGGTCGATGCCGAGGGTGACCTGCGGTCCGGCGGGAGCCGCCAGCAACAGTTCGCGCATGTTCCGGGCGAACACCGCAATCGCTTCCTGGTCGGCCTTTGCCTTCAGCTGCTGCATCTGTACCGATTCGGCCGCTGGTTGCAGCAGCCGTTTATAGCAGTCCTGAACGGTATCCCTGAGCGCGGCGGCAAACTCGAAACCCGGGTTGTGCAGCAGACGTCGTTCCAGACGCGGCAGCACGTAGTCATCGTCCAGTTCGATGACCAGCCGCAGCAGGCCTTCTGTCTGGCCGCGTTTCATGGCCAGAAAACGATGAGAAGGAAGCCGGTCAATGCGTTCGGTGTGATCGAAGTAGGATTCGAAGCCGGCGGCCGCGTCCTGTTTGCCGCGTTTGACGACCGACCGGATTCGTCCGCGTTCCGCTCGTTCTGACATCCACTGCCGCAGCTCGGGGTCTTCTGCCCAGACTTCGGCCACGATGTCGCAGGCGCCGGCCAGGGCTTCCTGCTGATCCGAGACTCCTTTTTCCGCTGATACGAACTTCTGCAGCAGACCGTCTGGTGCTTCCGGAAGCGGCCGTTGCTTCAGCAGAAGATCGGCCAGCGGTTGCAGACCTTTTTCACGAGCCACGGTCGCTCGTGTCTTTCGCCTGGGTTTGAAGGGCAGGTACAGGTCTTCCAGCCGCTGACGATCGGGGCAGTCCAGAATCTGCTGCCGCAGCGACGGGGTCAGCTGTCCCTGTTCTTCGATCGTCTTCAGAATGGTCTTCCTGCGATCCGCCAGTTCATGAGCCTGATTCAGCGCGTCCTGAATCGCACGCAGCTGAACTTCGTCCAGTCCCTTTGTGGCTTCCTTGCGATACCGCGCAATAAACGGCAGCGTATTTCCGTCTTCCAGCAGCCGGATGGCGTTTTCGACCTGAGCGGCGGAGACGTTGATCTGAGCGGCAATGGCCGCGGCCGTATCCTGAAGGCTGAAGAGATCGTTCATGAATAAGGATTCTGGGAGCGAAGATTCGAAAGGCCGTTTCGGTTGTATTCTATTGTCGGAAGCTCGGCGTAAAAACTCTGACAGAGGCCGGTTCGGACAGATTCAGACGCCGGATTCGTACCTTTTTGGTGCGATCCGGGGATTTCGCCAATACCCCGACCTCGGACGACGTAGCATGGGAATTCGCGGTAAATCTGCGCGCCAGGACCTCTGCCAGTGCTCGCCAGAGGACTGGACACCAGATTCCGTCGACAGAAAATCCGCTTGCCAGAATTGCGCCCACACAGGATTGTCCAGGCAACCATGAGTCAGACTTCCCCGAATTCCCATGTCCGCGGAGGCGTTCCGTGGTGGCTTTGGATCATGATCGTCGTAGTGACGGTGGTGATTGGTTTCGGCACGGTCATTTCGCTGATGCCGGAAGATCCGGAAGCCCTTTATAAAGAGGCCTCAGTACAGCTGCAGGAAAAAGAGATGGAGGCCTTTGCCGCTACGCTGACGCGGCTGAAAAAACACCCTGATTACGCGTCCCATGTGGCGCTGCTGGAGGGCGTTGAAGCGACCACTCGTGACCGCGATCCGCTGGCCATCGAACTGTTCCAGAAGGCTCAGGAAAACGAAAGTCTGAAGAAAACAGCACTGCAGAATCTGGGAACGTGTTATGGCAAACTTGGCCGGTACGCCGACGCGCTGGACACGTATCGTGAAGCAGTCGCTTTGGATCCCGATGACGCAGACGCCAGTCGTGTCATGATGGCGGCGCTGTACGTCAACGTGGGAGCTCTGTTTCCCGCCGAAGATCTGCTGAATCAGGTGCTTGAGGGTGACCCCGAGAATCGGGCGGCCCGCGGGATGCGCGGCAATCTGCACATGCAGCTGTTTCGATTCGAGGAAGCCGCCGCCGATTTTTCAGGGCTGCTGAAAACACCAGGTGACCGGGCCACGGTAAGTCCGGACGTGCTGACGGGATACCTGCAGTGTCTGATTCAGACTGAAAACAGGGAAGAACTGCAGAAAATCGGCCCGGAAGTGGGGCCGGAGATACAGGATCCGCTGCTGAAAATGCGAGTGCAGCTGGAAACTGGTGATATTGACATGCTGAAGGTTTCGCTGACGGAGGCCAAACGAGCGCCCGACATGGCGCCCCCGTCCGCGAAAATCGAAGCCCTGATCGCGTTGCAGGAGGAAAAATATGCACTTGCGGCCGAAGCCATTACTCAGGCCGCCGAAGCGTTTCCCCGAGACCTGGAAGTTTTTGAAACGGCGATTCAGGTCTTCGCCAAAACCGGCGACCAGCAGAAGCTGGTGGCAGCGGAAGAAAATCTTCGTCAGTTGAAGGATCTCCAGAATTCGGTGGTTCAGACGATTCGAGACATCGGCAACGATATTCAGAACGAAGAACCACGTATTCAGGTGGCATTGATGCTGGTCAGGCTGGGCAACATCAATTCGGCCATGCGATGGCTGGCTGTCGCTCGGTTGATGGCCCCGGAAAGGCACAACGAACTGGACGCCCTGATCGAAAAAGAAGTGTATCGTCGTCAGACCATCCTGGTGCCGCTCACGGGCTCGCCAGCCGCGACTCCGGCGGACTCGGAAGATCAGACGCCGACCTCACCAGACGCTGCTGCCGCTGATGACGCTGCTGCTGGTAATGACGCTGCTGCTGGTGAAAAAGAACCGCCTGCAGAAGACTGACGCTGAGTCACAGCCGGAAGTCGGGGGGCAATTCCCGTGGGGCAAGCTTCCAGCTTGCCATGGCAATTCAGACGCTTCCCCATGTCAGCCAGCTGCCGCAGCAGCCCTATGCCTTCCCCATTTGGCTGTTTATGAGTCTTGTTGTGAGATTCCACGGAATTTTCAGCCTGCTAAGTCGGCGACAAAGCACTTAGCGCAAACCTGTACGCCGTGGTGCCGTATCGTCCCTGCGCGGTCATCTCAGTTGCCGCAGTGAACTGGGGATGCCTTCCCGCTAAGGAATCTCGGCTGTCGAAGCCTGGTAGATTGTGTTGGCGGCATTTAAATGTGCTGTCCAGCACGTGCCGGGGTTATGGTTGGACTGTTGGAAGATCGTCTGCCGCCCCTGCGGGCGATTTTTGCAGGTTGAATACCTGATTCTTCGCTAAATCGCGGACTTTTTGAGGTAGCTCGACAAATGTGCACTTTCTTTGGCGGGTCTTGCTCAGTCTCCTCGATGTCATATCAGCAGTGCCTGCCCATGTGTCAATTCGTTCACCATTCGGATTAGGATGGTCAACATTTGCACAGTAGCTCATTGCCGATTCATGAAGTCTTCAGCGGGCCATGCTGAAAGCCTTCGTACACCAGTAATTTTATTGTCTGCGACGGGCGCGTTGACTGCCGGCACGACAGACAGGTTTGTTGTTCCGGGTTCGGGACAGCATCCTGTAACGAATGCATTTTCGGATCATCGGCCGCTTCAAAGTTGCTTCAGAATCAATGAAAAACAGGGGTCAGCGAATGGCAGTTTCCGACCGACGGGCGTCACTGACGCCGCGACAGCGAGAGATCTATGAATTCTTGAAGGATAAGATTCAGAACCGCGGTTATGGACCGACCGTCCGTGAGATTGGCGAGCACTTCAAAATTCGTTCTCCAAACGGAGTTATGTGCCATCTGAAGGCCATTGAAAGAAAGGGACTGATTCGCCGGGAATCCAATATGTCTCGCGCGATCTGTCTGGCAGATACGGCGAAGCAGAATCTGTCGCTGCCACTGATCGGAACGGCGGTTTCCGGCAGGCCGATCCAGTCGGCTGTTTCCTCGGATGAACTGGTGGAATTCGATCCGATGTTTGTCGGCAGTGAAAAGGCCTGCATTCAGGTAAAGGGAACGGCGTTTCAATCGCTGGGCATTGCCGACGGCGATTACATCATTGTCCGGCGGGGAGCGGACGGGCCGGTTGGTGGCCTGGTTGCCGCTCTTGACGACCGGCATTGCGTCACCTTGTGTCGGATTCAGGATTGTGGGCGACAACTGACGCCGGCCGTTCCGGGAGCATTTCCGGCGGCGACACGGCAGGTACTGGGCACTGTTGTTGGCGTGATTCGGCAGTTCAAAGATTCGTTGAACGGAGCCCCTGTTTCGGCACCACCGGCACCACCGGCACCACCGGCAGCGTCCGAGGTCGCTGAGGTCGCTGAGGTCGTAACGAGAACTGTTCCTGTTGCCTGACGGTGCCGATTTAACAGTTGCTGCCTGACGCTTGCTGCCTGACGCTTGCCGATTGACGCTTGCCGATTGAGGTGCTGCGGACCGGGGCAGGCACATCGTCGCCTCCCTGAACGTAACTGGGGCTTCCAGCCGCAGTTTCTGCGGGGTTCGAGTCCCATTCGCTATCACGCCTTGCTGCGGCTGGAAGCCCCAGCTACGGGATGGCAGCACCGAATCCGCGCGGCGATGAGCCGGTGAATTGCAGCTGAGGCTGGTTGAGGGCGGTGCGAAAAGGGACAGTCACAAACCGAGGGTTGCTGAACGTAACTGGGGCTTCCAGCCGCAGTTTCTGCGGGGTTCTAGTTCCGGCCGCTGTCACGGTCGTGGTGCGGCTGGAAGCCCCAGCTACGGGATGGCAGCACCGGATCCGTGCGCGATGAGCCGGTGAATTGCAGCTGAGGCTGGTTGAGGGCGGCGTGAAAGAACGCAGCGTTCTTCCATTCATGGCTTTTTTGTTCCGATCGGTTGTCGCTTGAGGTCGCTTCGGGTCGAATTGTCGTGGCCGGACTCTTGTCTGTAGTTTCCGAGGCATCCTGATGAAGCGGTTGAGTAATGAGTGAGAGTGAGACGCCGGAATTTCAAGATCAGCAGCGAGCTGCCGCGCTGGTGGAAGCCTGCGACCGGATCCGCGAACAGGTTGGACGGATCGTGGTTGGTCAGGACGATGTCATTGAACAGCTTCTGATTGCGATACTGGCGCGCGGGCACTGTCTGCTGGAAGGTGTGCCCGGACTGGCCAAGACGCTGATGGTGCGATCGCTGGCTCAGACCATGAATCTTTCGTTTCACCGGATTCAGTTCACACCGGACCTGATGCCAGCGGACATCACCGGGACGGACATTATTCAGGAGAACCGGCAGACGGGACATCGCGACCTGGTGTTCGACCGGGGGCCGATTTTCACTCAGATGCTGCTGGCCGACGAAATCAACCGGACTCCACCGAAGACTCAGGCGGCTCTGCTGGAAGCCATGCAGGAACACGAAGTGACCGTCGGTGGCACGACCTACCGGCTGGACGAACCATTCTTCGTGCTGGCCACTCAGAATCCGATTGAACAGGAAGGCACCTATCCCCTGCCTGAAGCTCAGCGGGACCGTTTTTTGTTCAATGTCATTGTGGATTATCCGAGCCGCGACCAGGAGGCTGAGATTATCGACCGGACAACTTCGACTCGTTCTGCAGAACTGCAGCCGGTCGTTTCCGGAGCGCAGATCATTGAATGTCAGGAGACCGTACGTCTGGTTCCGCTGCCCGAACACGTCAAGGGGTTTGTGCTGGATCTGGTGCGCTCAGCGCGGCCTGATGACGAATCGGCCGCGCCGTGGGTGCGGGAGCTGATTGACTGGGGCCCGGGACCTCGAGCCTGCCAGCAGCTGGTCCTGGCATCCAAGGCACGGGCGCTGCTGCACGGGCGGTACCACGTTACTCGGGATGATGTGGAAGCGCTGGCGTTTCCGGTGCTGCGACATCGCATCGTCCCGACTTTCAATGCAGAAGCCGAAGGTGTGACGGTGGACGATCTGGTCCGTCGATTACTGCAGGCGGTTCCTGTGCCCGCTGGTCAGACGTTGTGAATCGTTTTGTGGTGAAGTCGGCCGGAAAACGTGGCGATTTCTGCAACTGCGGGCTTCCAAAAAGATCTCACGGATGACATCTGAAGCGATACCGGTAGCCCGGTGCCCGTGCCGTTGAATGCCACGCCCCGAACTTTAAATCTGTCAGGAATTATCAGGCGATCTTTATGCAACAGCTTGCTTACTGGAACGGTAATCTGATCTGTGACGAAGAACTGACCATCAGCGTACGCGACGTTGGTTTTGTCCAGGGAGTGACCGTTGCTGAGCAGCTGCGGACCTTTGGGGGCCAGCTGTTTCGGCTGGATGAGCACATGCAGCGCCTGCAGAGATCGCTGCAGATCATTGGTATCGATGAACTGGATCTGACAGGGCTGCAGTCACAGGCCGTGGCCATGGCGTCTCATAATCACAGTCTGCTTCAGCCGGGTGATGATCTGGGGCTGACACTGTTTGTAACGCCAGGTCCGCATGGTCCCATGTCATGCATGGCCGACAGCGGACCGACGGTGGGAATGTATACAACGCCCGTGCCGTTTCACCGGTGGTCGGCCAAATATCACGGTGGCGAACAGCTGATGACAGCGTCCGTTCGTCAGGTGCCGGACAGCTGCTGGCCGACAGAACTGAAGTGCCGCAGCAGGATGCATTATTATCTGGCAGATCGGGAAGTGCAGCAGAAGAATCCAAATGCCCGGGCGCTGTTGCTCGACCAGCAGGGCTTTCTGTCGGAAGCGTCCACGGCGGGAGTGCTGATCTATCGGGCGGATGAGGGCCTGTTGGCACCGCTGCCGGAAAAAGTTCTGCCCAGTGTCAGTGTCGGCACTGTAAAGGAACTGGCTCAGGCGGCTGGTATCAGCCTGACACATCGGGATCTAAGTCCGGACGAGGTGCGGACTGCGGACGAAGTCTTTCTGACCAGCACCTCACCGTGTCTGCTTCCCGTGGTCAGCGTCGATGCGTCACGCATCGGCACGGGGCAGCCGGGTGAAATCTTCCGCAGGCTGATGACGGCGTGGAGCGATGTGGTCGGCCTGGACATCATGGCTCAGGCCGAACGATTTTCCAGTCGCTCGTGCTGAGCCGGAGTGGTGGTCGATCTGAGCACGTCCGGAGGTCGGTGACTTCCGGAACAATGCCTGAAGCCAAGCCAGGCAGCGCCGATTCAGACGTCACTTTCAATGGCGGTGGTGAATTCTCGCACCTGCACGGTGACCAGTGCCAGACTCAGAAACACAGCCGTAAACGATGCCAGCCACAACAGCTGCAGTGCGGCACCTTCGGTTGAGGCAACAAATTTCAGCAGTCCGGAATCCTCGAATTCCCTGCTCTGAGTGGTCCAGTGAAACAGCAGTGACCGCAGGCGATACTGAATGGTCAGGCGGTTGATGACGGCGGGAAAGAAGCCCATGAACAGTTCGACAGCTCCTGTGTAGGCGACACAGAAGACCATCGCTCGCTGAGGAAACACGGTGCCGATCATCATGTAAAGAGCCGAGTAGCTGAACGCCGACAGAACCGCCAGGCCCAGCAGTGCGATGCCGGCTTCGCCGAAGGAAGCGATGCGCGAAAACGGCAGCGACAGAACAATTCCGGTGATTGTGGCCGAGCCCGACCAGAGAACGGCGACCAGAAATTTACCCAGAATCAGATGAAACAGTCCGTTGGGGCGTGTCGCGATATAGACCCAGCTGTGCTGTTCCAGTTCGGAAGCCACGGCAGGTGCCGCCATCAGCAGGGCCCCCAGCATGCAGGCCACCGACGGGGCCAGAAAATACAGCGCAATCGTGTAGACCGTATCGATATCCTGCTGCGTGACCTGAGGCGGTGGCTTCACGTACTGTCTCATCAGAAGCGTGATGACGACCGGAAAGGCCACCACCAGTGCCCACCAGACGGCGCGGCCCGGTGTCAGGACGCGACGCAGTTCGAAACGGCAGACGGCTATCAGACTGTTCATGATTCACCCCGGTGAATCTTCAGCAGCGAATTGAACAGAGCCTGCAGCGAACCGTCGGCAGACCGCAGGCGGGTCACGGTCACCTGGTTGGCGGCCACCAGCCCGGGCAGCTCGGCACAAAGGGTTCCCGCGTGCAGCGTTCTGAGTCGGATGCGATCGATCCCGTGGGGTCTGTGACTGATGGCGACGGAAGTGGCCAGCTTTCGCTGCATCAGCGTGCCCGCCAGTTCGTAGGCCTGCTCACAGTCGATTTCGATTTCTGAGGGCGTGTCGAACAGAAGTTCATGGACCTCAGTCGCGGTTCCGGAGGCCAGCAGCCGGCCGCCGCAGATCAGCAGAAACGAATCTGTCAGCGCCTCAATTTCGTGCAGAACATGGCTGGCAATGATCAGGCTGTTGCCCAGTCCGATCCAGTCTCGCAGAACGTCTGTCATTTCGGCCCGACCGACCGGGTCCAGTCCGCTGAACGGTTCATCCAGAATCAGCAGGTTCGGTTCGTGTGCAATCGCCTGAGCCAGCTTGGTTCGCTGTCTCATACCTCGGGAATACGTGGCGATGGGGCGATTCATGTCCTGAGCCATTCCCACCAGCGACAGGCAGCTGGCCGCTCGTTCACGGGCGGCACGCCTGGCCACGCCCTGCAGCTGGAGCAGCAAAGAGACCCAGTCCAGCCCGGTCGTCGTCGAGTACAGTCCTTCAAAGCCGGGGCAGAATCCGATGCGTTTCATCAGCTGCGAATTATTGCGCGGGTTCTGCCCCATCACGCGAACCGTGCCTCGCGTGGGCACCAGCTGTCCGATCAGCAGATTCAGCAACGTGCTCTTGCCGGCACCATTGGGCCCCAGCAGACCGTAGGCGCCCGCTGTCAGCTGCATGCTGAAGTCGTTGACGCCGATCACGGTGCCGTACAGCTTGGTGACCTGGTTCAGCTCAATCAGACACTCGGACATGGCCGCCAATGTCGGGGGTGAAGGTGACGGAACAGGGATACCATGCAGCCGGTCATAGCTGACGCAGCGGTGGCGGCGGCATCCCGGGAGGTGAAAAGAATTACGGATTCTGTACACGACCCCGCGATTCCGCAAGCGACGTCCGTCCGCACGTGCCGCCTGCATTCCGTATTTCCGGTGCAGCCCCGGCGGGTCGGCCGCGGTCTTTCGTTGTTGGGGCGGTCCCCTCGACCACCCCACACATTGGCGTGATACGCAGCGGCAGACTTTCGGTCGATCTCGTGGTCGGGTCGGGAGACCCGACCACAACCGGGAGACCCGATCACAACCGGGAGACCCGACCACAACCGGGAGACCCGACCACAACCGGTTTGGGTTTCCATTAAATCAAGAAGCTGTCAGGGCTTTCGGCAGTTCTGCTTCTGCGTCAGGACGCCCATGCGTGGCAGGATCCGTCACGCTGGTCCCGCTGATCACGCGCGCAGCGGTGCCGAGACGCGTCGCAGGATCACGGCGGCGGAGATTACCGTCAGCCCGAGGGCAAAGCTGAACTGCGTTTCCACGTGCGTTCCGAGCGTGGGAATATCAAGCAGCCAGGACGACAGGTCACTGAACAGCAGAAACAGAAACGACAGTCGCAGCACCAGTTCGGACGCATCTCCGCCCTGACTGCGCATGACGGAATAGGCGGCCAGCCCGAAGATCCAGATGGTGAACCAGCCAAAGGTGGCGAAGCGTGTTTCCGTTGTCAGCGAAGACAGCATCAGCGCCAGCATGGTGGTGGGAATGATCATGGTGGCGGACGCGGCGATGGCACGGAGCGGCAGGTCCCAGGTATAGGCCACGACGGAAATATCCGGCGACAGAAGGACGGCGAACAGATACAGCAACAGCTGCGGCAGTGTGCAGGTGAGCAGCAGAAAGGCGGCCACGGTGGCGAACTTGCCGGCAAGGTACTGAAGCTGAGTCAGTGGTCGGGAAAAGTACAGCAGAAAGGCGCGCGAACGCACATCCTGAGAAATCAGTGGCGGCGCAATCAGACCCACGACGATCACCAGGCCGATGGACTGGGACCGCTGCAGCTGCAGCAGCACCGATTTCCAGAACACCGGCCGGATCACGGTCAGCAGTTCCTGGCCGGTGACGGAATCCAGATTCCTGAGTGCCGTCGTCATGACAGGAACGGTCTCGGCTGGCAGCAGAAGCTGGATCACGTCCGCGACGATCCGCGGATTCATGGGGTTTGAATTGTTGGTCAGCACCTGTTCGAAGATGAAGATCAGAATGCCGTACGCCAGCGGCGGCCCCCACACGACAAAGGCAATGCGACGAAGCCACTTGCTTTGCCACGCTCGGCGGATACCGATTCCGGCGATGACGGACCAGCGACTGCGGCCGGACTCGCGTTGTCCGTCCCACGTGCGGTAGCCGAGATTATGAATCGGCATTTCGTTTCTCCCGGACTGCCTTCAGAAAGACTTCTTCCAGTGACGACTGGGATGGCGTGAGATTCTGTATGGCTGTGTCTGTTTCATCCGCGGCCATCCAGATGGCCGGTGTAATATCTGATTCGTCGCCTGCGACGACCAGCTGGTTGCCGTTGATCTCGGTGCAGTGATGACCGAGTCGTCTGACGGCGGACGCCAGCTTTTCCGTGCCATCGCTCACCTGCACGGTCACGGCCGGATTGGGAGACTTCAGGACATCCGAAAGGCGGGCATTGAGTCGAACCTGTCCGGCTGCAAGGATGGCGACATAATCGCAGACCAGGCGGACGTCGGGCAGAATATGAGTGCACAGGATAACGGTCTTGCCGAACCTGGTGGCCAGCACCTGAATGCGGTTCAGCATGGATTCGCGTTCTTCCGGGTCAAGTCCGGAGGTGGGTTCGTCCAGAATCAGCAGTTCGGGGTCGTGAATGACGGCCATCGCAAAACGCAGCTTCTGTCGCATTCCGGTCGAGAAGGTTTCGACGTTGCGGTACCGTTCCTGGCCCATGCCGCAGAAATCCAGAATTTCGTGCCCGCGCCGCAGTGCTTCGGTTCCGGGCAGGCACGACAGACGGCCTGCCACCTGCACACATTCAATGCCCGACAGGCCATGCATGTAGCAGTCATCTTCCGGCATATAGCCGACCTTGGCGCGGATGCTGCCTGATTCTTTGGTGATGTCGTGGCCCAGGACGAAGCCCGTGCCGGACGTGGTCCGGACCAGCCCCAGCAACACCTTGATCAGAGTGCTCTTGCCGGCTCCGTTCGGTCCCAGCAGCCCCGTCACACCCTCACCGATCGACAGGTTGACGTCGTTCAGTGCTCGAAAGTGGCCGTAGTCTTTCGTCAGGTTGTTCAGTTCGATCAGCGCGGGCATACCGGATCGTTCGACAGGACTCAGATTCAGAAAATTGTCTCGCCGCGACCGGCACCGGACACGCATTCTGACAGCATCTGTTTCGCCAGCACAATCGTGTGAAACTGAATATCCACGATATCGCGGATGTCGGGGGCGTAGCCACCGGCCAGAGTGATCACCAGCGGCAGAGCGTGGTCGACACAAAACTGAAAGACCAGAAGGTCGCGCTGCCGCAGTCCCCGTTTGGTGACGGCAAGTCCGCCCAGCGTGTCCAGTTCGAACGGGTCAGCCCCGGCCAGATAGAAGACGATGTCCGGCGGCGGCTGCACAGACGCCCAGTCGAGCCCCTGCGTCAGCTTCGCCAGATATTCTTCATCGGTACTGCCGGGGGGCAGTTCAATGTCCAGATCGCTTTGCTGCTTCCGCGCCGGGAAGGCCTTTTTCGCATGCAGAGAAAAAGTCCGGACCTGCGGGTCATTGCTGAAGATCGCGGCCGTTCCGTCTCCCTGATGAACATCGGCATCAATGATCAGCGCCTGCTCGATCCGGGTCTCACGCTGGAGTGTGCGCACCGCGACGGCCACATCGTTGAACACACAGTACCCTGCTCCGCGGTCTGCAAACGCATGGTGCGTACCGCCGGCCAGATTGGCGGCGACCCGGTCCTCAAGAGCACACCGAGCTGCGGTGATGGTGGCTCCGGTGGACCGACGGCTGCGTTCCGCCATCTGCTGACTCCACGGAAAGCCGATGCGTCGCAGTTCGTCCCTGGTCAGGTCGCCGGAACTGACGCGGCGGACCCAGTCTTCGGTGTGCACCAGCCGCAGCTGATCATCCGTCGCCGCGGGCGGAACACTCAGTTCCTCGTCGGCAAACAGACCGGATTGTTCCAGCCGTTCCCGCAGCAGCCGGTAACGCTGCATCGGAAACCGGTGTCCGACCGGCAGCGGCAGAACAAACAGGTCTGTGTGAAAAAGCTTCATGTGAGCATCCGGGCAGGAATCACCTGCTGAGCCGATCTTAATCTACCGAAAGCTGCCGGCCCACGGGGCCGTATGCACCAGACTGCGAATCCGCCATTCTCGCAGTTCCGCCAGCAGAGCCTGCTTTTGTCCGGCGTGTTCTTCGCTGTTCCAGAGATTGCGGACCTCGTCCGGATCATTCACCAGATCAAACAGCTGTCCTTCGTCTTCATCGATGAAATGGACCAGTTTCCATTCGTTGTTGCGGACCATGGTGACAAAGTCGGTGCCGTCCAGAATATGATCCTTGCCGTGTTCGGCATAGACATATTCCCGCGGCTCCCAGTTCTGCCCTTCCAGTGCCGGCAGCAGCGATTTTGCCTCCATGGTTTCGGGAACCTTCAGACCGGCCAGTTCCAGGATCGCAGGACCGATATCCATCTGCTGACACAGTCCGTCCACTCGTTTGTTGGCCTCGAAGCGACCGGGGCTCCATACGATCAGCGGCATCTTCGTGATGATGTCGTACATGGTCCACTTCTGGCTGTGCCCGTGATCGGTCAGGCAGTCGCCGTGGTCGCTGGTGAAAATCACGACCGCGTTGTCCAGATAGCCCTTCTGTTCCAATGAGTTCAGGATTTCACCCACCTTGGTGTCGATCATCGTCACATTGGCCAGATAGAAGGCTCGCTGGCGGTGACGTTCTTCCTGAGTCGGATTGTCCTTGTGCACCACGCTGTCGTGGTCGATGTCGAAATTGTGCTGACGCAGCACTTTGAAGGCGCGTGGCTGTCCTTCCTTTTCTTCTTCGGTGACCTCCATCAACGGCAGGTCCTTGTGTAGATATTTTTCCGCTTCCTCGGGAGTCGGGTCATAGGGCGGATGAGGACCCGGAAACCCGATCTGCAGAAACAGCGGCTGTTCTGTCTTCGGCTTCGAATCAATCCACCATGTCGCCATGTTGCCGACGAAGTTGTCTGATTGCATGTCTGCCGGCAGTTCCCACAGAAACGCGCCCAGACTGTCCCTGTAGTCCTTTCGCCGGCGATAAAGTTCTCGCTGCTGTTTCACCAGGCCGCGGGCATGCAGCGCTTTGTCCCATTCGTCGTAGTAGTACCGCTCTTCCATGTAGCGGTCCTTGTTTTCCACGACGTAACGTTCGTGGAATCCCATCGGCGTGTGATAGGGGTAGGTGTGCATCTTGCCGATGTTGATGCAGCGATACCCGCTTTCTGCCAGCGATTCGATCCAGCCGTGATTCCACGGATCGGCATTCTTCAGAATGCCGGTCGTGTGCGGATAATAGCCGGTGAACAGACTGGCTCTGGAAGGAGCACAGCTGGGTGCAGAAATATGGCAGTTGGTAAACGTCGTTCCTTCCCGGACCAGTCGATCCAGATGCGGCGTTTCCATGTAGTCGAAGCCGAGTTCCCGGATTGTGTCAAAACGCTGCTGGTCGGTGATGATGAAGATGATGTTCGGACGTTCGTCGGCCATTAAGATGCTCGCCTGACAATGAACAGAAAGAAATATCGGGCACCCTTTGTGTCAGGCACCCTTCGCCTCGGGAACTGCTTCGCCGGGAATCCTTTGTGCCGGGGCACCCGCTGGGGCCGGTGACCGGCCGATGATTTCCGACGTTTTCTTCGGTTGATCCGAAAGAGCAAAACGATCAACGGCAGAATTTCCTCGGAGGCCGGATCTTCAGGCATTCCCGGGTCGGATGCAAGCGATCCCGCAGGGTGGGCAGTGAGCCGTTTCAGGGCTCCGAACGGCCGTCATCAGAGGCGTGCCGCAGCTGCGTTGAACTGATGTCCTCGCGGAACTGGCATTCAGTCAGTCCGATAAACAGCGACCGGAACGGACCTGAAACCGGCAGGGCGTCAACATCGCAGAACCGACCGCTAAGATCAACGCGGCCGCCGACAAGGAAACTGATGCCGCAGTCGCGAAACCGCTGCAGACAGTGTTTCACCAGCGACGGGTCGTCGTTGTAAAAACGAGCATCAACGATGCGGACTGCCGTGTCGAATCCGACCACGAAACAGCAGCCGGGAAACAGTTCCGCCTTCTGCGCGAAACGCGGGGCGTCTGTCAGAACAACCCGTTCTTCCGTCTGATCCTTAAACTGCCTGAGGCGGCGGCGGACGTCGTTGGCGTTCAGTGCGGCCTTCTCAACATTGGTCACGGAAATCTCATACGCGATCTGGCAGCCCAGCTGGCGGGCAGCCGTCCGACACAGCTTTTGGTGCCCCTGATGCAGCGGATTGAACGATCCGGAAAATATGCCAACATCGGTCAGGGCGGTTGTCACTTCTGGCGGGCTGCTGCCATGATACACAACCACCGGGGCTTCCGGCCCGGGAAGCAGCAATGGATGAATCTGTTCCGATTCAGAGTCAGACATCACGTGAGTCCGCAAACTGCCGATACGACTGAAGATTCCGCCGCCGTACTGCACCGTGAGTTGCGGCGGGGCGGGCATTGTATCGTATTTGCCGAAAGCTGTACGGCGGGTCTGATTGCTGCCACGCTCGGTCGGATTCCCGGAATCTCTGAATGGCTGGCCGGTTCAGCCGTAGTGTATCAGCTGTCGACAAAAGCGTGCTGGCTGAATGTTGATGAGGCAGCTCTGAAAGACCCCGGCCCCGTCAGCCAGGTGGTCAGTGAACAGATGGCGATCGGCGTGCTGAAAAAAACACCTCACGCCACCATTGCAGCCAGTGTGACCGGACACCTTGGCCCGGAGGCTCCTGAAGAACTGGACGGCGTTGCCTGGACATCGGTGGCTCTGCGGCGGGACAAGTCAATATCCGTGATGTCATGCCGGTTGCAGCTGGATGAACAGGTGCCTGCCGAGGTCGTCCATTCTGATTCGGTGACCGACGCCGGACTTGAGCGAAGGCATCGCCGACAGCGTCAGGCCGTACGATGTGTGCTGGAATTCTGCGTGGCCTGTCTGCGTGAACAGGGCGAAACGGCTGAATCAGCCGAGTGATCCGGGGCGGTCTGTTTTCGCAAGGCGAAAGCCGCGCGGCAGCAGGTCAGACAGAAGAATACATTCCGGCGGCTGTTCCGGTTCGCCCTGCAGATTGTCCAGCAGAATTGCCATGTCCGGATTGAATTCGAACAGAAACTGGCGACAGGCACCGCAGGGGACGGGCACGCCGCTTAGTGAGATACAGACTGCCTTCAAGGCCTGCTGGCCGGCGGCCACAGCCGTGCAGACAGCCACGCGTTCGGCGCAGATCGTCAGCCCGTAGGACGCGTTTTCCACGTTGCAGCCGGTAAAGATGGTACCATCGCTGCCCAGCGCTGCTGCACCGACCTGATATCTGGAATACGGAGCGTAGGCGAGCTGGCGGGCTGTTCGCGAAGCCGCGACCAGAGCGGGCCACTGGGCGGGAAGATTCATGTCGAAAGGTTCTGCATGACACGTGAATTCAGACGGTGACGTCGGGCTGCCCCGGTCGCCGCAGCGGGTCGGCAGACGATCTCGGGGACGCCGCGACCCAGTATGGCAGCCGACGTCACGCAGGTCCACGACTCAGTCAGCACGCCCTTGATCGACCCCTGTGATCAGTGTTTCCCGGGGCTGAGGTTTGAGAGGGAATCAGAGATTCCGTGGCCACTTCTTTTGCTTCATTTGCGGTCGTGAACTAACGTCTGCAGGCATTCCGGAACCGTTTCTCTGTTCAGATATGGATAAGATGTCAGCAGAAAGCCGCCCCGATGGATCTTCTGAACAGCACGAAGGCAGTGGCCTGTTCAGTCTTCTGGCTTCGCTGTTCATTGCCGTCGCGTGGCTGACGCTGGGCATACTGGATCGCGGTGCTCCGGGAGGCGTCTGGAGTCTGCCGTTTACTTTCGCTCAGGTGGCCCTGATTTCCGTTGTGATCTGGCAGGTCTGCGACCCGTTTGCCGACGCGGCGCAGTGGGTCGGTCAGCGGTTCCGCCTGCCGGGTTCGGTCCGCGGGGCGACGCTGGATGCGGTTGCCAGTTCGATGCCAGAACTGTTCAGCGGCATCTTTTTTGTGGTGGTTGCCGTTTCTGCGGCCGCCGACGGGACCAGCGGAGCCGCCACTCAGGAAGCAATTGTGAAGGCCGGAGCGGAAGGGTTCGGATCGACCATCGCCACCTGTGCCGGCAGCGCGGTTTACAACATGATTCTGATTCCGGCATTCTGCGCGCTGGTGATTTCGTTTTCACGTCCTGAGCGTCCGACGATTGACATTGATGATGAGGTGATTGCCCGCGACGGTGTGTGGTTTCTGAGCTGCGAGATTCTGCTGATCATGTTCCTGTTCCAGCATCAGATGATGTGGTGGATGGGCGTCTGTCTGCTGGCCGTCTACGCGGTCTACATCGGCCAGCTGTATTTTGACGCCGTGCAGTTCCGGCGCAAGCAGGACGCCGTCAACGACTACCTGACCGCTCATGGTCCTGAAACGCGGGTGCGGGAAGTGATTGCGGCGATGAAGGAGCAGCGGCTGCGTGTTTCACCGGCGCTGGTCGTCAATGCTCAGGAATCGCTGCAGGCGTCCGGGACGGTTTCTGAGGAAGAAACGGATTCGGCAGGCGTGTTCTTTGGCTACATTCAGATTCCGCTGAACATGGCCACCACCATTCTGATCGTGACCGTGTCCACACTGATTGCCGCCGTGGCCTGTTATTTTCTGGTGGAAGCAACGCTGCAGACCGCACGTCTGCTGGACGTGCCGGCCTTTTTCGTGGCCGTCATTCTGGCGGCGGCCGCCTCATCGGTGCCGGACACGTTTCTGGCCATTGCCGCAGCCCGACGCGGAGATGATTCCGGCGCCGTTTCCAATGCCTTCGGGTCGAACATCTTTGACATCTGCATCTGTCTGGCGATACCGCTGCTGGTCAATGCCTGGCTGACCGGATGGGAACCGGTCAGTCTGCTGC